>NZ_JACVBK010000012.1:0-200810 GCF_014852325.1 Pseudomonas sp. PDM01
GAAACGATGCATCGCCGATGGTAGTGTGGGGTTTCCCCATGTGAGAGTAGGTCATCGTCAAGATTAAATTCCGAAACCCCAATTGCGAAAGCAGTTGGGGTTTTGTTTTGCCCGCAGGAAAGTGGCGCAAAGAAATTTAGGGATACGCTAAAGCTTTGCAGGTTGTCGATCAGCTATGGCCCACTGTTCGCGCTGCTTCCGTCCCTGGAGGTCACAATGCCGCCCATCATCACGCGCCTGGTGGCGCTGTTTGTTCTTTGTCTCACGCTTGAAGTGCCAGCCCAGCCCGGCGCCTGCCCAGCTGGCGAGAAGCAAGTTTGCCTGGACGACTGCATCTGCCTGCCAGACCTGGGACAGGTGCTTGGCCCCGTGCCTGATGGTGTCTACCAGATCGCTGCACCTGCCCTGGCGCTGTGGCTGACCCAAGCCCACGCTGAAGTAGTCAACACCAGCATCCAACCCATCCCACCGCACATCCGCGAGCAACTGCTGCGCTGGTACGAGCCCGGTGTCCTCGATGCCGCGGGCTATAAAGTCAGCGACAACGGTCAGTTCAGTGCCGCCACTGCCATGCTGCAAAACCCCGATGTCGGAGCTGTGACGCTGATCGACATCATTCTCTTCCGGGACGCTCAAACCGCAGAGCAGGATGTCGCGCTCTGGGCTCACGAACTCAAGCATGTGCAGCAGTTTCAGGAGTGGGGAGTCGATGGATTTGCCCAGCGGTATACACAGGATTTCAATGCGGTGGAGGCGCCGGCTTATGCCATACAGGCCGAGGTCAGGCGGTTTGTGCGGGGAGGGGCTGACTGAAAGGTAGCGTTCACGAAACGTCAGCACGTCATCAATGACTTCCCCGCTATACAAACGTAGTCTTGTCGATTCGCTTCCCATGACAAGAAAAAAAACAGGAGTCATTAATGCAACCGATCCGTCTCGGTCTGGTGGGCTACGGCAAGATTGCCCAGGATCAACACGTTCCAGCGATCAACGCCAACCCCGCGTTCCAGTTGGTCGCTGTCGCAACGCAAGGGCAACCCTGCGCCGGCGTAGAGAACTTTCAGTCCCTGGGCGAGCTGCTCGAAAACGGCCCGCCTGTGGATGCGATTGCGTTTTGCACACCGCCGCAAGGACGATTCGCACTGGTGCAACAAGCGCTGGCCGCAGGTAAACACATACTGGTCGAAAAACCTCCGTGCGCCACGTTGGGCGAAGCGATGGCGTTGGTGAATCAGGTTGCAGAGCAAGGCGTCAGCGGTCTGTTCGCCTGGCATTCACGCTACGCGCCCGGCATTGACGCCGCTCGTGACTGGCTGGCCACCCGCACCCTGCAAAGCGTACAGATCGACTGGAAGGAAGACGTGCGCAAGTGGCACCCCGGCCAGGCGTGGATCTGGCAACCCGGCGGCCTGGGCGTCTTCGATCCCGGCATCAATGCCTTGTCGATTGCAACTCATCTGCTGCCACTGTCGCTGTTTGTCGAGTCCGCCGAACTGCGCGTCCCCGACAACTGCCAGTCGCCTATCGCCGCGTCCATCAAAATGTCCGACGCGCGCCACCTCGATGTCCGCGCGGAGTTCGATTTCGACCACGGCCATGACGAACTCTGGAGCATCGAGATTCGCTGCGCCGAAGGCATCCTGCGACTGGACAACGGCGGCGCACTCTTGAGTATCGACGGCGTGCGCCAGGCCGTATCGGAGGAGGGCGAGTACGCGGCGGTGTATCGACATTTTCAACAACTGATTGGCGACAAGGCCAGTGACCTGGATCTCCAGCCGCTGCGACTGGTCGCCGATAGCTTTTTTGTCGGCAGCCGGGCGTTGGTTGAGCCGTTCTACGATTAGTGGCTGCTCAGGTAAAGGCATTGGCGCGTCGGCAGGCAACGTGGTCTTGTGCCGAGTTCTTTCGCGCCAATCGACAAACTCTACGCCCGGGGTTGCACGCTACTCTGCTGCCTTGAGCGTGTTGACCTGAACCAGGAGCGTTGAAGTCTCGGAGGTTTCCACGAACAGGTCATAGGCCTCCAGATAGAGGTACGCATTGCTTGTCTTCAGTGCGCTATCGGTGACGCATGTAACCTTGCGCGCCAGTCCCTGCAACGAGGCAACTGTTTGTGTAGCAGGGAAGGATTCACCCACCGAACACTCAAATTTCTGCACGAAAGTTTTGCCAGCGCTGTCAGTAAATTTTTTGCTGTAGGCGATATCGCTCCCGGGTTTCAGGTTTTGCCAATCGCCATCCAGGTCGATGTCTGCAAGGTTGCTTCGCTGGTCGGTTTTGCCCGCGATCTGAGATCGGCTCGTTGCTGCAAGTTCGATCATCCCGCGCCAGCGCAGTCTCACGCTCTCGCTGCCTAACGCTCCCGTTGCCTGCTCGCGCCAGATCCCGCGAGCCGGGCCCGGTTGCAGATACAAGTCCATTGGATGGTCGTTGATCACGGCGCGCGGCACCAGTGGGGAGGAGGCGTTGTAAGTGAATTGCAAATGACTGAGTGTGTGGGTCGGTTGTCCCTGTGGCAGTGCGCTTACCTGTGCCAAGAGTGGTGCCGAAGCCTCTGGCGTCAGCATGTTCGGCGGCAATTTTTTCCGGATGACTGGCGTGGCGAGTTGCGCCATGTTGGCGGGTTCGGCGCACACGGTGCCAATCAGTCGGGCGCGTTGTTCTTTGTCCAGGGCGCTATCAAGCGGCTGAACGGGCGGTGGCAGCAAAATGTCCTCGCCCAGGCGATAAGCCAAGCGGGTGCTGGCCTGTCGGGTCGTACAGTCGACTTCGATACGCTCGAACTGGCGGCCATAGGGCTTGCCTTCGCTTTCATCCAGGCGGGTGCGGCCATAGTCGATGCCCGCCCATATCGAACGCCGCGAGTTCTCTATGGCCAGTGTGCCTGGGTCTAGTAACAAGACGTCTTCGGTTTCGCCGGGCAACTGCTTCCAGGCACTGTTCCGGACTGCCTGGCACATCTGCTGGGCGATGTTGCGCGCTGGGTCTGCTGGTAGGACGTAAGGGCTGCTCCAGTCCTTTTCGCGTCGATAATCCATGGCTAAAGTCGACAAATTGCAGCCAGCGAAAAGCCGGGCCTGGGTGGCCGGCGCGGCGCCTTCGGCCGGCACGTTAACCATCACCATGGCCGTTTGGTCGAGTCTCAGCGTGGTATCCAATGGCAAAGGCCGGGCTTGTATCCGGGTCATCATGGCTTGATTTTGTACGAGGCGCTCGGCAGACATCCGCTTGTAGTAATCGGCCATCCCGTTGCCTTGCAGGGCACAACCCGTGAGGGACACGGCAAAAACGGCGCCCGTCAGGCGAAATACAATACTCACGGCAAACAGCTCCTTAGCGCCCTATATCAAGACCATTTGAATCGGCTTGACCGTCAAAACCTTTAGGGCGGCGAGTGGCTGCGTTTGTTTTCGTTCTTCAGATTTTCCTGGCGGGGGCGGCGTCATCACCCAATCAGTTGCCATGACGCCTGTTCACCTGGACGCCAATTCAATTGGTGACCAACAGCTCCGGGCCGAGGTAGTCGTTGATGTGATCGATGTCGTCGTCGCCCAGGCTGCCCACCGAAGAGGCCAGGCGCAGGCGCGACATCAAGTAACGCAGCTTCGCCTCGAACAGATCGTGGCGTGCAACGAAGAGCAGTTCTTCGGCATTGAGGACGTCCGAGTTGGTGCTGGTGCCTCCTTCCTTGAAACCCTTGCGTGTGGACAGCAGTGAGCGTTCGTTGGACTCTACGGCCCGCTCCAGGGCGTGAATACGTTTGGCGCCGCTCTGTACGCCGGCATACTCGCGGGTCGTTCCGGAGATGACTTCCTGTCGCGTGGCGTCGAGTTCGTCCAGGGCCTTGGAACTATTGGAACTGGCCTGGCGTGCCAGCGCGCTGGTGCCGCCACCGTTGTACAGCGGGAAATTGACTTCCAGCCCGATTGAGCCGTAGCGGTTGCGTTGATTCAGCTCGGAGATGGATTGGCTATCGCCCGCGGTGTAGCCGGCAACGAAATCCAGTGTCGGCCAGTGGCCCGCCTTGACGCGCTTCACTTCTTCTTCAGCAAGGTCGCTGCTATGACGGCGCGCATGGATCAGCGGGCTGTCGGTCTGAGCCTTGACCAACCAGTCCTGCAGGTTGCTCGGCAGCAGCGGTGGCGTATCGAAAGTCGGACGCAAGGTGGTCAACGATTCTGGGGTTTCTCCGATGTACTCCTCAAGCTTGCGGCGCGCATTGATCAGGTTGTCCTGCGCTTCGATCAGCTCGGCATCGGCAAGGTCGCGGCGAGCGATCGACTCGTCGATGTCGGTGACGGTGCCGGCCCCCAGCTCCATGCGCCGTTTCGCCGAAGCGAGTTGCTCCTCGAAGGCGTTCAGCTTGGACTTGGCGAGGACGATGGTTTCGCTGGCCAGCAGCACGTCGAAATAGCTTTCGGCGAGGCGCACCGCGGCGTCCTGACTCTTGGCATCGAACACCGCGACGCTGTAGTCGGCACGCTGTTTACCCTGGCGGTACTCGGCCATTTTCTGTTTGTTGAACAGCGGCTGGCGCAAGCGCACGTTGGCGCCCTTGGAGTCGTAGTCCAGATCCCTCTCGATGCCGCTCTGGCGCTGGGTGCCATTGACCTTGTTGTCGTAGGCCGAGGCACTGATCTGCGGCAGCAGACCGGCCTGGCCGATGGCGCGGTTTTCCAGGCCGGCCTCCTTTTCATGCACGGCAGCGCGATAGATGGGGCCTTGGTACTGCAACAGATCCCACGCTTGTTTGAGGTCAATGGCGCTGGCAGGCAGAGACAGCGATAGCAGGCAGGCGAACAGGCAATGACGGTCCATTTCATTGTTCCTTGAAAGAGCTGTCAACACGGTCGAGCATTGGTTTCAGAAGATAGCTCATCATGTTGCGCTCGCCAGTTTTGATGGTGACGCTGGCGGGCATGCCGGGACGAATGTGATTGCTGCCAAGCAGGTTCATGCCATCGGGTGTGACCTCTACCTGAGCCAGATAGAACGGTTGCTTGCTTTCCTCGTCCATCAGGCGGTCGGCGGAAACGGTCTTCACGCGGCCGGGGATGTTGGGCGTCTGGGCATGGTTGAAGGCCGGGAAGGCAATGTCCACGGCGAGGCCGGGAACCATCTTGTCGATGGCCTGCACGGGAATCATCGCGTCGACCTGCAGCGGCTCGTTGTCCGGAACGATTTCCATGATCTTGAAGCCGGGCTGGATGATCCCGCCGACAGTCGCAATGCTCAGGGACTGGACCATGCCATCGATGGGCGATCGAATCACCGTGTGGGTCACTTCATAGTCCAGCGCACGCAAACGGTCGGCCAGGGTGGTGTTTTCCTTGGCGGTGTCGGTGAGCTGCGATTCGACTTCCTTCAGGTAATCGTGCTGGCGCTGCAGGATGCGCAGCTTGATTTCGGTGGTCTGGCTACGCACGCGAGCGATGTTGTTGAGGTTCTCGGCCTGGCCGGCGGAGAGGTCGGCATTGCTGCGCTCCAGCTCCAGCAGGCGGTTGCGCGGCACATAGCCTTCGGCAGCCAGCACGCGGGTGCCTTTCAGTTCCTGGTTGAGGAAGTTGATCTGCGAAGCGCGGGCGCCATAGACCTGTTGCAGGCCCTTGAGCTGCACCGCCGACGCCGCGAGGTTTTCCTGCAGGATGCTGATTTCGCCAGCGAGGCCGGCGCGTCGGGTGTTCAGCAGGCGTTGCTGCAGATCCATGGCAGCCAGCAGGCGGTGGTCATTCCCGAAGCGCTTGAACAGTTCGGGATCGAAGTTCACTACGTCGAGGTTGTCACGTTCCGCTTCCAGGCGGTTTTCCACGGTCTTGCTGACGATGTACTGGGCGCTGACCGCACCCTGTTCGGCAAGGGCGCGCAGCGAATCGAGGCGGACCACCTCCTGGCCTTTTTTCACGGAATCGCCTTCGCGGACAAGAATGGCCTCCACGGTGCCGCCGCTCAGATGCTGCACGGCTTTGCGATTGCTGGTGACTTTTACCGTGCCTGTCGCTACCACGCCGGCATCCAGCGGCGCCAGCCACGACCACAGTAGGAAGCCGCCGAAGCCGGCGAGCACCAGCCACAGGCCCCTGCGCACAGGTTTGGCGACGTCCAGATCTACATCGTTCCTGGGATCGACGTGAATCATCTCGGTGTGTTGGCTCATTTGCATGATCGGTCACTCCCGCGTTTTGACGGAGGCCAGCGGAGTCGACGCGCCTGCAGGCATCACACTCGCCTTGCGCAGCGCTGCGAATACTTCGTCGCGAGTGCCGAGCATCTGCACGCCGCCGTCACGCAGCATCAGCACCTTGTCGACGGCGCAGAGCACATTGGGACGGTGGGAAATCAGAATGACGGTGGCGCCACGGTCTTTGAGTTGGGCCAGTGCATCGACCAACGCCTTTTCACCGACGTCGTCGAGGTTGGCGTTCGGCTCATCGAGCACAATCAGATTGGGGTCTCCATACAGCGCGCGGGCCAAGGCGATGCGTTGCTTCTGGCCACCGGAAAGCGGGCTGCCATCGGTGCCCAGGCGGGTCTCATAACCTTGCGCAAAACGCAGGATCATCTCGTGCACGCCCGTCGTTCTGGCGGCGCGGATGACCGCGTCGCTGTCCACTTCGCCAAAGCGCGCAATGTTGTCGGCGATGGTGCCTTCGAACAGCTCCACGTCCTGTGGCAGGTAACCGAGCCAGGGGCCAAGTTCGCCTTTGTTCCAGGTGAATATGTCCGCGCCGTCGAGGCGCACCTTGCCGGCCTGTGCCGGCCAGACGCCGACCAGCAGGCGGGCGAGGGTGGATTTGCCCGAGGCGGATGGGCCGATAATGCCAAGGCTTTCGCCGGGGGAAAGGTTGAAGCTCACCCCGCGCAGAATCGTGTTGTTGGTGCCGGGGGAGCCGGCGTACACATTCTCCACCGCCAGCATGCCCAGCGGGCGTTGCAGCGACATGCTCGGTGGCCGGCGCGGAAAGTCGTTGAGCATTTCATTCAACCGGCCCCAGGCCGAACGGCAGCCAAGCAGTTGCTTCCATGACGCGATGACTTGTTCCACCGGGCCCAGCGCACGACCGGTAAGGATCGAGCAGGCAATCATCATCCCGGGGGTGATCTTGCCTTCGATCGCCAGCAGCGCACCGGCGCCGAGGATCAGCGATTGCAAGGTGATACGCACGAAGCGCCCGGTGCTGCTGATCAGGGCGGCCCGGTCTGAGGCCAGGGTCTGCATTTCCAGAATGCGCAAATGGCTTTGGTACCAGCGCTTGCCGATCGACGGCAGCATGCCCATGGCCTCGATGACCTCGGCGTTGCGCAGGTTGTTGTTGGCGTAGGTGGCGGAGGAGAGGGCGGCCTGATTGGCTTCGGCCAGCGGCTTTTGCGTCGCTTTCTCGGTGAGGTAAGCCAGGCCCATCAGAATCAGCGAGCCGATGAGCGTGACCAGTCCGAGCAGCGGGTGGATCAGGTAGGCGACCAGCAGGTAGATCGGCGTCCATGGCGCATCAAAGAACGCGAACAGGCTGTTGCCGGTGAGGAACTGGCGCACCTGCGCGAGATCCTGCAGGGCCTGGGCCGGATTGCCTCCGGCGCGGTTCAGGTTGCGCTCGAATGCGGCGGTGAAAATGCGTCGATTGAGGTCCATGTCGAGGCAGTTGCCGACCCGGATCAGCACACGGGTGCGGAACATTTCAAGCGTGGACATCAGCAAGAACAGGCCTATCACCAGAACGGTCAGCATCGTCAACGTTGTGACGTTGCGACTGACCAAGGCTCGATCATAGACCTGCAACATGTAAACGGCTGGCGTCAACATCATGACGTTGATGACGCCGCTGAAACCCGCCAGGGAGTAAAAACTACGACGAAGTCGGAAGAGTGCGTCAGCCAGTTCGGATCGAGAGTTCGACTGCTTGTGCATTTGGCTGACCCCCTCTTCAAAAAGCCGTTTGCCCTTGCGGAGCAGCAGCTAACAGATTTAGTCCCGTGGGTAGCCGTCGATACGCAGGTTCGCTCTCGGGCGAATCTCGTGCAAATTTCTGCGTTGCTCCCGTAGCAAGCAGCGTAGGTCGCGGTGAAACAATCTGAAATAACATTTCGCTCTAATGGTGCGTCAATCTTTCTATAAGTCCATTAAAAACAGCGAGTTGAGAGGCGTAGCACCGGTCGTCCGGTTTGTCCGTCGTAAAATTGACAATTTTTTGCTATCCAACTTTAGTCTTACTCATTGACGACAACCGTCCGCCTGAAGTCTGTCAACTCTTTGGCAGCGAAAAGGGCAGTGGTTCTCCGAAGGAGCACAGCATGTCGATCACTTCGTTCTACTGCAGAGGGAAGGGGCTGTTCAGCAAGTTCGCCTTGACCTCAAGTTTCCATGGCCCGCCTAGGGCCCGGGTTCGCTCTGCCTGATCGCTTAGCGAGCCATTCTTTCGCGAGTTCCGCGAATTCCAGGCGCGCATACCGGGGGCCGTACTAACGGCTTTGCCTTCCCGTGTCAGCTCTCGCCAAAAAAATGAACCTACACACTGCGCAAGCCAGCACCTGACTGGGCGCGGGAGGATTCTTTTCGTCCCGTGCCCTTCACCAAAGAAATCGAGGGCAAGCAAAATGGCCAATTTCAACAAGTCCGACCTGGAGTTCATCCTCAAACAGATTTTCATCGCAGAAGCACATGCCGACGGCGCCAGCCTCAGTGATTTGCTACCCAACAGTCAGGTGCCTTTCGGCCTGCGCACCGTCGATGGCAGCTACAACAACCTGGTGACCGGGCAAAGTGAGTTTGGCGCTGCGGACAATGCCTTCCCGCGCCTGCTGGACCCCTCGTTTCTGGCGTCATACTCCGGGACAGGGGATGTGATCGACCCACAACCACGGATTATCAGTAACCTGATCGTTGATCAGACCGCCAACAACCCGGCTGCGGTTGCGGCGAACGGCGGTGCCGATCCGGTCATCAGCCCAGGCCCCGATGGTGTCTTCGGCACGGATGACGACAAACAAGTGTTCTTCATCCCCAACCAGTCCGCGGACGCCGGACTGACTGCGGGCTTCAACTCGTGGATGACTTTCTTCGGCCAGTTCTTCGACCACGGCCTCGACCTGGTCAGCAAGAGCGCTACCGATTTTGTGTTTATTCCGTTGCAGCCGGACGATCCGTTGTTCGTGCCGGGCAGTCCGACCAACTTCATGGTGCTGCCACGGGCCGTGCGTACGGCCGGCGCGGACGGAATTGTTGGCACGACGGACGATGGGCAGCTCAACACCACTTCGCCGTTCGTAGACCAAAGCCAGACTTACAGCTCCCACCCCTCGCATCAGGTATTTCTGCGCGAGTACGTCATCAACGCGGCAGGTGACCCTGTTGCAACCGGGCGCTTGATTACCAATCGCGATCTGGGCGCCGATGGCGAGTTCGGCACTGCCGATGATGGCGGCGCCGAAAATGGCGGCATGGCGACCTGGGCAGTGGTCAAGGCCCAGGCCCGTGACATTCTCGGCATCAACCTGACCGACGCCGATGTGCACAACGTGCCGCTGCTGGCGACCGACGCGTATGGCAACTTCATCCGTGGCCCGGGCGGTATGCCGCAGGTGGTGATGCGCATCAGCAACGGCGCAGACGGTATCGCCGGTACGGCGGATGACATCACGCAACTGGTCGAAGGCAACCGGGATGCTCCGATCAGTCTGGCCAACGCCGTGAGCACCGGGCATGGCTTCCTCGACGACATCGCGCACAATGCCGCGCCGGTGCTCGTCGACGGGGTTTTGCAGGCGGATGGTGACACCGAAATCGGCAATGCGCAGCCAGTGGGCGCGGGCGGCAACAACCTGACCTACGACAACGAGCTGCTCGACGCTCACTACATTGCCGGCGATGGCCGGGCGAACGAAAACATCGGCCTGACCACTGTGCACCATGTGTTCCACTCCGAACACAACCGCCTGGTCCAGCAGTCCAAGGAAACCATCCTGGCCTCTGGCGATCTGGCGTTTCTCAATGAGTGGCTGGCAGACGACGTCGCGGCAATTCCGACGACTCCCGCCGAAATCGCAGGATTGGTGTGGGATGGCGAACGGCTGTTCCAGGCCGCCAAGTTCGGCACCGAGATGCAGTATCAGCACTTGGTGTTCGAGGAATTTGCGCGGACCGTTCAGCCGCAGGTCGACGAATTCCTTGCCCCCAACGGCTATGACACTTCGATCAACCCGGCCATCCTCGCCGAGTTCGCCCACGTGGTGTATCGCTTCGGTCACTCGATGCTGACCGAGACTGTCGATCGCTTCGACCCCGAATTCAATCCGGTCCTCTCTGACCCGAACAACCCTGACGCGCAACTCGGTCTGATCGCAGCCTTCCTCAACCCTCTGGCATTTGCCGGCAGCGGGGCTACCGCTGACGAAGCGGCAGGGGCGATCATTCGCGGTGTGACCCGTCAACTCGGCAACGAGATCGACGAGTTCGTCACCGAAGCGTTGCGCAACAATCTGCTGGGTCTGCCCCTCGATTTGCCGGCCCTGAACCTGGCGCGTGGTCGCGACACTGGCATCCCTACGTTGAATGAGGCGCGGCGTGAGTTTTACCAGGCAACCGGCGACAGCCAGCTCAAGCCGTACATCAGTTGGGCTGACTTGGCGGAAAACCTCAAACACCCCGAATCCCTGGTCAACTTCATCGCGGCCTTCGGTACTCACGGTGCATTGACTGCGGCCGATGTGGATACGCTGGTCGAGATGCGTGCGGTCGCTGCTGCCCTGGTGTTTGGCGGCAGCGCGGTGATCAACGCCGGCACTGCCGATGAGCGTACTTTTACCGCCACTGAAGAGGATCGCCTGGCATTCCTTAACAGCTCGGGCACCTACGCCATGGTCAATGGCGTCACCACCACCGGTGTCGACGACATCGACTTCTGGGTCGGCGGCCTTGCCGAAGAGAAGATGCCGTTCGGCGGTATGCTCGGCTCGACGTTCAACTTCGTGTTTGAAACCCAGATGGAGGCGTTGCAGAACGGCGACCGGTTCTACTACCTGTCGCGTACGGCGGGCCTGAACTTCGGCACCGAGCTTGAGAACAACTCCTTCGCCAAGCTGATCATGCTCAACACCGATGTCACCCACCTGTCGAACACCGTGTTCCTGACACCGGCGTTCACCCTCGAAGTGACACAGGCCAATCAGTTCACTGGCCTTGGCGTCGGCGGTCGTGCCGACCCGACGGGCGGCATCATGATCAACGGCGTGGAAGTCGTGCCGCTGGTGATCCGCGACAACCCCGACACCGTGGGCACGGACAGTAATTTTCTGCATTACACCGGTGAAGATCATGTCGTCCTCGGCGGCACCGCCGCCGATGACATCATCATCTCCGGTGAAGGTGATGACACCGTTTACGGCGACGGCGGCAACGATGTCCTCGAGGGCGGCGCCGGGAACGATGCGGTTCTGGGCGGCGCAGGCGATGACATCATCACCGACTCGTTCGGCGACAACCGACTGGAAGGCAATGCCGGTAACGATGTGATCGTGGCCGGGAGGATGGCGGTCGGGGGCAACCTGATTCTTGGCGGCGATGGCCAGGACTTCATCATCACCACCGAAGACATCAGCACCACCTTCGGCGGTCAGGGTGACGACTTCATCCTCGGTGCCAAGACCAACCTGCCACCGACTGGCAACGAAGGTGATGACTGGATCGAGAAGGGCACCCAGGACGGTGCGCCTGGCGATAACTTCTCGCCATTGCTCAATGACGATGTGGTCGGCAACGACATCTTTGTCGGCGGTGGTGGCTTCGATGAAATGATCGGCGAGGGTGGTGATGACATCTTTGTGGGCAGCGATGCCCAGGACAAGATGGACGGCATGTCCGGGTTCGACTGGGTGACCTTCAAAAATGACCAGGTCGGCGTGACCGCCGACTTGTCCCTGGCCGCGCTGGCCCAGCCACACGGCAACGCGCCAAACCAGAACGCCGGGGTGTTCAATCCGGTCGGTGCCTCGCCGGCCTCGATTCTCGACCGTTTCGCCGAGGTCGAAGGCTTGTCCGGTTCGAATTTCGGCGACGTCCTCAAAGGCGATGATGTTGATGCGGTCACTATCCTCAACCACGGTGGTGCCACGGGTGGTGCACTGACCAATGTGGACTTGATCCGCGGACTGGCGCAGTTCCTGTCCGATGCCGGCTTGCCGACCACCGGCTTTGCCACGGGCAACATCATCCTCGGTGGCAATGGCAGTGACCTGATCGAGGGCCGCGGCGGCGATGATCTGATCGATGGCGACAAATGGATCAACGTCAGAATCGCAGTTTATGCCCCCGGCGACGTCAACCATACCGGCCCCGAGATCGCCAGCTTCGACAGCATGGCTGATATGATCCCGTTCATGCTGGACCGTACGTATAACCCTGGGCAGCTCAAGGCCGTGCGGGAAATCCTGCCCGGCACCTCGACGGGCGGGGCGGCGTTCGACACCGCGATTTTCTCCGGGCTTCAGTCCGAGTACACGGTGACCCAGGACACCCGTGGCACGGCCAACCTGGCGGACGATGTCTGGACGGTGACGGATACCGTTGCGGGTCGCGACGGCACCGATACCCTGCTGCATATCGAGCGCCTGCAATTCGCCGACACCCAGCGGGTGCTGGTACCGGGGCTGAACGCACAACCGGTCGGCAGGCCGACTGTCACGGATGGCAACGGCGGCGACATTACAGTGGGCGACACACTGACCGTGAGCATGCTCGGGGTGAGCGATGCCAACAACGTCACTGCGGGTAACCCGCAGGGTCTCGTCAACAATACTTCGGTGTCTTACTACTGGCAGTTCGAAGCCGACCCAGGTAGTGGCGTGTTCGAAGACATCATCCTGTTGCCTGCGGGTGACCTGGCGTTCCAGAGTGCCGATGGCACCTCCTTCAAGGTCTCGCCGGATCTTGCCGGGCTGTCACTGCGGGTCAAGGCTATCTACCAGGATGGCCATGGCACGACTGAAGTGGTGTTCTCGCAACCGACAGGCGTCGTGGTTCCCGGCGCACCGGTCGTGCCGACAGCACCGACACCGGTAGTCAATGCCACCGAGGGTGGCCCGGGCCTTAACATGGTCCGCTCCGACCTCAACTTCATCCTTGATCAGATCAAGATTGCCGAGGCTGAAGCGGACGGTCAGAACATCCTCTCGCTGATCCCGAACATCCGCGCGCCGCTGGGCCTGCGTGCGGTCGATGGCTCGAACAACAACCTGATGAACCTCAATGGCATCAACAACACCGAGTTTGGTGCTGCGGATAACACCTTCCCGCGTTTGACCGATCCGGTCTTCAATCCCGCGGAAGGCGCACCTGCCGGGTTCTTTGGCCCTGGCTCGCCGGCCATTCCGGGATCGTCGTATCAGCAGACCAGCGGCAATGTGTTTGACTCGCAGCCGCGCACGATCAGCAATCTGATCGTCGACCAGACGTCGAACAACCCGGCGGCATATGCCACGGCGTACGACGTGGGCGCGGACGGTGTGCTCAACTTCGGCGCGGAGGGTAGCGACGATGTGCTCAAGGATGGCGTACGGATAGTCGCCAGCCCCGGCCTGGATGGTCAGTTCGGTACTGGCGACGACCACGATGTGTACATGTTCGAGAACACCGCTCCGGATGCCGGGTTGTCCGCGCCGTTCAACGCCTGGATGACCTTCTTCGGGCAGTTCTTCGATCACGGTCTGGACCTGGTGACCAAAGGCGGTTCGGGCACCATCTTCATTCCGCTGCAACCGGATGATCCGCTGTATGTGCCAGGCGGCAACGCTAACTTCATGGTGCTGACCCGCGCGACCAACCAGCCAGGCGCGGATGGTGTTCTCGGCACGGCCGATGACATCCATGAGCACTCCAACACCACCACGCCGTTCGTGGACCAAAACCAGACCTACAGCTCGCACCCATCGCATCAGGTATTCCTGCGCGGGTATCTGCTGACCGATGACGGACCCATCGCGACGGGCAGGCTGATCACCAACCGTGACCTGGGAGCGGATGGCAAGTTTGGTACTTCAGACGACAGCGAAATCGGTGGCATGGCCACCTGGAAAGTGGTCAAGGCGCAAGCCAACGACATTCTGGGTATCCACCTGACCGATGCCGACGTCGATAACGCCCCGCTGTTGGCGACCGATGCCTATGGCAATTTCATCAAGGGGCCGAACGGCTTCCCGATGGTCGTGATGAAAGGCCTTGACGGTCTTGGCGGTACGGCGGATGACGAGCTTGTCGAAGGTAATCCGCTTGCCCCTATTGACCTGACCAATGCTGTGCGCACCGGTCACCAGTTCCTCGTCGACATTGCCCACAATGCCGCGCCGGTGTTCATCGGTGGCGTGCTCGCGCCTGATGGCGATTCTGAAACTGGCAACGACGTGCCGGTCAATCCACAAACCGGGGCCAACCTGGCCTACGACAACGAGTTGCTGGATGCGCACTACATCGCTGGCGACGGCCGGGTCAACGAGAACATCGGCCTGACGGCGGTGCATGCGATCTTCCACTCCGAGCACAATCGGCTGGTCGCGCAAACCAAAGACACTGTGCTCGACTCGGGTGACGTGGCTTTCCTGAACGAGTGGCTGCTCAATCCAGTGAGCGCGTTGCCAGTCAATCAGGCGGAGATCGATGCGTTGGTATGGAATGGCGAACGCCTGTTCCAGGCGGCCAAGTTCGGCACCGAGATGCAGTATCAGCATCTGGTGTTCGAGGAATTTGCCCGGACCATCCAGCCTAACGTCGACCTGTTTTTCGCACCGACCCAGGTCTATGACGTTGACCTCGATGCCTCGATCGTCGCCGAGTTCGCCCACACCGTGTACCGGTTTGGCCACTCGATGCTGACCGAGACCGTCGATCGCTTCGACGTCGATTTCAACGTGATCGGCGATCCGAACAGTGCTGATCCCGATCAGCAACTGGGCCTGATCGCGGCGTTCCTCAACCCATTGGCGTACGCCGCCAGTGGCGTGACGCCTGAGGATGCGACCAGTGCGATCGTGCGTGGGATCACTCGGCAAGCCGGTAACGAAATCGACGAGTTCGTCACCGAGGCGCTGCGCAACAACCTGCTCGGGCTGCCGCTCGACCTGCCGGCGATCAACATCGCCCGTGGCCGCGACGTTGGGATTCCTTCACTCAACGCGATTCGCCGCGACATCTACAGCCAAACCGGTGATACCCAACTCAAGCCGTACACCAGCTGGGTCGACCTGGTGCAGCACCTCAAACATCCGGAGTCGTTGATCAACTTCATTGCAGCCTATGGCACCCATGAGACGATCACGACGGCGACCACGCTGGAAGGCAAACGCGCTGCCGCCATGGCACTGGTGTTCGGTGGTACGGGGGCGCCGGATGACCGCCTGGACTTCCTCAACGGCACCGGTGACTGGACCAACGTAACGCGGGCCGGCAAGGATGGCGTGCTGGGAACAGCCGACGATCTGAAGGGCGTGACTATCACGGGGGTCGATGCCATCGACCTGTGGATCGGCGGCCTGGCCGAAGCGAAAACGCCGTTCGGCGGCATGCTCGGCTCGACCTTCAACTTCGTGTTCGAGAACCAGCTGGAAAAACTGCAGGATGGCGACCGCTTCTACTACCTGGAACGTACCGCTGGCCTGTCGATGAATGCCGAGCTTGAAAGCAACTCGTTCGCCAAGCTGATCATGGCCAACACCTCGGCCACGCACTTGCCGGGCCTGGTGTTCTCAGACGTTGCGTTCTATCTGGAAAGGGACCAGAGCAAGCAATTCAACGAAGGCCTGGGCAATGCCGATCCGCTTGGCGAAAACGGCGAACAGGTGGTGTTCCGCGACAACCCTCTGACCGCAGGGCCGGACGCCAACTACATCAAATACACCGGTGCAGAGCACATCGTGATGGGCGGCACCAACAGCGCCGATATTCTCATCGCGAGTGAGGGGGATGACACGGTCTGGGGCGACGGTGGCAACGATCGCATCGAAGGCGGTGACGGCAACGACCAACTGCGCGGTGGCTCCGGCGACGACATCATCACCGACAAGGGCGGCGACGATAACATCCAGGGTGGCGACGGCAACGACGTGCTGCACGGAGGTAACGGCGTCAACCTGATCATCGGCGGGTTCGGCAATGACTTCATCGTGACCGGTGAGGACGCCTCCGAAGCCATTGGTGGTCATGGCAACGACTTCATCCTGGGCAGCAAAGCCAACGAACAGGACATGGGTAACGAAGGCGACGACTGGATCGAGAAGGGCACTTCGGACGGTGCACCTGGCGACAACTTCGACCCGCTCGGCAACGACCCTATCGTTGGCCACGATGTGTTCATCGGCGGTAACGAGAACGATAAGTTCAACGGCGAAGGCGGCGATGACATCATGGTCGGCAGTCTCGGCTTCGGTGATCGCTATATCGGCGGCTCCGGCTTCGACTGGGCAACCTTCAAGGGGCTCGCACAGGGCGTGACCATCGATTTCACGGACCGTTTCTTCGATGTTCCGCCAGTACCGGGTTCAGGTGCTTCGGCGCTGGTGCGTTTCGACATCATGGAAGGTCTGTCGGGTTCGTCGCACGGTGACTTCCTGCGCGGTGATAACGAAGACGCCACATCGCTGCCTACAGCGGGTGCAACCGGCAGTGTGCTGACCCACATCGACCTGATCAACGGCCTGGCGGATCTGTTGCCAGCCGGAGCGACGTTCTTCGATGGCGGCAACATCATCCTCGGCGGTAGCGGCAGCGACCTGATCGAAGGTCGCGGCGGTGACGACATCATTGATGGTGACAAGTGGCTGAACGTACGCATCAGCGTACGGGCGAACGCTGATGGCACTGGCGATGAAATCGCCACGTTCGACAGCATGGAGCCACTGGTGCCGTTTATGCTGAACGGCACGTACAACCCTGGCCAACTGGTCATCGTGCGGGAGATTCTGACCGGCACTGACAGCTTCGATACGGCGTTGTTCTCCGGTACTTTGGGGGAATACGGCATCGAAATCGATGGCGACACTGTCATCGTGACCGACTCGGTGCTTGGGCGTGATGGCGTCGATCGCCTGACGGGCATCGAGCGTCTGCAGTTCGCTGACGTTGCGATACCGTCCGGAGTCGGCACCGTGCAAAACAGCGACCCATCGGGTCACCTGGCAATCCTCGATGCGACTACCGGTGTGCGTGAAGATACGCCAGTCGCCGGCCAGTTGTTGCGCGTCAGTGGCGCGGGGGTACACGACGCGGACAACCAGAGTGCGGCCAATCCGACCGGCGCGATAACCGGCGGGGTAGCTTACTACTGGCAGGTCGAAACCATTCCCGGTACGGGCGTCTATGAAGACATCACCTTTGTCGCCGCTGGCGAGGCAACGCGGGCGACTGGCTCCACCTTCCTGGTGGGCCCCGATGAGGCGGGTCTGAACATCCGCGTCCGGGCGGTGTACCAGGATGCCCAGGGCACGCTGGAGATCGTCGAATCGTCCGGCAACAGTGAACCGACCGAAGGGGCGACCGTTACCGGGCTTGCCGTGCAGAACCAGCTGTTGACCGCCGACACGTCGACCATCGTCGACGCCGATGGCCTGACCAATCCGCAGTTCACCTACCAGTGGCAGGCGAACGACGGGCTTGGCTTCGTCAACATCGCCGGCGCTACCGGTAGCACGTTCTCGCTTGGCCAGGCTCAGGTCGGCCAGGAAGTGCGCGTGATGATCGGTTACGTCGATAACTTCGGTGTGGCCGAAAGCGTTGCGTCCAACATCCTGGGGCCGGTGGACAACGTCAACGATGCACCGACAGGCGCGTTGCTGATCAGCGATACGACACCGGATCAAGGGCAAGTGCTGACGGCGCTGACTGCCGGGATTGCCGATGTGGACGGGCTGGGCACCTTCAGCTACCAATGGCAGCAAGGTATCGGTGCTTCCTTCTCCAACATCAACGGCGCGACGGCCTCGACCTTCACCCCGGGTGTGGCGCAGGGCAACCTGCAAATACGGGTGATCGTGCGCTACACCGACGGCTTCGGCACGCTGGAGACGTTGACTTCCGCGGCAACCGCAGCGGTTGCGGTGCTCAGTGGCGTAGTGCTGCAAGGTAACGCACAGGCGAACACCCTCACCGGCGGCGCCGGTAACGATGTGCTGCTTGGCCTGGGCGGGAGCGATACGCTGAATGGCCTGGCCGGTACCGACCAGTTGTTTGGCGGCAATGGCAACGACATCCTCAACGGTGGAGACGACAACGACATCCTCAATGGCGAGGACGGTAACGACACCCTCAACGGCGGGCTCGGCGCGGATGCCCTGAACGGCGGTGCCGGTAACGACACCTATGTGGTCGACAACGTCGGTGACCTTATCACCGAGGCGGTGGGTGGCGGTACCGATCTGGTGCAAACCGCCTTCGCGAGCTACCTGCTCGATGCCAACGTCGAGAACCTGACCTATACCGGTGCCGGTAACTTCACAGGTACCGGTAACGCACTGGCCAACACCATCACCGGCGGGGTGGGTAACGACCTCCTCGATGGCGGTGCGGGTGCAGACCGGATGGTCGGGGGCGCGGGCAACGATACCTACATCGTCGATGCAGCCACAGACGTGGTGGTCGAGGTGGCGGGTGGCGGTACGGACACCGTGCAGACTTCGTTGGCCAGCTACACGCTGAGCGGTAATGTCGAGAACCTGACCTACACCGGAGTCGGCAACTTCGCCGGCAGCGGCAACGGGTTGAACAACGTCATCACCGCCGGGGCGGGTAACGACACCCTCAATGGTGGCGGCGGCAACGACATCCTCACCGGCAACAGTGGCAACGACACACTCAACGGCGACGCGGGTAACGACCAACTGGTGGGTGGCATTGGCACCGATACCCTGAACGGCGGCAATGGCGATGACAGCCTCGACGGAGGTGACGGGGCGGATACATTGAATGGCGGGGCAGGCAGCGACACGCTGCTCGGCGGGCTGGGTGATGACAGCCTGGATGGCGGTACCGGCACCGATCTGCTCCAGGGCGGCGATGGCAATGACACGCTGCTCGGTGGAGATGCTAACGACACCTTGCTGGGTGGTATCGGCAATGACTTTATCGATGGCGGTACAGGCAACGATACAGTCACGGGCGGTGCCGGCAACGACATGATGGTTGCCAGCAATGGCAACGATATCTTCATGTTCTCAGCGGGCTTCGGGGTCGATCAGATCATTGGCTTCGATGCCAACGCGGCAGGAGGGCAGGACCGCCTCGATATCTCCGCGATGAACATCACGGCTGCGACCTTTGCCGGCAGCGTCACCATCGCCGATGTCGGTGCGGATACCCTGGTCAGCTTCGCTGGTGCTGACTCCATCCGCCTGGTCGGTGTGGCCGATGCGACAACCGTCACTGCCACGGACTTCATTCTCACCACTTGAGGTACTGATCAGCACGCTTGAAAAAAAGCGTGGAAAGCGGAAGGGAGGGCAGCGATGCCCTCCCTTTTTTTATGAGAGGCGCCTGGCCGTTTGTTCAACTGGCAATGCGTGAACCAACCTGGCAGGGCGGTCTGTCAGACAGAGGGAAACACTCGATCAACAAATGACCTGGGAATGGGGAATTGGGGAGTGGGGAGTGGGGAATCAGGCTTGAACATTTCAGCGAACTGCGCGATTTGCAGCCTGTTGGTTTCGCTTGCCGCTTCTGCTAACGGGGGTATCCCGACTTCAATCGGGACTTCACCCGATCCGCAACACAAACAGCGCTTAACTGCTGAACCAGGTGAACAGACTCCAGAATGCCCCTATGGCAAAGATGAGAAGCATGAGTGCCAACGTGCGGACTAGCGGCTCACTTCGCATGAAGGTAACTCCTCAGAAGGGTTGTGCAGCACAGGTGGAAATCTGTTATCCCGTGATAACAACTTCAAACTTTCAATTAATACGCTAGTGAACGCACAGCATTCTCTATGCCAGAAAACTGAACAGCCAATCATTCCCGGCTGGCGGCGCAACTTGATCCCCTGGCCAATGAAAGTTGACACAGGAATCGGGTAATACAGCCCGTTTATGGGGGATTTTTCTCATCGTGGGGGGGATTGCGGGGGGGCTTTAAGTGGGGATGGGAGGTTGGTACCGGGCACAGTATTTCATTACCATGTCGAGGAAAATGCCATTTGGAGCACTTACCAAGGCGCCCGGATCCGCATAGGTAATCAAGTCGGGCGCGTGACTGGCCCCGATACCATTGAGCTTCTTTTTCAGTGTTTGACTACGGACGGTGAGATTCTGGCCGGCTGGTCTCGTGGCACGGTAGGCGTTGATCACGCAGGGCGTACCACTTTGGCCTTCGTATGGGGTTGGTTGTCGGGCGCGACTGGCGGTGGGGAGTCCAGCTATGTCGAGCTTCATCAATCGACTTGAACCGTTTGTCAGGCGTACAAGCCATATCTGCCGCGATGAGCAGCGGAGAAACCAGCAGCGTTGCCCAGAACCCCGATTTTGGAACAGCAATGACGCAAATGATCGAGATCATCAGCATATAGATGCTGACCATTTTAAGTAGCGCGAGATCAGAATAAATCCTGCCCCTTTTGACTGGGTGTGAGTAAGTGGCTGCTTCTGGCTGATTGCTGCCTATCGCGAAGGATCGCAATCGGCCAGGAGCAGACATTCGAACCGCTGACCAATACACTGCCGCAACAATCGTACTCAATAATTTTTGTGCAAATATTCACGCAGGAAGAAGGGTTTCAAATGAGTCTTGATCTGTATCTGGAAGCGGATAATGCACTCACAGCCCCGACACTGGGGAAAGCCTTAAGCAATGCTGGTGCCTGGGAAATCAACGTAGTTGGCGACAGTTTGGAATCTACCTTTATCTCGGGACTAACGTTGAGTACCGATGGCGTAACCACGGACTCTACAATTTATGCTGAGGATACGAAGGGCATCGACTTCCGTGTTGCTATGCGTTGCACCATCAGAATCAAAGGTCCCGAGCCGGAGGGGCAGTCTGCTATGGAAGATCTGGACAAAATAGCCCAATCCATCGCTAAGACGTGCTCGTCCCTCTTCCTGATAAGCTTCCAGCTCGAAGAAACATTGTACTGGCGGGACGCAGCGGGGCTGCATCGTCCTGGATGCCAGAGCCTCCAAAAACAATGACGAAGCTACCTGAGCGCACTCTGTCTATTACTGTGCGTTTGCTGCACATTTCGACGAAATGGCTATTAGCTGCTTTTCGCAAAGGGCCGCATTGGATCGGTTTCGGCCGGTCTCGACCGCAAAAAAACGGCAAAAAAGCAGATGCTTGATTATGAAGCAGTTAAATCCAGAATATTTACTAAAAGAACATGTACATGAAGAAGCTAAGTAATGATTTCAGTGGAGCACTCCGAACGTTTGCGTACTTCATGGCAAGTGGAAGCCACTACATGCTTGAAAACGTGGAGTACCTCGACATTTATGGCTCTGAGCCGAGTGCAATTGAGATGGTTTTCGCGATATTCGCGAACGTAATAGAGATGGACAGTGAAGGCAACGTACTCAATTTCACCTACGCCCAAAAGAGAGCGACTGACTATTTAAGGTCATACTGCGACCCATCTTTCAAAATAACGCCGCCTCTTGAAGACTGGGAAACTGAGCTCTATGGGCCGCCCTCACTCGAGCGCTAAGAAATGACTTTGGCTCGCAGACACGAGGAACCGGAAAGGGTCGAAAGTATCCAGCCGAGTGGCTGCTTTTAGCCCGTTTCTGCCTATCACGAAGGGCTGCAATCGCACCAAAGAACAGTCGAAGGGGCCGCTAATAATGAATTAGTTCGCCCGTTACGTAATCAAACCGATAGACAGAGTTATTGAAGTCAGTGACCTCGATATAGTCCGGTAATAAGCAAAAGCCTTCCGATAATATGTCTGCGCCAGAGGCTTGCCAGATTATGACGCCATCCAGGGACACGCGTGTAATCTCCAGTTCGCCGTGCGAAAGAAGTGCACGTTGCTGATTTTCCCAGTGGAGGCCAAAGCACGTCGCGGTGTCGACCCGAACGGACCAGAGAAGCCGATAGGGAAGTTCTAGCGATAAACAGGCGATGTGGTCGCCGACGGCCAAATAGAGCTTGTCGTCGAGCGCAAGTGCCGAATGCTTATGAATGGCGGAGCATCCTCCCCCGGCGCCAACTACCAGAATGCTGTATCCGTTTAATTTCACACCATGGATTGACGTGATCGATTCGTCCGTAAGGAGGACGTCGAGAGCATAGGATTGCGCATTGTCAGTGGAGTTAAACGAGTAAGTAGGCTCGTCAACTATTGAGATCAGCCCATATGAGGTGTGTATGTTCATATGATTACTATTTTCTGGCCCGTTCACGATCAGATTATGCATCAGGTTTGATCTGGAAAGCCCTTGAGAAGGAACGGACCATTTTTGGCCGATTTCTGCCGGTCACAACCGACAGTGTCTGGCCGATAGCAGCTGTTCGCGACAGACCGCTTCGCCCCCCCTGGCCAACCGATCTGACAAATTGCACAGGAGCTGTAACTGCCCCAGCGGTTTTTTGTTGAGCTGCGGCAGTTCTCGCACCACGATTTTACAAACTGTTTTCTTTGTAGATTGATGACTGAAGAAACGCTGCTATCAGCGAAGTAACCTGCTGTTGGATCAAATCCCGCGAGCGAGCGCCATCACCATCCCGGCAAATGATGCCATCGCCTGGCACTTCTTCTTCGAGCATCGCTTCTGCGCCAGGTTTGCACACCGACAAGAAGCTGAAATGGCTTGCGTCGCTGATTTCGACGTAACGGCTTGACGCCGGAGGCAGGCGCTTGGCCAGGTTGGCAGACTCCAACTCAGCGGGAAGATCGTGCGACGGTACGCCGGCAGCGATCACCAGCGTTGGTACCGGCAGCGCGGCCAGGCTTTCATCGGTCATGCCCCGTGAAAGGCCCAGGTCCAATGTGACCACAGCCGTGACGCGTTCATCGCGCAAATCGGCGGCCAACGCGGTCTTTGATTCTGAGGTGCTGGCGGGATTCATCTTTCCGTAGACGTTGCAACTTGCTAACTGCGGGTGGGCTTTGCAGTCATGGGCGAAGCGATCTGGATCGAAACGGGCACCGGCGATCTCCAGGGCGGTCCAGCCGCCGAGTGAATGGCCCACTACTGCAATTCGGTCATTGGCGACCAGGCCGAATTTTTCCGGTTGAGCCGTGACCCCATCAATGGCTCGGCTCACATCAACGGGCCGCTGCCATAACTGCGCTGCTGCTTTTGGGCTGCGGTCATGAGTAGTGGAGCCAGGGTGATTGATTGCAGCGACGATGTAACCCCTGTGAGCCAGAGCGCTGGCAAGCCAGATCTGGTTGCTCCAGTTTCCTCTGTACCCGTGGGAGAGCACCAATAATGGATGCTTGCCAGCAGCGGGCGGTGCGTCACGAACGGCAGAAGCCCCGACGAACACCACATCATCGCCAATCAATTGCGTGGCGGCGGAAGTTGCACTCGGGTACCAGACGACCATTTCCAGTGTGCGGTCATTGTGCGCATCCGCCAGTGTGGAAGAGCGGAAGCCGACAGGGTTCTCGGCGGCGAGCGCGATAGTCGTCAGGCAGGTCAATAACAGGGCGCTAAAAGCTATTTTCAATGTCGTTTCTTCCTTGAATGGACAAGTACATGGCAACCGGAGCCCGCCGTCAGGCGCATCTATCTCCGTACGGAGTCGAGTTCATGGGGTTGCCTATAAGCACGGACATTAAAGCCCACATTCGAACCGCCGCGCACGACTTTCATCATTAACGCTGTTCGCAGTCTTTAGTCAGAAGACTGAACGCTAACTTTTGGCCGATTGCCGTCAGCCGATCAGGGTAGAAATCGACCCATAGTTGTCCGGCTGAATCCTCTCACATGTATTCGCGACTAGAATTCCACTGCCGACACTTCTAAAACCAGGCCAGTTTTAAAACCTGTAGCGCCAGGTATCGAACGTTGTTTCGGTCTATGGGAAACCGCTATGACAGATCCGAAAAACAAAACCGAATCCGACGAGGATCTAGGTCAGATGGTCATAGGGCGAGGGCCCTGCACCTATCTGTTGCTGCTCTTACTTGGATTGATCCTCCTGTTTCCCTTTCTTGAGGAGGGCATATTTGCCCGCACGTTGCTCGGCATTCTGTTTTCAACCGTGCTGCTCGTGGGCGCTTTCGCCACCCGGCAGACTCGGTGGGGGTTCATCTTAAAACTGGGCCTGGCGTTGCTTGGGGTTGGCCTGCAATGGGCGGCGTTGTGGGTTGGCAGTATCGCGATTCTTAATCTTGCCGGGATAGCTTATGCGACATCTCTTGCAGTCTCGTTCATCGGAGTGCTTCGCTATATTCTCCAGCGCGGGCCGATTACGGCCGACAAGCTGCATGGCGCGCTTGCGGGTTACATCCTGCTGGCCTTCGTCTGGTCCTTCGTCTATGCCTTGCTCGAGATATCCAGCGCTGGCTCATTCGGCCCAAGCCACCTCGACTTTGGACAGCCCGGCACGTTCTTCAAACTGATCTATTTCAGCCTCACGACGCTCACAACCACCGGTTACGGTGATGTTCTGCCGTTGACCAACCATGCCCGCTCACTTGTGATGGTCGAAGAATTTTCAGGCGTCTTTTATGTGGGTGTTGTGATAGCGCGGCTTGCCGGTCTGTATCCGTCGAATCAGACGAAGTGACTCTCGATTTGCCGTGGCCGAACCGATGCCGTCAGTCGGGAGGTAATGTTCGCTGTTGATCGCTTTCCACTACGACTTCTTCGACGGGTAGTTGCCACGCAAGCCCCCGGATTTGTTGCCGGTTTTGCTGGGCAGGTTGGGCACCACCGGGCGGGATCTGGGCTGAGGGTTGGAGCGGCTGCGGGGTTGAGGTTGTTTGCTCATTGTTCACCTCCTGAAAACGCCTGGCTACTTGGCGCTCTGCATTGCCACACTGGCTAGTGTGCTACGAGTTACCAAAATCCGCAGCACGCAAGCGCAGACAAAACGGGCTGCTGGCAAGGCGCAGATGCATCGGGTGGGGCCATAAATAAGCGGAACTGGAACTCACATCGTCAATAGCGTCTAAATTTCAGAGAGACAACCCGCCACTCTGAGGGAACGACTCATGCACAGATCACGCTCATTGGTTGCCGCGATTACATGCCTTGCGCTGGTTTGCGGCTCAGCGACCGCATTGGCTGATCCTGGTAATGGAAAGGGCCAGGGAAAACCGCAAAACAATCAAGTCCATGGCAATCAAGGCGGCAAAGGCAAAAACGCCGGAGGCGGCGATTGGAGTCATGGCCCCAGTATCAATCAGGGAAGCATTCTCGGGATCGTTGGCGAATACAGGGACTACTGGAGCCCCGGCCCTGCGTTGCCACCCGGAATTCAGAAAAACCTCGCTCGAGGAAAGCCGCTTCCACCCGGCATTGCGAAAAAGCTGGATGGACGCCTGATTGGCAGGCTGCCCCATTATGATGGATACGAATGGCAGCAAGCAGGCACCGATTTGATACTGGTCGCACTGGCAACCGGGATCATCTATGAAGTCCTCAACGGGGCCTTTGACTGATATTTGAACCCTGCGGTTGCGGTGCTTTTACCAGGTGGTGAGCGCACCGCACTCCGTCCGTCGCAGGAGTTGAACTGTCGCCGGGCAATTGCGTCCTAATGCATGCGATATCAACCACCTTACGGAAGCAATCATGCTTTTAAAAAACAAGAGTTTCGTTGCTGTCATGTCATGCGCCCTCATGCTTGCAGCCGCCCCATTACTCCCTGCTGACCTCTCTGTCATGAACTCCGCCTATGCGAAGGACGGCAACGGAGGCGGTAATGGCGGTGGTGGTGGTAACGGCGGCGGCAACGGCGGCGGAAACGGTGGTGGTAATGGCGGCGGTAATGGCGGTGGCCACGGCGGCGGCACAGGTGGCGGTCACGGCGGTTCCGATCACGGCAACGCCAACAGCAACGGCCATGGCAATGGACTGAGCAGCGATCATGCCGGAAGGGCTGTTCGCGACCGTGGCGAAAGCGGAAACCACTACGGCAGTGACCGCAATGGTGAGCGCGGTCATGGCACAACGACGTCTGGCATCGCCCATTCCAAAGACACTCGCGGCGTGGCCAAAGCCTCCGCAATCTCGGCCTCGACACCCGGGGATCACAACGCGAAAGGGTTGAGCAAAGCCGGGACGTCGATTTCAAAGAAATCGCACTGATCAGCGTCACTCGCAGCACGCAACCCTGAACAAGACGGGCGCCCGACAAGGCGCCCGTTTTTTTTACTCCGGTGTCAGCGCTATTCGTCCACGCTGATACCCGATCCTCCCAGTTCGTTGGGAACATCCTTCAGCTTGGGCAACCCATCCTTCATGCGCAGCACGCTCTCCTGATAGTGCACGTGAACGCCTGGCGAGTACGCGAGATCCGGAATGATCGCGGCATACACGTCGACGAGCCCCATGCCCGGGTGTTCAGTGAAGAGATGCCCGCCACACGTCTTGCACCACTTGCGGTAACTCTGCGGTGTCTTGTTGTAGGTGCCGATGTTGTCAGCCCCGCGAGTCACCTGCACCGCCTCGGGTTTCCACAGCGTGAAGGCGTTGACCGGTCCTGCTGACCAATGCCGACACGACTCGCAATGGCAATAACCCATCCCGACCGGCTCGCCACTGACCGTGAGCTCGACTGCGCCGCAAAAACAACTGCCCTTGTAAGACCGTTCACTGTTCATTGCATAACTCCCATCAATGGTTTGCCTTCACCCGTCGATATAGCGCACTGCAGTCGCCGGTGTGCGCCGCACCTGCAATTCGAAAATGTCAGGGCGCGCGTAATGCCCGGTGACGTCGAGCGCTCGCCGCGCTGGCGCCACCTGTGCGACGTCGATGTCCGCATACAAAATGCCGGCCTCCCGGTGCAATGGACCGGCGACGATCCGGCCTTGCGGATTGACCACCACCGAGTCGCCGTCGTTGATCCATTCCTGCGGATCGGGAAACAGTTGCGCACGCGCCGGAAAGTCTTCGGGGATGTCGCTGCCGCGCAGTGCGGTGCCACTGCCGAGCACCCAACAGCGTCCTTCGAGTGCAATGTGACGCATCGTGCTGATCCAGCCATCGCCCGTGTCGTACGTGGGGGCGACGTAGATTTCCACTCCTTGAGCATAGAGTGAATAACGTGCCAGCGGCATGTAGTTTTCCCAGCAGATGAGCGCCCCCACGCGACCGACCGGTGTCTCGACCGTACGCAGGCCGCAGGCATCACCAAAGCCATGCACCATGCGCTCGGGATTCGTTGGCATCAGCTTGCGGTGTCGGTTGAGCACCGCGCCGTTCGCGCCGATAACGACTACGCTGTTATAGAGCGTGCCGCCGCCATTGCACCGGTCGCATTCATTGATGCCGCACACGATCGTCACGGCGTGAGCCCTCGCGGCCTCGCACAAAGGGCTCAGGTCACCGTTCGTAATATCAACGGCGTTGGCCAGCAGTCGCGTGTGCAACTGGCCCATGACAGCCCCGTCCTTTCCCGCCGCCAACCGCCAGATCCACGACGGGTAACCTGGAATGAACGACTCGGGCAAAACGATCAGCGAAGCTCCCGCCGCCGCAGCTTCGGCGACCGATTGCACGGCCCGGGCGATCGTTGCGCCGCGATCGAGCAGCACGGGCGGGCGCTGAATAATGGCAACCTTGGTCATGGCGTTCACCTTTGGTTCTTGGCTTCGAAGGCTTGAGCGTGCGCGTGGCGAAGCGGCGGGACTAGTTCAGAATCTGAAGCGTTGTAATTGCGGAGCCCAGGCAATGGACGAAAGCTACGGTCAGTTCTGCACGGTCGCACGCGGTGCCGAAGCACTGTGTGAGCGCTGGACACCTTTGGTCGTGCGCGAACTGTTGTGCGGCAGCAAGCGCTTCAACGAACTGCACCGCGGCGTCCCCCGGATGTCCACCAACCTGCTGACACAGCGGCTGCGCCATCTGGAAGAAATCGGCGTCGTGCACCGCACAGCCACGGGCAAAGTCTGGGAGTACAGCCTGACCGAGGCGGGCAAGGAGTTGCGCCCCATCATCATGGCGCTGGGGCATTGGGGCGCGCGCTGGATCGGCAGCCGCCTGCGCGATGACGAGCTCGACGCGGGCTTGCTGATGTGGGACGTGCGTCGGTTCGTGCGCATCGAAACATTCCCGCCGCGACCGGTGGTCATCCACTTCACGTTCCGCGACGCACGGCCAGGCGAACAAGCGTGGTGGCTCGTGGTTGAAGAGGGTGTAGCCGACCTGTGCCGCGACGACCCTGGCCGCGAACTGACCCTCGTCGTGGACTCCAGCGTGCGCGCATTGACCGAGGTATGGACGGGCGACCGCACGCCGGGGGACGTTCTTCAGTCGCGAGAGCTGCGTGTGGATGGCGCCGTACAAGACGCGAAAAGCCTGTGGCGCTGGCTTGGCACGAGTGCGTTCGCGGGCACCCGGAGTGCGGCAGTGACCCGGTAATTCGCCTGAGTCTCAGGCGCGTTAACTGTCGGGAGTCATACGATGTTGAACGTACTTTTCATCTGCAGCCAAAACCGCCTGCGCAGCCCCACGGCCGAACGGCATTTTGCTGACTGGCCCGGCGTGAAAACCGCGTCGGCGGGCATCAGCAACGATGCGTATGTTCCGGTCAGCCTGGAACTGCTGCAGTGGGCTGATCTGATCGTTGTCATGGAGCCCATTCATCGCAACAAACTGATGGCTCGATTTGGTTCGGAACTGGCGGACAAACGCGTCGTTTGTTTGGACATACCGGATATTTTTCAGTACATGGAACCGGCGCTGATCAAGCTATTGGATGAGAGGGTTGCGCGGTATTTGCCTTCCTGAAGTGAGCGGCAAAAGACGCCCCGTCAGCCCTGCAATGCATTCTCTGCAATGGACTAGCCTTGAGTAACATCATGCGGGAGTAAAACGCCATGTCCGTCGCGCTCAGAAATCTGTTTGTCCTGGCCTTGGGCGGCTTTTTTTGCATGGCCGCATTCGGTGAAGGAGAAGCGGATACCGATCACCCACCGGCAATACTCCCGCTGGAATCCGAGGCGCTGCCAAAACTCATTGCCTATCCGCCGCTTGCCGAGCCGTTGGCCCGCGGCGTTGTCATCATCCAGTATCGAACAGAGCACGCCAGGATCATGCCGGTATTTGGCAAGGCAGCGGGTGAAGTTTCACCTCGTCTCAGCCACCTCCACGTGACGGTCGATGACTGGAAAGGTACGTGGGCGCATACCAGTGACGGCCCGATTATCCTGGTTGGACTGACGCCCGGTGCTCACAAGGTTCTTCTGGAAGTGGCCGACCCGACGCACAAGATCCTCACCGGTACGACAGTGAGTTTTACCGTTCCCGAGAAGAAATCATCGAACGTCTCCCACATGGACGCTGGTGGCTGAAGCGTTCAGCGGGTGTTTCATCGTCTGGTGTTTTTCAGGGGCGGCTATTCAGCTGCCATCTTCGTAAACCACTCACTTGAACTGAGCAACCAGCCAGTCCTTCAAACGCCCGCACGCAGGATCATCCGCCTTCTTCTCATTAATCATCAAATACTGAACCGCCTCTCTGAGCGTCAGCTCTTCCGTCACCGGCCGAACCAGGCGCCCCTGCTGTACCAGATGCCTCACCAGATGATCCCAACCCAAGGCGACACCTTGATTGTCCAGCGCCATTTGCACCAGAAGGCTGTAGTCGTTGCTGCTGAAGTAGTGCGGATTTTCCGAGGCCGGGATCTTCAGGTCATGGGACTGGAAAGCGAACCACACATTCCAGTCGACCTGTTCCGTCAACTGGGAACGGCCATAAGGGTTGAGGTCCAGCAGCACGCTGTTGCGCATGCCCTCCAAAGTGCTCAGTTCTGGATGCGCTTCCAGATAACCAGGCGTGCACACGGGATAGACGACTTCGTGAAACAAGGGGATTCGCAGATAGCCGGGGCGCAGATCACTGGTCTGGGTGATGAAAATGTCCGGAATGATTCCGGGCTCCATCACCAGAAAATGCTGGGTGGTGATGACATTCAGGTCGACATCGGGATTGGCGCTGAAGAAGTCTTTGAGCCTGTGGGATAGCCAAAGCGCCGACAGGGCGGGCGAGCAGCAAAGTGTCAGGGTGCGCTTGTCGCTTTTTTCCCGACGGATTCTTTCGGTTGCTTGAAAGATGTTGAGCAAGGACAGCTGCGCAGCATCGAAGAGCGCTGTTCCCGAGGCTGTCAGCCTGACTTCCCTCCCGGTGCGCGTGAACAACTCGGTGCCCAAATAGAGTTCCAGCTCGCGAATCTGACGGCTGATAGCCGCCTGGGTGACACACAATGCCTCGGCAGCCCGAGTGAAGTTCCGGTATTTGGCAGCGGCCACGAAGGATCTCATGGCCTTGAAGGACGGCATTGAGAGCAGGGCCTGATCAGGCTGTGAGCTTTTAGCCATAACAAAAACTACCTGTTTTCTCGAAAAAAAAGTCGGTTCTGCCCATCGGGCTCCGGGTCCACACTCTACCGCACGAAGGGCTGCGGACCATGGGCCAGGCAAAGATCTGCCCAAGTGGCGCGCAATGGCCCCAGCTTACCCTGTATCGCGCAGCAAAATAGCCGGCGTCACGGCCCATCGAACCGTCAGCGCGAACACCAGACCAAGGAGTCGAAATGCCGTACCGAACAGCAACGGAAGCGTTCATGCAAGGTGTCCGGGCGCTCATTCCATTGAGTCCCGGTGTCGTTCCTTTCGGCCTGCTGACGGGGGTCATGGCGATCAACATGGGCATGTCGCCCGGCACGACCATGGGCATGACGCTGCTGTTCTACTCGGGTTCCGCGCAGATGGTTGCACTGCAACTGCTGCATACGGGGGTTGTGCCGCTGGCAATTGTCGTCACTGCGCTGGTCATCAACTTGCGCTTCATCATGTACAGCGCGTCACTGGCGCCTTACATGCACCATTTGCCCAAGCGCTGGACGTGGCCTTTGTCCTACATGCTTTCTGACCAGTCCTACGCGCTGTGCAGTCTCAAGCTGTCTTCAGGCGAGCTGGGGGCATTCGCACATCACTACTATGCAGGCACCGCCGTGGCCATGTGGCTGTCCTGGCAATTGTCGGTATTGGCGGGCGTCTACCTGGGCGCAAGCATCCCCGAAACCTGGTCGTTGAGCTTTGCCATACCGCTTTCCTTTCTGGCACTTCTGGTGCCCGGCATACGTAACGCGGCGAGCCTGGGGGCTGCGGTGGTCGGAGGGATGCTCGCGGTGTTGGCGATCAACATGCCCTACAACCTTGGGTTGGTCACCGCTTCCATCGGCGGGGTCATGGCGGGACTGTTGATCGAGACGGCTCGCAAGCGCCCATTGAGCGAGGCACGAATCCATGACGGCGAGAGGGAGGCACCATGAATGATTTAGCCTTGTGGGGGATGTTCCTGGCGGTCGGCCTGGGAACCTTCGCCATGCGCCTTTCCTTTGTCGAACTGTATGGCCGGCTGCGCATCCCGGCATTGCTGAGTCGAGCCTTGCTTTACGTACCGGCGAGTGTGCTGGCGGCCCTTGTGCTGCCCGCGGTGGTGTACCCCAACGGGCAGAGTGAGTTCGTGTTGAACAACCCGCAGATACCCGCCGCCATTATCGCGGCCTGGGTCGCCTGGCAGACTCGCAATACAGTCCTGACACTGGCGGTCGGGATGGGAGGGGTGTGGTTATTCAAGTTTATCGGGCTGTAGCGCTCCTGGACGAAACGCAACACCCGAAGGTTCAGTCAGTTTTCAGGACCATTTTCACGTCGCGTTTCGCCTGGTTGCGCCAGACGCTCACGGTCGCCTTGTAGCCGACGCGCATGCGCGATGAGATGTCAGCGACGTCTTGGGCACTGGCGACTTCCTGGCCGCCGATTTCGACAATGACATCCAATGGCTTGATGCCGGCTTTGTCCGCTGCACTGCCTTTGACCGTGTCGATCACCCAGGCACCCTGTGCCGACGGCAAGCCCGCAGCCTTGGCATAAGAAGAATTCACCTCGCCGAGGTTCATGCCTTGCAGGTTGGAGGAGGGCGCAGTGTTTTGCGCCGCCGATGTGCTCACCGGTAACATCGAAACGGGCGTACCTCCGGGCCCGACCACCACGGGCAGAGTCTGAAACGCCTGGTAGCGCCAGACCTTGAGGTTGACCGTGGAGCCTATGGGCGCCTTGGCCAACTGCAAACGGAACTCTACGGAGTCGGCGACAGGCTGCTCATTGACCGCCACGATTAAATCATTAGTCAGTATTCCGCCCTGCTGCGCCGGGCTGCCGGCGCCAACGTTGTAGACCACTACGCCGTTGGTCGGCATGGAATACAGCGACGCTTTCTGTGCGTCGACGGTTTCCATGGCGATGCCGATTTTGCCCCCCGGGAAATTGGCCGTTTTGCAGCCTTTCTCCTGCCAGGCCGGGCTGGCCGCGACTTTACGGGCCTCCGCAAGCTGTTTGACCAGCGCATTGGAGCTGGTCATATAGCCCGCCGCTTCGATAAGGGACATCTCAATGTACTCGCAGCTACGCGAGCGATAGCGGTCGGGCGTCTCGCGGTCGATGAGGCGCTGCATGTTAGCGTTTTGATCTGCCGCTAATGGAGCCTGCGTCGTACCGGCAGGCACGTCGTCGTAACCTCCCGAAGCCTGCACGGCAGCACCGTACATATAGTAAAACGGGTCCAGTTGATCAACGATGCAACCGCTCAGTGATGACATCATCGCCGTCACGCCCAAGATTCGTCCCACGTTCTTAAGGCGTGTGTCCATTGTTTGTTCCCCAGAGATTCTTACGGCAAGTGCCAGAAATTCAGCGTTGTCGCGGCAAAGTAAACCAAGCTGATAGCACAGCGCTACCGTGTTTTTTTGACGCCAGGGCTGCGGACGCTCGACATCGGGGCGCGCCTTTTGGCGGGCCTATACTTCAAACGTCAGCACACTCGATGCGACCTACGTCGAGTGATCGTTCACGAGAGGAGAAGATCATGGCGCGTAAATACATCGACTGCCGCGAGTTTCCAAGCGATACCAAATGCTCGGTCGCGCTCTGCGCAGACTCTGAAAACGAACTGCTCGAGGCTGCCGCACAGCATGCGGTCAGTGTTCACAAACACACCGATTCACCGGAACTGCGTGCTCAACTGAAAACGATGTTTCACGACGGCACCCCTCCCGTTGAAGCACCGCGCTCGGTTTAGCATAAAAAGGGACAGGCTGCGATTAGATGAGAATTGTCGTCTGTCCCGTTTTTCTATGGTCGCCACTAAAGGTCCCAAGGATTAAAAGGTACTACCCGGTAACGGGCCGGCGGGGCGGATAAATACTACTGCTTCTGATCTTCCACCTCCTTCCAACTGTCGTCTGGATCAAACCGTTTCATCGACTGCGCCAGTTTGTAACCGTCAGGTCCCAAGTCTTTCTCGAACACTTGGCCTTCATGACTGATCATGAAACTCATCACCCCGGTGTCTTTATATTTCGTCGGCCAGGCGATCAGTGCAAAACCGCGACTCATCTTGTCACCGATAAGGTAACTGTAGGCGCCACCCGGTGCCGAAGGGCCCTGGCCTTCAAGGATGCGAAAGTGATAACCGTGCCAGTCTTCGTCGGCAATGCGTTGGCCGAACAAGGGGCCCAGCGGGCTGATCTGACCGCTGTCGTCGTCCTGCCAATAGAGCCCGTCGTGTTTGCCGGCGGTGCTGAAAAACTTCTGCGCATACTCAAGGGCGCCGTCACCGTCACGGTCCTCTGACGCATAGTCCATCTGGGCGTCGTGGTACGTCAGCGCCGATTGCAACGCGGCCAGTTCGTTGCGGCCAATACGACGGACGCGGATTTCTGCGCTGCCGGCCTTAATGTCAAAGCGCCAACCTTTCTCCACTTTTGTCATGGGGATCGGCAATGTCCAGTGGTCACTGCCCACCGACAGGATCGCCTTGCGGTCGCTGGCTTTTTCAATGGCATGTTGCTCGTGGTATTGCTTGATGAACGCATCCACATCACTGCGTTCCACTCCTTCACGCGGGATGAAACTGCGCCATTCAGCGCCCAGCAACTCTGTCAGGCGTGCCTGATCGGCGTGTTCCGTACCCAATGCGTCGACGAACGCTTGAGCGGCTTTTTCTGGCGTGGGAAATACCTGCTGTGCCGTGACAACGCACGACCATGCCAAGCCGGCAGCGATCACCAAGGCCTGAGCGGGCAGGCCCATGAGCGTATTCATTCGAGGATAGTGTTTCAACGACGGCCCCCCCCCCTTTGACGTGCAGGCGGACTGGATGGCCGACTGACCTGATGGCCAGCTGATCGCGCCGCACTGGGACGTTGCGCGGATGCCTGGCTGGCCCGTCCACGATTGACCTGCGCGCTGGTTTGGGACGGTGCGCGCGCTCCGGCGAATGCGTTGTTGCGGGCGCCGCCCTGACTGGCGGCGGGTCGTTGTGGCGCCCGTTGTGGCGCCGTTTGGCGCGTCTGGGCACGCTGATTGGCGTCGGCGGTCTGTCTTCTGGGCTGCTGACTCTCGCGAGTGTTTCGGGCTGTGCCTTGGCCCCTGTCAGCTGCCTTCGGTCTGTCTGCGGCTTGGCTCCTGTCAGCCACCTTCGGTCTGTCTGTACCGGCTTGCTTGCGATTGAGGCCCGCAGTCTGGGCGGCACTCGCTCGATCACGGGCTTCGCGGTTACTGGTCGCAGGTCGCTCGATACCGTGCCTGTCCATGGAGCTTCGGGCTTTTTCACGGGCCTGGGCGCGCTGGGCATTGTCCCCGCGATAGGCATCACGCTGGTTGGCACCATCCAGTTGGCGGCCGTACTGTTGGCGGCTCCTGTTGTCGCGATAGGGCACGCCATCGCGATGAATGGAGTTGTGCTGCCAATTGTTATTGGTGATCTGGTTATTACGGTTGATGTTGTTGTAGCGGTCGATGTCGATGTCGACATCGTTATTGCCCCAGTCACATTCACCCCACAAGGACGCGACGATCGCGACGCCGGTCCCAAATGCCAGCCCGGCCATCAATGCCGAACCGGGGTAATAGGCGGGCGGCGGAGGGTAGTAAACAGGCGGTGAAGCCGGGTAGGCCCAGGTGCCGTAGGTTGTTGTCGGGTTGTAGGTAGGGACGTACACCACCTGCGGATCGGAGGGCTCAATGATAATGGTGGTGTTGTTGGCAGGGAGCTGAGCCGGCGCTGGCGCTGAGGGGGCTGGTGCGGGTGCGGGTGGCGCCGCTGCCTGAACCGTGACGTTCTGATACTGGTTGCTCTGCAGGTTGCCGGCTGCTTGCGCCTGATGACGCAAGCGTTGCACACCCTCCATGACATCGTCGGGCTGCGCCAGGAATGCATCACCCAGGCGCTGTACCCAAACGGGATCCTGTCCCAGCGTTGCAAGGACCTGCGGAAAAGCCACCAACGCCTGCACGCTCGGATCCCACGGCTGGCTAGCCACTTGTTTGACCGCATCATCACCCTTGGCATCGGGGTGCGCCTTGGACCAGGTCACCGCCTCGGTGACTTCCCCAGGATAAGTTGTGGCCATCAGCACCTGAGCCAGCAACGGGTCCGGGTAAAGCGCAATGGGCGCCAACATTTGATCCAACTGCTCTTCGGTAAACACCGCGTCTTTGACCGCCGCCGCGACGGGCGTCGGCTCGGCAGCGCTTGCAGCCGCCTCCACTGGCTGCGCGTGAAGGGCAGGGCTGCTCAGAAACAGTACGGCTGACATCGCGAAAAACAACGGAATGCTCATCGCGCGGCCTCCATGTGGCCAGGCAGGTTTGAAACGACTGGATCAATGTCGGGAAAGTGAAAGCAGGTAGCCTCAATGCCTCAGGCTAAGGGTAGTAGCTAAGATATTTTTCGCCATGAGTTTTGTGTGGTGGTTTTTGGGTTGCAGACCTGTGTGACTGACTGTGTTTTGCGCCCGCACGAAAAAGCCCGGCTGATCAGGCCGGGCTTTTTGGGTATTGCGGTGACGCGATTTGTTTATACAGCGCGGCTTTCGATCAGGCGGTCGGAGCCACCTTCAGCAACGCGGTTTTCGATCAGGCGGTCGGAGCCGCCTTCAGCAACGCGGTTTTCGATCAGACGGTCGGAGCCGCCTTCAGCAACGCGGTTTTCGATCAGACGATCCGAGCCACCTTCAGCAACGCGGTTTTCGATCAGGCGATCCGAGCCACCTTCGGCAACGCGGTTTTCGATCAGGCGGTCGGAGCCACCTTCAGCAACACGGTTTTCGATCAAACGATCCGAGCCACCTTCGGCCACACGATTCTCGATCAAACGATCCGAACCACCTTCAGCCACACGACTTTCAATCAGACGATCCGAGCCGCCTTCAGCGACAACCGGGTGAGTCGAGGTAGCGGCGAAAGCGTTAACTGCAAATACCGAGAAAGCGATGCTGAGAATGGTTTGGCGTTTCATGATCGTGTGCTCCGGGGTGTTGTTGGTTGGTATGGAGCAGATGTTACGCCGCGGATTTTTTAAGAGAACTTCATTGAAGTGATGGTGACCATTGACGGCATTGATAGGGCGAGCGGCATGTCTCTGGTGAGTGTGATGATGGGGTGCAGCCCCGGCAGCCGGAACGTGGCAGCGCATTGATTACATTGCGTATCAAAGGCGAGCAGGCCAAGTGTGACGATTCGGGATTTGGGCATACTTAGCGGTTTGTACCGTATGAAAGGCTTCACATATTTTTTTGTGAAATGGCTTCGCTCAGCGGGCTCGTAAATGGATCCCTTCGCCTCAAGGCACAGATTGAAACCGTAGAAAAACGGGTGCTTGTGGGCAGTCATCTCTGTCAGCTGCACAAACTGTAGGAGCGAGCTTGCTCGCGATGGACCAAAGAACCCCGCGTTACTCCAGGAACCCCGCGGCTACGTTCAAGACCATCGCGAGCAAGCCCCGGCAACTGAGTCGGCCTGTGCGCGGGATGGGTAGTGCTAGTCATGGGGACTATGCTGTTGCTGGACCAGTTCACGGTTGAATAGACTGTCTTCTTTGGCGTCTAGCGAGAAGCGCAATGTCTACTTCGTGAATGTTTTTTGCCCCGAGGAATATCTGACCTGTCGTATGGCCGCCCTCAGGTACCACTATGAACCGCCGCCACGTTATCAGCTGATTAGAAAGATGGAGCTTCTGTGATCTCAGGATATCGCACCCGCATTTACCGTTTCATCGGTGCACTGTTATTACTACTCGTTGCTTTGGTGTTGGCTCTGGAACTATATGACGCTCTGACCACTTGGCAATTAGACGCATTGACAGGGCCTCGTCGAAACACGATTAACGAACACCTTGTATTCGACGAACAACCAGAGCGCTTTGTTTTGTATCTGCTGCAAAAAGTCATGTTTTTCATTTTAACCGTCGTAGTAGGGCTCGTTATGCTATGGGAGGCTCTGTCGGGGCGACGGGCGTACGAGCACCGGCAATAACGGCAGTTTGCTCACCGTTTGCGGTCCGAGCCTTTTTGATTGCAGCGGTGCTTTTAGTGCTTGCCGTTCTCTACATCGGGTACTACGAAGCGCTTGAAGATGGTGACATCGAGACCATCCTGTTTATCAAGAAACACCCGACTGTTCGGATGAAGTTCTACAACATCCACGCCAATGATGGGGAGATCAGAAGAGTAGAGCGCCTTACGGAGGAGGAGCGGAAGTGGATTATCGACTACTGCAGATACAGATTAGGAATCGACACGGCGTTAAGGACTCAGGACGACGTTGAAGTTTGCAGGAAGAAATAACCAGCGGTTGGGCAACACGGGTGGTCAGATCCAGAGACAAAAAAACGGGCGCTTGTAGCGCCCGTTTTCATTCACACCTTCGCCTGCGCCCGCAATCGTCTACCAATCACATCCATCAAGTCACAACCATCGCGCAACGGAATGGCCAGCAGTTTGGAGAAATCCGACAACACCACCGTGTCGCAACCAATCTCGGCGCGAAAGGCGATGTTTTCCAGCACCTGTGTAACTGCGCGAATTCGGTAATCAGCTGCAGCTTGCAATACGTCGAGTGGGGCTTCGGTGTCGATGAGCAGGGAGGCCGGGACCAGGTCGATTCCGGTGAGGGGCATGTATCTTTCCATGGGTGAAACTCCGATCAAGGCAAAGTTTGACTGCCCCTCAATCGTCGCCAAACGAATGGGTGACAGCTGTACGCAGGTTGGCGAACCGGGATCGGAAAACCGGCAGACCCGAAGGTCTCCCGCGCACAGCTGCCATAAAGACAGCTTTGCGGGCATGCAAAAGCGACTGCATTAAAGCACAGCGCTTTTGCATCCGACCGATCAGGTCGCCAAACCCGAATCGCCATTTTGGGCGACGGGTTGGACTATAGGCTTCATCAGAGTGGCGGGGAAGGTGAGGGATTCCGAGGTTTGTATCGGAATTTTAATAGCGTCCTAGGACCATTACGCGCCTTCCGTGGGCGACTGCTATCGACCCTTGGCGGCTGGTGGGCAGTGGCAGAAAGCCGACAGTAACTGCTCACTTTGAGATGTGTTCAGTTCGAACTTGGCTCTCAGCTGCGGTTCCTCATGAGGCAGAAGTACAATTACTCGAATTGGCAAAACAAATGCCAGCGCCAAACTCCTGCCTCAGGAAACCGGAGTATCCGGCGTAAAAAAATAAGCAAGGCCCAGGATCAGATACACGGTGAGCAATTGCACCCCCTTGAGCCAGTCTGAGCGCCCGTCGCCCGCTACCTGACCGGTGATCAGCACTGCGAGCAACAGACTTAGTACCAAGCCATTGGAGAACGCAAGGTCCATGGCAGTAGCGTTGATGAAGTAGCTCGCCAGTACCAGGACGGGCGCAACAAACAACGCCACTTGCACACTAGAGCCAATGGCGATGGCTAGCGTGAGATCCATGCGGTTTTGCATGGCGGCTGAAATAGCAGAGGCATGCTCCGCCGCGTTACCCAGTATCGCAATGACGAAAACACCCATGAATAAATTGCTGAGGCCGAGCTGACGGGCCGAGGGGTCGATTGCGGCCACCAGGATCTCACTGACCCAGGCGATCAACGCGGTCGCTACCGCCAAGACCAACAACGCCTTGCCCTTCGACCAGAGGCGCGCCTGGTCCGAGTCGTGTTTAAGGTTGGGATCGCCGGAAAAGGAGTTTTTGTGAGTGACAAGCGAGTACACGAGGAACAGGGCGTAAACCACAAGCAGGACCAGGGATATATAAAGGCTCAAAGATTGAAGACCCTTCGGCGCCCGAGCTGCGATAACGGCGTTGTAGGCCGCAGGAATCACCAGCGCAATGGCCGCTAATGTCAGCAGGGTCGCCTGCGAGCGGGCGGCCGTAGCGTTGAACCGTTGTTCTTGATGACGCAGCCCGCCAGCGAGCATGGCCGCCCCCAGGACCAGCAGGATATTGCCAACGATAGAACCCGCAATGGACGCCTTCACCACATCGTACAGACCTGCCCGCATCGCGCTGAGCGCAATGATCAGCTCGGTGGCATTGCCAAACGTTGCGTTCAGAAGTCCGCCCACACCTTCACCGGATCGTTCCGCCAGGTGTTCGGTTGCCCTGCCTAACCAACCCGCCAACGGAATGATCGCAAGCGATGCCGCCAGGAACACCACTAGATGATGCGTTGGGGCGGCGAACTCCAACACAATAGCTATCGGAACGAAGAGCAGCATCCAGGTGAGCATCGCGGCGCCCCTTGCATTTGTGTGAACAAATCCGTTGCTTGAAACCTGATAAGGATGGTTCGTTGCTGCTTCTGCGTCAAAACAGACGCTTAGGCGAATTTGCTTTCAACAATATGGCGAATCAGTAGAACACGAAGGCATAGGCTTGCGCGCAACAGTAAGTTTTTTTGAGCTTTCAACTAAACTTTTAAGTGTCGTTCCCGAGTGTCGGAGACAATTCTATGGTACTGCCGATCGAGTTAGTCGCCAGGCAGCCTACGCCCTTTTGGGTAGTTCATGCCTACGGTATGAACATAAGGTTCTCTGACCAGAAATCCGCCGAAAAGTACGCGACCAAGTTAGAGGAGCGCGTATGTGCCCCCCACGCTCTCCCATTGGAAATTCAAAAGCAATGGACGGTTGAGCACTTTCGAATGGTGCGCGGCGCCTGACGATATTTGTGATTTTATGCCGTGCCCAGCTACAGGGTATAAGTTGCGCTAAACCAACTCTCGGCAGGTATACGCAGTCTGTTCGGTGGCACGAGAATAAAAGGTGTCAGATCTCTTTTATTGTAGTCTAAAAAAAACGGGCGCCCTCAGCGCCCGTTTCCATTCACTCCTTCGCCTGCGCCCGCAATCGCCGACCAATCACATCCATCAAGTCACAACCATCGCGCAACGGAATGGCCAGCAGTTTGGAGAAATCCGACAACACCACCGTGTCGCAACCAATCTCGGCGCGAAAGGCGATGTTTTCCAGCACCTGTGTAACTGCGCGAATTCGGTAGTCAGCGGCGGCTTGCAATACGTCGAGTGGGGCTTCGGTGTCGATGAGCAGGGAGGCCGGAACCAGGTCGATTCCGGTGAGGGGCATGTATCTTTCCATGGGTGAGATCTCGTTCAGTTAAATGAGACCGCCAACAGATCGTCGCCAAACGAATAGGGTGGCAGTTGCGCGCAGGTTGGCGAACCGGGAACGAGTAACCGGCAGACCCGAAGGTCTCCCGCGCGCAACCGCCATAGTACAGCGGTTTTGCGGTTGCGACGACGCCTGCAAATGAGCAGGCTGCCCTCGCACTCGTAGCTCAGGTCGCCAAACCCGAATCGCCATTTTGGGCGACGGGTCGGACTATAGGCTTCATCAGAACGGCGGGGAAGGTGACGCATTCCGAGGTTTGTGTAGGATTTTAATAGCGTCCTAGGACCATTACGCGCCTTCCGTGGGCGACTGCTATCGACCCATAGCAGCCCTTGATGTATGTGTGTTGTCGCCATATGTTATTGGCATTCATGGAGGATTCTGACTGATGGCACGCGTGGGATTGATACTGACACCCGGTTTTGCGGACTGGGAATATGCTTTCATTGCTGGAACTGCGTCTCCGTTTTACGGGATCGACGTCAGGTTTTTCGCTTCTGCTACGGGGCAGTTCCTCTCGCAGGGTGGATTGGCTGTAACTGTCGATAGCAGCTTGCAACAATGTCTGGACTGGAAACCGGACGTTGTTGTCGTCATTGGAGGAATGGTCTGGGAGCGTGCAGAAGCACCGGATATTCGAGAGTTTCTTCATGCTAGTCGTTCAAGTGGAGCGACAATTGCCGGTATCTGTGGGGGAACGCTGGCACTTGCGAGGGCCGGGCTTCTCGACACGGTTCCTCATACATCGAACAGCGCTGACTTCTTACAGCAGAATGCCGTAGGTTATGAGGGGCGCTCGCTTTATCGATGCAGTGCAGTGGCTGTGGTTGCAGACCGCATTATAACTGCTCCAGGCCCTGCACCCGTTAGCTTCACCTGCGCAGTGTTCGAAGCTGCCGGGCTATCTTCAGAGATCACTTCTCAATTCAGGTCAATGTTGGCAGCGGAACATCGGTGACTGCTTCGTCCTGCAAAACAGCCAATCTGTTGCGTCGACCGGTTGAATCCACAGCCGAAAGCAGTCGTTCGTGAACGACAACAATCGGCCAGAAGCAGCCGCGTGAGCGACGGCGTCCGGCCGAGCATCTCCACGTCAGAAGGTGATTACGATCTTTCCAAACTCTGGCCCTTTGAGTTGCTGGGCGAAGGCATCCCTGGCATCGCTAAAGTCAAAGCGGTGTCCAATAATCGGGTGGATTCCTTTGCGCTCGATGAAGGTATTCATCTCCTCGAACAATTGCCGCGAACCGACACGCACGCCGCGTACTGTGACCGTACCGCCAAGAATTAGCATTGGGTCAATCTTCCCAACCGGATTGATCAGGCCAACCAAATGCACCGTACCGTCACGGCGCGTTGCGAGTATGGAGCGTTCCAGCGTATCAGGACCAACGGTCTCGATGACGTGATCAACACCTTTCCCACCGGTCAGCTCGCGTGCTTTTTTGTGCCAGTCCGGATCGCTTTGATAGTTGATCAAGTGATCCGCCCCGGCCGCAGCTGCGCGCGCCAGCTTGGCGTCGCTGGAGGACGTGACGATAGTTCGGGCGCCCAGCGCACTGGCAAATTGCTGTGCGAACAGGGCTACCCCGCCGGTGCCCAGAATGAGCACTGTTTGCGAAGGGCGTACCTCTCGCACGGCATTCCAGGCTGTCACCGCAGCGCAAGGTAACGTGGCGCCCTCTTCGTAAGACAAATTCCGGGGTAATGCCACCAACCCTTCCTGGTTGAAGACACGGTATTGCGTCAGCGTGCCGTCAATCCCGTGACCAAGCGTCGTGCTCGAATTTGCGGCGTGATCGGCGAGGGGGCCATACAGCCAGTCCTGCACAAAGTTACCCGCCACGCTATCGCCCACTGCGAACCGATTTACATGCTCACCAACCGCTACGACTTCGCCAGCGCCGTCCGATAGCGGCACGGTTGGGCGAGGCAGCTGAATACCCTGTGCGCCAGCCAGGTAGAAATTGTCCTTGTAGTTAAGTGATGCGGCGCGCATCCGGACCAATACTTCGTATGAGCCGATGGCAGGCACGGTCTCGGTAAACAGTTGCAGCGATTCCAGGCTTGGCGCTGTCAGCCGATAGGTTTGGGACGTCTTCATGCTTCAACCTTCAATGCGTTTTGTTCAGCCAGAGTCGGGTAGTCGGTATAGCCTTGCGATCCGCTGGAATAAAACGTCGCGAAGTCGGCGGAATTCAAATGAGCGCCGGCCTGCAAACGATTTACCAGATCAGGATTGGCCAGGAATGGCCGACCAAAGGCAAGAAACTCGGCCTCGTCTCTTTCCAGCGCGCCTGCCGCATTGGCCTGGTCAAAACCACCTGCCAATACGAGTGGGCCCTTGAAAGCGTCGCGCATGGCGTCACGTAGGCTGACCGGCAGCGGCGGCAGCCCCATCGACTCGAAGTTCACCAGGTGCAGGTACATGAGGCCGAAGCTGGAGAGTTGCCGACAGAGCTCGACATATTGCGCGTCCATTTCCGCATAGTTGAATGCACCATTCGATCCACTGTGGGGCATGAAGCGGATGCCTACACGCGTCGCGCCGATTGCAGCCACCACTGCCTGAACGACTTCCAGAATGAAACGGTTACGCGCGGACGAACTTCCGCCGTATGCATCATTGCGTTGATTGATGGTTGCGTTGAAAAAGGAATCAAGCAGATAACCGCCGCCGGCATGCAACTCCACACCGTCAAAACCGGCTTCAATGGCGAGGCTCGCTGCGCGCGCAAATTCGGCGACGGCCACCTGAATATCGGTGGCACTCATCGCGCGTGGCGTGGAGGTGGCCTGCATGCCATGTGCGTCAGTATGAATGTCACCCGGTGCGCGCTCCGCGCCGGGGCCAAGCACTTCTGCGCGGAGGGGCAAATTGGCAACATGCGCAACACGACCGGCATGCATTAGCTGAAGCACGATCTTGCCACCCTTGGCATGCACTGCGGCGGTGACCTGCTTCCAGTCTTGTACGTGGGCACCATTGAATAAGGCTGGCATCCGCGCGTAACCCAGGCCATTCGGTGAAGGCGAGGTGCCTTCAACGATGATCAGCCCTGCGGATGCGCGCTGGGAGTAATACTCGGCCATTAAAGCGTTGGGAGTGTTGGCTTCAGTTGCCCGGCTGCGTGTCATCGGCGCCATGATGATGCGATTCTTTAAATACAGTTCGCCAAGCTGCGCCGGGTGATGCAAAGAGAGGGTCATTACAGGCTTCCTGTGTAAAAGGTGCCCGCAATGTTAGGTCGGGAGTTATTATGGGAAAAGATGAAGCAATGACATGTACTCGTGCATTTTTGGGATGATTGATCTTGGACTTGAATGACATTGCCCTATTCGTTCACGTGGTACGTGCGGGCAGCTTTGCAGAGGCTGGGCGACGCTTGGGTATTCCGCCCAGCACTGGCAGCCGTCGTCTGCAAGCACTGGAACGCAGCGTCGGCGTACGCTTACTGCAGCGTTCAACGCGCCGTTTGGCATTGACAGATGCCGGCCAGGCCTTTTTTGCACAGTGTGCAGAGCAGATCGACGCACTGAACCAGTCTGCCCAGGATCTGGCAGATAGCAGCAAAAAGCCGAGCGGCCGGGTTCGCGTGGCAGCCGGCGTGGACTTCTTAAACTGGTTTCCCATGGAATTGATTGCGGACTTCATGGCCAAGCATCCCGCCGTGCGAGTGGAGTTTGTGCTTAGCGATGCTCGCGCCGACTTACTGGCTGACGGCATTGATGTCGCCGTCAGGTCCGGCAAAATGGTGGAGCCAATGCTGGTGGCAAAGGAAATCGGTTGGATTGAGTGGCGTATGGTTGCCAGCCCCGACTACCTGTCCACACATGGAACACCGATCAGTCCGCAAGATCTGACCCAACATGAATGCATCACGCGGCCCGCGATCGGAAGCACTCCGGTCACATGGCGATTGCGTGGTCCAGACGGCATGATCGAAGTGCCCGTCAGCAGCCGTTTTCAGGTGAACACTCATCAGGCACAGCTAGGCGCTGCGCTGGCAAACCTGGGTATAGCGCTGGTGCCATCCCTGACCACACTCGCACCTCTAGAACAAGGAGTGCTGAAGGAAGTTTTGCCCGGCTATAGCCATGAGGCAGGTGTCTATTTTGTATTTCCGAGCAGGCGGCATATTCCCCGCGCAGTTAGAGCGTTCACGGAATTTGCCAGTACTGTCCTGTTTGAGCGGGGCATGGTTCTGCCTTCTTAGTATCAACGTTTGGAGAGCTCTTAAGGGTTCTTTATCGAGGAAGTGATCACTCAGCCAATGGGGCGCAGCGCTGGACGATTTACCCAATCCGTTGCGTCGACCGGTTGAATCCACAGGCGAAAGCAGACATTAATCACGCTACCCACTCTTTCTAAAATGGGCACGCGTTACGGTCAGCCCCCTAGCGTAGAATTTCCTGGATGCCAGCCCCCACCCGAGACGGACCCTCAATGCAAACCCCCACCACCCAACACCCCCTCTGGAAAACCTACCTCCTTTTCCTCACCCCCATGGTCCTCTCCAACTTCCTCCAATCCATGTCGGGCACCGTCAACAGCATCTACATCGGCCAAATGCTCGGCACCCAAGCCCTGGCCGCCGTCTCCGGCATGTTCCCCATCGTGTTCTTCTTCATCGCCCTGGTCATCGGCCTCGGCGCGGGTGCGAGCGTGCTCATCGGCCAAGCCTGGGGCGCGCGTGAACCGCACCTAGTGAAAACCATCGCCGCCACCACGTTGCTGTTGGGAGCAATCATCGGCCTGACAGCGGCGGTGCTGGGCAGCGTATTCGCAAGGCCAGCCTTGCAAGGCTTGGGCACTCCAGCCGACGTGCTGGACGACGCCGTGTCCTACGCCCACGTGATGATGTGGATCATGCCGTCGCTGCTGGTCTACGTGCTCTTCACCCAGCTGTTGCGCGGGGTGAGCGATACGGTGTCGCCGCTGATCGCATTGGTGGTGTCGACCTGCATCGGGTTGGCGTTGACGCCCGCATTGATTCGCGGTTGGTTCGGGTTGCCGATGTTGGGGATTCAGAGTGCGGCGTATGCGGGATTGGTGGGGAATTTGTCGGCGATGGGGTGGTTGGCGTGGCGGTTGATTCGGCGGGGGCATCCGTTGGCGCCGGATCGGGAGATGTTTGCGGCGATGCGCCTGGATCGGGTGATTCTCGGCAAGGTGTTGCGCATCGGTTTGCCGACCGGGTTGCAGATGGTGGTGTTGTCGGTGTCGGAGTTGGTGATTCTGGCGCTGGTGAATCAGCACGGTTCGCAGGCGACGGCGGCGTATGGGGCGGTGACGCAGATCGTCAATTATGTGCAGTTTCCGGCGTTGTCGATTGCTATCACGGCGTCGATTCTTGGGGCGCAGGCGATTGGGGCAGGGCGCATTGAGCGGATGGGGCCGATTCTGCGCACCGGGTTGTTGATCAATGTGTGCCTGACCGGTGGGTTGGTGGTGTTGGGTTACCTGTTGTCGCACTGGTTGCTGGGGTTGTTTCTGACGGACGATTTGACTCGGGCGAAGGCCGAGCACTTGTTGCACATCATGCTCTGGAGCCTGTTGGTGTTTGGCTTTCAGGCGATTGTCGGCGGGATCATGCGGGCCAGCGGCACGGTGTTGGTGCCGATGGCGATTTCGATTGTGTGCGTGCTTGGCGTGCAGTTGCCGATGGCGTATGTGCTGGACGGGCAGTTCGGATTGCAGGGTGTGTGGATGGCGTTTCCGGTGGCGTATTTGGGGATGCTGATGTTGCAGACGCTGTATTACAAACTAGTGTGGCAACATCAGAAGATTGAACGCCTGGTGTAGATTGGATCCTTTATTTCAAATCTGGCCCTAATAAGTATGACTGTTTTAGTTGGAGGGGCACGGAATGCGAGTTGGTCTCTATTGCAGATATCGTTAGTGAGGTAACAACTAATGGATCCAATGGAAGAATCTAAGGCCTCAAGTAATTTACCAGGCCAGTTATCACGTGGCTTTCAGGGAAGTTGGGTATTATCCATCGAGGCGAGTTGTTTCTTCTGAACTAACCGTTTGTCGGTGGTTTGCACGAAAAATGAACATTTTTGCTTTAATGCCCTCTGATACTTCAGCACGTCGCCATGACCTGCCCCTGCAGCTGCAGAAAGAGAAGTGGATCCCGAACCTCATATGCATTGAATGCAAATGAGGATTTTTTTACCTGAAATTCAGGAGCCAACAAATAGCCGAACTTGATTTGCCGGGCAAATTAATCGGTTCAGCCGCGCCAAATCACTGATTTGGCTTGTCTTTTATCAGTCGAATCTCGTAGGGCCTGTAACTCGATTAGAGCCCCGCTGAACTAATGATTCGCACTGTATAATCAGTTGGAGAAGTACCGTGTCTATAAATACAATTATGAGTCTGGTCGAAAACAAAGAGTGTATGGAATTTGTGCGGTTGGGTGTTGTTTATGCTCACTTGGTCGCCTGTTGTGTTGCCATTGGTTTGGTGTTGACCAGTGATATAGCCATGGTTAAGAACTTGTTGAAGGGCAAGGTGTTTTCGGAACACGATAATGCGCATCTGGAAAGTCTCCAGACGTCTGTCGTTGTTGCATTGATTGCTTTGTGGGTCACCGGTATTGCAATTGTGGGTATTGATTACCTGGAGAAGGGAGTCGAGTACTTCATGAACCCGAAACTTCAAGCCAAAGTGATCATTGTCATGTTGCTGACGTACAACGGCATCTTGTTGCATCGCCTGGTGTTGCCGGCTATGCAGAAGGCCGGATCGCTGCTCAAGCTCGAGTTTAGCGCTCGGATGCTGGCGCTGTTCTGCGGCTCGCTGTCGGCGGTGTCCTGGATGTATGCGGCCCTGCTGGGTGTCGGACGCCCGTTGGCCTGGAAGTATTCACTCTCTGAACTGTTGATGGCGTATCCGCTGTTGATTGCACTGGGTTTCCTGGCAATGCTGGCATTGACTCAACGAGTGATAAAACAGAACGACGATGTGGTGCCGCAGCGGGCTGTTGCGAGTGCTTGCTAAGTTGTAACGTTCGCTGAACTTCCCGGATACCTCCGGTTTTAAAAAGAGGGCCACCCGTAACAGGGTGGCTTTTTTTTTTGCGTCAAAAGTTGCTCCACAAAGTCGAGTCGTCGGTGAAGGCCGGCGGGCTTGCTGTCGTCCACCTTCGGACTGACAATCCAGAGTGACGGTGATGTAAACCGACAGGCTTGATCGCCTGGGGAGGTTTTCCACATGAGTCCTTCATCGACAACCATTCTGCAAGACCGCGCCGATGCCGGTCGGCGGCTGGTGGCGCCGTTGCTCAAGTACGCGCATCGCCCCGATGTCATCGTCCTCGCCTTGCCCCGTGGCGGTGTGCCGGTGGCGTACGAAGTGGCGACCGCGCTGGACGTTCGCCTCGACCTGATGCTGGTGCGCAAACTGGGCGTTCCGACCCATCAGGAGCTGGCGATGGGCGCGATTGCCAGCGGCGGTATTCAAATCCTCAATGAGTATACGCTGCGGGCACACCCGATTGATCAGGCCGCGTTCGATGCCGTGGTCGCACGGGAAACCCGCGAACTGCTGCGGCGTGAGCAGGTGTATCGCGGAACGCGCGCGCCGGTGCAGCTCAAGGATCAGGTGGTGATTCTGATTGACGATGGCCTGGCGACGGGCGCTTCGATGAGGGCGGCGATTCACGCGGTGCGCGCACAGGCGCCGGCGCGCATTGTCGTCGCGGTGCCGGTGGCGCCGGTTGAAACGGCGGAGGCGCTGCGCGGTGAGGTGGACGAGTTGGTGTGCCCGATCACTGCTGATTGGTTTATGTCGATCGGGCATTGGTACGTGGATTTTTCCCAGACTGCGGATGCCGAGGTCATCGGTTTGTTGACGCGGGCGTGGCAGCGGCAGGGGAGTGGGGCGGCGTAAACATTTGGGGTTTGAGAGATGGGTCATCCGTTGCAGGGTGGCCCATTTTTTTTGGCTGGAAGTTGCGTTGATCTTGAGGGCGCCATCGCCGGCAAGCCGGCTCCTACAATGTCCGCGTGCAAACCCGATCCTTGTAGGAGCCGGCTTGCCGGCGATGGCGGCCTGATGGTTTATACCGCTCGTCGCAGAACTCGCTAACCACCTATTGACACCCACCGGCATCTGCGTGAATATTCATCCATCGCATGCGACACAATCGAATGCGACACTAAATCAAACCTATCGCAACATCGAGGATTCACCCCATGAGCAAGATCGAAAAAGTCCTGGCCACCGGCAAAACCCACACCACCGCCAGCGCTGCCGGCAACACCTCCGGCGGCCACAACGGCAGCCTCGACATCACCCTGTCGACACCTGGCAGCGCCAAACCTGCTCATGTGTTTGCCGGCACCCAGCCGCACCCGGCTGCCGAGCAACTGTTCGCCGGTGCATGGTCGGCGTGCTACACCGCTGCCGTCGGTCTGGTGGCCAATGATTTGAACGTGGTACTGCCAGCGGACTTTTCGGTCGATATCGAAGTCGATCTGGGGCAAACCGGCCCGGCCTACTTCCTTCAGGCTCGTTTGACCCTACGCGTACCGGGTCTGCCACACGACATCGCCACCACGCTGGCGCACACCGCTGATCAGATCTGCCCATACTCGAAAGCAACACGCGGCAATATTGATGTGGCACTGAACGTCCTCACCGTTTAATTATTGTCAAAGCATCGCGTGCGATAAAAGCGCACGCGTAAAACAAATCCCTAATTGAGAGCATTCATCATGAGCAAGATCGAAAAAGTCCTGGCAACCGGCAAAACCCACACCACCCCTAGCGCAGCCGGCAACACGTCGCGCGGCCACAACGGCAACCTCGACATCGTGCTGTCCTCGCCCGGCAGCGCAAAACCGGCGCACCAGTTTTCGAACATTCTGCCGCACCCGACCGCCGAGCAATTGTTCTCCGGCGCCTGGTCGGCCTGCTATAGCGCCGCTGTCGGCCTGGTGGCCAAGGAGTTGAACGTGACACTGCCGGCCGACACGGCGGTAGACATCGAAGTTGATTTGGGCCAGACCGGCCAGGCGTACTTCATCCAGGGGCGATTGACCCTGCGCGTACCGGGCCTGTCGAACGAGGTCGCAACGAAACTGGCGCATGGCGCCCACGAGATCTGCCCGTACTCCAAAGCCACCCGCGGCAACATCGACGTGACGTTGAACGTCATCACCGAGTGATGCACCGCACGACCGGTTCGACTTCGCCAGGCGAGTCGAACCGGCCGCCGGCCCGGGCAACATCGATAAGCGTCAATTGGGCGCCAATGTGCTCTTCAGCCAATGTTCAAAACGTGTCGCGCCCACGATCGGATTCGCCCCTGGCGTCAGTGACTGATCGTTGATGGGCGCACCGAAGTAAGGAACCGTGTCATCCGGGACAACCTCGCGCGGGTCTTTGATGTGCTGCAGATACTGGCTCACGAATTCAACGATTGGCCTGCGATCCGGCCCGGCGACTTCCAGGGTCTGGTTGTCTGGCGCTTTCAAGGCGATATCGGTCAGCGCCGTGGCGACATCGAGCGAGGCAATCGGTTGCAGTGCGGCAGGGGTCAGGTGGATGGTGTTGCCGTCTTCGCGACCCGAGTAGGCAATGGCACCGATGAACTCGAAGAACTGCGTGGCGCGCAGGATCGTGTAAGGAATGCCCGAGTGTTTGATGAGTTTTTCCTGAGCCATTTTCGCCCGGAAGTAACCACTTTCGAGCATGCGCTCGGTGCCGACCACCGACAGTGCAACATGGTGTTTGACGCCGTCGATTTTCTCCGCCGCGAACAGGTTTTTCCCGGCCGTTTCGAAAAAGTGCAACGCCGCGTGATCCTCGAATGAGGGCGAGTTCGCCACGTCCACCACCACATCTGCGCCTTTCAAGGCTTCCTTCAGTCCTTCGCCACTGATGACGTTGACGCCGGTACTCGGCGACGCTGCCAGCGCTTCATGCCCCAGTGCCCGCAGGTTTTTGCACAGTTGACTGCCGATCAGTCCAGTCCCTCCGATGACGACGATTTTCATGACCAGCCTCCCGTTGCGGTGAATGGAACACTCATTAAACACCTGCATGACTCAGGCATCCGGCGCGTAACGGGGTTGCGCGACAGGTGGTCGGGCCGCCGGTGCACCCATGGCACAAACGGCGATTTTTTGCTTTAGTCCACCTATGGCTGGCCTTTGTGTGCAGCACCTCACTGCACCAGGGCGTCCTGCCGGAGAATCCCATGAACCTTCGTTTCCCGCGTTCCGCCGCCGTGCTTGTCGCGCTCACGCTCGGCGTGTTGCCGTGCGCCGATGCCATCGAATACAAACAGGTGAATGAGACCGCCAGCACGATCTCTTTCACCTACAAACAGTTCAGCTCACGGGTCTACGGCACGTTCGGCAAGTTCGAAGGCAAGCTGGATTTCGACACGACGAACCCCTCGGCAGCCCACGCCGTGCTCACGATCGAACTCGACAGCATCGATGCCGGAAGCAGTGACGCCAACGAAGAGCTGAAAAAGCCCGCGTGGTTCGACACGGCCACTTATCCGAAGGCGACATTTGAATCGACCGCTGTAAAAGTGTTGAGCAACAACCGTTACTTGATCACCGGCAATCTCACCCTCAAGAAAATAACGCGCACGGTGCAAGTGCCGGTCCTGCTGAAGTCCCAGAAAGCCATCGGCATATTCGATGGCCAGCTGACGCTCAAGCGCAGCGACTTCAAAATCGGTGAAGGCGAGTGGGCGGACACGGTGGTTTCCGACGATATCAACATCAGGTTCCGGATGGTTGCGCCGGAGCAATAGCTGTTTAGCCTCCTGCGCAATGTTCTGATTCACCGCGGCTTTACGTCGCTTGCTCTGCCATGGTTTTACTGTCATCGTTCGCGCTACTGGTAATCTTTCTTATTTGAGAAATTTTTGCGTATGCGCGATTTTTCCGTGGTTGATGACGACGTTGCCCGTCGTCAGCGGACCTTCACCGACCTCTATAGCGATCACCATTCCTGGTTGCATGGCTGGCTACGGAAAAAACTCGGCTGTTCGCAACGTGCGGCCGATCTGGCCCATGACGCGTTCATTCGCGTGCTCACCCTCGCCGAGCCTCACACCATCAAAGAGCCGCGGGCATTTCTGGCGACCATGGCGGGGCGCTTGTTGATCGATGGGGCCCGACGCCGGCGGATCGAGCAGGCGTACCTCGAGGCGCTGGCGATCCAGGCGCATGACGCCGGCATGCCCGACCCCGAAGCGATCCATGTGGCGCTTGAGGCGCTGGAAAAAATCGCTGTGATGCTCGCCGGATTGCCAGACAAGAACCGCGAGGCGTTCCTGCTCAGCCGGCTCGACGGCCTTACCTACAGCGAGATCGCGATTGAACTGAAAGTGTCCGCCAGCACGGTCAAGAACTACGTCGCCGGTGCGCTCGTCCATTGCTACAACACCTTGTACGGGGCGGAACAGCCGTCGTGACGAACATCCAACCACCCTCCGAGCAGATGATCCTTGAGGCGGCTTACTGGCTGACGTTGTTGCACGACGATTTGGCTACCGACGCCGAACGCGTGGCTTTCGATGTCTGGTGCGAAGCCGACCCGCGCCACGCGCTCGCCCTGGAGCGCATGCGGGCTTTGTGGGGCGGTTTTGACGAGCTGCCTGCCGCCCCCGCACGCGTTGCCCTCAAGCATGCCTTTGCCCGGCCGGGCCCGAGAGTGTCGGGCCGTGGCGCCCAGGCGATTGCGCTGCTGGGTGTGTTGGTCTGTGGCTGGATCGGCCTGGACAACATGCCGGTCTGGCTCGCCGATCAACGTACCGGCGTGGGCGAGCGGCGTGAGGTGGTGCTTTCGGACGGCAGCCATGTTCAGCTCAACAGTCATTCGGCGCTGGACGTGAAGTTCGACGGCCAGCAGCGCGTCATCGAGTTGTTGGAAGGGGAGATGTGGGTCGAGGTGGCCAAGGACGCCCGGCGTCCGTTTGTGGTGCGCACTGATCAGGGGACGGCGACGGCGCTGGGCACGCGCTATCTGGTGAAACGTGCAGCCGATGGTTCGACCATGGTCAGTGTGCTGGAGTCTGTTGTTGCCGCCAAAGCCAACGGCACCGAGGCGGTGAACGTTGCGGCGGGCGAGCAAACCACCCTCAGAGCGGGCCGGGCGCAAGCACCGCAACCTATCGGCAACGCCCACCCGGATGCCTGGACCCGGGGCCTGCTCAAAGTCGATGACCGCCCCTTGAGCGAAGTGCTTCAGGCCCTCGCCGGTTACCGACGGGGCCTGGTGCGCTACGACGAACAGGCGCTGCAAGGGCTGCGCGTCTCCGGCGTGTTCCGCCTCGACGACACCGATGCTGCACTCGCGACACTGGCGGACAACCTGCCGATCCAGGTCGAGCACTTCACCGATCTGCTGGTGGTGATCAAACCCCTCTAACCCCCCGACCCTGTAGGAGCCGGCTTGCCGGCGATCCAGGCGACACGGTCTGCCTGACCCACCGCCATCGCTGGCAAGCCAGCTCCTACAAGGTTGAGGAAGGCATCAATCCCATTTCACCCCAACCTGTAGGAGCCGGCTTGCTGGCGATCCAGACGACGCGGTCTGCCTGACCCACCGCCATCGCTGGCAAGCCAGCTCCTACAAGGTTGAGGAAGGCATCAATACCGTTTCACCCCAACCTGTAGGAGTCGGCTTGCTGGCGATCCAGGCGACACGGTCTGTCTGACCCACCGCCATCGCTGGCAAGCCAGCTCCTACAAGGTTGAGGAAGGCATCAATACCGTTTCACCCCAACCTGTAGGAGCCGGCTTGCCGGCGATCCAGGCGACACGGTCTGTCTGACCCACCGCCATCGCGAGCAGGCTCGCTCCTACAGGGTTTCGGGGTTTCAAAAAATATTAATGCAAATCGCTCGCATTCATTGTCTGTTTTTCCGACATGGCCGTCATGGTTAGTAACGCCTTCCATTTCGCAGGATTTCTCATGTCTCGCTTTGCTCGTCCGTTGCACCCACTGGCGCTTTCAGTGGCGATGGCTTTTGTCGCGGCGCCGCTGCTGGCTGCCGAATCGCCGGTCGCGGGTTCACACACCAGTGCTGTCCGCAGTTTTTCGATCCCGGCCGGGGATTTGAGTCAGGCGCTGAACAGCCTGGCCGAGCAGGCGGATCTGGTGTTGGCCTTCGACCCGGCCTTGACGCGCGGTAAACGCAGCAATGGCCTGAGCGGACCATTCAGCACCGGCGACGCACTTGCCCAATTGCTCCAGGGCAGCGGCCTCAACGCCATCGCGCTATCGGCCACGCGCTATCGCATCGAACCTGCACCCGAGGCGGTCGAAGGTTCTCTGGAGTTGCAGGCCACTAACATCAACGGCGCGTATGCGAGCGAAAGTCCGACCGGCCCGGTGGCGGGTTATGTCGCGACGCGCGCGCTGTCGGCGACCAAGACCGATACGGCGCTGAACGAAACACCGCAGTCGATTTCCGTGGTCACCAAGGACCAGATGCGGGCCCAGGGCGCGGAGAATCTCAACCAGATCTTGCGTTACACCGCCGGCGTGATTCCCGAAACCCGTGGCTCTACCGCCTCGCGACTGGATCAGATGACCATCCGTGGTTTTTCCCCGGCCGTGTATCTGGACGGCTTGCGCATGCCGGGCAGTCGCGATGCCTCGCCGCAAAAAGACTCGTTTGATCTCGAGCGCGTGGACGTTTTGCGCGGGCCGTCGTCGGTTCTGTACGGGCAGGCCAGCCCCAGCGGTGTGGTGAACATGGTCAGCAAGCGGCCGCTGGATACGCCGTTCCATGAAATCGGCGTCGAGTACGGCACCTTCGACAAGAAACGCACGACCTTCGATTTGAGCGGTCCGCTCGACGACCAGGGCGTTTACTCCTATCGCCTGGCCGGTCTGTACGACGAGGCCGATGGTCAACTGGAACACACCGAAACCCAGCGTCAGTCCATTTCGTCGGCGTTCACCTGGCGCCCGAGCGATGACACGTCGCTGACGCTGCTGGGGCATTTCCAGAAAGACCCGAAGGCGGCTTCGTACGGTTCGACACCGGCGTGGGGCTCGGTGTTGCACAGCCCGACCGGGCGTGACATCGATGTTGATTTCTATGACGGCGACAAGGATTTCGAGAAGAGTGACCGCGAGTATTTCTCCATCGGTTATTTGTTCGAACATCACCTCAACGACGTCTGGACCTTGCGTCAGAACGCGCGTTACCTGCGCAGCGAGGGCGTTTATCGCAGCCTCTACAACAGCAACCTGCGCGCCGATTACCGCACCTCCAACCGGTCGACCATTGCCACAGACGTCGACCTGGATGCCTACACCCTGGATAACCAGGTGCAAGCCAGATTCGACACCGGACCGGTGCAACACACGGTGCTGTTGGGTGGCGATTATCAGAACACCAGCACGGATACCAAGTCCGGTTTCGGCACGGGGCCGACGCTGGATATCTTTGACCCGGTCTACGGTGTTCCGGTCGTCACACCGGCGTTCACCACCGACGCGACGCAGCGTAACCAGCAGAAGGGCTTGTACCTGCAAGACCAGATCAAATGGGACAAGTGGGTGTTGCTGATGGGTGGTCGCTACGACTGGGCGACCAACAACAACAGCTCGATGAACTTGCGCAACAACGTCAAGACCAAAACCTCTCTGGACAGCGAGGCGTTCACCGGTCGCGTGGGGCTGGTTTATCTGTTCGATAACGGCCTGTCGCCGTACATCAGCTACGCCGAATCCTTCGAACCGCAGTCGGGCACCGGCTATGGTGGTTCGGTGTTCAAACCGACCGAGGGCCAGCAATACGAAGTGGGGATCAAGTACCAGCCACCGGGCAGCAACAGCTTTATCACCGCGTCGGTCTTCGACCTGCGCCAAAGCAACGTGCCGACGCTTGATCCGGATCCGACGCACCTGTGCGGCACCGGGCGTTGCCAGGAACAGAGCGGTGAAGTGCGCTCCCGTGGTTTCGAACTCGAAGGCAAGGCCAGCCTGAATGACAACCTGGACATCACCGCCGCGTACGCTTATCTGGACAACCGCATCACCAAGTCCAACAGCACCGTGAGCTACGCGCCGCTGACCGACATCGCCGTCGGCCCGGCAGTGCCGGCGAAAGGCACCACCAACTATGGCGTGCCGCGTCATACGGCCTCGGTCTGGGCGGATTACACCTTCCACGACGGCGTTGCCAAAGGCTTCGGTGTCGGCGGCGGGGCGCGTTACGTCGGTTCCTCCTGGGGCGACACTGCCAACACACTGAAGGTGCCGGGTTACACGCTGCTGGATGCGGCAGTGCACTACGACATCCCGCACATCAACAGCCTCAAGGACAACCTGCGCCTGGCGGTGAACGCCAGCAACCTGGCCAACAAAGAGTACGTGGCGTCGTGCTATTCCTATTCGTGGTGCTGGTATGGCGCACAGCGCACCGTTCAGGCGAGCGCGACGTATCAGTGGTAACACCCGCTGAGCTGACACACCACGTCGCCTGAATCGCCAGCAAGCCGGCTCCTACACACCACCGAACCTGTAGGAGCCGGCTTGCCAACGATGGCGGTGTATCGGATTCACCGCGCAAGCCCCATCGCCAGCAAGCCGGCTCCTACAAGGATCTGTATTCACCTGACACACCACCGAACCTGTAGGAGCTGGCTTGCCAGCGATGGCGGCGTATCTGATACACCGCGCAAGCCCCATCGCCAGCAAGCTGGCTCCTACAAGGATCAGTATTCACCTGACACACCACCGAACCTGTAGGAGCTGGCTTGCCAGCGATGGCGGTGTATCTGATACACCGCGCAAGCCCCATCGCCAGCAAGCCGGCTCCTACAAGGATCTGTATGCACCTGACACACCACCGAACCTGTAGGAGCCGGCTTGCTGGCGATACAGGCGACGCGGTGTGGCTGACCAGACGTCAAAGCGTGGCCGTTTTAATGCACGGCAATTGGCGCTGTAACGGTCTTCCCGAGCGCTGAGCGAACGGTGATGGTCGGGCTCGGTGTCGGGCCGTTGCCGGTGGTGGTAACGGACAGTCTCCAGCGTGCACCCGTACCGTTCGGCGTGAGCGTCGCGGTTCCCAGATTGAGCTGGCCGCCCGTGGTCGACGCACTGACGGTGATGCTGTTGCCCGCCGCCCGCGAGGTCGTCCCGGTCACGTCCCAGGTATAGCGATTGTTGCTGCGCACGTTGACGGAAGCGCGGGTGACCAACAACGTTTCATTCACCGCCGCCGCAGCGCTGACCGCCACGGACACCGTTGCCGGTTTGTCCGAGACGGCGCCAAGGTTGTCACTGGCTTCGTAGGTAAACACCGCAGTGAACGGCGCCGCAACAATGGCCGGTGGCATATAGAACACTCGAATGCCGTCGGTGCTCACGGAGCCCTGGCCCGAATCCGGCTGGGTCAGGCCGACAACCTTGAGCGGCAGGTTACCGTCCGGGTCGGTGTCGTTGGCGAGCACGCTGATGGTCACTGGCAGGCCGTTACTACTCGTGGCGCTGTCATTGTTGGCCACGGGTTTTTTGTTCGGGCCTTCATTATCATCGCCGTCAACGCCAGTGCGGAAAGTCGGCAGTGCCACGGAGTTGACGAAGGTGACGCCGTCCCAACCCGGTATCGGCGTTGGCATCAACTGGAACTGCCCCGGATGCTCGGAATCCCAGCGCAGCAGCATCGACGTGTCCTCGTGCTGAGTGTTGTGGCAGTGCTCCATGTAGGTGCCGGCGAACTCGCGGAAGTGAAGCGCCACGTCGACATCCACTGAACTGTCGACGCCTTCGCCAATACGAAAGACGTCCTTGCGTGCCCATTTTTCCCATTCCGGCGGTGCCTTGCCGTCGCGACTGAGAATGACGCCTTCTTCGAAATGCACATGCACCGGGTGGTTCCAGCCATTGCCGCCGTTCTTGATTTTCCACACTTCAAGGGTGCCGTCGCCGGAGAACCCGGCGTCCGTGGGGCCGCTGGCCAGTTGCGGTGCGGCACTGATGCGGCGAGGGTCCATGGGAAAGCCGGGGCCACCATCGGTTTTGATCGTCCATGGTGCTTCATCGGTGCCATCGGAGCGACCGAAAATGAACTCCCGATGCCGCGCCACGTTGAGCCTGGCCTGGTCGTTCGGGTTGTCGCGATCGATGGGCAACGGGATCATCGTCTTGCCGCCAGGCACAAAGGCTGCCGGGTCCATGGCCACGTCCTGACCACTGTAGGGCTGAACCAACAGTTGCAGGAATTTGCCAACCAGCGGGTCGCCCCTGTCCCATTTCGGGCCATTGCTGGTTTGCTTGATGACGGCCTTGTACTTCTCGGACAGCACGTCAGCCAGGGGGGCGGGTTCTTCCGGGCCCTTGCCGTCTTCGTGCACCAGCAGGTTGACGAAGTACAGTTTGTCGCCGACCTTGATCCCGTTTTTCGAGAAGTTGACGATGATGTCGAAACGTTCGGCGATGCCCATGGTTGGCAGGATCGCATTGTTATTGGTCTTATCGCCGTCACCATCCAGGTCCATGCTGCCGTCGAACGGCACGGCGTGTTCCATGATATTTCCGTCGTTGGCAATCAGGTGGAGCGGCACCCGATTATAGGAAACCCCAGAGCCGGCAGGCCCCGGAAATTCACCGCCATTGCCGCTGATTTCCCGTACCAGCGCCAGCTTGAAATAGCGCGACACCGAGCCGTTGAGAATGCGGAAACGGTAGCTGCGCGCGCGGACTTTCAGGCTCGGCTGGTACTGCCAGTTGACCAGCATCTGATCCCCGAGAAAGCCGTCGGTGTTGAACGGGTTGAACCACAACTGGCCGTTCTCGTCCCAGGCCTTATCGGAGATCAGCAGGTTCACGTCGTAGTCGCGGTTGCCCCAAGGCATTGCTGAACCGCTGGGAAAACGCAGGTTGACGCCGTCCTCGATCGCTTCGTTGCCGCGATCCACAGCGCTGTAGTAATTCATCATTGCCGCATTGCCCTTGTAGACATTCTGCGCGGTGAAATCGAGCATGTGGTCGTGGAACCAGTGGGTGCTCATGGTCTCTCGCCAGTCGCCACGGATTTTTATGCTGCCGTTTTCGCAGGTCTTGAGGCCCGGACTGACATCATTGACGAAGAGTTTTTCGCCCGGTGAGCAGGGGAAGGCTGCACGCGGATCCTGCGCCTTGGTGTTGATCGTGTCGTAGCCGGCCAGTTGCAGCGGCCAGCGATAATCGTAGAACTGCCCCGGAAAGAAAAATGCATTGGTAAAGCCATCGCTTTCAGCCGGCGAGTGCCCATTGTGTTCGTGGGTACTGATGGTGTGCAGGCCAAAACCGGCGTTGGCTGCGGGGTCGATTGGCAGGGCGTTGTAATGGCGCATCAGCAACGCTTGACCGTAACGGACCATCAGCAATTTGGCCGGCACGGTGCCGTCGAATGTCCACAGCGAGTTGTGATTCTGCACCGGCATTCTTGAATGAAAACGCACGTCGATACCGCGAGTGGTGCCCGCTGTCGCCGGGATGTCCGAGGTTTGGTAGTAGAGCCCGCCGGGGGCGAATTCGCCCTTGTTGTAGTGGTGCAATTGTTGGGCGTCACGCAGGCCTTGGTTGGTTCTGGCACCGGCTTGAACTGTCTTGAACTGAACCTGCGGGAAGAACTCGTTCCAGCGTTGATGCGACCAGCCTTTTCCCGGTGGCCGACCCTCCGCCGGCGAGCCTACCGGATGCCGGTTGAGGAAGGCTTCGATCTGCGCTTTCCACGGATTGCGGTCCAGTACATTGGAAAACTGCGAAGGAAACGGGGACAACCCCGGCTGGCGCAGGAAGGCTTCGAGCGCTGCACTCGACGGGCCGCTGCGGGCGACGTTGTTCGGATCCTGCTGGGGCGCCGGGCCGAGGGTTGGCACGGGGAATGTTATCGTCTGTGGCGGGGTAGTCGGGTCGAGTGTTTCCGAGCCGAACTCTTCGAACAGCAGCAGTTGTTGAGTGAATGGTTCGGCTCCGAACAAGGGGCTGGGCTTGCCGTTGGTGGGGTAGTTGAACGATGTCTGTGCGGCGGGTGGCAGTACGTTGTCGGCACGCGGCGTGTTTCGGTCGCCGAACACGCCGTTGGGCAAGGCCAGGGCACCTTGATTGGCCGGGGGCAGGTTTTTCAGTGCTTCCAGGGCTGCCTTAGGGTCGGCAGGCGGGTTATGGAAGGCTGACGGATCGGTCGGAGGCGGTGGCCCGAAATCATCGAGCGGAGCGGCATTCACCGCAGACAGGCTGGAAGTCATCAGCATCACCAGAGTAATGCCCGGCGTCCGGAAAAAGCCGGGCGACTTGTTCACAGGAGCTGAGCTTTTCATGGTGGTTCTCTGGGGGCGTGTCGTGGTGTCGGCACATGCGCAAAAATCGACGCAAAAGCTGAGCCACTAACGAGATTGTCAGATAAATCATCGCGTTAGGTTCAGTGATATGCGTGGGAAGTGTTAACGAGAGTTAACAGTTGGGGGATATTCCTCAGTCTTGGGGAGGGTGTTATTCCCCATTGCCCCGCCCGGTGAGGAGGTGTTGCCGCTGGCCTCATCGTCGGCAAGCCGGCTCCTACAGTTGATTTCCATAGTCACTCGGCATGACTGTCAACTGACACGCCACCCCGGTCTCGTCGGCGCGTTATGATAGGCGCGTCCGCCGCCAGAGTCAGAGCAGAGCCTCAATGCCCCAGATCACCCATTTCAAAACCCCGTGCCCCGAGCACCTCACCAGCCAGATTCTGCAGATGGTGGTCGATAACCTGACCGACATCAGCATGGTCGCCATCCCGCCGAGCAACCTGTTGTACAACGTTTACCAGTACGCGATCGGCTATGAGGTTCACCTCTATCTGGAGGCGCTGAACGGGGCGAAAGGGGTGGCGGTGGAGTTGCTGATCGCGACCGATGTGGACGATCCGGAACAGGTCATCGGCTTCTTGCTGTACCTGCCGATCAAGGACGATCCCGAGGCGTGCGGCGTCGCATACATGGCGGTGCAGGCCGGCCATCGGCGTCAGGGCGTGGCGCGGCGGATGCTGCGGGAAATGGTCGGCCGCTACCCGCATGCCGAGCTGACCTGCGCGGTGGCCAAGGTGCCGTGGTTTGAATCGATGGGCTTTCAGGTGCTGGGCACGCGCGGTACGCAGGTGTTGATGAACACCCGCGATCATCGCTCTGACGGGTTGATGGGGTTGCTCGACGTGGCGTCGATCTACAGCTCGCTGGAGGTGCGGCAGATTCATACGTACCTGCTGCAAAAGCACGGCAAGCGGGCGATGCTTGATGCGGAAAAACAGCGTGACCGGCATCTGGATCAATTGACGCACAAGGCCAATGAATTTGTCCGCGAGCGGTTGGGCGAGTCGCCGCGCTGACTGCGCCCCACCAGACAACTCAAGCAATTGTGGGAGCGGGCTTGCTCCGGGCGGCGTTCCGACGAAGGCGGTGCATCAGGCAAAGATGAAGTTGACTGATACTCCCTCTTCGTCGGAACGCCGCCCGGAGCAAGCCCGCTCCCACAGTTGTTTTGCGTCCACTCAGGCAAATCGGTCAGCGTTTAAGAAAGCTTCACGTTCATGGTGATCCGCGCCGTGAACACCTTCTTCCCCTCGACGTCGTGAATATCCACCGGCACGAGCTTGTCGCCTTCCGTGGTCCAGTCCACGGAACCCCCATCGGCCACCGCCGTCACGTCGGTTTTTGCCTTCGCCAGGTACTCCACCGTCATGCCTTTTGGAATCCAGCGTGCGCCTTCGGGAATCGACACGTCGGTCATCATTCCCGCCGCCAATTCAGCCGCATTGCACATCGCGATCGCGTGCACGGTGCCCAAGTGGTTGGTGATTTCCTTGGCGAACGGCACCTGCACCGTCGCGCAGCCTTTGCGTAACTCCGTGACCAGCGGGTTGATGGTGCTGAAGTAGGGCGCAACCTGACAGGCCATTTTGCTGAATGCTTGCGGGCCCACGCTGTTGAACATGCTGAGAAACTGACTCATTTGAAACCTCGCTGAGGGGTTTAAAACAGAATGGTGTTCCGTTACAGAATAATGTTCTGTAACGGAACAGTATTCTGTCGGCGGGAAATCTGTCAACCTGTCGCCACGTGTCCGATGGCAGTCATCTGCCTTCACCATCGATTTTTTGGGACTGTGTTGAGCATGGAAACGTCAGATTTACTCGAGCGCTGCTACCCCGGAAGACGCGCCGAACTCAAGCGCGATATTTTTCGAAAGGCCCTCGCCCTGTTCAACGAGCAGGGGATCGAGGCCACGACCATTGAAATGATCCGCGCCGAATGCGACACCAGCGTGGGTGCGATTTATCACCACTTCGGGAACAAGGAAGGGTTGGTGGCCGCGCTGTTTTTCACCGCCCTGGATGATCAGGCCAGGCTGCGCGACAGCTATTTGAGCGAGGCGAAAACCACGCAAGAGGGTGTGTATGCGCTGGTGCACAGTTACGTGGATTGGGTCGACAGCCAACCCGAATGGGCGCGGTTCCAGTACCACGCGCGATTTGCTGTCACCAAGGGGCCTTTGAAGGACGAACTGGCTACCCGTAACAAGATGCGCAACAAGCAATTGCTGGAATGGCTGTCGGATTCGGCCAGAGGCGATGAGTTGAAAGATTTTCCGGCCGAATTGATGCTGTCGCTGATTATTGGTCAAGCAGACAACTATTGCAGGACGTGGTTGTCGGGCCGGGTGAAGGGCAGTCCGAAGGTGTACAGGGACGAGCTTGCACAGGCGGCGTGGCGGTCGATTTCCGGCGGTTGACCTGCCAAAAGCCTGGCCTGATTGCGCAATGCTGTTCGGAGGGCATGCGCTAACGGGAGGTTTTGAATGGGGGCATATCCGTTGCTGCGGTAACGGCGGCTATTGGTTTCGCCCTTACGGCGAGTCACTTGGAAGAGCCCCAAGTAACCAAGGGCTCTTGCCCCTTTCGTTCGGTGGCTCGCTAATGCTCGCCATGCCCTCGCTCCGGTCCTGCTCCGTGGGCCCGCCGCGATCGGCCATCCCTGGCCGTGCGCGGCTAACCCGGCATCCATGCCGGGTTGCCCACTACGCAGAACCTGCGCTCGGCCTCTCGAGGGGGCGCTCAGATCAAAAGCGGAAGGCGAGCTAACGCTCGGCCTGATGAGTGGTGAGAAGCGAAAGCGTACGCGATTCCCTGTAGGAGCCGGCTTGCCGGCGAAAAACGTCTAGGCGACGCGTTCATTCAGACAGCCCGCGTTATCGTTGACGTCCATCGCCAGCAAGCTGGCTCCTACAATTTTGAATCGTGTGAACCCAATCCCTTGTAGGAGCCGGCTTGCTGGCGATAGCGGTGGGTCAGTCGCGCATTTATCGCCTGAAAGGACGCCATCGCCAGCAAGCCGGCTCCTACAGGGGGAATGTGCAAACATCCAAAATTAGCGGGGCCAGCACAGTGTAGGAGTGCACGCAGGATTGAAGAGCCAGGTCGGCTTTCAGGCCGCCTCGGCGGCTGTGGCGGTAGTCGCCCCCTCGAGAGGCCGAGTGGAGGTTCTGCGTAGTGGGCAACCCGGCATGGATGCCGGGTTAGCCGCCCCCGGCCATGGATGGCCGATGGCGGCGGGCCCACGGAGCAGGACCGGAGCGAGGGCATGGCGAGCATTAGCGAGCCACCGAACGAAAGGGGCAAAAGCGCTTGGTTACTTGGCGCTTTTCCAAGTGACTCGCCGTAAGGGCGAAACCAATAGCCGCCATCACCGCAGCAACGGATATGCCCCCCCACCCAATCCAAAAAAATCACAATTGAACAGCATGACTACGGTCAGATACCGGGTTTTTTCTGGGTCTGTCATCCGTGCAAAAAAAAGAGCCTCAAGGCTCTTTGATGGGGAAAAAGTAGAGCCCTTGAGGCTCAAGATGCACGTGAAACAGGCGGTGAGCTTGGTAGGGGTTCAGATCACTCACCACCTACGCAACCGCTCGAGTTGAGCAAACAAACGGCTGCGTAGAATCATCGTAGGAAGATGGAGTTTGGCACTCAAGTACCGCTAGTCGCGTCCCGGCCAGCCCGCACGACGCAAGGCGTTGAGCAGTGTTTCGGCGTCCAGTCCCGGCACCGTATGGCCATTGCCCTCGGCGGTGTCGCAGGCCAGCAGGGCGTTGATGATTGCTTCTTCCACGGCTTCGGTAGCGGCAAGGAACAACTCGCTGATGTGGTCGTTGTTGACCATGCTCAGATTGTCGGTTGTCGGCGCTTTCTTGCTCTCATAAGCAGCCGGTGGCACATCGTTGCCGGTCGCAAAGGCAATGAAGATATCGCCGCTGTGGTCTTCGTTACCGCCACCGGTCCGCGCCAGACCGAGGCTGGCGCGCTGGGCGAGGCGGGTGCATTGATGTGGCAGCAACGGTGCATCGGTGGCCAGGCACACCACAATCGAACCCATGCCCGGATGCGGCAGCGATGCCTTGAGGAATGGTGAGTCAGCCTTTTCCATATAGCGCCCGACCGGGTAACCGTCGACGCGTAATTCGTTGCGGATGCCGTGGTTGGCCTGGACAATGGCGCCCACTGTCCAGCCACCCTGGACTGCATTCAAACGTCGCGAAGCGGTGCCGATGCCACCTTTGAATTCGTGACAGATCATGCCGCTGCCGCCACCCACCGCACCTTCTTTCACCGGCCCGCTTGTCGCCGTGCGCAGGGCTTGGGCCACGTGCTCGGGTTTGACGTGGAAACCGTTGATGTCGTTGAGCAAGCCGTCGAAGGTTTCCAGCACCACCGGCATGTTCCAGTAAAGTCGCCCGTCATCCGGTTGCTGTTCGCGGTCCAGCACAATCAACGCATCGCGCACCACGCCCAGGCTGTGGGTGTTGGTGAAGGCGATCGGACTGGTGAGCAGACCCGCTTCGCGGATCCATTCCAGACCCGTGGCATCGCCGTTGCCGTTGAGCACATGGACGCCGGCAAAACACGGTTGCTGGCTGGTGGAACCGGCACGGGGCTCAATCACGGTGACGCCGGTCAGGATGTCGCGACCGTTGGCGGTGCGACCTCGCACATCACTGTGGCCGACCCGCACGCCGGGCACATCGGTGATGGCATTGAGCGGGCCGGGTTGCAGTTGGCCGAACTGGAGGTTCAGGTCGCGGGCACGTGGTTTCATTGTTTCTCTCATCTTCAATTCGTGGCAGAAAAAATCGTTGGGCCAAACGCAATCCCTGTGGGAGTGAGACCGGCTTGCCGGCGATGGCGGTGTGTCAGTCGACATCTTCATTGCCTGACACACCGCCATCGCGAGCAGGCTCGCTCCCACAGGTTTTTTGCGGTGGATTACTGACCGTTTTTGACCTTGCTCCAGATCCGCGTACGCACGCGTTCGGTAGCCGGCGGCAGCGGCTGGAGGGTGAATAACGTGGCCAAGGCTTGCGCGGACGGGTACACCGCCGGGTTATTGCGAGTCGCTTCGGCCACCAGCGGCGTGGCGCTGCGGTTGCCGTTGGGGTAGTTGAGGTGATCACTGACCGGGGCAATCACTTCAGGGCGCATCAGATAGTCGATGAAGGCCAGACCCTGCTGCGGGTGCGGCGCGTCCTTGAGCAACACGAGGGTGTCGAACCACACCGGCGCGCCTTCCTTCGGCAGGCTGTAGGCGATCTTCACGCCGTTGTTGGCCTGCTCGGCGTTGGTCTTGGCTTCCAGCATCGCGCCGGACCAACCCACCGCGACGCAGATGTTGCCGTTGGCCAGGTCGCTGATGAATTTCGACGAGTTGAAATAGGCGATGTGCGGACGCAGTTTGAGCAGCAGCGCTTCAGCCTTCTTGTAGTCCTCGGGATTGGTGCTGTTGGGCGGCAGGCCGAGGTAGTGCAGAGCCACCGGCAGCATCTCCGACGGCGAGTCGAGCATGGCCACGCCGCACTGGCCGAGCTTGGTCAGGTTGGCTTCGTTGAACACCAGCTCCCAGGAATCCACCGGTGCCTTGTCGCCCAGCGCGGCGCGGACTTTATCGACGTTGTAGCCGATGCCGTTGGTGCCCCACAGGTACGGCACGGCGTACTGATTGCCCGGATCGTTGTTGGCCAGTTTCGCCAGCAGGTCAGCATCCATGTTTTTGAAGTCTGGCATCTGCGCGTGGGGCAATGGTGCCAGGGCGCCGGCCTTGATCAGGGTCGGCAGGCTGAAGTTGCTGGCCACCACCACGTCGTAGCCGCTGCGGCTGGTGAGCAGTTTGCCTTCCAGCACTTCGGCGCTGTCGAAGGTGTCGTAAACCGGCTCGATCCCGGTGTCGCGCTTGAAGTCGTGCAGGGTGTTGGGACCGATGTAGTCGTACCAGTTGTAAACGTGAACCGTCGGGCTTTCGGCAGCCAACGCCGACAGCGAAACGCACAAACAGGCGCTCAACCCGAGATTGATCTGTGGAAGGCGACGACTCATGATGCGGCACTCCTGGCCTGCTGCAGGCCGGTGATGAACAGGTGCTTGCAGCGTATCGGCAGGCCGGGGACTCACCCATTCCCATCATGGGTTACTCGAAAGGGGTAGAGCGTGGACGCGTTGCTGAAAGAGTTGCCGGTGCACCAGGGCCTGGCGCGGGTGTTTGGCGCGTTGGGACGGGACGGTTTCTGGCGCGCACTGGTCGACACGCTGCGGTTGCTGGTGCCGCTGGACAACGCATTGGTCGCGGTGATGCGGCCGGGGCGAGTGCCACGCCTGCTGATCGATTTCGACGCCAAGGGCGGCGCCGACGAGCATGAGGAACTGGCCGGTTACAGCGCCGGCATGTACCTGCTCGATCCGTTTTATCAGGCCGCGTGTGCAGGCATTGCCGATGGCTTGCACAGCCTAGAGTCGCTGGCGCCAGACCAGTTTCAGCAGAGCGAGTACTACCTGAGTTACTTCCGCTCGGTGGTGGGCGACGACGAGTTGCAGTTCATGATCAACGTCGAAGATTCCGTGCTCGGTTTGTCACTCGGCCGTTCGACGCGTTTTACCCTGGAAGAGCAGGGCCGTCTGCTTTGTGTGCGTGACTGGGTGCTGGCGGCGATGCGCCGTCACCTGCAATTGATGCCGCCAGAAGGCCCGGTTGCCGAAGCCGTGGCCGGGGATCTGGCGACGTTGCTGGATCGCTTTGATGCGCGTTTGACGGTGCGTGAAATCGAAACGGCGCGCCTGATTCTTCAAGGCTTTTCAAGCAAGGCGATTGCCCAGCAATTGGGGATCTCACCGGAAACGGTGAAAGTGCATCGGCGCAACGTCTATCACAAGCTCAACGTGAACGGGCATGGAGAGTTGTTTGCGTTGGTGTTGCAGCCGCGTTGACCGGCAAATCACAGAGATTTATTGCCTGTCAGGCCCCCATCGCGAGCAGGCTCACTCCCACATTGGAATGCGGTCAAATGTGGGAGTGAGCCTGCTCGCGATGGGCGCGGCGCGGTGTTACTGCCGAAACACCAACGCCTTCAACCCGCACTCGACATCCGCATCCGGAAACTCCGGCGGATTCTCCAGCCGTTGCTCGAACCGCAGGCTCGGCGCCTCGCGCATGACGCCATCAATCAGGAAGTCCGCGCCGAACGCCGGGTCGTTCATGCAGGCCAGCACCGTGCCCTGTGGCGTGAGCAACTCCGGTAACCGACGCAGCACGCGCTGGTAATCCTTGGTCAGCAGAAAACTGCCTTTCTGGAAGGACGGCGGATCGATGATCACCAGGTCATAAGGGCCTTTACCGATCACTTTGCCCCAGGACTTGAACAGGTCGTGGCCGAGGAAACTCACCTTGCTCATGTCGTGGCCGTTGAGCCGGTGATTGTCGCGACCACGGTTCAGGGCCGGGCTGGACATGTCCAGGTTGACCACATGTTCGGCACCGCCCTCGATGGCCGCCACGGAAAAACCGCAGGTGTAGGCAAACAGGTTCAACACGCGCTTGCCCTCGGCATTGGCGCGCACCCAATCGCGGCCGTAACGCATGTCGAGAAACAGCCCGGTGTTCTGCTTGCGGCCCAGGTCCACGCGATAACGCAGGCCTCCCTCGGTGATGGTCATGTCATCGATGACTTCCCCGACCAGCCATTCGGTGGTGCTTTGCAGCAGGTAGCGATGTTGCAGCGCCAACGTATGCGCGCCGGATGTCGCCCACGCCGGCGATTGAGTGAGCGCCATCAACCGCTGTTTCAGTGCTTCCAGCTGCGCCGCTTCCGGTTCCTTGAACAATGACACGAGCACCACGCCTTGCAGCCAGTCGACGGTCAATTGCTCCAGCCCCGGCCAGCACCGTCCGCGACCGTGGAACAGTCGGCGGGTTTCTGCGGGTGCCGCGGCCAGGGCGGTCAGCAGATGGTCGTGGAGGGTGGTGAGCGCGTCTGAGTTCATCGGGCGGTGTCGGTCATTTGAGGGGGCGGCATTTTAACCACAAATGCACACCTTAGGCTGACAACACAAAACACTGTGGGAGCGGGGGGTAGTTATCACGGTTAATTTAACTTTACGTGAGGATTTGGCGATCTGTCGGCTCCCATACTCGGCTCCAACGAATAACAACAACCGCCGGGAGCCGATCATGTCGCCGATACCTGCTTCATCCCATCCGCGCTGGCTGCGCCTGACCCATTGGCTGAACGCCCTGGCGGTGCTGGTCATGGTCACCAGCGGTTGGCGCATCTACAACGCTTCGCCGCTTTACGACTTCAGTTTCCCGAAAGGCATCACGCTGGGCGGCTGGCTCGGCGGGGCGTTGCAATGGCATTTCGCGGCGATGTGGTTCCTCGCGATCAATGGCCTTGTCTACCTGATCATCAACCTAGTCAGCGGTCGTCTTTCTCGACGCTTTTTCCCGGTGTCGCCCAAAGGTGTTCTGCAGGACCTGTGGGCCGCATTGCGCGGGCGGCTGGGGCACGCCGACCTGAGTCATTACAACCAGGTGCAACGGCTGGCTTACCTGTTTGTGATGCTCGATATCACGCTGCTGGTGGTCTCCGGGCTGGTGTTGTGGAAGTCCGTCCAGTTTCCGCTGTTGCGTGAATTACTCGGCGGTTATGAAGCAGCGCGGCATGTGCATTTCATCGCAATGGCGCTGTTGGTGGCGTTTGTCGCGGTGCATCTGGTGATGGTCGCGCTCGTTCCCAAAACGCTGCTGGCCATGATTGTCGGTCGCAAGGAGCCCGTATGAAAAAGCCCATCGAAGGCCTGGATGAGTCATCCATCCTCAAAGACGCCCGGAAAATCATTGCGCCACAGATCGAAGACCGCTCCCGCCGTTCGTTCCTGATGCGTGGGCTGACCCTCGGCGGCGTAGCCATGTTGTCGGGCTGCAACCTGACCGACAACGAAAGCGTCGAGACCGCGTTGTCATCCATGTCGCGGTTCAACGATCGGGTGCAGGGCTGGCTGTTCAATCCCAATGCACTGGCACCGACCTATCCGGCGTCGATGATCACCCGGCCGTTCCCCTTCAACGCGTTTTACGGCATCGACGAGGCGCCGACCGTTGAGGAAGAAATCTATCGACTGGAAGTCACCGGACTGGTCGCCGACAAACGCAGCTGGCGCCTCGAAGAGCTGCGCGCGATGGCGCAGAACGAGCAGATCACCCGGCATATCTGCGTCGAAGGCTGGAGCGCGATCGGGCGCTGGGGCGGCGTGCGGTTCAGCGATTTCCTCAAACGGGTCGGAGCCGACACCGATGCCAAATATGTCGGTTTCAAATGCGCCGACGATTACTACACCAGCATCGACATGGCCACCGCGCTGCACTCGCAGACGTTGCTGGCCCTGACCTATGACGGCGCGGTGTTGCCGCGCGAATACGGCTTTCCGATGAAGCTGCGCATGCCCACCAAGCTCGGCTACAAAAACCCCAAACATATTCAGGCGATTTTCGTCAGCAACACCTACAGCGGCGGCTACTGGGAAGACCAGGGCTACAACTGGTTCGGTGGCAGCTGACGGCACCCGCCAACTTCACAGCGCGGCTCACGCTGCGTTCAATCGCAACCTGTGCTTCAAGGAGTTTCATCATGAAAAAGTTGACCACCGTCGTATTGTCCATGTGCCTCGCCGTGGGTGCCGCCAGCGTGTTTGCCGCCGAGACGACAACCAGTGATGGCATGAGCAAGGACAGCATGAGCAAAGATTCGATGTCCAAGGACGCCATGAAAAAAGACTCGATGAAAAAAGATGCCATGAGCAAGGACACGATGAAAAAAGACGCCATGTCCAAGGATTCGATGAGCAAGGACGGAATGAAAAAAGACGCGATGTCCAAGGACGCCATGAAAAAGGACGCCATGTCGCAGTAATTCATTACAACGCGATCCCTGTAGGAGCAGAGCTTGCTCGCGAAGACGGAGTGTCAGCCGACATCATCGTTGCCTGATACACCGCTTTCGCGAGCAAGCTCTGCTCCTACAGTGTTGTGCATTGCAGGGTATGACTTTAAGTCATGCCCCCATGACTTTTAATGGTTACAGCCCCGCCAACCCCCAGTGTTAAAAAATCGCAAACACAGCTCATCAACAACAAAAAAGAGCGTTTGCACCCATGACTGATTCCCTCCGCCACGTCCTGCGCTCTTCAACCCCCGACCAAAACCACGCGACTTCCTCTGTCTGCGTGCACTTCTGATCATCCAGAAAATCACTGAAGAGTAACGACCCATGAAAGAACTCGACCTGTACATCGGTGAAGGTTTCGAAGGCCCAGGCGTGAACGCCGCGCACATCAACATCCTGATCGGCCCGCGCAACGGCCCGGCAGGGCAGGCGTTTGCCAACAGCCTGGCATCGCCAAGCCAGGGCCATTGCCCGTTCATGGTGATCGCTCAGCCGAACATCCCGGTCAAGCCGATGACCCTTTACGTGAACAAAGCCGCGATCAGCAGTGACCTGCACGGCAACGCCACTTGGGGCGCGTCGCAGGCCGGCATCGCCAAGGCGGTGCTCGAAGCGCTGCTCGACGGCACCTTGCCGCCGGAAGCCGAAGACGAGTGGGCCATCGTCACCGCCAACTGGGTCAACCCGGCCTGCGATGACCTCGATGCGGTGTACCTGAACAACTACAACGCCTGCCGCACGGCGATCCGTGCCGCGCTGACCGGCAAACCGGAAACCGCGCAACTGGCCGATGTGGTCAATCACATCAGCAACCCTTTCTACACGCCAAAAGCCTGAGGTCCGAATCATGCAATACATTCGTTTGGGCAACTCCGGCCTTGAAGTCTCCCGCCTGTGCCTGGGCACCATGAACATGGGCACCCCGGACTGGAAACCGTGGATCTTCGATGAGAAGAAAAGCGAGCCGATCGTCGCGCACGCGCTGGACAACGGGGTGAACTTCATCGACCTCGCGGACTTCTATTCCGCCGGTGTCGGCGAGGAAGTGGTGGGGCGCATCGTCAAGCGCCTGGCCCGTCGCGAAGACCTGGTGATCACCACCAAAGTCGGCTACGGCACCCGCTCCGGCATCAACGCCAGCGGCCATTCGCGCAAGCACATCATGGACAGCATCGATGCGTCGCTTAAGCGTCTGAACATGGATTATGTCGACGTGTTCATGCTGCATTACTTCGACGTGAACACCCCGGTGGAAGAAACCATGAGCGCGATGAACGACATCGTGCGTTCCGGCAAGGCGCGTTACATCGGCGTGTCGACCATGCTCACCGGGCAGTTGGCGAAAATCCTCATGGCCTGTGAGCGCAACGGTTGGGTCAAACCGATCAACATGCAGCTGCAACTGAACTGCGCCTACCGCGAAGAAGAACGCGAGATGATTCCGTTCTGCCGCGACCAGGGTTTGGGCGTCTCGGTATTCAGCCCGCTGGCCCGTGGCTTGCTGACCGGCGACGCTCAGTCGACCCGCAACCAGACCGACTTCTTCACTCAGCAGATGTACAGCGACGAAGCCTCGTTCGAAATCGCCCATTCGGTACAACGCGTGGCCCGTGCCCGTGGTGTGTCCAACGCACAGATAGCTCAGGCCTGGGTCGCCAACCATCCCGGTGTGGATTGCATGCTGGTCGGCGCTGACACCACCGAGCAGTTCGACAGCGCCCTGGCCGCGCTGGAAACCAGACTCGATGCCGAAGAGCTGCACGAACTGGAACGCAATTACACCCCGTGCGACGTGATCAACGATTACACCGCCGGTAAACGTATCTTGCGTTCGGCCCGTCCGGGTCTTGAACGCTTCAATCTGACCGAGGCTGTGGCATGAGCTCGTTGATCCGTCACGGCAATTTCATCGACGGCCAATGGTCCAGCGGTGGTGCCACTTACCCGGTGCTGAACCCGGCCAATGGCGAGTTGATCACCGACGTACAAAAGGCCGGCGCTGAAGAAACCAACCGCGCCATCGACGCCGCCAACCGTGCGTTGCCGGCCTGGCGCAAGTTGACCGCCAAGGAACGCAGCCAGAAGCTCAAGCGCTGGAGCGAGCTGATGCTGGGTAACCAGAAGGATTTGGCGACGCTGCTCAGCCGCGAACAGGGCAAGCCCCTGGCCGAAGCCATGGGCGAAGTGGTCTACGCCGCAAGCTTTCTGGAGTGGTTTGCCGAAGAAGCCAAGCGCGCTTACGGCGACGTGATCCCGAGCCACAAGGCTGACGCGCGGATCATCGTGGTCAAGGAAGCCATCGGCGTGGTCGCTGCGATCACCCCGTGGAACTTCCCGCTGGCAATGGTCACTCGCAAGGTCGGCCCGGCGCTGGCGGCCGGTTGCACGATGATTCTAAAACCCTCGGAAGAGACGCCGTTGTCCGCGTTCGCCTTGGCGGTGCTGGCCGAGCAGGCGGGCATTCCGGCCGGTGTGTTCAACATCGTTTCCGGTGATGCCGTGGCGATTGGCGGGGCGCTGCAAGCCTCGGGCATCGTGCGCAAACTGTCATTCACCGGCTCCACCCGTACCGGCAAGTTGCTGATGCGTCAGGCGGCGGACACCCTGAAAAAAGTCTCGCTGGAACTGGGCGGCAATGCGCCGTTCATTGTCTTCGACGACGCCGATCTGGACGCAGCCGTCAAAGGCGCGATGGCCTCGAAATTCCGCAACACCGGGCAAACCTGTGTCTGCGTGAATCGCTTCTTTATTCAGGACGGCGTCTACGAAGCCTTCACCGGCAAACTCGCTGAAGCGGTGGCGGCGATGCGCGTCGGCAGTGCGCTGGACGGCGAAACCGAGCAAGGTCCGCTGATCAACGCAGCGGCGCTGGCCAAGGTTGAACTGCACGTCGGCGATGCGCTGGAGAAGGGCGCCAAACTGTTGTGCGGCGGCCGTCGCCACGCACTCGGCGGGACGTTTTACGAGCCGACCATCCTCGCCGAAGCCAACAGCGAAATGCTGATTGCCCAGGACGAAACCTTTGGCCCGGTGGCCGCGTGCTTCCGCTTCAAGGACGAAGCCGAAGTGCTGCAAAAAGCCAACGACACGCCGTACGGTTTGTCGGCCTACTTCTACAGCCGCGACATTGGCCGCGTGTGGCGCATGGCCGAAGGCCTGGAAGCCGGCATGGTCGGGATCAACGAAGGGATCATTTCCACGGAAGTGGCGCCATTCGGCGGCATCAAGGAATCGGGCCTTGGTCGCGAGGGATCGAAGTACGGTCTGGAAGACTACCTGGAAATCAAATACCTGCTGATGGGCGGCCTGTAACAGCACGGTGCCCCCCTGTAGGAGCGAGCCTGCTCGCGAAGGTGTGTCAGTCGACATTAATGTTGCTGACACACCTTCGCGAGCAAGCTCGCTCCTACAAGGAAAATTGGTGTTTCAGGGATTGCTGACCACCCCCAGCCACTCCGTAAACAACCGCACTTTCGACAAACCCTGCTTGTCATTCGCCACATCCAGCCAATAGCCATACGGCCCGATCACTTCCACCGGGGTGATCGGCAACAAACTGCCATTCGCCAATTCCTTTTCGATCATCTGCCGGTCAATCACGGCTAATCCACCACCCGCCAGAGCAGTGTGGATCACCTGATCCAGCGTGCTGAATTCCAGCCCTTGCCCCGCATCGACATCGTCCCGGCCCATTGCCGCCAGCCAGTTCTCCCAGACCTTCAACCGTTTGCCGTCATGCAGGATGTGCAGCAACGGAAACTGCCGCAAGTCCGGCGGTTGGCCGTTGACGAACAACTCCGGACTGGCCACCGCCATGTGCCGTTCCATCACCAGTAACTGGCTGCTGCAGTGGCTGGCCGCTTCGAGGCCGAAGCGGATGTGGCAGTCGATTTCTGCAAGGTTGTCGTGGCCGCTTTGGTTGGTCACGCTCAGGCTGATGTCCGGGTAGCGTTGGCAAAAGGCGCGCAGGTGCGCCGACAACCAGCGCGTGGCCCAGGTCGGCGGTGCGACGATGCGCAGGCGTTGGCGCAGGTTGGGCACGCGCACAGCTTGCAGGGCGCGTTCGACGTGGTCGAAGGCGTCGCTCAGTTGCGGGGAGAGGGCGAGGCCGGTTTCGGTCAGGGACAGGCCTTGTGGGGTGCGGATGAACAGCGCCACGCCGAGGTAGTCTTCGAGCTGCTTGATCTGACGACTCACCGCGCCCTGGGTGACGTTCAACCCCAAGGCTGCCTGGCTGAAACTACGATGCCGCGCGACCTCTTCGAAGACGCGCAGCATGTTGAGCGAGGGGAGTTGACGCATGGAAGGGGGGCTCCGCACTGGCCTCGGGTGATGTGTCGGGCCGGTTTGTTGTTTTTGGATGGTTTTGTGGTGCCTATCTGACTATTAGCAAGGGGCTGATGCAAGTGGTGTTTGGGCTGACGCTTTCGCGGGCAAGCCTCGCTCCTACAGGTTTTGTGCGTTCGCAAATCGACACAAATCCTGTAGGAGCGAGGCTCGCCCGCGAAGGCGTCCTCATGGACGCCGAAAATCCCGGATCAGAAGTAATACCCGATGTTCATGTACAGCTGATTCTCCCAATGATCCGTCCCGCCAGCACCCAGACTCTGGGTGTAGCTGCTGCCACCGATGTACGGGTCATTCTTGCCATACAGCCACTCGGTCGCGATCCACAGTTTGCTGAAGGAAAACGAGGTGCCGAGAATCATCCGCTGCGAGGTCTTGAACTCATCGGCGGATTTATCGAAGGCACTGTAGTTGGCGTACAGCTTCACGCCGCTGACCAGGTCGAACAGGTATTTGCCGCTGACGTCGTAGCTCAGGTCCGCCACGTACAAATTGCCGCGACTGGCGACGTTGTAAGTGCCGTCGTAACCGCCCAGCGTCACCAGTTCATCGGTACCGGCGTTGCGCGGCGACATCTGTTGCCGCGCCGCTTGCAGTTGCACGCCCCACGGACCGTTCTTGCCCAGGTAGTGCACGGCCACGGCGTTGCGTCGGCCGTCGTTGTCGGTGTCCTTGTTTTTCAGGGTCGAGGTCAGGCCAGAGATCCCGACTTCGGATTTCCACGGCCCCAGGTCCAGCGCCTTGGCCACCCGAAGTACGATGGTGTTGCGTTCCTGGTTGTCGCTGCCATCGCTGACGTAGCTGTCCGCCCCGGACACCACGCTGGAGTACGTCACGCCTTTGCTGGTGCCTTTGCCTTGCCACGCCGGGCGCAGGTAGTAGCCGGCCTGGACGTTCCAGTCGCCGCTTTGCTGGATGTACTTGGCGCCGATCTGTTGCACGTCTTCCAGGCCGATGACGTTGCCGAGGGTTTCGTAGAAGGTGCTGCCGAAGTACGGCTGCAAACCGAACGGCACGGTGTTCAAACCTACCTGCACTTGCTGGTCCGGGTTGAACTTGTAGCCGGCCCACGCGTACTTGGCGAACTGGATGTCGCCGTAGTCCTTGGTGTACTGGTAAGGGTAGGAGCGTCCGTAGAAACGGTACTGCGCCTCACCAATCCAGGTGTCGGAGTTGTACTTGGCGCTGAGGAACACGGTGTCCAGGCCGAACTTCTGGATGTCGCGGTCCGGGTCATAGTCCCAACGGGCTCGCACGGCTCCGCCGAGGTCGAGGTTGTCGGTCACTTGAACCGCCATGGCCGGGGCGGCGAAGGCGCCGAACACCGGAATCAAAGCAATGGAACGGATAGCACGAGGGGTGATTGCGCGCACTGTGATACTCCCGATTTTCTGATTATTGTTGGCAACAGCAACCCATGCCGCAGCGAACGCTGCGACCTGGGGAAAGGGTTATGGGCTTAGTTGGCTTGAGGCCGGATCAGCCTCAACGCGGGCTCCGCGACAGGCACCACCGGTATCGTCGAAGCGCCGGGGGCCGCCGCCAGCAAGGTCTGGGTGTAGGTGTTTTGCGGGCGCAGCAACACCTGTTCCGCCGTGCCGTATTCCACCACTTCGCCCTGGCGCATCACCGCGATGTAGTCACTGATCTGCGCCGCCACGCGCAGGTCGTGGGTGATGAACAAAATGCTCAGGTTCAGTCGCTGTTGCAGCTCGGCGAGCAACTCCAGCACCTGTTTCTGTACCGAGACATCGAGCGCCGAGACGCTTTCATCGGCGATCAACACTTCCGGGCGCATCGCCAGTGCCCTGGCAATGCCGATGCGTTGACGCTGACCTCCGGAAAACTGTCGGGGCTTGCGCTTGAGCGCATCACGTTTGAGCCCGACCTGCTCCAGCAAGTCGCCAGCCTCGGTCCACGCATCCTTGGCCGACAACCCGCGCAGTTGCGCGGCGCGGGCAATGATGTCGCCGACCCGATGGCGCGGATTGAGTGAGCCGTAAGGGTCCTGGAAAATCATCTGGATGCGCCGGCGGTTGGCCGCCAGTGCCGAGCCGCGCAAGGCGAGGAAATCCGTGTCGCCGACCCACACGTGGCCGCTGTCGCTGTCCACCAGGCGAATCGCCGCTTTGACCAACGTGCTCTTGCCCGAACCGGACTCGCCGACGATGGCCAGGGTCTTGCCCCGTGGCAGTTGCAGGGAGACATCCCTGAGCGCCGCCACCGAGCGGCCGCCGACGTTGTAGGTTTTGTTCAGGTGCTCGATGCGCAGCGCCAGTTCACCGTCGGCGCTGGGCACGTGCAGTTCCGGGTGAAGGGCCGGCACGGCGGCGATCAGTTTGCGGGTGTAAGGATGCGCCGGAGCGTTGAGCACCTGATCGCGCTCACCGATTTCCACCAGGCGGCCACCTTCCATCACTGCGATGCGGTCGGCGATTTCCGCGACCACGCCGAAATCGTGGGTGATGAACAGGATGCCGTGCTGGCCCCGCCCGCGCAGTTCACGCACCAGTTTCAGGACTTGCGCCTGGGTGGTGACGTCGAGGGCTGTGGTCGGTTCGTCGGCGATCAACAGGTCGGGGTTCATGGCCAGGGCCATGGCAATCACCACCCGCTGGCATTGACCGCCGGAGAGTTGATGGGGAAAGCTGTTGGCGATCCGTGGCGGGTCCGGCAAGTGGGTGGAGTCGAGCAGCGCGAGCATACGTTCGCGGCGCTCGGCGGCGGGCATCTGCGGGGCGTGGATGTCGAAGATCTCCTCGACTTGCTGGCCGATACGGATCGCCGGATTCAACGCGGCCATGGGCTCCTGGAAGATCATCGCGATGCGATTACCGCGCAACTGACGCAGGGCGTTTTCTTCCATGCGGCAGATGTCATCGCCGAGAAAATCGATCACGCCTTCGCTGTGGCGCAGGCCTTTGGCGTAGTCGCCCATGATCGCCGCAGAAAGCACCGATTTACCGGAGCCGGACTCGCCGATCACACAAAGGATTTCGCCCTTGCGCACATCCAGGCTGATGCCTTGCACGGCGTGGCTGCGGTCGGCGCCGGCCGGCAATTCAATGGAGAGATTCTCCACCTTCAAGACTTGTTGTTGATTCATGCTCAGCTCCTTGCGCCTTTCTGGGCGTGTTCGTCCAGACCGTCCGCCAACAGGCTCAGGCCCAGCATCAGGGTGGAGATGGCAATGCACGGGAAGATCACCAGGTGCGGAAACGCGATGGCCATGCTGCGGCCTTCGTTGATCATGCCGCCCCAGTCCGGGGTCGGTGGTGGCAGGCCGAGGCCGAGGAAACCGAGGGCGCCGATCATGATCGCGGTGTAGCCGATACGCAGACAGAAATCGACGATCAGCGGGCCGCCGCAGTTGGGCAGGATTTCCACCAGCATGATGCGCAACGAACCTTCACCCTGGGTGATCGCGCTGAGCACGTAATCCCGGGAGCGGATGTCGATGGTCAGGGCGCGCATGATGCGGAAGATCGCCGGGGCGCTGGTGAAGGTCACCGCAATCAGAATGTTCAGCGCCGAAGCGCCGAGGGCGATGATGATCACGATGTACAGCACCAGCACCGGGAACGACAACACGGTGTCGGCGACGTACGACAGAAAGGCATCGACCTTGCCGTTGAAGTAACCGGCGCACAGGCCCATGGCAATGCCCACGGCAAACGCGGTCAGCGTCGCCAGGATCGACCAGAACAACACGGTGCGCGTGCCCCAGACCAGCCGCGAAAGAATGTCCCGGCCAATCATGTCGGTGCCCAGCAGAAAGCTCTGGCCATTGCCGTCGGCGCTCATCGGCGTGAGCAACGGGCTGAAACTTTCCAGCGGATCATGGGGCGCCAGCCAGGGTGCAAACGTGGCGGTCAGCACCCAGCCGCCCACCAGCAGCAAACCGAGCAAGGCCAAGGGATGTTTGAACGATTGCAGGAAGCTCATTGGCCACCTCCGCCAAGACTGCGCAAGGTGATGCGCGGGTTGAGCCAGGTGTAGGCCAGGTCGGAAAAGATTTTCGTCGCGCCGACTACTGCGCCGCTGATCATCGCGCAGGCTTCGATCAGGTAAACGTCGTGGTTCAGCGAAGCGGTGTACAGCAACGAGCCGAAGCCTTTGTAGGCGAAGAACACTTCGACCACGATCACGTTCGACAGCAACCACGGGATGTACAGCATGATCACCGTGATCGGGGCGATGAGGACGTTGCGCAAGGCATGGCGCAGCACAATGCGCGAGGTCGATGCGCCTTTGAGGCGAGCGGTGCGGATGTACGGCGCCTGCATGACTTCAACCATCGATGCGCGGGTGATGCGGGCCAGGTAGCCGATGCCGAACAGGCACAGCACCATCAGCGGCAAGGCCAGCTCGGCGGCGTTGAAGCCATCACTCATGCTGCTCACGCCTGGCAGCCAGTTGAGCCAGAACACAAAGATTGCCGAGACGAACACGGCACTGGCGAAGTCCGGAATCGAGGTGGTGACGATCGACAGGAACGACACCAGGCGGTCTATCGCCGAACCCTGGCGAATGCCGGCCAGAATGCCCAGGGTCAGGGCCACCGGCACCATCACCAACAGGGCCAGCCCGGCGAGGATCAATGTTTGCCCGAGGTTGGGCAGCAGCAGGTTGATCACTGGTTCGCGAAAGTGCACCGAGGTGCCCCAGTCGCCACTGACGAAATCTTTCAGCCACACCAGGTAACGCCACAGGAACGGTTGGTTGTAGCCATGTTCCACCAGCCACGCGGCGCGCTGGTCGGCGGCGGAGTAGGGGCCGAGGACGTTGATGGCGACGTCTTCGATGTTCAGTTCAAGGGCGACAAACACGATCAGCGACACCGACAACAGGGTCGCGACCAGCGCCATCAATTTGCGTAACAGAAATTCAGCCATGCTTGCAGGCTCCGGCTAATCAAGGGATGCCGGCCCGCCGCACCGGTCGGTGGGCGGGCACGTTTGGGGCTGCGCGTCAGGCGCTCAGCCAGACTTCATCCATTGGGTAGAAGTCCGAAGGGTGAACCTGGAAACCCTGGACCTTCTTGCTGGTGGCGGTGAACTTGTCACCCCAGAACGGCTGCACCATCACCGCGGCGTCCTGCAGGATGCGCTCGACATCCTGCATCGCCAGGGCCCGTTGTTTCGGATCGATGATGCCCATGGCCTTGTCCAGTGCGGCGTCGAAGGCCGGGTCGCTGTAGTGGCTTTCGTTCCAGGCCGCACCGCTGCGGTAGGCCAGTTCCAGCGACATCACGCCCAGCGGGCGATGCGCCCAATAGGTCAGGCTGAACGCCGCCTTGTCCCAGATCGGCCAGTATTGGGTGGCCGGAATGACTTTCAGGTTGATGCGGATGCCGGCCTCCAGGCAGTTCTGCTGCAGGATCTGCGCGCAGTCCTGTTCGTAGCGGCCCTGGGTGTTGCCGACAATCAGGTCGATGTCGATGCCATTCGGGTAACCGGCGTCGGCCAGCAGTTTTTTCGCCCCGGCGATATCCCGCTCACGCTTGGGCAGCGGCGCATATTCCGGATGGGAAGGCGCGACGTGGTGGTCTTCGCCCAGCGTGCCCATGCCGCGATAGGCGATTTTCAGCATCTGCGCATTGTCGGCGCAGAGCACCACGGCTTTGCGGATACGCACATCGGTGAACGGCTTCTGGTCGCAGGCCATGCGCATGACCACGGTCTGCGCGGACTTGCAACTGAGCAACTGCGCGCCCGGCAAGCGCTTGGCCAGGTCCAGTTCGGCCACGGTCACGCGGTACAGCACGTCCACTTGCCCGGCTTGCAGTGCCGCGAGATGGGTGGAAATGTCGGTGCCCATGTCGACGTAGCGCAATTCGTCGAGATTGGCCGGTTTGCGCCAGTAATCCGCGCGTTTGGCGAAAGTGGCTTGCTTGTTCACCGCAAACGACACCAGCTTGAACGGCCCGGTGCCAATCGGGTTTTTCGCCCAGTCATCACCGTTTTTGAAGCTGCGGTGAACCAGTGTGCAAGTGAAGGCGCTGAGCATTTCCGGGATGGCCAGAATCGGCCGCTTGAGCACCAGACGGAACTGGTACGGGCTGACTTTTTCGAAAGCAGCGATATCCTGGAACGCAGTGCGGTTGACCGACTTGGAGTCGGCGGCGATCCAGCGATGGATGTTGTGTTCGACATCGTCGCTGGTGAACTCGTCGCCGTTGCTCCACTTGACGCCCTGGCGCAGGTTGAAGGTCCAGGTCTTGAGGTCTTCGGACGGGCTCCAGCTCTCGGCCAGGTAGGGGTGGGTGATGTTGTCGGCGTCCACCCAGGTCAAGAATTCCAGGGAGTTGCGCAGCAGGTTCGAGGCTTCGATCCAGGTGATCAGCATCGGGTCCTGAATTTCCTGGATGGCGCAGGCAAAACGCAACGTACCGCCCTGGCGTGGCGGGATGGCCTCGGCGGCGTGGGCGGAATTACCGAGCAGGGCGGAACCGAGGAAGGTGCTGGCGCTGGCGACGGTGATGCCGAGGAGGGTGGCGGTGCGCAAGAATTGCCGGCGGTTGATCTCGCCACTTTTGACTTGGGTGCACAGGTCGTTGACTGCTGGATGCGGCAGGGCGCCGTCCAGAGTTGTTAGCTCGTCGAGATGGGGCATGGGGCAGCTCTCATGTTGTTTTTATTTGAGATGGCCGCAGTTTTGTCATCGGCGCAAAGATCGACAAACGATAAATTCAACGCGCAAACGTTCGATAAATGCATGTTACTGGCGTAGGGCTATGTCAGAGCTTGAAATAGACAGGCTGGACTCAACCCCTGTAGGAGTGAGCCTGCTCGCGATTGCGGTGTGCCAGTCGACATTTATGTGTCAGATAGTCCGCTATCGCGAGCAGGCTCACTCCTACAGAAAAGCGGTTCGCGGAGCTGCTGGATTGTCCTACACAACACAAAAATGCATGTTACTGGGGAAATTTCCTACAAGGCGTGGGATGCTTAATACCTCGTCAGCCTTCCACGAGTGCCTTTCATGAAACGCAAAATGCCTGGTCTGAATGCCCTCAAAGCCTTCGAAGTGGCCGGCAGCACCGGCAGCTTCACCCGGGCCGCCGAGTTGCTCAATGTCACCCAGAGCGCCGTCAGCCGGCAGGTGCGCCAACTCGAAGAGCAATTGGGCGAAAACCTGCTGGAGCGGCGCCATCATCACCTCGACCTGACCAGCGCCGGGCGAGTGCTGTTACGGGCGCTACATCAATCCTTCGACAAGATCGAGCTGACGGTGCGCAGCATCCAGCAGAAAACCCATTCCAATCGCCTGCACATCAACGCGCCGCCGACCTTCACCAACCGCTGGCTGATGCCGCGTCTGGGGCGGCTGCGGGAGAAGCATCCGGAACTGGAATTGAGCATTACCACACGCTTGCAGGACAGCCTCGCGGAAACCAGTACGCTGGATTGCGCGATTCGTTTCGGCGACGGTGAGTGGGATGGGCTGGACAGCTCGCTGCTGATTCAGGAGCGGCATATCGCGGTGTGCGCGCCGACCTTGTATGCGCGGGAGTGGAGCGAGCAGGGCATCGACCTAAATCGCCTGACCTTGCTGCACGTGCTGGCCCGGGAAGACCAGCGTTACCTGACCTGGAAACACTGGCTGGACGCCGCGCGCATCACCGGCGTCGATACCCAGGGCGGCTACGAGTTTGACCTGCTGGACCTGGCCATCCGCGCGGCCGTCGACGGTTTGGGCATCACCATCGCCGACTGGCACATGGTCGCTTCGGAACTGGCCAGTGGGCAGTTGACCCAAGTGCTGAACGTGCACGTGGAAGGGCATCAATCCTACTGGCTGGTGACCCGGCCGGAACAGACGCAGATGCCGCAATTGCAGCTGTTCAGCGAGTGGTTGCAGGAAGAAATCTGGCTGGCGCAAAGGAAACTCGAGCCCTCGACCGCCGCCACCTGAAACACCATCACCCCCTGTAGGAGCCGGCTTGCTGGCGATCCAGGCGCCTCGGTCCGTCTGACGCACCGCGTCGTATGGATCGCCAGCAAGCCGGCTCCTACAAGGAATGGCAGTGCTCTTACGGGTAACCTGCATTTTTCGAATGTTGCACCGCTCAATAAATCGTTTGTTCAACCCGCTCCGGATGCCAAGACTGCAAGCACTGGATAAAAACAACGATGGGCGATGCACATGCGACTCGAGCGAAATTTTGTAAACGGTCACTTCATTGAACCTGCCAGCGAAGCGCTGATCGCGGTGTACAACCCCGCGACTGAAGTGCTTTTAGGTCATGTTTCAGCGGCCACCGCCGATGAAGCGACCCACGCGGTCGACGCCGCCGCCACGGCCCAGAAAGTCTGGGGCAAGCTCACCAGCATCGAACGCGCCGAACACCTGCGTTCGTTTGCCGATGCACTTGATGCCTGCGCCGAGAACATTGGTAAAGCGCTGGCCGCCGAATCCGGCAAAAGTGTCGCCGACGCCAGCAACGAAGCTCGCTACGCAGCGCAGATCACCCGTTATCACGCCGAATGGGCGCGCCGCATCGAAGGCGAGATCATTCCCAGCGACACCCCGAACGAAAACCTGTTCCTGCACCGTGAGCCGATTGGCGTGGTCGCGTGCCTGATCCCGTTCAACTACCCGGTCTATACCTTGCTGCGCAAAATCGCCCCGGCGCTGATTGCCGGCAACACCGTGGTGGTGCGCCCGAGCAACAACACGCCGATCTCGGCGTTCGAAATCGCCAAGGCTGTGCAGCAATCCGCAATGCCGGCGGGGGTGATCAACATCCTGACCATGGATCACGCCACCGCTGCTGCCGTTTGCACGCACAAGGCCGTGGGGTTGATCACCCTGACCGGCAGCGTCAACGCCGGGCGTATCGTGCTCGACTACTGCAAGGCCAACATCGCCAAACCGTCGCTGGAGCTGGGCGGCAAGACCCCGGCGATCATCGAGGCCGACGCCGATCTGGAAAAAGCGGCCAGCGACATCATCGCGTCGAAGACCACGCACTGCGGCCAGTTGTGCACCGCGGTCGAGCGGGTCTATGTGCAGGAAAGCGTCTACGAGAAATTCCTTGGCCTGCTGAAAGAAAAAATCAGCGCCGTGGAGTTCGGCGATCGCGCCCTGGATCCCGCCTTTATGGGGCCACTGGTCAACGCCAGTTCGCAGCAAAACATCCACGCCATGGTCGAGCGCGCTGTCGCCGACGGTGCTGTACTGGAAACAGGCGGTTTTATCCCGCAAGGCAAAGGCCATTTCTACCCGCCGACCCTGCTCAGTGGTTGCCGTCAGGACATGGAAATCATCCAGGAAGAAATCTTTGGCCCGGTGCTGCCGGTGCTCAAGTACCGCGACATCGACGAAGCGCTGGCCATGGCCAACGATCACCAGTTCGGGCTGTCGTCGGTGCTGTACACCGAGAACTACCGCACCACGATGAAAGTCGCCAACGCCATCGAGGCGGGCGAGCTGTACGTCAATCGCACCCCGGCGGACCCGTATCAGGGCTTCCACGCCGGCTGGAAACGCTCGGGCCTGGGCGGCGATGACGGCAAGCACGGCATGCTCGAATTTACCCAGACCCGTCTGGTGGTCATGAAGTATTGATCCACCCGCAACACGCCTCACGCGACACCCATAAAAACAATTATTTGGGGCGCCCGGACCACCGGGCTGCCCGAGGTCTCACAGATGTCCAAGCCTGCAACCACTGTTGCCGCTGTTCAGGGTTCGAACGCGGGTTCAAAAAGCCACAGTGACAAGGGAAGTCGTTACATCCAGCTGATGCTGTTGGTGCTGGCCGCCGGGGCGATCTACCCGATCCTCTATCTGCGCCAGGTCTACCAGACCACCATGCTCGAAGTGTTCCAGATCAACCACAGCGAACTGGGTTATCTGTACTCGATGCTCGGCACGATTTTCCTCCTGAGTTACTTGCCCAGCGGCTGGCTGGCCGACCGCATTGCCCCGCGTTTCCTGATCTTCTTCTCGCTGGTCGCCACCGGTGCCCTGGGCCTGTGGTATTCCACCGCGCCATCGTTGACCGGCTTGATGATCATCTTCGGTTGCTGGGGGCTGACCACCGGCCTGACGTTCTGGGCCTCGGTGCTCAAGCGCGTGAAGATGATTGCCCATCACACTGAGCAAGGCCGGTTCTTTGGCATCCTCGATGGTGGTCGCGGCCTGGTCGAAGCGTTGCTGGCGACCGTTGCGCTGGGGCTGTTTGCCTTCGCCACCGAAACCCGTGGCGAGTCCGCCGCTGAAGGTTTCAAACACGTGGTCTACCTCTACGCCTTCACCTGTATCGCCATCGGCTGTGTGCTGGTGTTGATCAAGGACCCGAAGTCGATGGAAGACACGGCGGCGGTGGAGAAGGGCAAGTACAACCTGCTCAGCGACCTGGCCACGCTGGTGAAAATCCCCGAGTTGTGGCTGGTGACGGCCATCGTGTTCTGCGGTTATCACATCTTCTGGGCCACCTACAGCTTCTCCGATTACCTGCAGGGCGGCGGCATGACGGCGGTCATGGCCGGCACCATCACCACCATCAAGCTGTGGATGCGCCCGATTGGTGGCATCGGCGGTGGCTGGCTGGGTGACAAGTTCTCGAACATTTCGGTGCTGATCGTGGCGTTGTTCTTCGCGACGTTGGCGATGGTCGGCCTGATCGTGTTCCCGGCGCTCAACAGCATGGGCCTGCTGATCGGCACGGTGATCTTCATCGGCCTGATGACCTACGCCATTCGCGGTTTGTACTGGGCGATCCTCGACACCTGCAACATTCCGCTGCGCATCACCGGCCTGGCGATTGGCATTGTCTCGGTAGTCGGTTACTTGCCCGACGCCTTCATTCCCTTGATCAACGGCTACCTCACCGAACATTTCCCCGGTGCCTTTGGTTACAAGCTGTATTTCGGCTACATCGCGTTCGTCGGCCTGCTCGGGACCCTGGCGGCCCTGACCCTGCGTGCCCGAATCAATCGTCAATCTTTGAACAAGACAGGTGCCTGAGATGAAAATCGTCGCCCTTGAAACCCACATTGTTGCCGTACCGCCACCGCACATCGGTGGCATGTACTGGCTGTTCGTCAAGCTCAAGACCGATTGCGGCATCGAAGGCGTGGGCGAGATCTACGCCGCAACCTTCGGCCCGAAAGCCATGCTGCCGATCATCGAAGACGTGTTCGAACGCTACCTGCTCAACCACGATCCACACCACATCGAACGCTTCTTCCGTCAGGCCTATTCGAGCGGTTTCACCCAGCGTCCGGACCTGACCATGATGGGTGTGGTCAGCGGCCTGGAGATGGCCTGCTGGGACATCATCGGCAAAGCGGCGAACAAGCCGGTCTACGAATTGCTCGGCGGCAAGGTCCACGAACGCCTGCGCTCGTACACCTATTTGTACCCGGTCAACAGCAAGGGCGAGTACGACTACGACGACCCGGACCTGGCGGCCGAATGCGCCATCGAGAACATGAACAAAGGCTTCACCGCCGTGAAATTCGACCCGGCCGGGCCGTACACCGCGTACTCCGGGCACCAGATTTCCCTGGAAGTGCTGGAACGCTGCGAAACCTTCTGCCGCAAGATCCGCGAAGCGGTGGGCGACAAGTGCGATTTGCTGTTTGGCACTCACGGGCAGATGGTGCCGTCCTCGGCGATTCGCCTGGCTAAACGCCTGGAGAAATACGACCCGCTGTGGTTCGAAGAGCCAGTACCGCCGGGCCAGGAAGACGCCATGGCGCAAGTTGCGGCCAAGACCAGCATCCCGATTGCCACCGGTGAACGGTTGACCACCAAGTACGAGTTTTTCAAGTTGCTGCAGGCTGGCGGTGCATCGATTCTGCAGATGAACGTCGCCCGTTGCGGCGGTCTGCTGGAGGCGAAAAAGATCGCCAGCATGGCCGAGGCCTACTACGCGCAGATCGCGCCGCACCTCTACAACGGGCCGATTGGCGCGGCGGCGAGTTTCCAGCTGGCCACCTGTACACCGAACTTCCTGATCCAGGAAAGCATCATGACCTGGGGCGGTTTCCATGCCGAAGTCCTGACCAAACCGCTGCAATGGGAGGACGGCTACATCATTCCATCCACCGAGCCGGGCCTGGGTGTCGAGCTGAACATGGACGTGGTGCGTAAACATTCGCCGTACACCGGTGAGCGTCTGCACCTGCAAATGGCGCCGACCCCGGCGGACGTCAAAGACACATCGCCAGCCAGGGGCTGACAGGAGAGGCCGCAGTTCTCCTGTAGGAGCGAAGCTTGCTCGCGAAAGCGGCGGGCCAGCCAATATCAATGTTGACTGACTCGACGCCTTCGCGAGCAAGCTTCGCTCCTACAAGGGGGGCGCGCGGTTTTTTTGTACAACGACTTACGCGGTAACCGTGCATGACTTATGACTACATCATCGCTGGCGCTGGCGCCGCGGGCTGCATCCTCGCCAATCGGCTCTCGGCCTCGGGGAAATACTCGGTGCTGCTGCTGGAAGCGGGCGGCAAGGACAGTTCCCTGTGGTTCAAGATCCCGGTCGGCTTCGCGAAAATGTATTACAACCCGACCTTCAACTGGATGTACTACAGCCAGCCGCAAAAGCAGCTGAACAACCGCGAAATCTATGCCCCGCGCGGCAAGGTCCAGGGCGGTTCGGGTTCGATCAACGCGATGATCTACGTTCGCGGCCAGGCCCATGACTTTGACGATTGGGCGGCCAACGGTAACGAAGGCTGGGGCTTCAAGGACGTGCTGCCGTACTTCCGCAAACTGGAAAACCATCCGCTAGGCGACAGCGAATACCACGGCGGCAGCGGCCCGATCAGCATCACGCCGATGAAGGGCCAGACCCATCCGATCTGCGATGTCTTCCTCAAGGGCTGCGACGAACTCGGTTACCCACACAGCGACGACTTCAACGGGCCGAAGTTCGAAGGCTCGGGCATCTACGACGTCAACACTCGCAACGGCCAGCGTTGTTCCAGCAGCTTCGCGCATTTGCACCCGGCATTGACCCGGCCGAACCTGACGGTCGAGCATTTCGCCCTGGTGGATCGTGTGGTGTTCGATAACGGCCGGGCGACCGGCATTTCCGTGACCCAGCACGGCGTTGTGCGCACTTTCACTGCCAACAAGGAAGTGATCCTGTGCGCCGGTGCCGTGGACACGCCGAAGATCCTGCAGCTGTCCGGTGTCGCCGATCAGGCGCTGCTGGCCAGGCACAATATCCCGTTGGTCAAACACCTGCCGGCGGTGGGGCAGAACCTGCAAGACCACTTGTGCGCCAGTTACTACTACAAGGCCAACATCGAGACGCTCAACGATCAACTGAGCTCGCTGTTCGGTCAGTTCAAACTGGGCCTCAAGTACCTGTTCACCCGCAAGGGCGCACTGGCCATGAGCGTCAATCAGGCCGGCGGATTCTTCCGGGGCAATGAGCGGCAGGCCAACCCGAACCTGCAGTTGTACTTCAACCCGCTGTCGTACCAGATCCCGAAAAACAACAAGGCCAGCCTCAAGCCTGAACCGTATTCGGGTTTCCTGCTGTGCTTCAATCCGTGCCGGCCGACCAGTCGCGGGCACATTGAAATCGCTTCGAAAAATCCCCGTGACGCGGCGTTGATCGACCCGAATTACCTGAGCACGCAAAAGGACATTGACGAGGTCATTCAGGGCAGCCGCCTGATGCGCAAGATCATGCAGGCGCCGGCACTCAAAAACATCACCGTGGAAGAAGTGCTGCCGGGGCCGGTCGTCGAAACCGACGAACAGATGCTGCAGTACTTCCGCGAAAACAGCGGTTCGATTTATCACCTGTGCGGTTCCTGCGCGATGGGCGCAGACGACCAGCGGTCGGTGGTGGACAAGCGGTTGAAAGTGCATGGTCTTGAGGGATTGCGCATTGTCGATGCGTCGATTTTCCCTAACGTGACGTCGGGCAATACCCATGCCGCCGTGTTGATGGTGGCGGAGAAGGGCGCCGATCTGATTCTGCAGGACGCCTGATTTCGTCGACTCCCTGTATCAAAAATGAATTTCCGCCGAGTCCGCTGCTCATACCTGTAGGCAGCGGATTTGAGCCCGCGAATTCATTCGGCAATCAGGGAGTGGCAAAGTCATGTGTCCAGTATCGACGGCGGGCGGGAACCTTCCTGGCGGGTTGATTCTTGTGGTTGAAGATGACCCGCTGATCCTGGAGTTTCTCTGCGAAATTCTTCAGGAGGAAGGTTTCACCGTCGAACCGCAGATCAGCGCGGATGCTGCGGCGGGTTACCTGGAGCAGCACGCAGACAAGGTGGTGTTGCTGCTGACGGACATCACCATGCCCGGCAAACTCAACGGTGCCGATCTGGCCAATCAGTTCGGCGACCGCTGGCCGGGCAAGCCGATTATGATCATGTCCGGCTTCGAAACGCCGCAGACTTCCGGCGTGCGGCATGAGGTGTCGTTTATCAAGAAACCCTGGGCGCTTGGGCAATTGCTCGATTGCGTGGAAGGTGCGTTGAAGTCGAAGACGGTTGGCTGAAACAACACGCGGCGGACAAGCCAATGCTACATTGCTCGGCAAAACTCGCCCGGCTCTTGCAAAAGGACGCTCATCCTTGTCAGCTCAACCATCGGTTTTCAACAAGCCTTATCGCGCTTTCCTGTTCGATATGGACGGCACCGTCCTCAATTCCATCGCCGCCGCCGAGCGCATCTGGACCGTCTGGGCCTTGCGCCATGGCGTGGATGTGGAGTCTTTTCTGCCGACCATTCACGGCGTCCGGGCCATCGACACCATCAACCGTCAGGCATTGCCGGGTGTCGATGCCGAGGCTGAAGCAGCGTGGATTACCCAAGCGGAAATCGATGATGTCGAGGGAATTGTCGAGGTGCGCAGGGCGGCGGATTTCCTGACGTCGCTGCCGGCCAGCCAGTGGGCCATCGTGACATCCGCGCCCAAGGCACTGGCGCTGCGAAGGATGGCGGCGGCGGGGATTCTCGAACCTGCGGTGATGGTCACGGCGGAAGACGTCAGCGCCGGCAAACCCGATCCGGCGGGTTATCGGTTGGCGGCCAGGCGGTTAGGTGTCGAAGTGACCGATTGCCTGATCTTCGAAGATGCCACCGTCGGCATTCTCGCCGCGCAAGCTGCAGGGGCAGACCTGTTGATCATTACCTCGACTCACGATCATCCGATCGAAACGCCGCATGCGACGATGGTCGATTATGCTTCGGTCACCGTCCAGGTTGACCCCGACGGCCATCTCCGCCTGCTTCATTTGTAACAGCACCTCCCCTGTAGGAGCCGGCTTGCTGGCGATGGTCTATCAGCCACATCGATGTCGACTGACACACCATCGCCAGCAAGCTGGCTCCTACAGGAACGATGTCGTTAATAGAGGCCGGGAATCAACCGCCAGCTACGGCTGCAATACGCCTCATATTCACTGCCAAACTGCGCCCGCAGCAGCGCCTCTTCCGCGTGGATGCGGGCAATCAGCGGGATCACCGTCAGCGCTGCCAGCAACAGGCCAACGCCCGAACGAAACGCCAGCGCCCAACCCACCGCAATCACCAACATCCCCAAATAGCTGGGGTTACGCAAACGGCGATAAATCCCCTCTGTCACAAGGCGATGCCCCGGCTGAATCGCCACCAGTCCGCTGAAGCGCTTGCCCAACACAAACACCGGCCACATGCGCAACGCACCGCCGATGATGAACACCAACGCCCCGAGCCAACGCACGCCTTCGCCGCCGAAGGTCCAGAAGTCGATCCGGTCGGTGTAGGCGGGTAGAAAACCGCTCGCTATCCCGATCACCCCGAAGGCCGGCAGCACCCAGCGATTGGCCCGGTCTTCACGTTCGCCGGAGCTGAGGTTGACCTCGGTGAACAGCGCTGCGACCGTCATCAGCAGCGTCGCCAACACAACCACCACCAGCGCCCCGTGAGAAAAAAAAGCGGCCCACCCGCCGAGCCCCCATACGGCGAGCCCGAGGTAGGCGAGGGTGCTGACAATGGCGAAAAACGCCAGTCTGGCCGAGATTTTCATAGTCACCCCGCATATTCAACGAATACACCATTCATTGTAGGAGCCGGCTTGCTGGCGATGGCGTTCTCAAAATCACCGCCGGCCTCAAGGGCCAATCGCCAGCAAGCCGGCTCCTACAAAATTTGTGTGTGACCGAGGATCGTGAGAGTTGCCCCGGACCCTGTAGGAGCCGGCTTGCCGGCGATGGCGTTCTCAAAATCATCGCCTGCCTCAAAGGCCAATCGCCAGCAAGCCGGCTCCTACAAATAGTGTGTGACCGAGGATCGCGAGAGTTGTCCCGGACCCTGTAGGAGCCGGCTTGCTGGCGATGGCATTTTCAAAATCACCACCTGCCTCAAGGGCCAATCACCAGCAAGCTGGCTCCTACAGAACCTCGACTCGGGCGTTGCGGCGAATTACTTGCGGCGGTTGGCCGAAGGCTCTGAGGAAGGCTTCACGCATGCGCCGGCGGTCGCTAAAACCGGTTTCGGTGGCGATCTGATCGAGGGTCAACCGACCGCGTTCCAGCATCTGCCGAGCCGCTTCCAGGCGCAGGTTTTCGATGGCTTTGGCTGGCGACTGCCCGGTTTCGGCGCGAAACGCCCGGCTGAACTGGCGCGGGCTGAGGCTCGCCACGTCCGCCAGGTGTTCCACCGACAACGCTTCGGCGAGGTGTTCGCGGGCATAACCGAGCACGGTCTGGATGCGGTCGGATTTCGGCTCCAGTTCCAGCAGCGCCGAGTGCTGGGACTGGCCGCCCGCGCGCCGGTGGTACATCACCAGTTTCTGCGCCACGGCGCGGGCGAGTTCGGCACCGTGATCCTTTTCAACCATGGCCAGCGCCAGGTCGATACCGGCGGTCATCCCGGCGGACGTCCAGATCGAACCGTCGACCACGTAGATGCGATCCTCTTCCACTTTGATCGACGGAAACCGCACCTGCAGTTCCCGTGCGTACGCCCAGTGCGTGGTCGCCCGCCGTCCTTCCAGCAAACCCGCCTGGGCCAACACAAAGGCGCCGGAACAGATCGACGCCGTGCGTCGTGCGGTCTTGATGCTGCCGCGCAGGTAATTCAATACCCCCTCGGGCGCCTGCTCGAGAATGGCATCGCCGCCGACCACGATCACCGTGTCGAACACCCGTTCACCAAACGCCTCGGTGCCAACGCTCAAACCACCGGAGGCGCGCAGGGTGCGGCCGTCTTCGGACACCACACTCACCGTATAAAGCGTCTCGCCAGCGCTGAAGTTGGCGTATTCGAACACTGGCATCGCCGCCAGCGCCATGGACTGGAAGCCTTCAAACACCACAAACGCTACGGAAGTCATTGCCGGCCCCTCAAAGAGAAATGTCCTGAAAGCGTACTTTAAACGTCATTTGAGACAAGCGTCAGTCAATTTATAACTGTTCACACCCGGCGAACACTTCGCCTCACTGTGAAGGAAACTGAACATGGCTCTCTCGTCCAAAGGCACCGCCCTGATCACAGGCGCTTCTTCCGGCATCGGCGCGGTCTACGCCGACCGTCTCGCCCGTCAGGGGTATGACTTGATTCTGGTCGCCCGCAGCCAGGCCAAACTGAACGCCCTGGCCAATCACCTGAGCAACGAAACCGGGCGCGCCGTGGAAGTGGTCGCCGCCGACCTGAAAAACCGGGCCGATCTGCGCCGGGTTGAAGGCATTCTGCGTAACGACGCCAGCATTACATTGCTGGTCAACAACGCCGGGGTCGGCGCCGTGATGCCGCTGCTGGGCAGCCCGGTGGATGACATGGAAGACATGATCACCCTCAACGTCACCGCGCTGATGCGCCTGGCCTACGCGGTTGTGCCAGGCTTCGTCGCCCGTGGCACCGGAACCGTGATCAACATCTCCTCGATCGTCGCAATTGCGCCGGAAATTCTCAATGGCGTGTACGGCGGGACCAAGGCATTTGTGTTGGGCCTGAGCCAATCGCTGCACCACGAATTGGCGGATAAAGGCATCCGTATTCAGGCCGTGCTGCCCGGCGCCACTGCGACTGACTTCTGGAGCGAGGCCGGCAACCCGGTGGAAAACCTGCCGCAGGAGATCGTGATGTCCGCTGAGGACATGGTCGACGCCGCACTGGCGGGGCTTGCGAGCGGGGAAGTGGTGACCATTCCGGGCCTGCACGATGGCGAGCAGTGGGATCGTTACGAGGCCCAGCGCAAAACCCTGTCGGGCTTGTTCGGCAACTCCACGGCGGCACCGCGTTATCGTTGAAACAGCAAGCTCGGGCCAGGGTGATCTAAGCTTGGATAAGGACCGTGCAACACCGGCTGGTTGAAGAACTCGACCCGTCGGTGTGCGCCCGAGGAACCCAACATGCTTCACATCAGAACACCCCTGATCCTGCACCCGGGTTTGTCGACCCCCACTCGGCGGATCTGGCTCAAGCTGGAAAACCTGCAACCCAGCGGCTCGTTCAAGCTGCGCGGCATGGGGCTGTTGTGCAGCCAGGCAAAGGCCGAGGGCAAGCGCAAGGTGGTCTGTCCTTCCGGTGGCAACGCCGGTTTCGCCACCGCTGTCGCGGCGGCCAGCCTGGGGTTGCAAGCCTGCATCGTGGTGCCACACACCACCCCGGAAAGCACGCGCGCGAGGATTCGTAAAACCGGTGCCGAAGTGATCGTTCACGGCAAGGTCTGGGACGACGCCAATCAGCGGGCGAAGGAGCTTTCAAAAGGGGCAGACACCGAATACGTGCCGGCCTTCGATCATCCGGTATTGTGGGAAGGGCACAGCACGATGATCGATGAGATTCTCGAGGACTGCCCTCAAGTCGACACGCTGGTGACGTCGGTGGGGGGCGGTGGTTTGCTGGCAGGTATTCTTACGGGATTGATTCGGCATGGCCGTATGGATTGCCGCATCATCGCCTGCGAAACCATGGGTGCGGCGTCTTTTTCGGCCGCGATCAAGGCCGGGCATCCGGTCAGGCTTTCGCGCATCGACACCGTTGCCACCTCGCTCGGCGCGGCTCAAGTGGCCGCCTGGCCGGTGCAGCACATCCTCGATTTTCCTCACCAATGCGTGGTGCTCGGCGATGACGAAGCGATCATGGGCGTGGTGCGGTATGCCAACGATTTGCGCCAGCTGGTTGAACCGGCGTGCGGTGTTTCGTTGGCAATCGGCTATCTGGACCACCCGGCAATTGCCGATGCCCATGACGTGGTGATCGTGGTGTGCGGTGGCGTCAGCATCAACGCACAACTCGTTGCCGGGTGGGCGCGTTCATCCGCTGAAAGCGCAAAGTAGCCGGCAAGCGAAGCAGGGCCGTAAACGCCTGGTCAGGTGTCACAAGCCCCACCGCGAATGTTTCAGCCTTCATTGCCCGGCAGCGGCACCGTCCTGGATCAGAATCGCTCTGGCGAGGTCTTCATCGCTGGCGTTCAGTCCGGGATTGTCCTGGCGGATCTGCTGCATGACCGACTCCAGATACACCCCACGAATCGCACCGCCACTGGCCACGAAGCTGGAGGCATCATCCCGGGCGGGGATCATGAGTTTGTCGTCCTTGAACGTCGAGTACAGCGAAGCGGAAACCCCGGCCGAGGTGGCCACATCGCCCGCATCCACATCCGCGAAAGCCGAGCCGAAGGGTACGCACAACACAAGGGAAGAAATGATGATCAGACGGCGCATGACGGTGTCCTCTGAAAGCGTAATGGAAGTACCACATAATTTAGGATGCGCGGCGGCCGTCAGGAGTTCCTTGCCGCATACACAATCACTTCAATGCGCAGGTTTGGATCCGCTCGGCTGTTGGCATCGGCATGGATTGACCTGTTATTTCTGTCAGTAGTCGCCGTTCGCGTCGCATGGTATTCAACCTTTATGAATAACCTTGGCGTGGACACCCACACTCCCGATCTCGCGGTCTTTGACTCGCGACGTCTGGCGGTGCGCGCGGTGGCTTATTGCCGTTCTGCGGTGGGGCAACCGGCGCAGCCGCAGATCACCCGGCAGGTGTTTGATCCATTGGGACGGGAAGTGGCGCGTGTGGATCCGCGATTAGGGGCTGCGGGGCGTGGGCCGAACCGCACCTCTCTTCGCGGGTTGTCCGGCACTGAGTTGTTGAACGTCAGTGTCGATGCTGGCTGGACCCTGTTGCTGCACGGCCCGGCGGGTCAGATTCTGCAACGCTGGGACAGTCGCAGCACCGAGCAACGCGTCTACGATCAACGCTTGCGTCCCATCTCGGTGACCGAGCAACTTGAGGACGAAACACCACGGGTGGTCGAGCGCTTCCAATACGGCGACCCCGGCGGCAACGCTCGTAATCAATGCGGACAGTTGATCCGCCACGACGACCCGAGCACCACCCGGCACATGCCCGACTTCGATCTGCGCGGCCTGCCGCTGCTGGAAACCAGTCATTTTCTGTCATCACTGGATCCAGTGCATTGGCCGCTGGAAATCGACGCCCGCAATGCCTTGCTCGAACCCACACCCGGCTTCGACAGTCGCTGGACCTATGACGCCTTGGGCGAGGTCGCGACGCAAACCGATGCCAAGCTTAACTGCCGACGGTTCAGCCGAACCTGCGCCGGGCAATTACGCGCGGTTTCCTTGCGGCGCCAGGGCGAGGCCGAGGTGACGCTGGTCAGCGAGATCCGCTACAACGCTGGTGGGCTGGTCGAGCAGGAAACGGCGGGCAACGGCGTGATCACCCGTGCCGAGTTCAGCCCGGAAGACGCGCGCCTGCTGCACTTAAGTACCGGGCTGCCCAGTCAACCGCTGCTGCAAAACCTGCATTACACCTACGACCCGGTCGGCAATCCGGTGCGGATCGATGACCAGGCCAAAGCCACCACCCATTTCAAGAACCAGCGAGTCGACCCTGTCAGCACCTGCACCTACGACAGCCTGTACCGGTTGATTTTCGCGACCGGCCGAGAGGTCTACCGCGCCGCCAACGACCCGAACGCGCTGGTCAACTATCGCGAAGAATACGACTACGACGCCGGCGGTAACCCGCTGGAATTGCGGCATCTTGGCGCGCAGCCGTTCACTCGGCGTTGGGCCGTGGATGTGAGTAGCAACCGTCGCGTGAACCAGCACGACGGCGATCCACCGCCGGATTTCACCCGAGAGTTCGACGGCAACGGCAATCAGCTTCACCTGCTGCGCGGGCAAACGCTGCGCTGGGATGCGCGCAACCAGTTAAGTCAGGTGTCCCCGGTCACCCGCGAAGATGGTCCGGACGACCGTGAACTCTATCGCTACGGCGGCGGTGGCAAACGCCTGCGCAAAGTACGCTGCGAACTGACCTCACGCCGCACCTTGATCGCCGAGGTACGCTACCTGCCGGGTGTGGAAATTCACCGCACCGCCGACGGAGCCGAGCGGCATGTGCTGGAGATCGAAGCCGGACGCAACACGGTGCGGCTGCGGCATTGGGTCGGCTCACCGCCCACCGGGGTGGACAACGATTATTTGAGTTACAGCGTCAGCGATCACCTGGGCTCCAGCCAACTGGAGCTGGACGAGCAGGGCGCGGTGATCAGTGACGAAGGCTATCTGCCGTTTGGTGGCCGGGCGTGGTGGGTGGCACATCACGCCGCCAAGGCGTCGTATAAAACCAAGGGTTACTCGGGCAAGGAGCGTGACGCCACCGGGTTGTATTACTACGGTTATCGGTACTACGCGCCTTGGCAACACGGCTGGCTCAACCCGGACCCGGCGGGGGAGGTGGACGGGTTGAATCGGTATGGGTTTGTCGGGAATTCGCCGATGCGCTATTTCGACAGAGATGGGCGAGTAAAAGACGATGACCAATCGTTTGGTCAGACCGCGCAGCTTGAGTTTATTAAGGCCTTGGAAGACTACCCCGATACCCTTGAAGTCTTTGCTGCGCTGGTTGGCGAGGATATGGCGTCAGATCCGGATGATTTGCCAGCCGACGAAATTCATGAACCTCCCCCATCACCACAGCCCGTCATGCCTATGCCACCTGCATCTACGCCTGTGACGGATTTGGCTCCGGTGTCGCCGATACGCGGTACCAGTCAACCAGCGCCAGCCCTGAGTCAGGCCGAATCCCAGCCCTCGACCTCTGCTTTGGGTGATAGGGGGGAGCACGCGCACGGCAAGAAGATGCGGTTTAGCTGTCCGCGTTGCGCCAAAGGATTTGCGGGTAAAAGTAATTTAGATAATCACCTGCGAACCCACACCGGTGAAAAACCGTACAGCTGCGAGTTATGCAACAAATGCTTTGCGCAAAAGGGTAGTTTGAAGGCGCATATGCGCATACATACCGGAGTAAAGCCTTATAAGTGCCTAATTTGTGAGGCAGGTTTTGCGCAATCGTCTCATTTGAAGGCGCACATGCGCACTCATACCGAAGAAAAGCCTTATAAGTGCTCGACTTGTGTCGCAAGTTTTGCCCGGAAAAGTGTTTTTGATATTCACATGCGCACCCATACCGGAGAAAAGCCCTACGTTTGCCCGACTTGCGGCACACGTTTTTCACATCGCAACTGTATGCTTCGCCATCAGCGGAGCATACATAGTGCTGTGATCTAGCCATATCCGAACGAAGGAAGTTTGCTCCAGACTTCCCTCATCACCGCGAAAACCGCCTCCGATACTCCCTCGGCGAACCCCCAAATTGCGCTGAAACGTAAACCGCATCCGCTCCTCATCCCCAACCCGCCCCCCTGGGCAATCTGCTCAATATTGCACTCGGACTCTTCCAGCAACCGCCGGGCCGCTTCCAGCCTCAGCACTTCAATCGTAAGGTTTTCGTGGCTGAGATTCTGGGCGATCCACTCGTGATAATCCGGAACAATTGAATTGCCGAACAAACCTGATTCCCTGGGGTATCCCGACGGCGCACGGTGGTAACGTTAGGTTTTCGAACCGTCGGGAGCATCGTCATGGAATTGGGCATATCGGGTCGCTGGGCGATTGTCTGCGCAGCCAGCAAAGGCTTGGGGCTGGCCTGTGCGCGAGCCTTGGCGAAGGAGGGCGTGAACCTGGTGATCAACGCCCGTGGCGACGAAACGTTGCAAGCTGCCGCCACAGAATTACGTGGCCTGGCGCCGAGCATCGAAGTGCGTACGGTGGCCGGCGACATCAGTGAGCCGGCCGTCCGCGAACAAGTATTGGCGGCCTGCCCGCAGGTGGACATCCTGATCAATAACGCCGGTGGCCCGCCGCCGGGTGACTTCCGCGACTGGCAACGCGAAGACTGGTTGAAGGCGCTGGATGCCAACATGCTGACGCCCATCGAGCTGATCAAGGCCTGTGTCGATGGCATGGCCGAGCGCGGTTTTGGGCGCGTCGTCAATATCACCTCCGGTGCAGTGAAGGCGCCGATCGATGTGCTGGGCCTGTCCAACGGCGCCCGCAGCGGCTTGACCGGTTTTATCGCCGGGCTCGCGCGGCAGTCGCGGCTGGCCGGGCACAACGTCACGATCAATAATCTGTTGCCCGGCCCGTTCGAGACCGAGCGCCTGCACAAAACCCTGAGCGCCGCCGCCGAGGCCAATGGTGCCAGCGTCGAGAGCATCAGCGCACAGCGGCGCAAAAACGTTCCGGCCCAGCGCTTTGGCCAGCCCGATGAGTTCGGCGCCTATTGCGCATTCATCTGCAGCGCCCACGCTGGTTTCCTGACAGGGCAAAATCTGTTGCTGGACGGCGGCAGTTATCCCGGCACGTTTTGATCGTTTAAAAGGAGCGCAGGGCAGGTGAGCGTCGATATCGAATGCGTGGTGGTCGGGGCCGGCGTGGTCGGGCTGGCGGTGGCCAGAGCGTTGGCCCGCAGCGGGCGCGAAGTGATTCTGGTCGAAGCCGGCGAGGGCATTGGTGTGGGCATCAGTTCGCGCAATTCGGAAGTGATCCACGCCGGCATCTATTACCCGAGCGGCAGCCTCAAGGCGCAATTATGCGTGGAGGGCAAACAGCGCCTTTACGCCTTTTGTGATGAGCGTGGCGTCGGTTATCAGCGACTGGGCAAGCTCATCGTCGCCACTGATGATGACCAGCGCGGGGCGTTGCAGAAGTTGTTGGAGCAGGGCGCCCGCAATGGTGTCGATGACTTGCAATGGCTGGACGCCAACCAGGCCCGTGACCTTGAACCGGCGCTGTCCTGCGTCGCCGCGCTCTGGTCGCCCTCTACCGGGATTGTCGATTCCCATGCCCTGATGCTGGCGCTTCAGGCGGACGCCGAGGCCGCCGGGGCGTCGATGGCGTTTCATACGCCATTGATGTCGGCCCGATGCAGCGAACACGGTTTCGAATTGCAGATGGGCGGCGTCCAGCCGATGACCCTGAGCTGCCGCGAGTTGATCAATTGCGCCGGGTTGTCCGCCCCGCAGGTGGCGAGCCGCATTGAGGGCCTGTCGTCGCAGCACGTGCCAACGGCTCGTTTGTGCAAGGGCAGCTATTTCAGTTTCAACGGCCGCGCGCCGTTCCGGCACCTGGTTTATCCGGCACCGGAGAGCGCGGGGCTGGGGGTGCACATGACCCTCGATCTGGGTGGTCAAGCGCGTTTTGGACCGGATGTCGAGTGGGTTGATCACGTCGATTACCGCGTCGATCCGCGCCGTGCCGATGGTTTCTATGAGGCCATCCGGCGTTACTGGCCCGCCTTGCCCGATGACAGCCTGCAACCGGCCTACAGCGGCATCCGCCCGAAAATCACCGGCCCGACAGAGCCCGCCGCCGACTTCATCATCAGCGGCCCCGCCAAGCATGGCATGCCCGGGCTGGTCAATCTGTTCGGCATCGAATCGCCGGGGCTGACCAGTTGCCTGGCACTGGCCGAGCGGGTAACGCAGGCACTGGGCGACCGATGATCAGCGTTTGAGCTGCCACGCCTCACGAGGACTATGCTTTGCAGTGCGCCCATCACAATGGGAGACCTCTGATGATTAACGTACGCACAGCCCGCATGCTGGCCGATTACAAACGCTGGGCCGATCAACGTCTCTTTGACAGCCTGGCCGATTTGCCACCGGGCGAGGTCAACAAAGAACGGGTCTCGGTGTTCAAGAACATGATTGGCACGCTGAACCACATCTACGTAGTGGACTGCATCTGGCAGGCCCACCTCGAAGGCCGGGGGCACGGCTTCAAGACTTCGCACGATCTGCTGCATCCCGATCTCGCCGATCTGCGCATGGCACAAAAAGACATCGATCACTGGTACTGCGACTGGAGCGAACGCCAGACCGACGCCTCGCTGGATAAACCCCTGGAGTTCACGTTCGTCTCGGGCGAAAGCGGCACCATGAGCGCCGGCGCGATGCTGCTGCACGTGGTCAACCACGCCAGTTATCACCGTGGCTGGGTGATCCAGATGTACTTCGACATTCCGGCCATGCCGCCGATGACGGACCTGCCGATCTTCCTGCGCGAAACCGATCCGGATTTCAATTCGCTCAACCCCCCGGCAGTGGCGCCGACATGTGTTGGGCAATTCGCGCGCGCAACCAACGTTCTGCCGGATCGTTATCGTTGACCCCGTTCCAGACCATCGACAGTTCGGACAGGTTGATGTCAAACGGTGGGTCGTCGGCGCGCAACTGGCTGCTGCCTTCGATCAGCGCGCACGCGGCGTAATCCGGCACCGTGGCGAGCATGTCGGTGCCGGCCAGCAAGGCGCGCAGCCCGGCAAACTGCGGCACCGCCAACACCACGCGGCGTGAACGACCGATGCGCGCCAGGTCATTGTCGATAGCCCCGGTCAGATCCCCAGAAAACGACACCAGCGCGTGAGGGCGCTCGCAGTAATCATCCAGCGTCAGGACACCGGGCCGACTGTCGCCGCGCAGGATCTTCACGCTCAGGTCGCGCAGTTTCTTGCGCTTGGCGTTGGCCGGCAATTCGGTGGTGTAGCTGATCCCGACGGAAATCTCACCGCTGGCGAGCATCGACGACATCAGCAGGAAATTCACCCGCCGCACCACCACCACGACGTTCTGCGCCTCTTCGCGGATCTGCTTGAGCAGCGGCGGAAACAGACCGAACTCGGCGTCGTCGGACAGGCCGATGCGGAACACGTCGCGACTGGTGGCCGGGTCGAAATCCTTGGCCCGGCTGACCGCGCCGGAAATGGTGTCCATCGCCGGCTGCAACTCCTTGAGAATCTGCAGCGCGCGCTGGGTCGGCTCCAGCACACGACCGTTGCGCACCAGCAGCGGGTCATCGAACAGATCACGCAACTTGGCCAGTGAAGCGCTGACGGCAGGCTGGCCGAGGAACAGCTTTTCCCCGGCCCGGGTCAGGTTTTTTTCGAACATCAGGGTTTCGAAAATCACCAGCAGGTTCATGTCCACGCGGCGCAGGTCGTTGCGGTTCATGGCGGGGCTACTCGCAGGGGGCGGGGTCTTTCCAGTAAAGCACCAAACCTTGGCCTGCGATGATCCCTATAGGAGCTGGCTTGCCGGCGATGGCGTCCGTGAAATCGCCATCGCCGGCAAGCCGGCTCCTACAGGTTTGGTGTGAACCTCCATACCTGAACATCCCGCGATTCTGTAGGAGCCAGGCTTGCCGGCGAAGGGGTCTGTGAAATCGCTATCGTCGGAACGCCGCCCGCAGCAAGGCGGCTCCTACAGGTTTGGTGTGAACCCCCATACCTGAACATCCCGCGATTCTGTAGGAGCCAGGCTTGCCGGCGAAGGCGTTCGTGAAATCGCCATCGCCGGCAAGCCTGGCTCCTACATGGGTCGCGTTTGGCAGACGGGTATCCTGATCATCCCGCCTTGCTTATGGCTCAGTCAGCACCTTCCTGAACGTCTCCACCAACGGCCGCAAATTCACCCGATGCCACGCTGCCCACAGCGGCGTGGTAAATGAAATCCACGGCACCTCCCGCAGCACCACACCGGGCGGCGCATTGCGGCTCAAGCCTTTCTGAATCATCGCAATCCCCAACCCTGACGCCACCAGCCCCAGCGCGGTGAACGGCTCTGTCGCCTCCATGCGGATGTCCGGGGTGAAACCGGCGCGGATGCAGGCGCTGACGAAGTCGTCGCGGCTCGCGCAGTTCTGGCGGTGTTGCACGCCGATCCATTCCTGATCGGCCAGATCTGCCGGGGTCAGTTCCGCTTGCAAGGCCAGCGGATGATGCTCGGGCAGCGCCAGCAGCATCGGGTCGTCCAGCACCTGAAAACCCAGCAGGTCCGGATCGTCGGCGACGGGCGGTTCGCTGACCAGTGCGATATCGAGACTACGCTGACGCAGGCCTTCGAGTTGTTCGGCGGAGCTGAGGTTGTACAGCGCGACGTGCACGTTCGGCCGGTCGACCCGCAGCACGCGCAGGGCATTGGGCAAGACGCCGGCGTGCATGGCGTTCTCGATGTAGCCGATGCACAGGCCGCCTTCTTCACCGCGACCCAGGCGTTTGCCGAGGGATTCCAGGCGATTGGCGTGGGTCAGCAGGGCGCGGGTTTCGGCGAGAAAGGTCTGGCCGTCGCGGGTCAGGCGGATGCGTTGCTGGCTGCGCTCGAACAGGGTCAGGCCCAGGCGTTCCTCAAGCTGGGCAATCTGCCGGCTCAGGGGCGATTGGGAAATGTGCAGGCGTTCGGCGGCGCGACCGACGTGTTCTTCTTCGGCGACGGCGACGAAGTAGCGCAATTGGCGGATGTCGATCATGTCAGACCTATAGGGACTCAAGTGCTGCGCATTATGTCTTGGACGGTCCGATCATCGCAATCTAGGATTGGCTCAACGGTAAAGCAAACACCGCTCTTTGTAGGAGCCGGCTTGCCGGCGAAAAGCGTCTAGGCGACGCGTTCATTCAGACCGCCCGCGTTATCGTTGACATCCATCGCCAGCAAGCCGGCTCCTACAGGTTTACGAGACATTCGAGAGGACTTTTTTCATGAGTTTGAAAGACAAACTGCCCGGCACCCTGGGTTTCGGTACCGCCCCATTGGGCAACATGTTCCGCGCCATCCCTGAAGAAGAAGCGCTGGCGACCGTGCACGCGGCCTGGGATGCCGGCGTGCGCTACTTCGATACCGCACCGTTTTACGGTTCGGGCCTGTCGGAAATTCGCTTGGGCGCCGCGCTGTCCCAATACAACCGCGACGATTATGTGCTGAGCAGCAAGGTCGGGCGGGTGATTCTGGATGAAGTCGAAGACGCAGCCGCCCGTGATCTGGGTGAGAAGAGCGGCGTGTTCGAGCACGGCCGCCCGAACAAGATCGTCAACGATTACAGCGCCGACGCGACGATGCGTTCCATCGAAGACAGCCTCAAGCGTCTGCAAACCGATCGTCTGGACATCGTTTGGGTCCACGACATCGCGCAGGACTTCTACGGTGATCAATGGCTGGAATACTTCAACCAGGCCCGCACCGGCGCGTTCAAAGTGTTGACCCGTTTGCGCGAAGAAGGCGTGATCAAAGGATGGGGGTTGGGCGTGAACAAGGTCGAGCCGTGTGAGCTGACCCTCGACCTGACCGAAGCCCAGCCGGACGGTTTTCTGCTGGCGGGCCGCTACACGCTGCTTGATCACGACCGTGCCCTGCAACGCCTGATGGATGCCGCGCTGGCGCAGAATGTCGAGATCGTGGTCGGTGGTCCCTACAGCTCGGGGATTCTGGCCGGCGGTGCGCATTTCGAATACCAGAAGGCCAGCCCGGCGATCATCCATAAAGTCGAGCAGATCAAACGTATCGCAGCGGCTCATGGCGTCGACATCAAGGCCGCTGCGTTGCAGTTCTCCCTCGCTAACCCGGCCGTTGCTGCCGTGATACCAGGTTCCAGCCGTCCGGGCCGGATTGCTGAAGATGTGGCTGCGTTGTCAGCCGCCATTCCCGCTGCATTCTGGCAAGCCATGCGCGACGCGAAACTGGTGTCCGAACGCGCTCCATTACCCCTCGCAGGAGTTTGAGCATGAAGATCGATCTGACTGGAAAACTCGCCATCGTCAGCGGCAGCACCGCCGGCATTGGCCTGGGCATCAGCAAGGCACTGGCCGAGTCCGGTGCGACGGTGGTGGTGATCGGCCGCGAGACGGCCAAGGTCGAGCAGGCGCTGGCGAGCATCCGCCAGAGCGTGCCGGGCGCGCAACTGCGTGGCCTGACCGCGGACCTCGGCACCGCCGAAGGTGCTGAGCAGTTGTTCGTCGCCGAGCCGCGAGCGGACATTCTGGTGAACAACCTCGGGATCTTCAACGAGGTGGATTTCTTCGACACGCCGGACATCGAGTGGACGCGGTTCTATGAGGTCAACGTGATCTCCGGTGTGCGCCTGTCGCGGCATTACGTGCCGGACATGGTCAAGCAGGGCTGGGGGCGGGTGATTTTCCTGTCCTCGGAATCCGGGATTGCGATCCCGGCGGACATGCTCAACTACGGCGTAACCAAAAGCGCCAACCTCGCGGTGTCTCATGGCCTGGCCAAACGGCTGGCGGGCACGGGCGTGACGGTGAATGCGATCCTGCCAGGCCCGACGTTGACCGATGGTCTGGAGCAGATGCTCAAGGATGCCACGGCCGAATCGGGGCGCAGTGTGCGCGAAGAAGCCGATGCGTTCGTGCGCAAGGCCCGGCCGACGTCGATCATCCAGCGCGTGGCAGACGTCGAGGAAGTCGCCAACCTGGTGGCTTACATCGCTTCACCGCTGTCATCGGCCACGACCGGTGCCGCCCTTCGAGTCGACGGCGGTGTCGTCGACAGCCTGGCGATCTGAATTTTTTTATTGAGGAGAGAGGACTGCATGGCAACTGCATCAGCGTTTATCGACATCCCGGCTTCGGCCGACAAGGTTTGGCAATTGATCGGTGGCTTCAACTCGCTGCCGGACTGGCTGCCGTTCATTCCCAAAAGCGAACTGAGCGAAGGCGGGCGTGTGCGCAGTCTGCAAACCGCCGATGGCGCGGTAGTGGTGGAACGGCTTGAGTCGTTTGATAACGCCGGGAAGACGTATAGCTACTCGATTTTGCAGGCACCGTTTCCGGCGACTGATTACCTGGCGACGATCCGCGTTGAAGCGCAGGGCGAGGGCGCCCGGGTGACCTGGTCGGGGCGGTTTGCACCGGTCGGTGTGACCGAGGAAGAAGTGGCGGCGTTGTTTGCCGGAATTTACCAGGGTGGCCTGGAAGCCCTGCGGGCCAACTACCCCGTGTAAACCCGATCCCCTGTAGGAGCCAGGCTTGCCGGCGAAGGCGTCCGCAAAATCGCCATCGCCGGCAAGCCGGCTCCTACAGGTTTTGTGTTAACCCAATATCCCGAACATCTCCCCAATTCTGTAGGAGCCAGGCTTGCTGGCGATGGCGTCCGTGAAATCGCCATCGCCAGCAAGCCGGCTCCTACAGGGGGGGCTGTGTCAAGTCTGGGCAATCAGGCTCTGTCGGCAATCGAGCACCAACCGTGCGCCGCCCGATTCGCTGTCACCCACTTCGAGCGTAAACCCATGCAGGTTGACAATCGCCGCGACGATCGACAAGCCCAGCCCGAAGCCGCTTTGCTGATTGCCGCCCTCGGCGCGATAGAAGCGCTGAAACACCGCCTCGCGCTCGGCCAGCGCAATGCCGGGGCCGGAGTCAAGCACTTCGATCCGCGTATGCCCACCTTCGTTGATCCCGCGCAAAATCACCTCGCCCCCCGGCGGCGTGAATTTGATCGAGTTGCTCAACAGGTTGGCCACCGCCTCGAACAGCAACGCCCGGTCGCCGTTCAATGGCGGCAGAGTGTCAGGCAATTGCAGCTTGAACGTCAGTTCGCCTTCTTCCGCCAACGGCAGATAAAAGTCGTGCAGCTCCTGCAACAACGGCACCGGATCCAGCTGCACAAAACCGGAACGCCGCTGGCGATCCTCCAGCTCGGAGATCCGCAGCAACCCGCGAAAACGCGCCATCAGCGTATCCGCTTCGGCGAGCACCGAATCGAGTTGTGTCGCTTCTGCCGACCCTTCGCCAGCCTGTTGCTGCATGCGGTACAACTGCGCCCGCAAGCGGGTCAGCGGCGTGCGCAAGTCGTGGGCGATGTTGTCGCACACGCCCTTGACCTCGTTCATCAAACGCTCGATGCGTTCGAGCATGGCATTGACGATGGCGGCGAGCATGTCCAGTTCGTCGCGGCGATTGGACAGCGGCAAACGTCGGGTCAGGTCACCGGCAACAATCGCTTCGGCGCTGGCCTGAATCCCACGAATGCGTCGCAACGGTCGACGGCGCAACAGGTGCCATCCGACGATGCCCGGCAAAATGGTCAGGGTCACGCCCCAGAACAACGCGTGCAGAATGATGCGGGTCACGGCGAACAGCGAACCGTTGTCGCGTACCAGAATCAGCCAGCGACCGTCCCGTGTCTGGGTCGCCACGGCGTCGCAGCTGTCGGCGGGCAGCGTCGGGTCATCGGAGTCGGCGCAGTCGCTGAGCATGTGGATCTTGCCGTCCAGCGGCAAACCTTTAGGAATGTGGCGCAGGGCACCGTTGAGGTAGCGATGCTCGGCATCGAACAGGCCGTAGGCATCGATGCCGCGAATATCGAAGGTCATGCTGACGGCGAGGGCGTCCAGCAGTTGCTCGCCGGAAAAGCGTGAAAACAAATGCTGACGTTGCATCAGCGAGTGCTTGGCCAGGTTGTCCAGGTAGGCGGACACCTCGTAATACATGACCCCCATGAGAATCCCGCTCCAGAGCACGAACAGCGAACTGTAGAGCGCCAGCAACCGGCTGCTGGAAGAGCGCCAGCCTTTAGAGGGGTTCGGCAATGACATAACCCGAGCCTCGCACGGTCCGAATCAGTGGGACATTGCCGGGCGGGTCGATCTTCTTGCGCAGGCGGCCGATGTGCACGTCGATCAGGTTGGTGCCGGGGTCGAAGTGATAACCCCAGACCTCTTCGAAAATCATCATCCGCGACAGAATCTGCCCGGTATTGCGCATCAGGAATTCCAGCAACTTGTACTCGGTGGGCAACAGCGTCAGCAACTGGCCGTCGCGGCTGGCTTCGTGGCTGATCAGGTTCAGTTCCAGGTCCGCGACCCGCAGCGTGGTGGCCTGGGCGGTCACGGTGTTTTGCCGGCGCAGCAGCACTTCGACGCGGGCGGCCATTTCATCGGTGGCAAACGGTTTGGTCAGGTAATCGTCACCGCCGGCACGCAAACCGCGCACGCGTTCATCGACATCGGAGAGGGCGCTGATCATCAGGATCGGCGTCGCCACGCCCATGGTCCGCAGCGTCGTGACGATCGCCAGGCCATCGAGCTCGGGCAACATGCGGTCGAGGGTGATCAAGTCATAGTTGCCGTTGACCGCGCGCTCCAGACCTTCACGGCCATTGTCGACCCAATCCACGTCGAGGCCGTGGCTGCTGAGTTCGGCGACGATCTCCCGGGCGGTCACGGCGTCGTCTTCGATGGTCAAGATGCGGGTCATAGGGCGGACCTGATAGTCAGTTCAAGGCAAGTGTGTGGGCATTCTGCCAAGAAATGCCGGCGACTTTTTAAATTAACTTTCATGTGGCTCATGGAGCGGCCCGGAACATTGATATCATCTGGCCATAACCTTGAAAGGGAGTTCGACTGTGCGCACTTTGATTCGCCGTGGCGGGATGTCGATTGTTGTGTTGTTGCTGTGTGTCATCAGCGGGAGTGCCTTGGCGGGAAACACTCCGTGTTCGGGGAAGAAGGGCGGTATCGATCGTTGTGATGGCGACCTGTTCCTGTGTAATGACGGCTCTATCAGCGCCTCGAAGAAAAGCTGCTCGGCACTTTATGGCGGTTCAAGCCAGGCTCGCCCGCAAACCTTATTGCAGAGCTCCGATGGCTGCACTTGCGGCTCAGGTTCGTTTTGCACCGGCCCACGAGGCGGGGTGTATTGCCTGACACCCAGCGGTAATAAGAGCTACAAACGCAAGTAGCTCATCTGCAATGCATAAAAAATCGCGAGCAGGCTCGCTCCTACAGTAAACCGCGTTCTCCTGCTGTCAGGTGCAACACTATTCAATCGGTGTACTCACAAACGCCTCAAGCCCCTCGGCATAGTCGGTAAACGCACTGATCAGCGGAAACTGCCAGGCATCCACCTGATCCGGCACCACCAGACGGGTAAAGCTCCAGGCCACCGCCAATGTAATCCCGTCCTGATCAATCGAACCGTCAGTCTTCAACGGTCGCAGTTCCAGCTCCCGTTCCAGTGCCGAATACGCGGCCGCCAATTGCCCCTCGACCCGTTCCACCCACGGTTCGAACTGAATTTCCGCGGGCCGCAGGTTGCGTTCGTAATAAAGCTGCACCGACTTCTCGCAGGCTGCCAACGCCAGGCCGATCAAGCGTAACGAGCGCAGGCGTTGGTTCAGGTCCTCTGGCATCAGGCTGTTACCCGGTCCGGCGAGTGCCTCCAGGTAATCGATGATCAACGTCGAGTCGATCAACACCTCGCCGTCATCCAGCACCAACGTCGGCGCCTTGACCACCGGGTTGATCTGCTGGAACTGCTCGAAGTGCCGAAACACCGAAACCGACTGATGATCGAGGTCGATGCCCAGGCGTTTGGCGGAAATGGCAACGCGTCGCACGTAGGGCGAATCCAGCATGCCGATCAGCTTCATTGAACCTCTCCTCAAGATTTGCCATTTCGGGAGGACAACCTTAGCTGAGGTTCATTGCCCTGCAAATGCGCTCGATAAACACAGCCGTTGAGGCCATTTGTCTTCTATATACAGCCGCTCGGTTGAATTTCTTGCTATAAACGCACTCCGATAACCACCGTAAAGGCTGACATAGAGCACTTTCGGGGCTTTGTCGGACAAATTCGCTGTCTTTTCAGTTGCTGAGGCCTCAAGTCGGCCTTAGACTGCCGCCCCTCGTAAATTGAGTGCCGGGTGGCGCTTGGAATAAACGGCGCCTTTCCGATGACCAGACCAGGTCCGCCGGAACGCTCCCTAATTCGCCTTAATGCACGTTTTTTTATAGAGATATCAATGACAAAGGACAAGTTGCTGGCCATGCCGGCGGATGACTACATGAATGCCGAGCAACATGCTTTTTTCTCTGAGCTGTTGCAGAACATGAAAGTCGAAACCCATGAGCGCATCGAACAGAACCGCATCGCCATCGAAAGCCTGGACACCCCGGCCGATCCGGCTGACGCAGCTTCTGTCGAAGAAGAGCGCACCTGGCTGGTGAACGCGATCGATCGCGACCAGCGCATGCTGCCTCAGTTGGAACAGGCGCTGGAGCGCATCAAGGAAGACAGCTTCGGCTGGTGCGACGACAGCGGCGAGGCCATTGGCCTGAAGCGTCTGCTGATCAGTCCAACCACCAAGTACTGCATCGAAGCGCAAGAGCGTCACGAACAGATCGACAAGCACCAGCGTCAGGCCTGATTTCGTAGCGCCCCGCATCGCGGGCAAGCCTCACTCCTGAAGGAGTAAGGCTTGCCCGCGATGCTTTTTTTCGTCTGCGAAAAACCTCGCGCACTTCTATTGATCTGCTGCAACGACCACTACTAATGGACCATGGATAATGGCCCTCTAGTGGCGTTTAATGCAGTCACAACAATTAGAAGACGCATGGGGTGACGAAGATGACGAGAGACGGATCTCTGGTTGGGGCATTGCCTGCACCAGTGTTTGCACCGAAGACCCGCTGGCTGACGCCGACGCTGCAAAGCATCGCCCTGATGCTCTTGCTGTGCGGCATGACGCTGGGTGGCTGGCCGCTTTACGTTGGCTTGCCGTTGGCCGTCCTGATTATCTGGCTACCTCGGCTACGTTCTCGTGCCATTCCCTTAGAACCATCTGCCGACAACTCCGGCGCCATCGCCGAACTGACTCGCGATCTTTCCTACACCACCAGTCATAACGCCTTGTCGGCCGCCGGCGTGGCCTTTTCGGTCAAGCAACTGGCCGACAAACTGCAATCGCAACTCGGTGCCGCGGCACAGATTGTCAGCAATGCCGAAGTGATGATCGCCACCGAACAAGCCACCTCGACACTCAGTCGAACGGCCCTCAGTGCCGCCAGCGAAGCGCATCAGAGCAGCGCGGCAGGGCGCACGGAGCTGGTCGAATCCATCACCCGCATGCATCAACTCAGTCAGCGCGCGAGCAACAGTCGTGAGCTGATCGAAGCCCTGAGCCTGCGCAGCGACGATATACAGCGGGTCACGCTGGTGATCCAGTCCATTGCCAGCCAGACCAATCTGCTGGCATTGAACGCGGCCATCGAAGCGGCCCGAGCCGGGGAGCACGGTCGCGGGTTCGCAGTCGTCGCCGACGAGGTTCGCGGCCTGGCCGCGCGCACAGCGACGGCGACCGGCGAAGTCGGCGAGATGGTTGCCGATATCCAGCAACGCACCGCGCAAGTGGTGGAGCAGATCCGGCAGCTGTCCAGCGACCTCGACATCGGTGTCCATCAGGTCGAGCACACTGGCCAGCACCTGGAAAACATTGCCCGCCTGGCGGCAGGCGTCGAAAGTCAGGTCGGCGAAATCGCCAAGGGTGCCGACACCAACCGCGAACAACTCGACAGCCTGTTTCACGCCATCGAACAGATGCGCAGCGATCTGGCGATCAGCGATCAACAGACTCAGCGTCTGGCGCAAGCCGCGGTGCAAATGGAAGGTCAGGCCGAAACCATCAGCGAGCGTCTGGCCGAGGTCGGACTGGATGACTATCACCAGCGGATTTATGACCTGGCCCGCGAAGGCGCGCATCAGATTACGGCACGCTTCGAGGCGGATATCGACCAGGGGCTTGTCAGTCTCGATGACTTGTTCGACCGCAGTTATCAGGCCATTCCTGACACCAGTCCGGCCAAGTACCAGACCCGTTTCGACCGCTACACCGATAAGGTTTTGCCGGCGATTCAGGAACCGTTGCTGCCGCGCCATGAAGGCCTGGTGTTTGCCATCGCCTGCACACAGCAAGGTTATGTGCCGACCCATAACAAGGTTTTCAGTCAGCCACTGACTGGTGATGCGCAGGTCGATACGCTGCAAAACCGCACCAAACGCAAATTTGCCGACCGCACCGGGATTCGTTGTGGCAGCCATCAACAGGCTGTTTTGTTGCAAACCTATACGCGGGACACGGGGGAGTTGATGCACGATCTTTCGGTGCCGATCATGCTCAAGGGACGGCATTGGGGTGGTTTGCGGTTGGGGTATAAGCCGCAGGGTGCTCGTTGATAGGCATTGTATTAGGGGGCGTGTGTATATCCGTTTCTGTGGTAATGGCGGCTATTGGTTTCGCCCTTACGGCGAGTCACTTTGGAAAAGCCCCAAAGTAACCAAAGGGCTCTTGCCCCTTTCGTTCGGTGCCTCGCCTAGGCTCGGCATGCCCTCGCTCCGGTCCTGCTCCGTGGGCCCGCCGCGATCGGCCATCCTTGGCCGTGCGCGGCTAACCCGGCATCCATGCCGGGTTGCCCACTGCGCAGAACCTGCGCTCGGCCTCTCGAGGGGGCGACTACCGCCACAGCCGCCGAGGCGGCCTGAAAGCCGACCTGGCTCATTTGCGTACGCGTTCTGCTTCACTGCTGCGTTCACTCATTCCGGACATGTACACCGATCCCCTGTAGGAGCCGGCTTGCTGGCGATGGCGTCCGTCCAGCCAATACAAACGTCGACTGACCCACCGCTATCGTCGGAACGCCGCCCGCAGCAAGCCGGCTCCTACAAGGGATTGTATTTCTCCAGACACCTATGCATTTCCCCTGTAGGAGCCAGCTTGCTGGCGATGGACGTCAACGATAACGCGTACTGTCTGAATGAACGCGTTGCCCAGACGTTTTTCGCCGGCAAGCCGGCTCCTACAGGGAATCGCGTTTGCTTTTGATTTTCACCACTCATCAGGCCGAGCGTTAGCTCGCCTTCCGCTTTTGATCTGAGCGCCCCCTCGAGAGGCCGAGCGCAGGTTCTGCGCAGTGGGCAACCCGGCATGGATGCCGGGTTAGCCGCCCCCGGCCATGGATGGCCGATGGCGGCGGGCCCACGGAGCAGGACCGGAGCGAGGGCATGCCGAGCCACAGCGAGGCACCGAACGAAAGGGGCAAGAGCCCTTGGTTACTTGGGGCTTTTCCAAGTGACTCGCCGTAAGGGCGAAACCAATAGCCGCCGTTACCGCAGCAACGGATATACACCCCAACCCCCAACATTATTGCGATTCCAGCAATTAATCTATGCAACACAGTCGCTGTTTCCTCACACATGAACTCATTACCATACCTTCATAGTTAGGTTGCTAATGAAGTCAAAGAGGTCAGCATGCAAAGCAAAGTCGATGTCGCCGTCATGATCGGCAGCGGTGTGCCCGCCAGTTTGCGAGCGCAGGGGCAGAGCGTCTGCTGGGTCGTGCTGCTGAACGGCGAACGCCGGGGGACGGCATTCTCCCGTCGCGATGAAGCGGAGGAGTGCAAGGCTGCCTGGTTGGCCCAATTAAGCGCCGAAGCCCCCGACAGCCTGCATTGACTAGTGAACCTGATGCATACGCAGATTCAGGTCATCAACCACCCGTGACCAATCAGCGTCCTCACGCAATTGTTCTTTCAGGAAACCGGCCTGCTGCGGCGTCCAGAACTCGGCATCTATGAGCTTTTTATCATCGGGCATAGGCGAATGCCTGGCGATGAAGTCGTCGATGGCCTTCTCGCTGGAGTCCAGGCCGAGTTGGTCGAACAAGCCTTTCAAGTCGTGTGTAGGTGAATCCATCTGCATCTCCTTGAGGTCATTCAGTCGCATCGAGTGTGGAATCGGCAATGCAGTGTCATTGCATCTGAGGGAGCCGCGCACTAAGAGTTCGATAGGGGTTTAGCAGCTTTCTCCGGAATCGCCACAATGATGGCAATGGGCTATTGTCTGTCGGGGCCTCAACGATTACGATGCTGTCGCGTTTTTGGCGTCACAGAGCCGCCATTCAAAGAGTTCGAACAAGGATGTAGGCGACACTCGCTCCCCCAGGATTTCCGCCTTTCAGTGCTGAATTGCCCATCCCTTGCGCGATTTTCTTTCGAGTCGACGCGTCCCCGATCCCGTATGAAAAGGATGTAAGCAGTGAAGCGTCTTGTTTATCTGATGGCCATCGCGCTTGGCCTGTCGCTGACTGGTTGTGTGTCGTTCACACCGCTGGGCCCCATTGGCGAACCCTTGAACCCCGCGCCATCCACCCTTGATCGTAGTGCCGAGATCAGCGACGTCGTGATTTCCGCCCCCGATCTGGACGACAAGGTGCGTGTCGCCGGCAGCCAACAGTTGACCGAGCAGATCAGCGTCTATGTCGACAAAAGCGATTACTTCAAGCGAATCGTGGCGTTCCCGGCCAAGGCCGGTGAGGACGACGTGGTGCTCAAGTTCAACCTGACCTCGCTGGCAGGCAAACGCACCATGCACCCGGCTTACCTTCCAGGTGCGCTGTTGACCTTGACCCTCTGGATCTGGGTCGACGGTCCGATTTACGTCGACAAATACGACCTCGCGGGTGAACTGATCATCGAAGACCGTCAGGGCAAGCAACTGGCCAGGTCGGTCGAGAAGGTGAAGCTCGACAAGAATGTCGGCATGTGGAATGCCGATTATCTCAATCCCCGCCTGGGCGGTACTCAGCTGCGCGAATTGATCGCTCAATTGCTGGCCGGTGCCACCCCTCAACTGCGTACAGTGTCAAAGGAATTGGCTGCACATGAATAAGTACCTTTTGGTTTTGCTGTTGATGGCCAGCAGCGCCCTGACGGGCTGCATTTCCTACTCCCAGCACAACTTGCCACCGGTGGATCAGTGGCCACCGGCCCAGGCCCGGCAAGACAAGCCCAGTGCTTATCTGCACGTGACCATTCAGCAGAAGTTCAACGGCGAACTGTCGGGCGCCGGGGACAATGCGGCGCTGGTGGAAAAGAACATGCTGGAAACCTTCAAGGAATCCGGACAGTTCAAAAGCGTGACCACGGACAAAGTTGACTCGAACTTGTACGTCACGAGTACGTTGACCAACAACGAACAAGGCAATATCGCCAGTGCCTGGCTGACGGGATTCACGTTTTTTGTGATCCCGACTACGTACAGCAATACCTTCACGCTGGAAACGGTGTTCAAGGATCAGGAAGGCAACGTGCTGGGCAAAATCGTCAAGCAGGAGAGCACTCGCACCTGGTTGCAGATTCTGCTGATTGTCGGGGCGCCGTTCAATGAACGAGGGGACGTGTTGCTCAAGCACTTGACCCAAAGCACATTGGATGAAGCGGTCAAGCGCAAGCTGATCTGATCGATTGTCGATATGACGGCGTGCAACCTGTGCAAGGTTGGCACGCCGCTGACACCTCTCGGGCCGAGGTGCCGACCTTGTCGGCGAGGCCCGTTCTGGCCTGATACAGCGCGCTGGCGGTCATGAAAATCGCGCTGTCCAGCGCCGGCTCCCGGACTTGTCCACCCCCATTTCAGGCTTTCAATGCCCCATCATCGACCGCAAGCTTCAGTGCCTTGGCGGCTTCCTTTGCGGCGATTTCGGCGACGTCCGAGGTTTTGAACCAACGATCCTTCTCGACCTGGTGATACGACACCGTGGTCAGCGGCGGTTTGGCGCGCATGACAATGACCGCCTGGAATTCGCCTTCGACTTCTCTGGCTTCGCCCCGGATAAAAAATTCACCGATATCAAATTCCGTCACGTAGCAGCCTTCCCCTGGAAATATCCTGTTGTGTTGAACGCCGTCCGACTTGGGAACGGGTTTCATTGGTTCGGCAGTATGGCAGTAGTTGCCTGCCGACGGCTGAGTTAAGTCGTCGGCATGACGAAACGTCTATAAGAAGGGACTGAGCGTAGCGCTTAGCGATGTAATTCGAGCTGGCGGGCGAGCGCGCATGCTTCGTTGTGGTCGCTGCGGAAACCCCTGACATGGCCAGTGGAAATTTCTTTGATGTGGAAAAACGCATTACCGGCCAGAACAACCTGAAAACGCGGTGTGGCAAGCGTTTCAGGGTCAAGTTCAGGGTGTTGAAACCCCGCCGCGTAGAGCGTCGACGGGTTGCTTGAGTAAGGCGCGAGGGGACGGGTGAAGTGTGTCAGGGTGCACATATGAAGTCCTTTTCGTTATTTTGCCGACGTGTGTACATCGTTTTGGGTAGTCTCGAAGAGCATCGCTGCTCTAGAATCACCGTCACTGGTGGGCGATTGATGGTTATCTAAAGCAATTTTTTGCCGGCGATATGTCGGAAAAGTGCTTTTTTTAAAGAGTTTTTTCCCTAAGGTTGGTAATCCGTTTTTTCTGGCAGTCAGAAGGGCTTTTTCCTTCAACCTCTGACGAACTCCAGGCAAGACGACGCGAGTGACTTTCCATTAGTCTTCTTACGCCTCGCGATGAATGAGCCCTCTGCTCGTTTCAGGATTTCAACACGGGTCATTTGGCGACACCTTCGGCATTGCCGCTTTTTTCTGCTGTGCGCTGTTTGCAGGCGTGCGGCATCATTTTCAGATGTGGGGATGTTTCCTTGGCAGTAAGTAATCTCGATATGCATGCTTTGTTCGTGCTGGGTGATTTGCGCGCAAAGCTGGTCAAGCAGTTCCAGTCACGTTTTGTTTACATCACCGAACAGAACGCCGAAGGCATTTACATTGCCGAGATCGACACCGAATCAGCACTGGTGGTGGACGACAAGCCAGGCCTGAAACTTAAAGTCGGCGATCATTTCAGCGCTTCGGTTTTGCCCAGTCGCGAAGGCGGCAAGCTGGACATCAAGTTCCGTGAAATCAAACTGACGGTGTATGGCTTGGGCGATTACGCGTTCGTGACCACCGCCGACGGTCACGGGATCGTGTTCAAGGAAGGTCACAGCGTGGTGATGGTATTCGCCGCCCACCAACAATTGCAGGAAGGCCTGACCAAAACCCTGAAAGCCGTGACGGCCAAGGCCGCCAAGTGGCGCAAGGGTGAACTGGTAACCTTCAAGGCCAGCGAGTAATGCCCCTGACCCGCGCCGATTTTCACATACAGAACCAGGCCAGCGCCCAGGTGGAGGCCCAGCGACTGTTCGAACAGAAGGCCATCCTGCAAGGGGCCTGGCTGGGGTGGGTGGCGTCGCAGATCTACACGTTACGCCCGGCGGAATACGCCAGCATGGTCAGAAGAGAGCTGGCGCGCTTGCAGGAAATTTCCGAAAAATAATCCTCGCCCCTCGAAAGCAGGAACCTCTACTACAGTCAGTTGACTGAGTATTTTGAGGCTCGCGGTCTTTATCAGGCCATCCTGCTATTGCTGTGAACAGCACGAGGTGCAAAAGCATGAACGGATTTCGACGGTTGCTGGCCACTGTTCTGGTCGCTTTCGGTCTGGGTTCACCCATTCCCGTATTCGCCGCCCAGGCGCCGATCCACTTCGCCGACCTGAACTGGGAAAGCGGCAGTCTGATCACCGATATCCTGCGGATCATTGTCGAGAAGGGCTACGGGCTGCAGACCGATACCTTGCCGGGAACGACCATCACCCTGGAAACCGCCCTGGCCAACAATGACATTCAGGTCATTGGCGAAGAATGGGCCGGTCGCAGCCCGGTCTGGGTCAAGGCTGAAGCCGAAGGCAAAGTCGCGAGTCTTGGCGATACGGTGAAGGGCGCCACCGAAGGCTGGTGGGTGCCCGAATACGTGATCAAGGGCGATCCGGCCAAGGGGATCAAACCGCTGGCCCCCGGCTTGCGCAGTGTCAGTGACCTGCCGAAATACAAGGACGTGTTCAGTGACCCGGAAAGCCCGGGCAAGGGGCGCTTCCTCAACAGCCCGATCGGCTGGACCTCGGAGGTGGTCAACAAGCAGAAGCTCACGGCCTATGGCTTGAACGACAGCTATGTGAACTTTCGCAGCGGCTCCGGGGCGGCGCTGGATGCGGAAATCAGTTCGTCGATCCGTCGTGGCAAGCCGGTCCTGTTCTATTACTGGTCGCCTACGCCCTTGCTCGGGCGCTTCAAACTGGTTCAGCTGGAAGAACCGCCGTTCGATGCCGAAGCCTGGAAAACCCTGACCGACGCCGACAACCCCAATCCGAAACCGACGCGCTCACTGCCCTCGAAGCTGTCGATTGGGGTGTCCACACCGTTCCAGAAACAATATCCGCAGATTGCCGAGTTCTTCAGCAAGGTCGATTTCCCCATCGGCCCGTTGAACAAGGCGCTGGCTGATATGAGCGAGAAACACACTCCACCGCGCCAGGCGGCGGAGGCGTTCATGAAGGCGCACCCGGATGTGTGGCAGGCGTGGCTGCCGAAGGACGTGGCGGATAAAGTCTCCGCCGATTTGAAATGATGGGTGCCGCTGATATCACCGGACTGTAGGAGCCAGCTTGCTGGCGATGGCGGCCTCCAATTCGATGCAGAACGCTCGGGCCTCATCGCCAGCAAGCCGGCTCCTACAGTGGGTCGTGTTGTTCACCTTATTCAGGCTAGCCACAACATCCCTTGTAGGAGCCGGCTTGCTGGCGATGGCGACCTCGAAATCGATGCCGAACGCTCGGGCCTCATCGCCGGCAAGCCGGCTCCTACAGTGGGTCGTGTTGTTCACCTTATTCAGGCCAGCCACAACATCCCTTGTAGGAGCCAGCTTGCTGGCGATAACGACCTTCAATTCGATACAGAACGCTCGGGCCTCATCGCCGGCAAGCCGGCTCCTACAGTGGGTCGTGTTGTTCACCTTGTTCAGGCCTGCCACAACATCCCTTGTAGGAGCCAGCTTGCTGGCGATGGCGACCTCCAAACCGATGCAAAACTTTCGGGCCTCATCGCCAGCAAGCCGGCTCCTACAGGGAGTGTGGATCGAGCACTAAAACCGGGTTTGCACCGCCAGTTCGAAAGTCCGCGGTGTACCCAGGTAATACGCCGGCGACACGTGCGCAAACTCGGCATACACCTCGTTGGTCAGGTTGCGTACCCGGCCAGTGACGGTGGTGTGCCGATCGACCTTGTAGCTGAGAAACGTGCCGTAAAGCGTGTAAGACGGCACGGTCATCGTGTTGGCGCTGTCGGCAAACACCGAGGCGACGTACCGCGCATCGACACCTCCTTGCCATTGCGGCGCAAAGTCATAGGTCAGCCACAGATTGCCGACCCGGTCCGGCACGTTGGTCGGTGTGTTGCCCTTGCGTGAAACCACCACACCCGCAGCATTCTTCTCGGTGAACTCGTCGTACTGAGCGTCAACCCAGGCAAAGTTACCTTCGGCCAACAGCTTGTCGGTGATCCGCAGCGAACTGGCCAGTTCGATGCCTTTGGACGTCTGCTGGCCCACGGGAATGCTTAGCGTCGGGTCCAGCGGATCGGTCACCGCGAAGTCTTTGCGCTCAATCGTGTACGCCGCCAGCGTCGCCGAACCGCGCCCGTCCAGATAGTCGAATTTGCTGCCGACTTCCCATTGCTTGCCGGTCGAGACATCAAAATCCTGCGTGCCGTTGGGTTGTTCGGCGGCGGTGCTGTATTGCACGTAGACGTTGGCGTCTGGGATGAACTGGTAGGTCAGACCGACGCGCCCAGTCACAGGTTCCCAGCTACGTTTGAGATGACGTGGATTGCTGGCGGTCACTTCCCGGTGGTTGGTCACGTCCAGATCGATGTCGTCGTAACGCAGGCCGGTCAGCAACGACAATTTATCGGTCAGCGCCAGGCGGTTCTCGGCGAACAGTGCCTTGGTGGTGACTTCGTTGGTCTTGTCGCTGACAAACCCCGGCCGGGTGCCCGGGATGTCGTAGAAATGTCCCGGCTGAAAGTTGTTCGGGTTGACCGTGCTCGCGCCTTTGACGTTCAGCGGCGAATTGGTGGTCTGGTTGACCTTGTACTCGAAACCGCCGGACCAGGTGGTGTCCAGGCCAAACAACGTGTTGTCGTGACGCAGTTCGAACTGGTTGCCGTTCTGCTCGCCCTGATGGCGCACCTGATACGCCGTGGAACGGTTCACCGCGCGGTTGTTGGCGCTGTACTGATAGGTTTCCAGGTTGCGGTAATCGCGCTGACTGTCGAGGTGATAAAGCGTGTTGCGCAGGGTGGTGCTGTCGTTGATCCGGTAATCGATGATCGAGCGCACCCAGATCGTACGCTGCTCGTAACGGCCGTCCTCGACGTTGTAGTTGTTGAAGCGGTTGTGCTTGTCGATCTTCAGTTCACCGGCCTTGGGATTCAGCACCGGCGTGCCCCAGTACGGACTGTCTTCGTGTTCATCCTGATATTCCAGGGCCAGGGTGTGGGACAGGTTTGGCGTCAGGTCACTGAGCAGCGAAAACGCCACGCTCCACGCATCGCGCTCCTGGCGATCAATGTAGCCGTTGCCGGTGTTGTGGCTGACATCCAGCCGCGCGTAGTGCTGCACATCCGCGCTGGCTTCACTGAGCGCGTGATTAAGGCCGAACGCGGTCTCGGTGGTGTCGTAACTGCCGTAGCTGACCCGGCCTTCGACCGCTTGCTCTTCACGGGTCGCCAGTTTGGTCACGTAGTTCAGTGAACCGCCCACGGAGCCGGCGCCATTGATCAGCGATGACGGGCCGCCCACCAGCTCCACCCGATCATAGATCCACGCATCCACGGGCCGGGCAAGGCCGCCGGAGACGTTCACGCCATTGAACATCTGGGTGATCTGGCTGCTGGTGAAACCACGGTAGGAAACGAACCCGCCGAAACCCGGCGGCGCACTGGCATTCACGCCGGGCAAGGTGTTGGCGGCGTCCTGGAAGTTCTGCGCGCCGTGGCGTTCGATGTCGTTGCGGTTGGCAATCGCCACCGACGCCGGGGTTTCACGCACGCTCAGCCCCAGGCGCGAGGCCATCCCGCTGGATTGGTCCAGGCTCAGACCCGGCTCGGCGATGGCTTCGCCATCAATGGTGATTGGTGCGAGGTCCACTGTGGATTGTGCCCAGGCGTTAACGGACAGGCAGCCGATCAGGCTGGCCAGCAAAGGAATGGTTTTCATCGATGAATCCTGAATGCTTGCTAGGAAACAGCGCACAGGCGAACGCCTCGCGTTGGCGAAGTGAGCTGATTGAATGGCGAAGGATTCAGGCGAACGGCGGGGCGCGGGGGTTGGCCGAAGGCCAGGTGAAGCGGGCAGGGAGGTCAGCGTTGGCGACGACCGCCAAGGGTGGACTGTGTGTTTGCGGGAGGATCGCCAGGGTCAGGCTGGAATTGAGCGCCGGGCCCATGCCTCCGGTGGAGCACAACGGGCAGCCGAAGGCTTTCGACAGTGTCGGCAGTTGCTCTTCGGACGTGTTTGAGGACGCAGGTGCCTGAGTGCGCGGGTCAACCGTACAGAACTGGCCACCGAGGCCGTTGAGCTGCGCCCCGACCATTTGCCCGTGACCGATGCTGCAGGCGAACACATTGAACAGGACGCAGCAATAAAGCATCCATGCAATGAGTGAGCGATCGGTCCGGGCGAGTTTCATGGGGTGGCACTTTACCACCGTTGATCAGCCGCGCACTTCTAAAAATGCCGACTAGGATGATTCTGTTAATTCACTTTCAAGGATCCTCGACATGACGTTTGTGTTGGCTCAGTGGCTGGTGACGATCTTCGCGGTGATAAGCCTGATACATGTCTACTGGGCGCTGGGTGGCCAGTGGGCTTTCGTGGCGGCCGTGCCGCAAGTGCCGGGGGAGGACGGCGCGCAATCGCGACCCGCATTCAAGCCTTCGAGGTGGCTGACGTTATTGGTGGCTTTCGGATTGCTGCTGATTGCAGCGCTGGTGTGTTTGCGCGTTGGCTGGTGGGTGCCGGCGGTGACCCATCAATCGCTGCAATGGGTGATCAGCGCCATCGCGATGCTGATGTTCGCCCGGGCGATTGGCGATTCGCACCTGGTGGGGTTTTTCAAGCAGGTCAAGGGATCGGAATTTGCCCGGCTGGATACGTGGGTGTATTCGCCGTTGTGTGTGGTGTTGGGGGCGGGGTTGTTGGTCGTTGCCTGGATTTGAAAAGCATCGCCGGCAAGCCGGCTCCTACAGGTGAACACAAACCCCTTGTAGGAGCCGGCTTGCCGGCGATGAGGCCCGAATAATCAACACAAATCCCCGGATTTAACTCCCGCTTTCAGTCCGCCGACTACTCACCTCGGCCGGCACATCATCCCCCGCCATACGCTTGCGGAACAACGCCGCCCGCGCCAGCAGCAGCGTGGTCACCGGCACCGTAATCGCCAACAGAATCGGGATCAGCCAGGCATGCAGCACCGGCCCGGACTTGAGCGCCGAAAAGTAGATGATCGACCCCAGCGCCACGCACCACGCACCCAATGTCGAGGCCAGCGCCGGCGGGTGCATGCGTTGAAAATAATCCTTCATACGCACCAGCCCGATCGCCCCGATCAGCGCAAAAACACTGCTGAGTACCAGCAGGATCGCCACCGGGATTTCCACCCACAGAGACAGTTCAGCGTTCATTCGATCACCTCGCCACGCAGCAGGAATTTCGCCAGGGCAAACGAGCCGACGAAGCCGAACAGCGCGATCAGCAGCGCCGCTTCGAAGTACGTGTCACTGGCATAACGAATACCCAGTGTCAGCATCATCAGCATCGCGATGATGTACAGGTAATCCAGCGCCAGAACCCGGTCCTGCGCCGACGGCCCTTTGAACAGGCGGATCAGGGTCAGGACCATCGCCAGCGAAAAAATGAACAGGCTCAGCAGAACCGCATTCGACAGCAACGGGCTCATTCGAAAATCTCCATCAACGGGCGTTCGTAAGTCACCTTGAAATGCTCGATGAACAGCGCTTCGTCATCCAGATCGAAGACGTGCAGCAACAAAATGCTGCGGTCCAGCGCCAGTTCGGACCAGACCGTACCGGGCACCACCGTGCAGATCATCGCCAGTGCCGCCAGGCCGTTGGCGTCGCGCAAATCCAGCGGCACCTTGATGAACCGCGAGCGCGGCGGGCGTCGACCGGCGTTCAAGACACCCCAGGCCACAGCAAGGTTGGAGACCAGCACGTCGCGACCGACGATCAAGAACAAACGCAGAATCACACCGGGACGCCGAATGCGGATCGGCAGGGGGCGCAACTTGCGCATCATCAACGGCGCGCAAAACCCGAGTACGGCGCCCAGTAGCAGATTGCCGGGGCTTATCGACAGGTTCAGCACCAGCCACAACAACCACAGCGCCAGCGACAACCAAGGTGCAGGAAACAGACGCCTCATGGCTGCACCTCCGCGACGGCCGCTTTGGCTTCCGGACTCGGAACTGCCCGGGTGCCAAGCACCGCCATCACGTATTGCTGCGGATTGTTCAAGGTTTGTGCGGCGGCCTGGGTGTAACGCAGCAGCGGCTCGGCCTTGAAGGTCAGCAGAATGCTCAGGCCCAACAGTGCAATAATCGGCACACATTCGAGCCGTCGCAGCAAGGGTGATGGCCGTTCTTCAGGCGTCCAGAAACGCTGGATGCCCAGACGCGAGAAGGCAATCAACGACGCCAGCCCGGAGAGAATCAGCAACGCCAACAAACCCCACGCGGCGTTCGACACCGGTTCATCCGCGCCATTGCCCAGGCCCAGCGGGTTGAGCAGGGCGTGCAGTAAACCGAGTTTGCCGATAAAGCCGGACAGCGGCGGCATGCCGATGATCAGCAACGCGCAAGCGATGAAGCTCAAGCCGAGAAAGGCCATGGTCCAGGGAATCACCTGGCCGACCACGGCTTTTTGTTCATCGTCGAGGTTGATGCCTTTGAGCGGTTGTAGGGGCTCCATCGGCCGCGCAATCAGGTCGGCGTCATCGAACAGTGGCATTTCGTTGGCCGAACGCGAACGTTCGATCAACTCGGCCAGCAGGAACAACGCGCTCAACGCCAGGGTCGAGCTGACGAGATAGAACAGCGCCGCGCCGATCAGGTTCGGCTGGGCGAAACCGATGGCCGACAGCAGAATCCCTGCCGACACCAGAATGCTCAGGCTGGCCATGCGTTCCAGACGTTGCGCGGCGAGGATCGCCACGGCGGCGCAGACGATGGTTGCCATGCCGCCGTAGATCAGCCAGTCGCCGCCAAAATACGCCGACGCGCCGGCCTGACCGGAGAACAGCAAAGTCCACAGGCGCAGCAAGGTGTAGACGCCAACCTTGGTCATGATCGCGAACATCGCCGCCACCGGCGCACTGGCCGAGGAATAGGCCGGCACCAGCCAGAAATTCAGCGGCCACATCCCGGCCTTGGCCAGGAACGCCACGGCGAGAATCGCCGCGCCGGCATGCAGCAAGCCGCGATCGGCTTCCGGTACCAGCGGGATTTTCAGCGCCAGGTCAGCCATGTTCAGCGTGCCGGTAACGCCGTAGATCAGCGCCGCGCCAATCAGGAACAGCGAAGAGGCCAGCAGATTGATCGAGATGTAATGCAACCCCGACGACACCCGCGCCCGGCCCGAACCGTGGAGCATCAGGCCGTAAGATGCCGCCAGCAGCACCTCGAAAAACACGAACAGGTTGAACAGGTCCGCCGTCAGGAACGCGCCATACAAACCCATCATCTGGATCTGGAACAGCGCGTGGAAACTGGAACCGGCGCCGTCCCATCGGGCCATCGCGAACAGCAGGGCGCTGACGCCGATGATCCCGGTCAGTACCAGCATCAGCGCGGACAGGCGATCGACCACCAGCACGATCCCGAACGGTACTTGCCAGTTGCCCGGCAGGTAGACGCCGATGGAGCCGGGCACATCAGTGGTTTGCGTCCATTGCAGCAACAGCACGGCGATGCCCAGCCCCAAGAGGCTGGAGAGCAGGTTGATTTTAGCCTTCAGCGGGCGGTGCTTCTCGCCCAGCATCAGCATGATGGCGGCGGTCAGCAGCGGCAACAGAATCGGTGCGGCGATCAGGTGCGTCATTGCATTCATTCTTTAGGCTCCCGGCCATCCACATGGTCGGTGCCGGTCAAGCCACGCGAAGCCAGCAGCACGACGAGAAACAGCGCGGTCATGGCGAAGCTGATCACGATGGCGGTCAGCACCAGCGCTTGTGGCAGCGGGTCGGTGTAATGCAACAGATCTTGCGGCACGCCGTCCTTGATGTTCGGCTCTTTGCCGATGAACAGACTGCCCATGCTAAAGATGAACAGATTGACGCCGTACGACAGCAGGCACAGGCCCATGACCACCTGGAACGTCCGTGGCCGTAGCACCAGCCAGACACCGGACGCGGCCAGTACGCCGATGGCGATTGCGATGACTTCTTCCATCAGACGGCTCCTTTCGTGGCGACGGATCTGGGCTGGGCAGCGGTTTTGTGGCCGCGTACCGATTGGTGGCCGAGTGCAGTGAGGATCAACAGCGTCGAGCCGACCACCACCGAGTAAACGCCGATGTCGAAGAACAGTGCGCTGGCAATGTGAATGTCGCCCAATACCGGCAGTTCGGCATGCCAGGTGTGGGTGGTCAGGAACGGATAGCCGACCGCCATCGCCCCGAGCCCGGTGACCGTGGCGAACAGCAAACCGGTGCCCATCCAGCGCAGTGGTCGCAGGCTCATTTGTGCCTCGACCCACTGCGTGCCGGCGACCATGTATTGCAGGATGAACGCCACCGACATCACCAGCCCCGCGACAAACCCGCCGCCCGGCTGGTTGTGGCCGCGCATGAACAGGTAGATCGAGACCACGAACGCAATCGGCAACAGCATGCGCACCAGCACCGCCGGGACCATCATGAAACCGAGCGCGGTGTCGCTGGCGTGACGCGGGTTGACCAGATCGGTGACCACGTCGGGCGCGAGCAAGCGTTGTTGCGCCGGCAGTTGCAGGCTTTCTTTCGGCGGGCGGAAGCGTCGCAACAGCGCGAACACGGTCAGCGCCACAGCCACCAGCACGGTGATTTCGCCGAGGGTATCGAAGCCACGGAAGTCCACCAGCATCACGTTGACCACGTTGCTGCCGCCACCTTCCGGCAGGGCTCGGCTGAGGTAGAACGAGGAAATATCGTTGGGCGTCTGGCGCGTCAGCATTGCGTACGACAGCAACGCCATGCCGCCGCCGACAGCGATCGACAGCAGCAAGTCGCGCAGACGCCGGATGCGTGCCTTGCGCAGGCTGCTCGGCAGCGGCGAGACCTCTTCGATCCGTCGCGGCAACCAGCGCAGGCCCAGCAGGATCAGCACCGTGGTCACCACTTCAACCACCAGTTGCGTCAGCGCTAGATCGGGCGCGGAGAACCAGACGAAGGTGACGCAGGTCATCAGCCCACAGACGCTGACCATGGTCAGGGCCGCGAGCCGGTGATACTTGGCTTGCCACGCCGCGCCGAGGGCACAGGCAATCGCCAGCAGCCACAAGGTCACGAACACGATCGAGCCCGGAATCTTCGGCCGGTCACCCCAGCTCAGGCTGCTGTGCAGCATCGGGATCAACCCGGCCAGCACGGCGGCGAGCACCATCAGGAACAGCTGGGTTTGCAGGCGTCTGGTGCTGATCCGCCGCTCCAGGCGACGGGCCAGGCGCATCATGATCACCAGGCTGCGCTCGAACAGGCGCTTGCCGTTGAACAGGCCAATCACCGGCGGGTATTTGAAACGCCCGTGCTTGAATTGGTTGCGCAGCAGCAGGTAGAGCACGATGCCGCCGGACATGGCGACCAGGCTCATGATCATCGGCGCGTTCCAGCCGTGCCAGATCGCCAGGCTGTATTCAGGCAAGGTGCCGCCAACGACGGGCAGGGCAGCGGCAGCCAGTAACGAGCCGACCACTTGCGCCGGGAAAATCCCCACGATCAGGCAGGTGAACACCAGCAATTCCACCGGCGCACGCATCCAGCGTGGCGGTTCGTGCGGGGTGTGCGGCAGGTCGGTGGCGGTCGGGCCGAAGAACACATCAACCGTGAAGCGCAGTGAATAGGCAACGCTGAACGTGCCGGCGATGGTTGCGACGATGGGCAGGGTCAGCTCGATCCAGGCGGTCGCGTTGATGAATACCGTTTCGGCGAAGAACATCTCTTTCGACAGGAAACCGTTGAGCAATGGCACGCCCGCCATCGAGGCACTGGCGACCATGGCCAACGTCGCGGTGAACGGAATCAGTTTGATCAGGCCGCTGAGTTTGCGAATGTCGCGGGTGCCGCTTTCGTGGTCAATGATCCCGGCGGCCATGAACAGCGACGCCTTGAAGGTGGCGTGGTTGAGGATGTGAAACACGGCGGCCACGGCAGCCAGTGGACTGTTCAGGCCCAGCAGCAGGGTGATCAGGCCTAGGTGGCTGATGGTCGAGTACGCGAGCAGGCCTTTGAGGTCGTTCTGGAACATCGCGCAGTACGCGCCGAGTAACAGGGTGCAAGCACCGGCACCGCTGACGATGTAGAACCATTCTTCACTGCCGGACAACGACGGCCACAGCCGCGCCAGCAGAAACACCCCAGCCTTGACCATGGTCGCCGAGTGCAGATACGCAGAGACCGGTGTCGGCGCCGCCATCGCGTGGGGCAGCCAGAAGTGGAAGGGGAATTGCGCGCTTTTACTCAGGGCGCCGATCAGAATCAGGGGAAGCAAAAGAGGGTAGAGGGCATGTGCACGAATCAGATCGCCGGCGGCCAGGACCTTGTCCAGGTCATAGCTGCCGACCACATGGCCAAGCAGCATGACCCCCGCCAACAGGCACAAACCGCCCGCGCCGGTGACCATCAGCGCCATGTAAGCGCCGCGTCGCGCATCGGCGCGGTGGTGCCAATAGCCGATCAACAGGAATGAAAAGAGGCTGGTCAGCTCCCAGAAAAACACGATCTGGATCAGGTTGCCGGAAATCACCAGGCCGAGCATGGCGCCCATGAACGCCAGGAAAAACGCGAAGAACCGCGGCACCGGGTCATCCGGCGACATGTAATAGCGGGCATACAACGACACCAGCGTGCCGATGCCCAGCACCAGCATCGAGAACAGCCAGGCAAACCCGTCCATGCGCAGAACGAAGTTCAGGCCGAGGCTGGGTAGCCAGAAAAACTCTTCGCGAATGACGCCACCATCGGCGATCTGCGGGTACAGGAGTGCGACCTGGACGGTGCCTATGAGGGCAACGACGCCAGCCAACAAAGATTCAGTGTTACGCGCGTTGTGCGGCAGCACGGCTGCCAGACAGCTGCCGACAAAGGGCAGAAGCAGTAGAACTATCAGGGACATAGGCTTCTAATCTGCGGAAGTTTGTGAAGCATCATACGTGCCAGTCCCCGGATCACCAAACGGCAAGCTGTGGCAGAATCCTACAAGGTAGACGGAAAAAGCCTGATTCACATTGTTTCAGGGGGCTGTGTTCAGTGGGGCTGGACCCTTTGTGAGCCGGCTTGCTGCGGGCGGCGTTCCGACGATGGCGTACTTATGGCCGGCGTGTTTCTTTGATGGTGTACATATCCATTGCTGCGGTGACGGCCACTTATGGTTTCGCCCTTACGGCGAGTCACTTGGAAAAGCCCCAAGTAACCAAGGGCTCTTGCCCCTTTCGTTCGGTGCCTCGCTAATGCTCGGCATGCCCTCGCTCCGGTCCTGCTCCGTGGGCGCGCCGCCATCGGCCATCCCTGGCCGGGGGCGGCTAACCCGGCATCCATGCCGGGTTGCCCACTACGCAGAACCTCCACTCGGCCTCTCGAGGGGGCGCTCAGATCAAAAGCTGAAGGCGAGCTAACGCTCGGCCTGATGAGTGGTGGGAATCAAAAGCGTATGGGGTTCCCTGTAGGAGCGAGGCTTGCCCGCGAAAAACGTCCGGACAACGCATTCATTCAGACAGCCCGCGTTATCGTTGACGTCCATCGCCGGCAAGCCAGCTCCTACAGGAGGGATGTGTACATGGCGACCAGCAACACCGGAATATCGCAATCATTGTTGGTCTTCGGTATGTGCAGGTTCATGTGTCACCTCCCGCTTGAGCGGCGTGCATGCCGTCAATAGAGGCCTGTCCCCGTGAGCGCGGTGCCGATCATATGTTTGGCATGTTCCGCAGCGTCGAGCAGCGGGATGTCGGGTTGTACGGCAAAGAGGTGAAGGTCGACGTGGTCGCAAGGGGCGAAGACGATTTATCAGGCGCTTCAAATCTTGAGGCTTACCCCTGAGTTTCGCGCTCCAACTCTTCCTCGACCGCAGCTGCCTTACCCTTGGTCTTCAACTCACTCACAATCACCGCCGCCACAATCAACCCCGCGCCCACCAACGCAATCGCCGGCAACCGCTCCCCGGCGATCCTTCCGACGATTCCGGCCCACACCGGTTCACCGGCATAGATCAACGTCGCCCGCGTCGGAGAAACGCTCTTCTGCGCCCAGTTCATCGCCACCTGAATCGCCGCGCTCGCTGCGCCGAGGCCGAGGGCGCTGCACAGCAAAAACCATGAAAAGTCAGGAATGACTTCCTGAGTCGGCACCACCAGCAAGAACGACAACACCGAGGTGGTCGCCAATTGCACCACCGTCACCCGGCGCACATCGACCTGGCCGGCGTAGGTGCTGATCAGAATGATCTCCGCGGCAATCGCGATGGCGCTGATCAGCGTGGCGATTTCACCCGGACTGAAGTTGAACGATGCACCCGCGGGCCCCGACAGCAACATCAACCCGGTAAACGCCAGCATGATCCCGATGCTCGGCATCAACCCCGGACGCCGCCCCAGCACCAGCCATTGCAGCAACGGCACGAAGGGTACGTACAGCGCGGTAATAAAGGCCGACTGACTGCTTGGAATGCTCTGCAGCCCGACGGTCTGCAGGCCGTAGCCGAGCATGATCGCCACGCCGATAAAGGCGCCGGCCTTGAGTTCGAACAGGGTCATTTCCCGCAGATGACGCCAGGAGAACAGGGCGACGATGCACGCGGCGGCGGCAAAGCGCAGGCCGACGAAGAACATCGGGCCGCTGACGGTCATCGCGTGCTGCACCAGCAAGAAGGTCCCGCCCCAGACCATGGTGATCAGCAACAGCACGCACTCGGCCTTGCTGAATTTGCGGGAAGAAGCCGGGGAGGAGTTCAACGACGTCATGACCTTGCGCGCTACCTGAGGGCGACGCACAATGCGCCGAATGTTGCGCAGTATACTGCCCAACCCCGATAAGTGAGCAATATAGTGCACAAAGATTCAACGCAGCGGGCTTCGGTCCTTCAGCACGTCAGTCTGAACGTTCGGCGCCTGCGCCACGCCGCCGACATGAGCCAGACCGCGCTCGCCGAAAAGTCCGGGGTCAGCCGCCGGATGCTGGTGGCCATCGAGGCCGGCGAGAAGAACGTGAGCCTGACCACCCTCGACCGCGTGGCCGAAGCGCTGGATGTGGCCTTTAGCGACCTGATCCAGGCGCCGGACGCCCGCGACCCGAGCCGCATCAATGAAGTGGCCTGGGCCGGGGTGATTCCGGGCAGCAAAGCCGTGTTGTTGTCCAAAGCCACCGCCACCCGCGAAGTGGAACAGTGGGAGTGGTGCCTGCAACCGGGGGAGATTTATCCGTCGCAACCGGATGCAGAAGGTTGGAGCGAACAGATCTACGTGTTCGAAGGTTGCCTGACGCTGATGGTGCGCGACACGCCACATAACATCGGCGCGGGGGAGTTTTTCATGTTCGCCAGCAACCAGCCTCATTCCTATCGCAACGATGGGGACGTGGCGACGCGATTTGTGCGAAATGTGGTGATCTGATTTCGGATACCGCTCATCTGAAATGATGCGCTACCTGTTATTTATGACAGTAGGCGGGCGGGATGATTGTTCTTTAAATATCGTTTAGTACGTTGTACTCGTGACTTGCCCTGACTGCCGGGTAGGGTTTGCCCGACCGTCCACTGAACGGAGTTGGATAAATGGCTTTATTACCAGCGCTCCAAATGAAAGAAGCTGTAGGTGGGGTGATTAAACTTACAGATGTTCCGGCGGATGGCGCTACGGCCCTCATTCCTGAGCCCGACAATAATTTTCCCCGTGAAGATGTTAGCGTGTTTATTGAGCGTCAGGAGTATCTGCTGAAGCTCGGCGTGCCGACCGATGGTTATTATCAAGTAAAAGTACCAAAAAGTACTTTGCTTGATCATGTAGGGCCGAACAAACAGTTCAAATACATCATCTGGCATGACGCGACCGGAGACCTCTCTGATTCAATAAATTACGAGATCTTGCGTTCTTGATTGAGTGGAATAACAAAGCGCTCGACCTCTATGAAAGGGGCGAGCGTTTTGCTGTCAGAAGTGTTTGTCGAGCAACAGTAAATCCACAGATTGTCTCGCTTCATTTAGTTAAGTCATTTAAGTTTTGTCGGTAACGTACTGATTAATAAGGATTCAAAATATTGGCACGACTTCTGTAGAGGTGTTTGGGTATTCACCTGACGCTGGAGTCGCGTAATGACAATCTCAGCCCAACCCCCTCGCACCGTCCACGTCATCCATTCGGATGCCGAGGCAATCGCCGTCGCTCACAAACTCGCTGCACGCTTCGCCGTCGAGGCCAGCGTGCGTGATCGCGAGCGCCGCTTGCCGGTCGCCGAGCTCGACGAGTTTTCCGCCAGCGGCCTCTGGGGCATCACCGTTCCCAAGGCATACGGTGGCGCCGGCGTTTCCTACGTGACCGTCGCCGAAGTGATCAAGATCATATCCGCCGCCGATTCTTCCCTTGGCCAGATCCCGCAAAACCACCTCGGCGTGCTCGACATCCTGCTGCAAACCGCCAGCGAAGAGCAGAAGCGCTACTACTTCGGCAAAGTCTTGCAGGGTTACCGTTTCGGCAACGCTTTCTCCGAGTCCAAAAGCAAAAACGCCGGGGCCTTTGAAACCCGCATTCGTTTCGACAAGGACACCGCGCAGATCGACGGCGAGAAGTTCTACTGCACCGGCGCGCTGTTTGCGCACATCGTCCCGGCGGTGGCGGTCAACGAGCAGAACCAGGCGTTCATCGCGTTCATCGAGCGCGACAATCCCGGCCTGACCGTGATCGACAGTTGGGACGGTTTTGGCCAGCGCACCACCGCCAGCGGCGGCGTCACGTTGAATGCGGTTAAGGTGCCATTGAGTGCGGTGATCCCTGCTCACAAAGCGTTTGACGAACCCACTGCGGACGGCCCGATTTCACAGATCATCCAGGCAGCGGTGGACACCGGCATCGCCGTCGGCGCGCTGGAAGAAACCAAGCGCTATGCCCGTGAATCCCGGCCATGGATCGACAGCGGACAGGATCACGGCTGGCAGGACCCGTTCAGCATCGCCGCCATCGGCGACCTCGAATGGCGGGTCCACGGCACCGAAGCGATCCTCAAGAAAGCCGGGCAAGCCATCGACGCGGCGTTGCTCAATCCCAATGAAGACACAGTGGCCAACGCTTCGGTGGTGGTCGCCCAGGCCAAAGTCCTGTCTGCCGAAATCGCGCTGCTCGCCAGCAGCAAACTTTTCGAACTGGCCGGCACCCGCTCGGTGCTCGGCAAGTACAACCTCGACCGCCACTGGCGCAACGCCCGCACGCATACGCTGCACGACCCGGCACGCTGGAAATACCACCTGATCGGCAACTACCTACTCAACGGCGTCAAGCCTGCGCGCCACGCCTGGAACTGAGGAGTCCACCATGAATGCCTTGACCCAACCGATTGCTGCCGGGCAACTCCTGGCCAAGAGTCAGCACGACTTGCACAACGCGCGCAGTTTGCTCGATGCGACCCTGCGCTTCGTTCGTCAGCAGAGCAAAACCACGGACGATCCGTTTGTCATCAGTCGCTTCGGCGATGCGTACATCCGCATCGAAGTTGCCGCCGCGCTGCTCGAACGTGCGGAGGAGTTTTTGAATAGCCATGAAGATGCCACTGAGGTCAGCGTCGCCATTGCCGAGTCTCACCTTGCCAGTGCAGAGGCGCTGAGTGCGGTCAGCAGTGCTGAATTCGAACTGACTGGGCAACGCACTGTGTTGCCTGGATCGCTGCAGGATCCGTTGCGCTGGAAGCTTCACCTTATTGGCAATTTTCGACTGAATGGCATACATCCGGCGAAGTTTTCTTAGGTAGCTTCCGGACAAATAAAAAAGTTTTTCGACAACAACTCCAAGCCTGTCGCAATGACAGGCTTTGTCGTAGCCGAATTCTTGCTCGACGCGGCCAGTTAAACCTCCGTTACCACTCGTCTGAAACGCATGTTGACCTGTTATTTCTGTCAGTAGACGCCCTCGCATTACCGGTTTTATATATAAGTCAGTGCAAGTGCATGCACTAACCCAGGTTGGGTGCCGAAATCCGAACCAATCCAAAAGTTATATTTGATTTCTAAAAGGGAGTGCGAAATGTCAAACGAACTGGATGCTCCAAAGGTGGAAGTAACGAAGTTTAACTTTGAAATCTCTACTCCTCCGTCGACTAATAAAAATGCGAAAAAAGGTCAGCTTGTCCATGGCTGGTTTAAGCCAGGGGAACTTAATTATTTTTCGTTAGGTACACACGAAGTGAAAAAAGATGGCGGGCAAGCAAATTTTACAATTGAAAAGAACCACGAAAAGCTAAAGGGCCAAAAAACTGTAGCGTTTAGATATGATCTGGAGAATGCAGACGGCAGTGAGCGGCATAAGTCGACTGCCGTTACAGTTGCAAACCCTGGTTCTTGATTATTAATAGTTGATATGCAAATAAGTGCTCTTGTCTGCCTGCAGATTCGAGCGCTTTCAATCGCAGGTGTTGCTCTGCAAACAGTTGTTCAGCATTTTGTGTTGTCAGATGGATTCCTGTTTCCTGTCGCTCGGCATGAAGTGTCGAAGTTTAGTGGTTTATCTATTATGGCGCGACTCCTGCATTAGGACTCTCATGTCCATCAGGAGTCCGAAAGTCATGTTGTCCACTTCTGCTATTCCCCGTTTTAATCGCACTATCGCCTGCGCGGTTTCAGGAGTATTGCCTGATGCCTCGTGAAATCCGCCTCAACGCTTTCGACATGAACTGCGTCGGTCACCAGTCGCCCGGTTTATGGGCGCACCCACGGGACCGTTCGTGGCAGTACAAAGACCTTGAATACTGGACCGACCTGGCGAAAATCCTCGAGCGCGGCAAGTTCGACGGATTGTTCATCGCCGACGTGCTCGGCATCTACGACGTCTACAACGGCAACGGTGAGGCGGCGATCCGTCAGGCGGCGCAGGTGCCGGTCAACGATCCGCTGCAACTGATTCCGCCGATGGCGCTGGTCACCGAACATCTGGGTTTCGGCCTGACTGCGTCGCTGTCGTTTGAGCACCCGTATCCGTTCGCCCGACGCCTGTCGACCCTCGATCACCTGACCAAGGGCCGCGCCGGCTGGAACATCGTCACCTCGTACCTGGAGAGTGGCGCGAAGAACCTCGGGCAGAAAAACCAGACTGAACACGACGCCCGCTACGACTTCGCCGAAGAGTACCTGGAGGTTTGCTACAAACTCTGGGAAGGCAGTTGGGAAGAGGGCGCGATCCTGCGCGATCGCGAGCGTCGGATTTTCAGTGATCCGAGCAAAATCCACGAAATCCAGCACGTCGGCAAACACTTCCAGGTGCCGGGCATTCACCTCTGCGAACCGTCACCGCAACGCACGCCCGTGCTGTACCAGGCCGGCGCATCGAGTCGTGGCAAGCAGTTCGCCGCTGAACATGCCGAATGCGTGTTTGTGGCAGCGCCGTCGAAAGTGCTGCTGAAAAAGACCGTGGCCGACATTCGTCGTCGCGCCGCCGAGGCTGGGCGTGATCCGTCGAAGATCCTGATCTTCAACCTGCAAACGGTGATCCTCGGTGAGACCGATGCCAAGGCTAAAGCCAAGTTCGAGGAATACAAAACCTGGGTCAGCTATGAAGGTGCGATGGCATTGATTTCGGGCTGGACCGGGATTGATTTCAGTCAGTTCAAACCGGATGAACCGCTCAAGCATGTGCACACCAACGCCATTCAATCGGCGGTGGAAGCGTTCTCCACGGCCGATCCGAACAAGGTCTGGACGCCGAATGAACTGGCCGACTGGGTCGGGATTGGCGGGTTTGGTCCGCTGTTTGTCGGCAGTCCCGAGACGGTTGCCGATCTTTTGCAGGAGTGGGTTGAAGAGACCGATGTGGACGGCTTCAACCTGGCCTATGCGCTGACGCACGAAACCTTTATCGACGCCGTGGAACTGCTGGTGCCGGAGTTGCAGAAGCGTGGGGTCTACAAGACCGAGTACGCACCGGGGACCTTGCGCGAGAAGTTGTTCGGGGAGGGCGCGCGGTTGCCGGAGATTCATCCGGGCGCGGGGTATCGGGATTTGGCGGGGTTGCGGCAGCAGGGGAAGAAAGTGGTGTCTGCCTAGAGGCCATCGTCGGAACGCCGCCCGCAGCAAGCCGGCTCCTACAGGATTCGTGTTGCCGGTGATTTCCGTGGACGACACAAAACCCTGTAGGAGCGTGGCTTGCCCGCGAAGAGGCCGGTACATCCAGCATTGATGTCGGCTGTCTCGCCGCCATCGCCGCCATCGCCGGCAAGCCGGCTCCTACAGGGTTTTGTGTCATGCACAAATATCACTGGCGACACGAAACCTGTGGGAGCGAGCCTGCTCGCGAAGGGGCCGGTACATCCAGCATTGATGTCGGCTGTCACGCCGCTATCGCCAGCAAGCCGGCTCCTACAGGGTTTTGTGTCGTGCACAAATATCGCTGGCGACACGAAACCTGTGGGAGCGTGGCTTGCCCGCGAAGAGGCCGGCACATCCAGCATTGATGTCGGCTGTCACGCCGCTATCGCCGGCGAGCCGGCTCCTACAGGATTCGTGTTGTGGATGATATTTGCAGACAACACAAAACCCTGTAGGAGCGAGGCTTGCCCGCGAAGGGGCCGGTACATCCAGCATTGATGTTGGCTGTCACGCCGCTATCGCCGGCGAGCCGGCTCCTACAGGGGATGGTGGTGTTTTAGAGATTTTGGCCCAGCGGACCACCGCACGCTTTTGCCCATGAACAGGAGGTCAACCCATGAGCGTGCATGAACTCAAACGTCCGCCCTTTGCGGACACCGCCGAGTGGCGGGTCGAGCTGCCCACGGCGCTGGAGCAATTGCGTCACTGGGCGCAGGTCAGTCCGTTGCAGCCGGCGCTGCGTCACAAGCGCCATGGCCAGTGGTTTGTCTGGCGCTGGATCGATGCCCTGCGCGATGTCGAGCGCTTGGCCGACGGCTTGCGCCAACAAGGTTTTACCGAAGATTCGCGGTTGGCCCTCAGCGGCGCGTTCGAACCGAATCTGTTGCTGCTGGCCCTGGCCGCACAACACATTGGCGGGCAATTGCTGACCCTGCCGGACAACCTCGACCCCGAATCCCTGCACAAAACCCTCTGGCGCAGCGGGCCCACGCACGCCTTCGTTCAAGGCCGGCAGACCCGGCAACTGTGGCTCAATCAGGGCCAAACGCTGCTCAACTTCAACGACCTGCTTGGCCCGGTCGACACTCCGCAGCGCCTCAACCGTTGGCGCCAGAACGCGCAACTGTGGAGCGAAGAGGGCACGCAATGGCAGGCCGGCCTGACGGTGTTGCTTGAGCAATGGCTGAGCAGCGGCCAATCCCTGGCTTTCCCGGAAAGCCCCGGCAGTGCCAGTCGCGACCGTCGTGAGGTGGCGCCTTCGGGGCTGTTGCTGTCGGCCGAACGCCTGCAACTGCTGGCCGAGGAAATCGACAGTCGCCTCGCCGCGCAAGGCACCTGGCGTCGACGACTTTGCGAGTGGGCCATCGCTCACCCGGAAAAAGGCCTGCAACGCCTGATCAAGAACCGCGTTCGGCGACTGCTCGGTTTTCACAACCTGCATTACATCTGGCAAGCCACGCGCACGCCTGAGGTGAAAGCCGCGCCAACCTGGCTCACTGAATTCAAACAGGACATCGCATGACTTCGACCGATTCCATCCTGCAAGTCAGCGGCATTTCCCTGTCCTTCAAAGGCGTGAAAGCGATCAACGAGCTGTCCTTCGACGTGCGTCGGGGCGAGATCTGCGCGCTGATCGGCCCCAACGGCGCGGGCAAGAGTTCGCTGCTCAACGTACTGAACGGCGTGTACCGCTTCGACACCGGTTCGATTGTCTTCGAGCAACAGCCGTTCAAACGCATCGACCCGTTGACCGCTGCGCGCCGAGGCATTGGCCGCACGTTCCAGAACAACGCGTTGTTCAAGAAAATGAGCGTGATCGACAACATCCTCACCGGCCTGTCGCGGCACTTGCGCAGCAGCTTCATCGAACAGGCACTCAACCTGCCGCGAGCACGCCGCGAGGCCGAAGCCTTCCGCCAGCAAGCCCAGGGCATTCTCGAATTCCTTGAGCTGCAGGCGCATCGCGATGTGCCGGTGGGCAATCTGTCCTACGGCCTGCAAAAACGCGTAGAGCTCGGCCGCGCCTTGATCGCCGGCCCGCGCCTGTTGCTGCTGGATGAGCCGATGGCCGGAATGAACGCCGAAGAGAAACAGGAAATGGCCCGTTTCATCGCCGACATCAACCGCGATCTCGGCACCACGGTGGTGTTGATCGAGCACGACATGAGCGTGGTCATGGGCCTGTCCGACCACGTCGTGGTGCTCGACTACGGGCGCAAGGTCGGCGACGGCACGCCGGCCGAAGTGCAGGCCGATCCCGAAGTGATCGCGGCGTATCTGGGAGTGGTGCACTGATGACATTTTTCTTCGAAACCCTGCTCGGCGGCTTGCTCGCCGGGACCATGTATTCGCTGGTCGCCATCGGCTTCGTGCTGATCTACAAGGCCAGCGGCGTGTTCAATTTTGCCCAGGGCGCGATGCTGTTGTTCGCCGCGCTGACCTTCGTCAGCCTGCACGATCAGGGCGTGCCGTTTGCCCTGGCGCTGTTGCTGACCGTGGTGGTGATGATCATCGGCGCGTTGCTGATCGAACGGCTGGTGCTGCGGCCATTGGTCAACCGCTCGCAGATCACCTTGTTCATGGCCACGCTTGGGCTGTCCTTCATCATCGAAGGCCTGGCACAAGGCTTGATGGGCTCGCAAGTGCGGGCGCTGGACTTAGGGATAGACGACGTGCCGGTGTTCATCGGCGGGATGATGGTCAGCCAGTTCGACCTGATCGCCGCGGCGGCGGCCATTGTGCTGGTCACGGTGTTGGCGTTGCTGTTCAACAAGACCCGCATCGGCGTGTCGTTGCGGGCGGTGGCGGATGACACCACCGCCGCGTTGTCGATTGGCATCAACCTAAACCGGATCTGGCAGATCGTCTGGGCCGTCGCGGGCATTGTCGGATTAGTCGCGGGTTTGCTCTGGGGCGCACGCCAAGGCGTGCAGTTTTCCTTGTCGCTGGTGGTGCTCAAGGCTCTGCCGGTCTTGATCATCGGCGGCTTCACTTCGATTGGCGGGGCGATTGTCGGCGGGCTGATTGTCGGCGCGGCGGAGAACCTCGCCGAGGTCTACGTCGGTCCGCTGATCGGCGGCGGCATCACCCCGTGGTTCGCCTATGTCCTGGCTTTGGCCTTCCTGTACATCCGTCCCGCCGGCCTGTTCGGCGAGCGCGCCATCGAGCGAGTCTGAACCCATGACCATTTCCCTTGCCCGCGAAACCGCGCCGTCGGTGTTGATCCAGCGTCGTATCCCGTTTGGACTGCTTGGCCTGTTATTGATCGCCTTCGTGGTCGTGCCGCTGACCGGCAACGACTATTGGCTGAACGCAATCCTGATCCCGTTTCTGGTGCTGTCCCTGGCCGGCCTCGGCCTGAATCTGCTCACCGGATACACCGGCCAGACCTCGGTCGGCGCAGCCGGGTTCATGGCGGTCGGGGCGTTTGCCACGTATGGGTTTTTGCTGCGTTTGCCTGAGCTTGGCTTGCCCGTCGCGCTGCTCGGCGGCGGGTTGATCAGCGCGGTGGTGGGGTTTGTTTTCGGCCTGCCGAGTTCGCGGATCAAAGGCTTTTACCTGATGGTCACCACGCTGGCGGCGCAGTTTTTCCTGGAGTGGCTGTTCGTCAAATTCCCCTGGTTCTACAACTACGGATCGTCCGGGACCATTTCCGCACCGAAACTGGCGCTGTTCGGGCACGACCTGAACACTCCGCTCGGTCGCTATCTGCTGACCCTGACCACCGTATTGTTGCTGACCTGGGTGGCGGTGAACCTGGTGAAAAGCCAGACCGGCCGCAACTGGATGGCGATCCGCGACATGGACACCGCCGCAGCGGTAATCGGCATTCCGGTGGTGCGCTACAAACACCTGGCGTTCGCCGTCAGTTCGTTCTACCTCGGCATCGCCGGCGCGCTGTGGGCCTTCGCCTACCTGGGCACCGCCAGCGCCAGCAGTTTCGATATCAACCGGTCGTTCCAGATCCTGTTCATCATCATTATCGGCGGCATGGGCAGCATCGCCGGCAACTTCGTCGGCGCGGCGTTCATCAGCCTGTTGCCGATCCTGCTCAGCCACGCCGGGCAAGCTTTGTTCGGTGGTTCGGTGGACGCCGGGCAGTTGCAGAACCTGCAAAAAATCATCTTCGGGGTGCTGATCATCCTGTTCCTGATCAAGGAGCCGGAAGGCCTGATCCGCCTGCTGGGCAACCTTCGTGAACGGCTGAGTCACTGGCCGCTGCGCTTCTGAATCCTTTCCATTATTAGATAGAGAGACAACATGCGTGCATCCTTGAAACGTTCGTTGGTCGGCGCCGCTTTGACGCTGGCCGTTTTCAGCAGTGCAGTGCCGGTGGTCCAGGCCTCGGCGGACCAGCAATTCTTCCCGTTGGCCACCTATCGCGTCGGCGCGTACGCCTCCAGCGGCGTGCAGGTGTGGGCCGGGATGCTCGATTACCTGAACTACATCAACGATGTGGAAGGCGGAATCAACGGCGTCAAATTGGTATGGCAGGAATGCGAAACCGAGTGGACGGCGGAGAAGGGCATCGAGTGCTACGAGCGCTTCAAGAAAGGCCTGGATGGCGCGCCGGTGGCGATCTATTCACCCAACGGCGCGCCGGCGGCCTATGCGCTGAGCGAGCGCGCGGAAGTCGACAAGATCCCGCTAATTACCCTCGGCTACGGGCGCACTGAAGCCACCGACGGCACGGTGTTCCCGTACAACTTCCCGGTGATGCTGACCTTCTACAGCGAGGCGTCGAGCCTGATCAATTACATCGCTCAGCGCGAGGGCGGTTTCGACAAACTCAAGGGCAAGAAGATTGCCACGGTCTATCACGACTCCGCTTATGGCCGGGAAACCCTCGGCCCATTGAAACTGTTGGCGGAGAAATACGGCTTCGAGAACATCCAGATTCCGGTGGCCGATCCGGGTAATGAGCAGTCGGCACAATGGCGGCAGATTCGCCAGGTCAACCCGGATTGGGTGTTCCTGCGCACCTGGGGCGTGTCGACGCCGGTCGCGGTGAAAACCGCCGCGCGTTTCGGCTTCCCGGTGGACCACATCGTCGGCGACATCTGGGCCAGTTCCAGCGAAGACGTCTTGCCCGCAGGCGCCGCCGCGAAGGGGTATCTGGCGCTGACGCCATACCCCGCTGGCGCTGATTTCGAGATCCACAAACGCCTCAAGCAATTCATCCTCGACAAGGGCAAGAGCGACCTCAAGGACCTGAAAAATTTCGGCAGCGTCTACTACAACTCCGGGCTGGTGAATGCCGCTGTCATGGTGGAAGCGATCCGCACGGCCCAAGGCAAATTCGGCAAGCGTCCGTTGAATGGCGAAGAAGGCCGCTGGGGGCTGGAGCACCTGAACATCGACGATGCGCGGCTCAAGGACATGGGTTATTTCGGCCTGATGCAAAACCTCAAATTGTCCTGCAAGGATCACGAAGGCGGCGGTTCGGCGCGGGTTCAGCAGTGGGACGGCGCTAACTGGACGCTGATCAGCGAGTGGATCGCCGCCGACCGCGCCTTGTTGCGACCTTTGATCGATGAAAAATCCGCCGCGTTCGCCAAGGAAAAAAACCTGACGCCACGCACTTGCACCGGGGATGAATAAACCATGAGCCAAGCCGCCAGCGACATTGCCGCCAACGACCTGTTGCGAGTCAACGACATCGAGGTGATCTACGACGGCGCGATCCTGGCCGTGGCCGGGGTTTCGCTGACGGTGCCCAATGGCGGCATCGTCGCGTTGCTGGGTGCCAACGGCGCCGGTAAAAGCACCACGCTGAAGGCGATTTCCGGGCTGGTGCGGGCCGAGCGGGCGCAAGTCAGTCGCGGCACGATCGAGTTTCTCGGCCACGATACGGCGGGTGTCGATCCCAGTCTGCGGGTGCGCCAAGGGATGGTGCACGTGCTGGAAGGTCGCCACGTGTTCCCGCAGTTGACGGTCGAAGACAACCTGCGCAGTGGCGGCTTCGTGCGCGGCTTGAACCGCCAGGACCTGGCCCGGGACCTGGAGCGGATTTACGCCTGGTTCCCGCGCCTGAAAACCAAGCGCAAGACCCAGGCCGGGCTAACGTCCGGTGGCGAGCAGCAGATGGTCGCCATCGGTCGGGCGTTGATGACGCGTCCTACTTTGGTACTGCTTGATGAACCTTCCATGGGTTTGGCGCCTATTATCGTCCAGGAGATTTTCGAGATCGTCGCCCAGCTCAATCGCGACGAGCAGGTGAGCTTTCTGATTGCCGAGCAAAACATTAATGTGGCGCTCAAGTACGCTTCACAGGCCTATGTCCTCGACACCGGCCGGGTGGTGTTGTCCGGCAGCAGCGAGGCGCTGTTGGCGCGGGGCGATCTGCATGACTTTTATCTAGGTAAACACTGAGCAGTGAGAACGCCATGACTGAAACCCAACGCGGACAGGCGACCGACGCCATCCGCCATGCGGACATCCTCATCGTCGGCGGTGGCCTCAGCGGCGCGATGCTGGCGGCGCAGTTGTTGCGCCTGCCCGGCAAACGCTCGTTGCTGGTGATCGAGCCCCGGGCAGAACTTGGACGGGGCGAGGCCTACAGCGCGGTCGAGTTGGGCCATACGCTCAACGGCAACGCGGCGCGCATGAGCGTCGACCCGGACAACGCCGACGACCTTACGCAATGGCTGACCGAGTACATCGCCGGTGGTGGCTGGCCGGAGTCCGATGAGCAGCATGTGCCGGTCAGCGAGCTATTTCCGCCCCGGGGGATTTTCGGGTTGTACGTGCAGCAACGGTTGGCCGAAGCGCAGGCGCTGGGTGCGTTGAATGGCTCGACGGTCGAGCATGTGCGGGCCGAGGTGGTGGACTTGCAGGCGCTGGATGATTCGGTGCGGCTGAGCTTGAGTGACGGCCAGCGGTTGCAGGGCGCTTATGCGGTGCTGGCGACCGGGATGTTTCCGGCTGCGCGCACGCCGCAGACCGAGTCCAGTGGCTTGAACGCTGCGGCGCTTGATCCCTGGGATGTTGCCGCGATGCGTGAGCTGGATCCGCAATCGACAGTGTTGATCATCGGTTCGGGCCTGACCATGGTCGATGCCGTGGTGTCGCTGGAACAGGCCGGGCATCGCGGGCCGATCGAAGTGTTTTCCCGGCATGGCTTGCTGCCGCACGTGCGTCGACAACCACCGGCGTGGGTGGATTTTCTTGCCGAGGATCACAGTATTCGTACGCCGCGACAGTTGGTGCGTGAACTGCGTCGGCATTGCCGGGATGCCATTGCGCAGGGTGTTGACTGGCAGGCGCCGCTGGATACGGTGCGGGCGCATATCGGTCGGTTGTGGAGTCAGGCGACGGATGGGCAGCGTCGGCAGTTTGTGCGGCATGTGCGGCCGTGGTGGGAAAGTCATCATCACCGGTCGCCGCCCTTGAGTGCGCAGTTGGTGGCGCGATTGCACGGGGAAGGGCGGTTGCGGATTCAGGCGGCTTCGTTCAAAGGGCTGGAGCCGGCTTCGGGTGGTGTGAGTATCCGTATTCGTCGACGTGGTGAAGGGCAAACGGTTGTCGTCAGTGGCGCGGCGTTGATCAATTCCAGTGGCATCGAGTATGACTGGCGACGGGTGGCGCGACCGTTGCCGCGGCAGCTGTTGGCCCGTGGGTTGGTGCGGCCGGGGCCGTTGGCGCTGGGGATTGCGGCGGCGGTTGATGGCGCGGTGCTGGGTGGTGATGGGCAGGTTGCGAGGCGGCTGTTTGCCATGGGGCCGCCGTTGCGGGGGATGTGGTGGGAGAGTACGGCGGTGACTGACGTGGCTAGTCAGGCCAAGGCTTTGGCTTTGCGCTTGGTTGGGGGTTAGGTTGGGGGTATATCCGTTTTTTTTGTGATGGCTGGTATTGGTTTCGCCCTTACGGCGAGTCACTTTGGAAAAGCCCCAAAGTAACCAAAGGGCTTTTGCCCCTTTCGTTCGGTGCCTCGCTGTGGCTCGGCATGCCCTCGCTCCGGTCCTGCTCCGTGGGCCCGCCGCCATCGGCCATCCCTGGCCGGGGGCGGCTAACCCGGCATCCATGCCGGGTTGCCCACTACGCAGAACCTGCGCTCGGCCTCTCGAGGGGGCGTGTACCTCAAGATCAAAAGCTGAAGGCGAGCTAACGCTCGACCTGATGAGTGGTGAAAATCAAAAGCAAACGCAGATCCCTGTAGGAGCCAGCTTGCTGGCGATAGCGTCCGTCCAGTCAATAAACAGGTTGACTGACCCACCGCCATCGCCAGCAAGCCGGCTCCTACAGGGGAATGCGTAAGTGTCCGAAATTAGTGGGCCACCACAAGATCAAATGCGAAAGCCAAAGCCAAAGCCAAAACGAGGCGGCTTGCCAACCGACCTGTCTCATTGATCGTACGCATTCCCCTGTAGGAGCCAGCTTGCTGGCGATGGACGTCAACGATAACGCGGGCTGTCTGGATGAACGCGTTGTCCGGTCGTTTTTCGCGGGCAAGCCTCGCTCCTACAGGGGATCGCGTGTGCTTTTGATTTTCACCACTCATCAGGCCGAGCGTTAGCTCGCCTTCAGCTTTTGATCTGAGCGCCCCCTCGAGAGGCCGAGCGCAGGTTCTGCGTAGTGGGCAACCCGGCATGGATGCCGGGTTAGCCGCCCCCGGCCAGGGATGGCCGATGGCGGCGGGCCCACGGAGCAGGACCGGAGCGAGGGCATGCCGAGCCTAGGCGAGGCACCGAACGAAAGGGGCAAGAGCCCTTGGTTACTTGGGGCTCTTCCAAGTGACTCGCCGTAAGGGCGAAACCAATATCAGCCATCACAAAAAAAACGGATATGCCCCCAAACAAAGAAACCCCGAAAAGACCAAATCCTCCCGGGGTTTCCTATTCAAAGCCGCACAAACCAGCCAATCAATAACGCTGATACTTGGACCCAAACTCAGGACGGTTTTCAGCGACATACAACGTACTCGCCTGACTGTCTTTACGATCAACACCAACCGTATTCACATTCAACGTAGCCGGCTGACTGACCTTCGCCGCCGCCACCACTGGCAACGTAGCATGCGGGGCAGCGATGGCCGATGTAGCACCAAGAACCGAAAGGACGAAACCAAGACCGATAATGCTTTTCATGATGTTGCTCCAGAACTTTGGGAAGAAGATGGGCCCACAGTAGTCCTGGAGCATCACGATGAAAAAACACCCTCACGCATAGTCTTTATCGAGAACGTTGATCCACGCCGTCAGCGTGGTGTACGGTCTGCCAGCCAGCGCTGCTTGAGCTGTTCCAGGCGCCCGTCCTGGCGCATCGTGTTCAGCGCCTGTTGCCAGCGCGCAATCTGACGCGGGTCGGTCAACGGCGAAAAAGCGATATACGTGGCTTCCTTCATCAGCGGTATCTGGTAGTGCAACTGCTCGGGTGGCACTCCTTCTTCACGGGCCATGGTGGCGACGGAAAGGGTATCGGCCACCACGAACTCCGCGCGACCCAGACGGGCCAGGCGCATCATTTGTTCGGGGGTTTCCACGCCGTACAGATTGTTCACATCCTGCTTCTGCAAGTAGCTGTAGACCAGCCATTTTCGCGGAACGGCAATGCGGCCCTGATGACCGGCCTCCAGCAGACTGCGCACCGGCTGCCGGGTGCTTTCAGTGGAATACAGAGCGGTTTCCACCTCCATCAGCGGACCGACCCACTGATACTGGCCATCACGCTCGGCAGTGCGCAACACGGTGAACACCCCCGTGGCGGGCTCGGTGCTGGCCACGTGCAAGGCGCGCAGTAGCGGGACTTGCTGAAAGTGCACCTGGTCGCCAGCCATGTCGGCCAATGCCTGAACCACATCCACGCCAAACCCCACCAGCTGATTACCCTGCTGGAAATGCAGGGGCGGGTGGTTGTCAGTCAGCATGTTCAGGTCTGCCGCGACCGCAGTGAACGTCAAAAGAGACAGCAGGCAAACGGCGATGCGCTTCATGAATCGTCCTTGATCGAATGTGGCGCAAAGCTTAGTACGAGCGTGCAGTCACTGTCCCGCGCAATTGAGCGGGCTTTTGCGTCAGACCTGAGGATTTATGGGTATCACTCCCACAGGGGATCTTTGTTGCGATGTAGATCGCGATCAATACCGCTGATATTTCGAACCGAACTCTGCGCGGTTTTCCGCCACGATCACGCCGCCGCGTACGGCGTTGTCCGGGCTGATCAGGGCGACACGTTCACGCAGTTCCTGCAGGCGATCGGCACCCCCTTCAGCAACACGTTCACGCAGCTCTTGCAAACGATCGGCGCCACCTTCGGCGACACGTTCGCGCAGCTCTTGCAGGCGATCGGCACCGCCTTCAGCCACGCGGTTCTGTTGCAGCCGATCCGAGCCACCTTCCACCAGCAGCTGCTGGATCTGACCGTGGGACACCGCGCTCACGGTGCTGGCCGAGGCCAGATTCGACAGGCCGAGACCACCGACCAGTGCCAGACCGAGTGCCAGGGAAGAAACTTTCGAGAAATTGATCATGGTGATTCTCCGTGCGTTTAGTTTGAGTGGGTCGGTAGCTGCTGCTATCCGGTGATCACAGTTAAACGCCCGGGTGTATCGGTGATGTGTGCTCGAACCCGGCGAAATCGCTGTCTGCGTATCTGCAGCGGGTTCTTATACAGACGGATACAAAACCCTTCGGATGTGAAGGGCGGTCGTGTTCAGCGCCAGGCACGCTTCATGATTCTGCGCCGAGCATTTCCACCGGGTAGGAGAACACATAGCCTTCGCTGCGCACGGTCTTGATGTAGGTCGACTCGCGCGAGTCATCCATCAAGCGTTGGCGCAAACGGCTCACCAGCAAATCGATTGAACGATCGAACAGGTCGGCATCGCGTCCCTGGGTCAGGTTGAGCAATTGGTCGCGGCTGAGTACCCGTTGCGGGTGATCGAGGAATACGCGCAACAAGCGGTACTCGGCACCACTGAGGGCCACCATCGTGTTGTCTTCGTCGAGTAGATGGCGGGCAGTCGTGTCGAGGCGCCAGCGGCCGAAACCCAACAGTCGGCCACTTTCGGTGATCAGCAGGTTGGGCGGCAGCATTCGCGTACGGCGCAATACGGCGTTGATCCGCGCCAGCAACTCGCGGGCGGCGAAGGGTTTGGTCAGGTAGTCGTCGGCGCCCATTTCCAGGCCAAGGATGCGATCGGTTTCGTCGTTGCGTGCGGTGAGCATCAGGATCGGCGTCGCTTTATGTTTACCCGAGCGCAACTCGCGGCACAGCACCAGGCCGTCATCGCCGGGCATCATGATGTCCAGCACGATCAGGTCCACCTGATTGGCTTCCAGAAAACTGCGCATCTGCCGGCCGTCGGCAACCACCGTGGTGCGCAGGCCGTTCTTCTTCAGGTAATTGCCGACCAGCTCGCGAATCTCCCGGTCGTCGTCGACGATCAGAATGTGGTTTACATGTTCCATTGCTCAACCCTCTTGTTATTCGCACGTTGCGCATTCTAGGCAGCCACGGTGCACCTGCCCACAGGCTTTGTATCACAGTGTATCCGCTGCCCTGTTTGACACCTTACGCCTTAATACCGCGGGTTCTAAGACACATGGCAGATACCTCGGGTCGATTAAATGGGCTCCATCGAGACAACACGGTTTGCCTCGCAACCATTGCCCATTGCAACCCTGAGGAATTCATCATGAACTGGAAAAAACTGATTGCCGCCAGCTTCTTCGCAGTCCTGAACGTTGCCGCATTTTCGGCCCATGCCGATGTTCAAGCCCCGGCGCAGACCACGGCGTACGGCACGCACCTGGATATCAAGAAGGTTGTTTCCATCGTCGACAACGGCGGCGGCACCTGCGGCATTGTCGATGCCCGCCTGACCTACCTCGACTCCAATGGCGCACAGAAAGTCGCCGGGTACAGCAAATTCGCAGACTGCGCGAATCAGGGCGGCTGATCTTTCCACTACGCTCATCGCAGTCGATGTCGAGCAACGCACCGTTTGCTCAGCGCCCCGCGATGGCTGATTCATGTCGTCCAAACACCCGATCAATGACTTGCAGGGATATCACCATGAAGATCAATGTGTTGAGCAGTACTTCCGCCTCGCGTCGTCGCCGTTTCCTTGGCCCCTCGGTCCTCGCGTTCGCGCTGATGCAGCTCGGTGCTCTCGGGGCTGCCAGTGCGCAAGCCGCGACTGCCGAGCCCGTGGTGGCGAGTGCAGCGACCCTCAAGGCGGACACGTTCGGCCCGCTCAAACATGTCAATGCCGGGTTGCTGAGTGTGGCGTACGCCGAAGTCGGCCCCGCCGATGGGCCGGTGGTGATTCTTCTGCACGGCTGGCCGTACGACATTCACAGCTACAGCGAAGTGGCGCCGTTGTTGGCGGCCAAGGGTTACCGGGTGTTGATCCCGTATGCACGGGGCTACGGTGACACGCATTTCCTGTCCGACAAGACTGTTCGCAACGGCCAGCCGGCGGCGTTGGCCAGTGATGTCATCGACTTCATGGATGCACTGAAGATCAAGAAAGCGGTGCTGGGTGGCTACGACTGGGGAGCACGCTCGGCGGACATCGTTGCCGCACTTTGGCCGGAGCGGGTCGAGGCGCTGGTCGCCGTCAGCGGTTATCTGATCGGCAATCAGGCTGCGGGCAAGAACCCGCTGCCGCCCAAGGCCGAGTTGCAATGGTGGTACCAGTTCTATTTCGCAACCGAGCGCGGCCAGGCCGGCTACGAAAAGAATCGTCACGACTTCGCCAAGTTGATCTGGGAGCTGGCATCGCCAAAATGGCGCTTCGACGACGCAACGTTCGACCGCAGCGCGGCGGCCCTGGACAACCCGGATCACGTCGCTATCACGATTTTCAACTATCGCTGGCGGTTGGGCATGGTGCAGGGCGAACCCCAGTATGAAGCGCTGGAGCAGCAACTGGCCAAGGCCCCGGTGATTACGGTGCCGACCATCACCATGGAAGGCGATGCCAACGGCGCGCCGCATCCGGCCGCCGAGGATTACGCCAAACGCTTTACTGGCAAATACGAATACCGCCTCATCAGCGGCGGCATCGGCCACAACTTGCCGCAAGAAGATCCGCAAGCCTTTGCCAAGGCTGTGATCGACGCGGACAACCTGTAGTTTGATGCGCTGCGCAAGGCTTTAGGGCCCCATCGCCAGCAAGCCGGCTCCTACAGGAATCGTGGGTGTCGGTAGTTTTTTATACGACACCAAATTGTAGGAGCCGGCTTGCCGGCGATGGCGGCCGGATGAACGATGCACGGTTCGAGGGCCTCATCGCCAGCAAGCTGGCTCCTACAGGAATTCTGGGTGTCGGTAGTTTTTCACACGACGCGGAACTGTAGGAGCCGGCTTGCCGGCGATGGCGCCCGGATGAGCGATGCACGGCTCGAGGGCCTCATCGCCAGCAAGCTGGCTCCTACAGGGTTTGGTTATGCAACCACGCGATAACACGGCACATACGCCGCGCCGCCCGGCAGTTTCATCCGGTGCTGGGCCACGAACGCCTTGAGCAACTGATCCAGCGGCTGCATCACCGCCGCATCGCCACGGATCTGGTACGGCCCGTGTTCTTCGATCAGGCGGATACCCTTGTCCTTGACGTTGCCGGCGACGATGCCGGAGAACGCGCGACGCAGGTTGGCGGCCAGTTCGTGGGCCGGCAGGCTGCGGCTCAGTTTCAGGTTGGCCATGTTTTCGTGGGTCGGGTCGAACGGGCGCTGGAAGCCCTCGTCGATCTTCAGCAGCCAGTTGAAATGGAACGCGTCGTTGCGCTCGCGGCGGAACTGTTTCACCGCTTTGAGGCCAGCAGTCATCTGCCGCGCGACTTCAGCCGGGTCGTCGATGATGATCTCGTAATGCTGCTTCGCCGCGTCACCCAGGGTGGCGCCGACGAACGCGTCCAGTTGTTCCAGATACGGCGCCGCGTGTTTCGGCCCGGTGAGGATGACCGGGAAGGGCAGGCCCTTGTTGTCCGGGTGCATCAGGATGCCGAGCAGGTACAGGAACTCTTCAGCCGTGCCCGCGCCGCCGGGGAAAATGATGATGCCATGGCCGACACGCACGAACGCTTCCAGGCGTTTCTCGATGTCCGGCAGAATCACCAGCTCATTGACGATCGGGTTCGGCGCTTCGGCAGCGATGATGCCGGGTTCGGTCAAACCGAGGTAACGGCCACCGTGAATGCGTTGTTTGGCATGGGCGATGGTCGCGCCTTTCATCGGGCCTTTCATTACGCCGGGGCCGCAACCGGTGCAGATGTCGAGGCTGCGCAGGCCCAGTTCGTGGCCGACTTTCTTGGTGTATTTGTATTCTTCGGTGTTGATCGAGTGGCCACCCCAGCACACTACGATCTTGGGCTCGACGCCGGGGCGCAGGGTGCGGGCGTTGCGCAGCAGGTGGAAGACATAGTCGCTGATGCCCTGGGAATTGCTCAGGTCGATGCGCTGGCTGTCGAGTTCGTTTTCGGTGTAGACGATGTCGCGCAGGGCGCTGAACAGCATTTCCCGGGTACTGGCGATCATTTCGCCATCGACGAATGCGTCGGCCGGGGCGTTCAGCAGCTCCAGGCGTACACCGCGGTCTTGTTGGTGAATGCGGATTTCGAAGTCCTTGTAGGCTTCGAGGATGGTCTTGGCGTTATCGACATGGGCGCCGGTATTCAGAATGGCCAGGGCGCACTGGCGGAAGAGGGTATAGGTGCTGCCGGATCCGGCTTCGCTCAGTTGCTGTACTTCACGTTGAGAGAGGGTTTCCAGGCTGCCTTTGGGGCTGACCGAAGCGTTGATTACTTGTCGTTGGGACATTCAATGATCCTTAAAACGATGTCACCCGCCGAGGACGCATGACATCCGAATAGTATGTATCCACGAAAGAAGATGGCACGAACTGCGCAGTATCGCCATGTTCCCCTTTGACGATGAAAAGATGAAAAGGAGCCCCAGCATAGCTAAATCCCTCGCAGAGGCGATAATGCCCCGCAGTCTTTTTGCTCACGCCGCCTGAGGAACCCCGTCGCGATGTTTGAAATCCAGCCGCAGAACCCAGAAATCTATCGAAGCCAGACGCGCCGCAGCACGATCATCATCGCCCTGGTTTTCCTCGCCCTGGCGATGGTTTTGTCCACCGCGGCGGTGGCGATGTTCGGCGAACCGGGGGGCGACAATCTACGCTTCAACGTGGGCGGCGTGTTTGTCGCGGTGCTGTTGATGGCGGCGCTGATGCGCGGCAAATTCTGGACCCAGGAGTGGATGGCGCCGGCGGTCTACGGCTGGCAGCTCAAACGCAGCCTGATGAGCATCACCAACGTCATGCACCAGGTGACGGCGGCGGTGGACGCGGGTGATCCGAGTGCCATGAAGCTGCTGCGTTTTTATCACCTGGGGCTGAGCCAGATGCACCAACTGGACGGTAACTCCAGTGATCACAGCCAATTGATACGTGAAATGGACCTGCACAAGGCACGAATGGAAGCGCTGAGCATCGAGACCGAACAGACGCAATTGAACCCGGCGTGGCTTGAGGCCGTGAAACAGACGCCACGCTAACCGGTACAGGATCAAGGCACATAGATAATAAAAAGGCGAACGGGATCAGTCGCCATTCATCAGGATTCAGGGAGCGTCATGGGTAACCCGTCTGTCAAAGACCGAATTGAACAATTGCGCCACAGCGTGCCTTTGGTCACCGAACAGGCCGGTGCCAGGATCAAGGTACGCTCCGCGGTGGTACTGCTTGTTGCAGTGTGCCTGTCCATGATTGTCATCGTGATCTGGGAAGCGTGGAGTTCGCGCCAGTATCATCTGCATGACAAGGAAGTGGCGATGTCCAACCTTGCGCAGACCCTGGCCTCGCAAGCGCAGGCGACGATCAAGCAGGCCGATACGCTGCTGTTTACGCTGGTGGAACGCCTCGAAAGCGACGGCTTCGACCCGGCCGGGCTGCCACATCTGGAGCGCTTGCTCAGCGCCCAGCGCAGTGAGTTGAGTCAGTTGCATGGCCTGTTCGTCTATGACGAAACGGGGCGCTGGATTGCCAACTCCAACGGCGCCGCCCTGACCGATGCCAACAATGCCGACCGTGAATATTTCATCTTCCATCGCAATCATCCCGACCGTGGGCCTCATATCGGCCCGTCGATCAAAAGCCGCTCCAGCGGCGAATGGATCATGACGGTGTCGCGCCGGATCAATCATGCCGATGGGAGTTTTGCCGGTGTGGCGCTGGCGACGATTTATCTCAATCATTTCCTGTTCCTGTACGACAGCATCGACATGGGCCGCAACGGCGTAATCAACCTGATCGCCGACGATGCCACCATCATCGTTCGCCGGCCGTTCAACGAGGCGGATATCGGCACCAGCCTCGCCAACAGCCCGCTGTTCAAGCAGTTGTTGCCCTCGGGGAGTTCAGGGACGGCAACATTCAAATCCATGGTGGATGGCGTTGTGCGGGTGGTGGGGTTTCGCCGGGTCGAGGGGTATCCGCTGGTTGTTTTCGCCGCGCTCGACAAGGAGGAAGTCCTGGCCGGCTGGCGTGAGGAATCCATGCTCAGTGCTGGCATCGTTACGCTTTTGCTGGGTTTTGTCGGTGTACTGGGTTTTCGCCTGATCAATCTGATGAAGCAGCAGAACCGCATTCAGAACCAACTGCTGGACGCTCAGGACAAACTGCTCGAGGTCAATCGCGGCCTGGAATTGCTGGCCCTGGAAGACGCGCTGACGGGGCTGTCCAACCGGCGTCAGTTCGACCTGTTCATCCACTCGGAAATGGGCCGCGCCCGGCGCAACCTGAACGGCCTCGCGCTGCTGATGATCGATGTCGATCACTTCAAACTGTTCAACGACCACTACGGTCATGTGGCCGGCGACGAATGTTTGCGCAACATCAGCGCGATCATCACCGACAACATCAAGCGGCCCGGGGATCTAGCGGCGCGCTACGGCGGTGAAGAGTTTGCGGCGGTGCTGCCGGGGACTGACTATGTGGGGGCGTTTCTGGTGGCGGAAAAAATCCGTCGTGCGGTGTTGCAGGCCGGTATTCCCCACCGTGAAGGCGCAGAAGGCATGGTGACGGTCAGTATCGGCGTCGCCGCTTACGATCCGGCATCACAGGCCCAGCCGAACGACCTGGTGGGCGCTGCGGACAAGGCGCTTTACGTGGCCAAGGCCAGCGGCAGGAACATGAGCGTCATTGCCAACTGACTTCAAACAAACCCACCGCTGCCCTGAACCAGTTGGGTCGCCAGGTACGATTGCTTGAGTTTTTCCAGCCACCAACCCAGGGCGCGACCGTCATGGTCGCCACGCCAGCCGGCATACAGAATGTTCGGCTCGCGCGGGTCGGCCATCTGTTTTTCGACCAGCGTGCCGTTTTTCAGTAGCGAGCCGACCCGATGTTTGGGCAGCCACCCCACGCCCAGGCCGTCGCACTGGGCGAGGATTTTGGCGCGCATGGTCGGTACGGCGAGCACGGGTTGTCCGCCGGAGACACCATAAGTGCTGCCTTCGGTGACTCTGGACGAGTCGGCCACGACAATCGCCCGGTGTTGCGTCACCGTTGCCCGTGAGATCGGCTCCTTGGCCTTGGCCAGCGGGTGCTTCGGTGAGACCGCAAACACCCATTCCATTTCCCCCAACTGCATCCAGCGCAAGGAAGGGATGGCCGGCGGTTCGTTGGTGGCGCCGATGATCAGGTCCGCCCGGCCTTCGCGCAGGGCTTCCCAGACACCTTTGAGCACTTCCTGGGTGATGCGCAACGGTACGCCGGATTCCAGTGCATCGAACTCGTGAATCACCGGGATCAGGGTTTCGAACTCCAGCAGTTCGTCGGTGACGATCCACAGCCGACTCTCCCAGCCATTGGCCACTTGCTGCACCCGTTGGGTCAGGCGCGAGACGTCCTGCATCAGCCGCGCCGCCTCGTTCACCAGCAATTCCCCGGCCGGGGTGAGCTGCAAGCGGTAGCGGCGGCGATCGAAGAGCAAGGCGTCGAAACGCTCTTCCAGTTGCCGCGCCGCATACGACACGGTCGATGGCGCCTTGCCCAGGTGCACCGCCGCGCGCGACAGGCTACCGGTTTCCCGAATGGCCTCCAGCAACGCCAGGTCTTCAATCGACAACATGTTCTGAATCCTCGAACGAACGGCCTGGAAATGAATGTCTGGAGCAACGAAAACAAAATCGCGGCCACCTGAAATGTATAGGCCAACCCCAACCCCTGTAGGAGCGAGGCTTGCCCGCGAAGAGGCCCTTGAACGCTACGTTGAATTTGAGGCCGCCATCGCCAGCAAGCCGGCTCCTACAAAATCGCGGGCTGTTTGAAATTTATCGGCCAATCCCAACCCCTGTAGGAGCCGGCTTGCTGGCGATGAGGCCCTCGAACACTACATTGAATTTGAGGCCGCCATCGCCGGCAAGCCGGCTCCTACAGGGATCGTGTGGTATTTGAAAGGGTGGACGTCCGGCGTGACTTGCGCTGCCTGAACACCCGAACGTAGACCAACACGTTGATCACCAGCACCACGCCGCCGAGTCCCAGCTGGATACTCGGGGTCAACCCGGCCGGGTAAATCACCGGCCACACATAATGCTCGATGAAACCACCGCCATAGCCGGTCTGCCCGGCCGCGCTGCGCATGAGGTTTTCCCACTGTGTCAGCGGGCAGGTCAGGTGGAACACCTCGACCGCAATCCCCCACGTTGCGGCCGGCAGGTGCCACCAGGCCAGGTGGCGCCATTTGAGCACCAGCAGCCCGCCGAACAGCACGAACAGAATGAACAGCAGGTGAAACAGCACCAGCCCATCGGCGGCGATCCGGTAAAGCATGGCGACTCCCTGACGCGTGATGCGAATCACTCCATGGTACTCGGGCGGGGCGTCGGCGCTCTATCTATTGTTTGCTGCCCAACCCGGCGAGCACGGTCTTCAGACGCAGCACCATGGCCTCACTGCTGCGTTGCATCGGCGCGCGCAGTTCGTCGTCGATCAAGCCTTCAAGGGCCAGTGCGGTTTTCACCGGGGCAGGATTGGGTTCAATGAACAGGCTTTGAATCAGCGGCAGCAACCGGAAAAACGTCGCCCGTCCTTCCGCCAACCGCTGGTCGCGGATCTGTTGATACAGCGTCACGAACAACTCCGGATGCACATGCGCCGAGGCGGCAATCGCCCCTTTGGCGCCGAGGCACAGGGCGCTGAAGATCTGGTTGTCTTCGCCGCACAACACGTCGACCTTGCCGCTGGTCAGCAGCGCCAGGGTGTTGGCCTGATTGCCGCCGCAATCCTTGATCGCGACGATTCGCTCGTGGGCCACAATGTTGAGCAACGTTGCCTGTTCGAAGGCGATGCCGGTGCGATACGGGATGTCGTACAGAATGATCGGCACAGTGGACGCATCGGCAACCGTTTTGAAAAACGCTTCAAGGCCCGCCTGGGACGGGCGAATGTAGTACGGCGGCGGCACCAGCAACCCGGCCAGCGGCCGCTTGAGGATTTCGTTCTGCAATTGCAGCAGTTCGGTCAGGTTGTTGCCGGCCAGCCCCATGACCACCTGATCCGCAGGCACCCATTCAAGCACGGCATCCAGCACCGCCAGTTGTTCATGTTTGCTCAGTGCCGCCGCTTCAGCGGTAGTGCCGCAGACCACCAGGCCATCGACGCCTTTGTCCAGCAAATGGCTGACGAGCCGGCGCAACCCGACGAAATCGATCGCACCGTGTTGAAACGGCGTAACGAGCGGAACCCAGATACCTTGAAACGATGACATGCACTTACTCCTGAAAGTTGACCGATTTCGTCACCGTCAGAAGCGTAGAAGGAAGTAAGCAGGGGAGGGTGCCCGTCGCGCTCAATGTCCTGTCAGCTCATCTGACGGGACAGCGCGCCCCGGTCACATGAGCGACTGTTTCTTCGATTTGAGGGCGTGCGCAACGCAACCTTGCGCCTTGGCAATCAAGCCAATGGCGTCAATGTTGAGGTTGAAGGTTGCGGACATGTTTGCTTACACCCTGAATGAGGCGCTCAGTTTTAAGAGTCGGCGGGAATTTTGTCAATCACCAAAATCGGTACAAGTGCGCAAGATTGTTCAAGCCATCGGGCGCGGCTGCTGGCACAGTCAGGCGTCTTTTCCTGTTTGTAGAGCGTTATGACTCACTCACTCATGCCGCGCAGCGCCTTTCTTCGCGGCGCCGCGGCGATCATGCCGTTGTCCCTGGCGACCGCGCCGTGGGGATTGCTGGCCGGCTCCATGGCCATCGAAGCCAACCTCACGCCGCTGCAAGGCCAGGGGTTGTCGAGCATCGTGTTTGCCGGGGCGGCGCAATTGGTGGCCATCGGCATGCTCAAGGGCGGTGCCGGAATCTTTTCAATTCTGCTGACCACGTTATTGCTGACGTCGCAGCATTTGCTCTACGGCATGAGCATGCGCTCGGTAATTTCCCCACTGCCGGGTCGCTGGCGTGCGGGGCTGGGCTTTTTGCTCACCGACGAGCTGTTCGCCCTGACCAGCCAGCATGACAAACAGCAATTCAACCGCTGGTATGCCCTGGGCGTCGGCCTGACGTTTTACATCGCCTGGAACCTCTTCACGCTGGCCGGCATTGTGCTGGGCAGTAGCATTCCCGGCCTGGAACATCTGGGCCTGGATTTCTCCATCGCCGCGACCTTCATTGCCCTGATCACCCCGGTGGTGCGCAACGTACCGACCGTGGTCTGCGTGGCGGTTTCGCTGTTTTGCTCGGTGTTGTTCAGTTACTGGCAATGGGGCTCGGCGCTGGTGTTGTCGGGGTTAGCGGGCATGACGGCGGGCTTCATCTGCAACAAATTCTACGGTGGACGCACATGATGGTCTGGGCGGTGATTGTCGGTATGGGGATTCTGGTGTTCCTTAACCGTTATGTATTTCTCGAGCCGCGGCTGCCGCTGCGCCTGAGCAGCAACGCCCGGCAATTCCTCGGCTTTGCGGTGCCGGGCATGTTGACCGCCATCTGCGGCCCGATTGTGTTCATGCCGGATAAACAGCTGAACCTGCAATGGGACAACCCGTACCTGATCAGTTCGCTGGTGGCGGTGGGGCTGGTGCTGTACACCCGCAACACCTTGCTCAGCATGTTGTTGAGCATGGGCTTTTTCTTTTTGCTGCGCTGGTGGCTCTGAGCCGGGAGCGCGAAACTGTTCTACGCTTAAAGTTGATGACTGATCCCTTAGGGAGAGAGGTGAGCATGGCAACTGAACAAAAGCGTCCGGATCCGGAAGATGAAGACATGGATGAACCGACGGAAGAAGAGATCGAGCGGCAGAAACGTTCGACGCCTGACTGGAAGCATCCCGACGACGGGAAGGAACTGTCAGAACCTGATCGAAAGTTTTAGCAGGCGCTCTGACCGATCTGCGCATACAACAAAGCCCCGCCAATGCGCGGGGCTTTTTTTTGCCAGTCAATCAGATCGACACGTTCCAGCGAATCTGGGTAATGCCCAATTGCTGTGCTTTGATCCGTGCCGCTTCGAGGGTGGCGTGTTCGGCGATCTTGCGGCCGGATTCAGGGTAAGCATGCGCAGACGCCGAATGAATCGCTTCGACATCGGAAAAATGCACAGCCATCTTGAAAAAGTGCTGTCGCACACCGTCGAATAAGTAATGCACGGCATAGGGAATGAGTTCACTCATCTATCTCTCGTGGAGCCAGCCAGGTCAGTGGCTTAGTCGTCGAATAAAAATTCAGAGAGATCTGCGGTGAAAGTGTGATGCAGAAATAGGACTGCTGAAAAAGGAGGAGGCTCAGTGAGCCTCTACCGTTCAGAGTGCTGCGACGACGGGTTCGTTCAGTTCTTTTGCCAAACGTAGGCCTGCGCGTCGTTTCAAGCGTCGTCGAGTTGCAATTCGTCGGGATGTGAGGCCCGATAGCCCAGGGTCTTGTCGATCCATGCGTTCACTTCGTTGACCATGACCGGCGGCTTGCCGGGATAGTGTATGAGCGTTGAACGCAAGGTGCCGTCAATCCCCGGAACCGATAGCAGGTTACGGGTCTTTATGTATTGCTCGATGAAACAGTCCAGCCGATAGTGCTCTGTCGTCGAAAGATAAACGCACTCCAGACCAACGACTTGATTGATTGCAAAATCGTCGCGCATTTAATTCTCTGCAAGGCTTGTTGTAGTTGGGATTTCCTTAGTTGTTGACTTATTGGTCAACCAGGCGATGCCAGTGGAAATGCGGCGCGCATGCTATCCGTAGTTATTCTAAATGTATGTATGACGATCAAATTGTCGGACAAGCGGTTGACGCAGCAAAGCGCCCTCTATCAGTAAGTGTTACTTGGGTGAAACAGTCTGTGTAACGTTTAAGTTATTGGTCTGCATAACTAACAGTTATTGGCTGCCGTCAGGCTGTTGGTATTGATAAATTCATGCACTCTCGTCAATCAGCGACGCGTCTTGATTCCTCACGTTGCCTACAGCCTTGCCAACCTTGTACCACTCGAAAACTTCGCTGCCTTCGCCTTGAAACAAGGCCATCTGTTCGGCGCGTTCCGGGGGCGTGGCGGGATCGAGCCATTCCCGTGCCAGTTCCGGCGACAACACCACCGGCCGCCGGTCGTGAATGTCGAGCATGCCACCGGCGCTGTCCGCGGTAATGATCACGAAACCGTTGTTGTCTCTCGGTTCCTCGCCATCTGTGGGAAACCGGCCAATCGCGGCACAGAAAATCGGATCGCGGTCCTGCCGCCGGATGAGCCATGGCTGTCTCGTTGAGTCCGGCGTATCGACCCATTCGAACCAGTTGTCGATCGGCACAATCGCGCGGTGCGGCCAGATTGCGCGGAAGAACGGACCATGGGCGACTTTCTCCACCCGTGCATTGATCGGTGCCGCACGATCCTTCGCCCAATGCGGCCGCCATCCCCAGCGCACCTTGTCGGCCTGGAGCCCATTGCTTTCCCGATGAAACAACGCGAGTTGATTCGTCGGCGCGGCGTTGTACCTGGCCAGCGGTTCATCGCCGACATGGTTGATCAGCGCGTCGGGAATACTCAGCACCGCCACGAAGTCATGAATGCCCCGGTATTGCGAGAGTCTTCCGCACATCGAAAGAAACCTCCGACTGGAACCTTCAGCTTAGACGCTTCACCTGTAGGAGCCGGCTTGCCGGCGATGGCGATCTTACGGACGCCTTCGCCGGCAAGCCTGGCTCCTACGGATCGTCAGGATGTTCGGGATCGGGGATTCACGCGAACCCTGTAGGAGCCGGCTTGCTGGCGATGGCGATCTTACGGGCGCCTTCGCCGGCAAGCCTGGCTCCTACGGATCGTCAGGATGTTCGGGATTGGGGATTCACGCGAACCCTGTAGGAGCCGGCTTGCTGGCGATGGCGATCTTACAGACGCCATCGCCGGCAAGCCTGGCTCCTACGGATCGGGGAACGCTGGGCGATTCAAATGACGTGCGCCCGTTGCAGTTCGGTCAACGACAGGGCCTTCAATTGCGCCAGCAGCGGATCGCGCCGATCACGCGGATGGGGCAGTTGCACCGCCAGTTCCTGGCGAATGCTGCTGGGGCGATTGTCCATGACCAGGACGCGGTCGCTGAGGTACAGCGCTTCATCGACATCGTGGGTCACCAGCAGCAGGGCGATGGCGTGACGCTCGGCCAGTTGCAGCAACAGGTCTTGCAGTTTCATCCGGGTGAAGGCATCCACCGCGCTGAACGGTTCGTCGAGCAACAACACATCGGGCCGTGAGTAGAGGCCGCGAGCAATGGCTACCCGCTGCGCCATGCCGCCGGAAAGCGCCTTGGGTAACGCTTGAGCGAACCCGCTGAGGCCGACTTCATCGATCAGTTGTGCGACCCAGGCCTTGTCATATCGGTTGTCGGCGCTGAAGCCGATGTTTTGCTCGACCGTCAGCCAGGGCATCAATCGAGGTTCCTGAAACACGAACGCAACCTCACCGGCGCTGCGATTCAGTTCACCCTGAAAGTCCTTTTCCAGACCGGCAACGATCCGCAACAACGTGCTTTTTCCGCACCCGCTGGGGCCCAGCAGGCTGACGGTTTCCCGGGGCTGCAATTGCAGATGGATATCCCTGAGCACGGTGGTTGTGGCGAAAGTTTTGCGCTCGACGCGAATGTCCAGCAGGTAATCGGTCATGGCTCAATCCTCTGTGCTTTGGCCGTTGAACGTGTCGCGCCACGCCAGGAAGCGTTTCTCCAGACCAGCGAGGATTCCATCGCTGAGTTTGCCCAGCAGCGCCAGCACAATGATTGCCGCGAGCACGATGTCCGGGCGGGAGGTCTCGCGACCGTCACTGAGCAGATAACCCAACCCTTTGGTCGCGGCGATCAGCTCGGCGGCCACCAGAAACATCCACGCCAGGCTCATGCCGCTGCGCAACCCGGTAAACAGGCCGGGTAGGGCGGCGGGTAGCAGAATCCGCCGGACCAGCCGTGTGCGACCGAAGCCATACATCTGCCCGACTTCCACCAGTTTGCGGTCGATGTCGCGAATCGCCGCGACGCCGTTGAGGTACACCGGGAAGAACGCGCCGATGGCAATCAGGACGATTTTCGAGGTTTCGTCGATGCCCAGCCACAGCAACAACAGGGGCACCCAGGCCAGGCTCGGAATCGAACGCAGGCCGGCGAAGGTCGGCTCAAGCCAGGCTTCGGCTTCGCGGCTCAAACCGACCCAGGCGGCAAACACCAGTGCCAGGCCGGCGCCGATGGCGAAACCGAGCAACACGCGCAACAGGCTGGTGCTGATGTGTTTCCACAGCGCGCCTTCGGCGAGGTCTCTCAAGGTCAGGGCGATTTCGCTGGGCGCCGGCATTTGGTAGGACGGCAACCAGCCGATGCGTACGACAAATTCCAGCACCAGGAGGATCAGCACCGGCAACGCCAGACCCTTGAGACGCAAACGCCAGGCATTGTTCAAGGAAAGAGCGGCACGACGTGGCGTCGGCAGTTCGAGGGGCAGGTCTTTGCTTTTGCTGGTCATGAGATTCTCCGGTCACGACGAATCCGCGACTGGCGCGGATTCGTTGTGCCCCGTTGGCGGTGATTTACTGACGGGCCACGGTTTCCTTGAAGCCGGTGTCGATCAACTGATCGATGACCTGATCGACATTCACCCCGCGACGCACCAGTTCTTCGGACACCAGAATCGGCGCGGCGGCCTTGGAGGCGATCACATCCCTGGCGGTCAGTTGCGGGCTGCTCAGGTCAGTGCGGGACAGTTGCAGCTTGGCCACTTCCAGCGGCAGACCGGATTCGGTAGCGAGCAGTTTCGCCAGTTCGTCAGGGTTTTTTACCGCCCAGTCGCGGGCCTTTTCGTACGCCTTCAGTACGGTTTCGATGGTCTGCGGGTGCTCTTTCGCATAAGTGTCAGTAACGCTGACTACGCCATAACTGTTGAAGTTGGTGTTGCGATACAACAGGCGCGAACCGGCCTGGACCTGGCTCGCGGCCATGTGCGGATCGAGGCCGGCCCAGGCGTCGACGTCACCTTTTTCCAGGGCCGTGCGGCCATCCGGGTGCTGCAAATGCACCAATTCCACATCGTCCTTGCTCAGACCGGCCTGTTGCAGGCTGCGCAGGGTGAACAGGTACGGGTCGGTGCCTTTGGTGGCGGCGATCTTCTTGCCTTTCAGGTCGGCGACGGTCTGGTAGGGCGAATCCTTGCGCACCACCAATGCGGTCCATTCGGCGCGGCTGTAGACGTAAACCGATTTGATCGGGCTGCCATTGGCGCGGCTGAGCACGGCGGCGAGGCTGGCAGAGGAGGCGAAATCAACGCCGCCGCTGTTGAGGTACTCCAGCGAGCGATTGCTGCCCTGACTCAGCACCCAACTGACTTTGGTCTGCGGCAGGGCTTTTTCCAGAAATCCAAAGTGTTTAAGCACCAGGCTCACTGGCGAGTAGTAGGCGTAATCCAGATGCACTTCGGCCGGCGGTGTTTCAGCGGCCTGCGCGACGGGTTGCAGGCTCAAGGCCAGGGCGCAGGCGCTGAGCAGATACCTGACTTTGGGAAAGCGGAAGGTGGACTTCATGGGATCGGCTCCGGACAAGGCGTTGAGTTTCTTATGTCGAAAATTCATTTTTTATAAATGATTCATGCATAAAAGGAATATTGCAGGCTCTGTGCCATGTCTTGGATATCAGGCGTTTTCAAGGCGTTGAGGCGAGGAATGAAGCAGAAGGGTGTTGCAGGGAAAACAGTCTGTCGGCTCACTGTTGCCGGGTGAACAGTGTTGACTGACAGTCATGAGCTTATGCGTAAATCGAATTTAAAAAGCGTCCTGTAAGAGCGTTATGGTCTATGCCATTCACTCTCAAGGAGCCCCCGATGAACCTGTCCAGATTCGTTCGCAGTTTGCTGACCAGTGCGTTGTTTGCTGCGCCAATGGCCTACGCCGCTGAGCCCGTTGTCCTGCATGTCGGTGATCAGAATTACTACAACGTGCGCGCTTCGGTGGAGGCTTCGGGGGTGCTGGATGGGGCGCCTTACACCGTTGACTGGAAGCATTTTCAGGCCGCTGCACCGCTGGCCGAAGCGTTGAACACCGGGGCGCTGGACGTGGGTTTTCTGGGCGATTCAGGCTTCCTGTTCCTCGCTGCAAAGCAGGCGCCGGTCAAGCTGATCGGCGTCTCGCGGCAGAACCCGGACACCATCGCCTTGCTGGTGCCCAAGGACTCGCCGGTCAAGACCATCGCCGATCTCAAGGGCAAGAAAGTTGCCTACTGGCCCGGCGCCTGGAGCCAGCAATTGACCCTGCGCGCCTTGCAACAAGCTGACCTGCCGGAGGACTACGTCGACTTCATCAAGCTGATGCCGATCGATGCCGCCGCCGCGCTGCCTCAGGGCAGCATTGATGCCTTCCCGGTCTGGGAACCCTACATTTCCCAACAGATTCTGTTCTCCGGCGCGCGACCGATTCTTACCGCCAAGAACCTCATGCCAGGCCTCAGCGCCATCGCCGCTTCGACGCCGTCAATCGACAGCAAGCGGGAAGCCATCGCCGACTTCCTGGTTCGCCTGAAAAAGGCACGGGCCTGGGTCGACAATCACACCGACGAATATGCCGATCTGTGGGCGAAGAAGGCCAATCTTGACCAGAACGTCTCGCGTCACTGGTTACGCCAGGCTCACATGACTGTCGGCCCGGTGGATGCACAGGCTGCTAAGGACCTGCAAAGCACGGCGGATTTTCTGTTCAAGGTCAAAGCACTGCCGACAGCGCTGGCGACCGCGCCGATTATCGACAACTCGTTCGAGCAGGCGTTTACCCAGTAATCGACAATGCCGGGCAGCACCGGAACCAAACACTGTGTACCCTGATCCAAACCGCGCCCGCACAACTGTGCGGGCTTAACGGTCCGGCTCAAGGCACAACATGAAACAGCTGTTCAAGATTCTCAGCGCACTCGCCATTGCCGTCGGGCTGGTGGGTTGCATCGCTGCTCCCATCGAAATGACACCGCAAACCGAACAGCGTCTGCACGCGCAAGCACCGATCCGGTTTCTGCTGACGTTCGACGACGGCCCCAGCGCGTCGAGTTTCTGGAACCCGACGATGACCATCCTCGACAGTCTCGCCACCAACCCGGTGCAGCCGAACCTCAAAGCGGTGTTCTTTGTGCAGACCGGCGCGCCACGGGCGGGCGACAGCGACATCGGCCGTGAGGTCATGCGCCGCGAGCATGCCGATGGGCAGATTCTCGGTTTCCATACGGCCACCCACTGGCACACCAATCACCGTTCTCTGAGCCCGGAAGAACTGGAACAGTCATTGACCAAAGGCAGTGCCGACATCGCTGCCATCACCGGTGCGCCGCCGACCCTGGTGCGGCCGCCGTTCTGGAACTACGACAAACGGGTTTTCGCCGCTTATCAAAAGCACGGCATGCACGTGTTGCTGACCGACCTGAGCGCCAACGACGGCAAGATCTGGGGTTTCAACGCCAGCCCCCGACGCCGGTCCAGCATGTTGCGGCAGATGTCAGAGGTGCGTGAGCGCATCGCAATGGGTGAGTTGCCGACGGTGGATGGGGTGATCCCGGTGGTGGTGACCTTCCACGACCTCAATCGCTACACCGCCCGACATGCCCGCGAATACCTGCAAATCCTTCTCGACAGTGCGCAGGCGACCGGCGTGAAAACGGCGCAGAAGCCGTTTTACGATGATCAGGCTGAACTGCAACGGGCGGCCATGGCGCGCACCGTTCGCGACAGTGCGCAACCGGTGAAATTGCCGGGGGTCTGGAACTGGATCTGGGGAGCGGATGCGCAGTGATCAAAACGCAAGACTCACGGGCCCTTCGCCGGCAAGCCGGCTCCTGCAGATGATCGCTGTCGTTCACATGTGCACGATTCAGTTCATAAACAACGGCAAATAACCAAGCTCTACCAGTTTGGTATCAATATCCCCAACCTGTCCGAAGTGGTCGAGGTTTTGCTCATTCATGACTTCAGGACAGCTGACGATAATGGTCCCCCTGTCGGGCACGGGAACCAGTTTGTGTGCCTGAGGGAAGTCTTCCTGTTTCAACGGTTGCGGGCAAAAGCCAATCCATCCAATTGTCTGTCGGTCCTTGAAAACACGACCTTTTCTGAAATAGTTGGCCGGTACCACGGTGACCCAGTCAATTTCTGGCCAGATATTCACGGCCAGATTGATAATTTTTGTGAATGTCTCTTCCGGGTGCGCAAGCTTCATCAACAAAGCACCAGCGTCCTCGAAGGACATGGCTGACACTGAATCGAGGTTGTGCGCGCTGTAATGAAAGGCGACTCCGCCCTCAAGCGGATCCTGGATGGCATTCCAGACCGAAAATTCGGTCAGGTCGGGAAGGTCAGGATCATGAGCGCGCTTAACTTTGTCGATCAGCGCTTGAGTGTTGTTACTGACGTTAGTTGAAAGCGAGTCTTTCAGGCTTTTCCCTTGCAAATACCAGTTGGCCAGAAGCGGACTGATTGCACCCACCTGACGCAAAAACTCGGCAGCTTTTTCGACCTGCGTTTCAAGCGTAAGTGAGGTAATGGCCTGCTTGTTGAACCTGAAGGTAAAAATGAAGCTTTTGAAATTTGTCATGCTGACACCTTGAATGCTTTGCTCTTAACCGGCACCTAAAGTTTTCCGAATTGAGACACAAATAACATTTGTCCCAAGTATTCGCCCGAGCAGGCTTGGTAGGCCCATCTATTCTCAAAGGGTCAATCCGATCAACCGCCACCCGAGACACCCTTTATGGTTTCAGTTCCAGAACTTTGCCGCATTGTGGAGTCCGGTTTTCAACCGCTTTCCTGCGCCTGCACGGTGAATCCTGACGGGTCGCTACGGATCAAGGTTTTCGAGCGCTCCACCGGCAGGATTGATCTGCTGATCACCGGCGTGTCACCCGCGCAACTGAGCAGCGCTCGTGCTATTTCAAACCTGATTGGCGAATTTCACACCGAAATGCGCGCCGGTCGCCGCGCGTTTGCCGGCTGAGGAATAACCGCAAAACCTGTAGGAGTCCGGCTTGCCGGCGATGGCAATCTCACGGGCGCCATCGCCGGCAAGCCGGGCTCCTACAGGTTTTGCGTAACCCCTCAATCCCGAACACATCCACGATCTGTAGGAGCCGGCTTGCTGGCGAAGGCGATCTCACGGACGCCATCGCCGGCAAGCCGGGCTCCTACAGGTTATGCGTAAACCCTCAATCCCGAACACCTCCACGATCTGTAGGAGCCGGCTTGCCGGCGATGGCGATCTCACGGACGCCATCGCCAGCAAGCCGGGCTCCTACAGGTTTTGCGTGAACCCTCAATCCCGAACACCCCCACAATCTGTAGGAGCCGGCTTGCTGGCGATAGCGATCTCACGGACGCCATCGCCAGTAAGCCGGGCTCCTACAGGTTTTGCGTAAATCCTCAATCTCGAACACACCCACGATCTGTAGGAGCCGGCTTGCCGGCGATGGCGATCTCGCGGGCGCCATCGCCAGCAAGCCGGGCTCCTACAGGTTTTGCGTAAATCCTCAATCTCGAACACACCCACGATCTGTAGGAGCCGGCTTGCCGGCGATGGCGATCTCGCGGGCACCATCGCCAGCAAGCCGGGCTCCTACAAAGCGTTCAGCTGTTGCGGCGATAACTCATCAATCATCCGCAAGCAATGATTCAACCCTGGCGACACGTCGCCCACGCGTCGGCTGAGGATGATCGGCGAGGTCGCATTGTCTTCCAGCAGCGGCGTGAAGCCGATGTCGTCGCGGTGCAGCAATTGCACCGAGGCCGGCACCAGGGTGACGCCGATTCCTGCGCCCACCAGGCCGATGGCGGTTTGCAGTTCGTTGGTCCACTGCGCCACGTGAATGCTGACGCCATAGGACTCGAACAGCCCGATCACATGGTCGGCGTAGCTGGGGCGCGGGTTGCCGGGGTACAGCACGAAAGGTTCCTTCGCCAGTTCGCGCAGGCTGATCGGCCCGGCCAGTAGCGGATGACCGGCGGGCAGGGCGGCGACCAGCCTGTCTTCGGTCAACACCGTCTGGATGATGGCCGGGTCGTCGATGCGGATGCGGCCGAAACCGATATCGATCCGCCCGGCCTTGAGCGCCTGCACCTGTTGCAGCGTGGTCATTTCCGAGAGCCCCAGTTCCAGCTCCAGAGGCTCGCCGCTGCGCAAGCGGCGAATCAGTTCCGGCAGCACGCCATAGAGTGTCGACGGCGCAAAACCAATCCCCAGCCAGGTTTTTTCTCCCAGGCCGATGCGTCGCGTGTTGTCGCAGACCTTGCCCAGTTGCTCCAGCAGGGCAGTGCTGTGTTCATGGAAAAACCGCCCGGCGTCGGTCAGCTTCAGCGGCCGCCCGCGATCCAGCAGCAACACCCCGAGTTCATCCTCCAGTTGCTGAATCTGTCGGCTCAGTGGCGGTTGGGCAATGTGCAGCAATTCGGCGGCGCGGGTGAAGTTGAGGGTTTGAGCCAACACCTGAAAATACCGCAGGTGACGCAGTTCCATGAGGCCTCCGCAAAGCAGTTTGCATACCTTAAAGGTATCAAGTCAGACCAATTCTATATTGGCTTCCCGAAAAAAGCCGTACCAGAATCGGTTCCAGAACTTTAAGAACCTGACGGGTATCGACATGCTTGCAACTGCCATTGAATCGATCGAGACGATCATCGTCGATCTGCCGACCATCCGCCCGCACAAGCTGGCGATGCACACCATGCAGAACCAGACGCTGGTGATCATTCGCGTGCGCTGCGCCGATGGCATTGAAGGCATTGGCGAATCCACCACCATCGGTGGCCTGGCGTATGGCAATGAAAGCCCGGACAGCATCAAGACCAACATCGACCGGCACTTCGCGCCGCTGCTGCTGGGTCAGGACAGCGCCAACGTCAACGCTGCGATGTTGCGCCTGGAGCGCAGCATCCGTGGCAACACCTTCGCCAAGTCAGGTATCGAAACCGCGTTGCTTGATGCCCAGGGCAAACGCCTAGGCCTGCCGGTCAGCGAACTGCTGGGCGGCCGCGTTCGGGATGCGCTGCCAGTGGCCTGGACCTTGGCCAGCGGCGACACCGACAAGGACATCGCCGAAGCGGAAAAAATGCTCGACCTGCGCCGCCATCGCATCTTCAAACTGAAAATCGGTGCCGGCGAAGTCAATCGCGATCTGGCCCACGTCATCGCGATCAAGAAAGCCCTTGGCGATCGCGCCAGCGTGCGGGTCGATGTCAATCAGGCCTGGGATGAGGCCGTCGCGTTGCGCGCCTGCCGGATTCTCGGCAGCAACGGCATCGACCTGATCGAGCAGCCGATCTCGCGCAATAACCGCTCGGGCATGGCGCGCCTGAACGCCATCAGCCCGGCGCCGATCATGGCCGATGAATCCATCGAGTGTGTGGAAGATGCGTTCAACCTTGCCCGTGAAGGTGCGGCTTCGGTGTTCGCCCTGAAGATCGCCAAGAACGGCGGCCCACGCGCCGTGCTGCGGACCGCCGCGATTGCCGAAGCGGCGGGCATCGGCCTGTACGGCGGCACCATGCTTGAAGGTGGTCTGGGCACCATGGCGTCGGCCCATGCCTTCGTCACGTTGAACAAACTGGCGTGGGACACCGAGCTGTTCGGCCCGCTGCTGTTGACCGAAGACATTCTCAGCGAGCCGCTGGTCTATCGCGATTTCGAGCTGCACGTGCCGAAAACCCCTGGGCTGGGCCTGAACCTCGATGAAGAACGCCTGGCGTTTTTCCGTCGCGACAAGACATCCACTGCCATTCATCAAGCCTGAGGAGAGCATTATGCTGTTCCACGTAAAGATGACCGTGAATTTACCGGTCGACATGAACCCCGAACGCGCCGCGCAGCTCAAGGCCGACGAAAAAGCCCTGGCCCAGCGTCTGCAGGATCAAGGCAAGTGGCGTCACCTGTGGCGCATTGCCGGGCTCTATGCCAATTACAGCGTGTTCGATGTCGACAGCGTTCAAGAGCTGCACGACTTGCTCATGCAATTGCCGCTGTACCCGTACATGGCGATCGAAGTCACCGCGATGTGCCGGCATCCTTCTTCCATCCGCGAGGATGACCGCTGAACCTGGCCTGTTCAGTTCGCCACGCTAATAATTACAAGATGAGGAACCCATAAAATGAACGTAAAAATTTCCCACACTGCCAAAGCCCAGAAGTTTCTCGAAGAGGCCAGCGGCCTGCACAACGATGCCGGCAATCCGCGCACCAAAGCGCTGATCTACCGCATCCTGCGTGATTCGGTGAACATCATCGAAGACCTCGCCGTGACCCCGGAAGAGTTCTGGAAAGCCGTCAACTACCTCAACGTGCTGGGTGCGCGCCAGGAGGCTGGACTGGTGGTGGCCGGGTTGGGCCTGGAACACTACCTCGACCTGCTGATGGACGCCGAAGACGAACAGGCCGGCAAGGCTGGCGGCACGCCGCGCACCATCGAAGGCCCGCTGTACGTGGCCGGTGCACCGTTGTCCCAAGGTGAAGCGCGTCTGGATGATGGCGTCGATCCGGGTGTGACGCTGTTCATGCAGGGCCGTGTGTTCAACACCGCCGGCGAACCGTTGGCCGGTGCGATTGTGGATGTCTGGCACGCCAATACCGGCGGCACTTATTCGTACTTCGATACCACGCAATCCGAATTCAACCTGCGTCGGCGCATCGTCACCGACGCCGAAGGTCGCTACCGCTTCCGCAGCATCGTGCCGTCGGGTTACGGCTGCCCGCCGGACGGTCCGACTCAGCAACTGCTCGATCAACTGGGCCGTCACGGCCAGCGTCCGGCGCACGTGCACTTCTTCATCTCGGCGCCGGATCATCGTCACCTGACCACCCAGATCAACCTCGACGGCGATCAATACCTGCACGACGATTTTGCCTATGCCACCCGTGACGAGCTGATCGCGAAAATCACCTTTAGCGATGATCAACAACGCGCAGCGGCGCATGGCGTCAGCGGTCGTTTTGCCGAGATCGAATTCGATTTCACCTTGCAGTCGTCCGCCCAGCCGCAAGAGCAGCAGCGTCACGAGCGGGTTCGCGCGCTGGAGGACTGATTCCAGCTTGGCGATGACTGACACACCGCTTTCGCGAGCAGGCTCGCTCCCACATTCGACCGTGTTTCTTCAGTGGGACTACGGCCAAAATGTGGGGGCGGGCTTGCTCGCGAAGGGGCCCGGACATTCCACATGTCGATCAACTGACACACCGCCGCAAGCACTGCCTTAGAATGACCCGTCGCACCCCATAAAAACAACGAGAGTGACCCGATGATGCAAGCGCAACTGTTGAGTCAGCGCAGCTCCGTATTCGACCATGCCGACCCGTACGCGGTGTCGGGCTATGTCAATCAGCATGTCGGTAATCATTGCATCCTGATGCCGCGCGCCGGGCAACCCCTGGCCAGTCTCAATCATCGCAAGTTTGCCAGCCTCGACCTGTGCCGCATCAGCTATGGCGGCAGCGTGCGGGTCACCTCGGGCGCACTGGAAAGCATCTATCACCTGCAAGTGTTGCTGCGTGGCAACTGCCTGTGGCGCGGGCACGGTCAGGAACATTACTTCGCGCCCGGCGAGTTGCTGCTGATCAATCCCGACGATCCGGTGGACCTGACGTACTCTGACGATTGCGAAAAATTCATCCTCAAAGTTCCCACGACGTTGCTTGAGTCCGTGTGCGACGAGCAGCGCTGGCGCTATCCGGGGCAGGGCGTGCGGTTTCTGGAGAACCGTTACCAGCTCAATGAACTGGAAGGGTTTGTCGGTCTGCTGGCGATGATTTGCCAGGAGGCCGAGGCCACCGAGCAGATTCCCAAGGTGCAGGAGCATTACGCACAGATTATCGTCAGCAAGATGCTCAGCCTGATGCAGACCAACGTCAGCCGCATCAACCTCGGCTCACAGACGGCCACGTTCGAGGTGATTGCCGACTACATTGCACGCCACCTCAAGCAGGACATCGACAGTGAAGAACTGGCGCGTCAGGCACGGATGAGCCTGCGTTCACTGTATGGCTTGTTCGAGCGCAACGCCGGCACCACGCCGAAAAACTACATCCGGCAGAAACGTCTGGAGCGTATCAATGCCTGTTTGAGCGACCCGACCTGTAATGTGCGTAACGTTACGGAAGTGGCGATGGATTATGGGTTTTTGCATTTGGGGCGATTCTCCGACAACTACCGCAAACAGTTCGGCGAGTTACCGTCGGACACCCTCAAACGCCGCGAGTGATCGCAGGTACACCACGAACTGTAGGAGCCGGCTTGCTGGCGATTCAAACGACGCGGTCTATCTGACACGCCGCATCGCCTGAATCGCCAGCAAGCCGGCTCCTACAGAATGGTGGTGTGTCTGGCACACCGCGTTGCGTCGATCGCCGGCAAGCCGGCTCCTACATCGGTCTTTGCACTAAACGGATAAAGGTCTGCACCCAGCGGATAGTCCACCCCATTGCCCCGTCCTAGCATGAGCCTTGCCTGAACAATAACAATGGAGGCGGCGGCCATGACCCTGCGACCCGAATATCTTCAATCCCTGCTTGAGGACGATCCAGAACAAGGCATCTACCGCTGCAAGCGCGAGATGTTCACCGACCCACGGCTGTTCGACCTTGAGATGGAACACATCTTCGAAGGCAACTGGCTGTACCTGGCGCACGAAAGCCAGATCCCCAACAAAAACGATTTCTACACCACCACCATGGGGCGCCAGTCGATCTTCATCGCGCGCAACAAGGACGGTGAGCTCAATGCCTTCATCAACGCCTGCAGTCACCGTGGCGCGATGCTTTGCCGACACAAGTCCGGCAACAAAAGCTCGTACACCTGCCCGTTCCATGGCTGGACCTTCAACAACTCCGGCAAACTGCTGAAGGTCAAAGACCCGGCAGCGGCCGGCTACCCGTCGAGCTTCAACTGCGAAGGCTCCCACGACCTGACCAAAGTCGCCCGTTTCGAATCCTATCGCGGCTTCCTGTTCGGCAGCCTCAAGGCTGATGTGGTGCCGCTGGTTGAGCATTTGGGCGAGTCGGCGAAGATCATCGACATGATCGTCGACCAGTCCGCCGACGGCCTGGAAGTGCTGCGCGGTTCGTCCAGCTACATCTACGAAGGCAACTGGAAACTCACCGCCGAAAACGGCGCCGACGGTTACCACGTCAGCTCGGTGCACTGGAACTATGCCGCCACCCAGAACCAGCGCAAACAGCGCGAGGCCGGCGACACCAACCCGACCATGAGCGCCGGCAGCTGGGCCAAGCAGGGCGGTGGTTTCTACTCGTTCGACAAAGGCCACATGCTGCTCTGGACCCGTTGGGCCAACCCGGAGGACCGTCCGCTGTACGAACGTCGCGATGAGCTGGCCAAGGACTTCGGCAAGGCCCGCGCCGACTGGATGATCGAAAACTCGCGCAACCTGTGCCTGTACCCGAACGTGTACCTGATGGACCAGTTCAGCTCGCAGATCCGCATCGCCCGGCCGATCTCGGTCAACCGCACGGAAATCACCATTTACTGCATCGCCCCCAAAGGCGAAAGCGATCACGCCCGTTCGAGCCGGATTCGTCAGTACGAGGATTTCTTCAACGTCAGCGGCATGGCCACCCCGGACGATCTGGAAGAGTTTCGCTCCTGCCAGACCGGTTACCAGGGCAGCGTGACCGCCTGGAACGACATGTCCCGTGGCGCCGAGCACTGGGTCGAAGGCGCCGATGACGCGGCGAAGGAAATTGACCTGCATCCGTTGCTCAGCGGTGTGCGCACCGAGGACGAAGGCCTGTTCGTGTTGCAGCACAAGTATTGGCAGCAAACCATGCTCAAGGCCCTGGCTGCCGAGCAATCGAAGCTGATTGCCGTGGAGACCGTGTAATGACCATCACCTATGAAACCGTGCGCGACTTCCTCTACCGCGAAGCGCGTTACCTCGATGATCGGCTATGGGACGAATGGCTGGAGTTGTACGCCACGGATGCGACGTTCTGGATGCCGTCCTGGGACGACAACGACGAACTGACCGAAGACCCGCAACGGGAAATCTCGCTGATCTGGTACGGCAACCGCACGGGTCTGGAAGACCGCATCTTCCGTATCAAGACCGAGCGTTCCAGCGCCACCGTGCCGGACACCCGCACCTCGCACAACATCAGCAACATCGAGCTGCTGGAACAGGCGGACGGCCTGTGCAAGGTGCGCTTCAACTGGCACACCTTGAGCTTTCGCTACAAGACCGTCGACAGCTATTTCGGCAGCAGTTTCTACACCCTCGATATGCGCGGTGAAAACCCGCTGATCAAGGCCAAGAAAGTGATCCTGAAGAACGACTACGTTCGCCAGGTCATCGATGTTTACCACCTGTGAGGCGGCCGTCATGACTCATTCCATCGCATTCAATTTTGAAGACGGCGTCACCCGTTTCATCGACGCCAATGCCGGCGAAACCGTGGCCGACGCCGCGTACCGCCAAGGCATCAACATTCCGCTGGATTGCCGCGACGGCGCCTGTGGCACGTGCAAGTGTTTCGCCGAGGTTGGCAGTTACGACCTGGGCGAGGAATACATCGAGGACGCGCTCACGGCGGAGGAAGCCGAACAGGGTTTTGTCCTGACCTGCCAGATGCGCGCCCAGAGCGATTGCGTGGTGCGGGTGCCGGCCTCCTCGGAAGTCTGCCGCACCCAGCAGGCCAGTTTTGAAGCGACTATCAGCGCCGTGCGCCAGCTGTCCGACAGCACCATCGCGTTGTCGATCAAGGGCGATGCACTGAGCAAACTGGCGTTCCTGCCGGGGCAGTACGTGAACCTCGGGGTTCCCGGCAGCGAGCAGACCCGCGCTTATTCGTTCAGCTCGTTGCAGCGCGACGGCGAGGTCAGTTTCCTGATTCGCAATGTGCCTGGCGGTTTGATGAGCAGCTTCCTCACCGGCATGGCCAAGGCCGGCGACAGCATGAGCCTGGCCGGGCCGCTGGGCAGTTTTTATCTGCGCGACATCCGTCGGCCGTTGTTGCTGCTGGCCGGTGGTACGGGGCTTGCGCCATTCACCGCGATGCTGGAAAAAATCGCCGAGCAGGGCAGTGAACATCCGCTGCATTTGATCTACGGCGTGACCAACGATTTCGACCTGGTGGAAATGGATCGGCTGGAAGCCTTCGCCGCGCGAATCCCGAATTTCAGCTTCAGCGCCTGCGTGGCCAGCCCTGATAGCCAGCACCCGCTCAAAGGCTACGTGACCCAGCACATCGAGCCCAAACACTTGAACGAGGGCGACGTCGATGTCTACCTGTGCGGCCCGCCGCCGATGGTCGAGGCAGTCAGCCAGTACATTCGCGAGCAAGGCATTGCGCCGGTGAATTTCTACTACGAAAAATTCGCTGCCAGCGCGGCATAACCCTGTGTGACCACGTCCCCCTGTAGGAGCTGGCTTGCCAGCGATGGACGTTAACGATAACGCGTTTTTACAGGATTAATGCGGTGCCTGTGCGTCCATCGCTGGCAAGCCAGCTCCTACAGGTCGAGAGCGATTTTCGATTCGAGGTAGGTATGAACAGATTTCACGAAAAAGTCGCGTTGATCACCGGTGCCGCCCAAGGCATCGGTCGGCGTGTTGCCGAACGCATGGCGGCGGAAGGGGCGCGCTTGATTCTGGTTGACCGCTCCGAGCTGGTGTTTGAAGTGCAGCAGCAATTGGGGAAGGACAGCCAAGTGCTCGCGCTGACTGCCGATCTTGAGCAATACGGCGAATGCAACCGTGTGATGCAAACTGCCGTCGAGCGCTTCGGTCGTCTCGACATCCTCATCAACAATGTCGGCGGGACGATCTGGGCCAAACCGTTCGAACACTACGAAGCCGACCAGATCGAGGCCGAAGTCCGCCGCTCGCTGTTCCCGACGTTATGGTGCTGCCATGCCGCGCTGCCGTTCATGCTGGAGCAGGGCAGCGGCGCAATCGTCAACGTCTCGTCCATCGCCACGCGCAGCGTCAACCGTGTGCCGTACGGTGCGGCGAAGGGCGGGGTGAATGCGCTGACCGCGTGCCTGGCGTTCGAAACCGCCGGTCGTGGCGTGCGGGTCAATGCCACGGCGCCCGGTGGCACTGAAGCGCCGCCGCGGGTGATTCCGCGCAACAGCGCCGAACAGAGCGCCGAAGAAAAAGTGTGGTACCAGCAGATCGTCGATCAGACGCTCGACAGCAGTTTGATGAAACGCTATGGCACGCTGGATGAGCAGGCAGGCGCTATTCTGTTTCTGGCCAGCGACGAAGCGTCCTATATCACCGGCATGATCATGCCGGTGGGCGGCGGCGACCAGGGCTGACAGCGTTCGCCAACAACCCCATCAAACGGAGTCAACGTGATGAGTGAAAAACCCACGATCGTGCTGGTCCATGGTTTTTGGGGCGGTGCCGCCCACTGGAACAAGGTTATCGCCGAACTGTTGAACAAGGGCTACACCCGCATCCGCGCGGTCGAGATGCCGCTCACGTCGTTGGCCGATGATGCCGAGCGCACGCGCAAAATGGTCGCGCAAGTGGCGGGGCCGGTGTTGTTGGTGGGGCATTCCTATGGCGGCGCGGTCATCACCGAGGCCGGCGATCAAGCGAATGTCGTGGGTCTGGTGTACATCGCCGCGTTCGCGCCGGATGCGGGTGAAAGTCCCGGCGCCATCACTCAACGGCATCCGCCCGTTGCCGCAGCGAACCTGGCGCCCGACAGTGATGGTTATTTGTGGGTCAGACCGGAGCGTTACCACGAAAGCTTCTGCCAGGACCTGCCCGCAGCCGAAGGACTGGTCATGGGCATCACCCAAAAAGCCCCCTTGGCCGGCACGTTTGGCGATGCGATCACTACGGTGGCGTGGAAGAGCAAACCGTCGTGGTATCAGGTGTCGACCGACGACCGGATGATCGCGCCGCAAAACCAGCAGTGGATGGCGGGGCGGTTGAACGCCAAAGAGATCCTGACGTTGCACGCCAGCCACGCGTCCCTTGCCTCAATGCCGGTCGAAGTGGCGGCGTTTATCGACAAGGCGGCAACGGCAGTGGCCAAGGCCTGACCCACCTTACAGGCGACGCTGAAACGCTCTGACGATTCGCAGCGTGGCGTCGCTGGTTTTCAGGTTCTGCACGGCGTCCAGCGGATACCACAGGCAGTCGAAGATTTCATTTTGCGGTCGGGCCTTGGACGAGTTGAGCACCGACGCCTCGTAAACGTGGTGTCGGGTGCCGCCCGTTTCCAGTTGCATCAGGTACAGCATGTCGTCGACCCCAAGCCCGGTCTCTTCCTGAAGTTCACGCATGGCGGCGCCTGCCGCAGTTTCTCCGGGCTCGACCTTTCCGCCGGGCAACGTCCAGCGACACCTTGGCTTGCGCACAAGGAGAACGTGCCGGTCCTGCTCACAAATGACGGTTGCGCGTACTTTCATGTGTTACCTGAGTGCTTGCTGTCATAAATCAGTAATAAAAATGCAATATTCAGGCCGCCCAAGGCTGCACGGGCCTCTTGGCTGGTTAGAGGTCTCACAGGGGCTGAAAGTGCAACCGAATGGCGGAATCCTGTCGCGACGTCTGGTCGGCACCTCGGCAAAGGGCGGGTGTAAGGTAGGCAGGTCAATCCTGGACATCAGTACCGAAAATGGAGGTGACTTATGAGCGTTCCGATGCTGAATAAGATGCACATGAACGGTTATGACGTACTTAGCGTGAGCAATGGCCCATGGCGGGTGTGCACCCAAGGTGACCAACTGGGCGCTTTTGCCAGCCGGGAAGAGGCACTGGCCTTTGCCGCGGCACTTCCCGGTTACAAATCCCGGGCCAAAAGGCCGGCGAGCAACCAGACGACGGTCAAGTAAAACGCTTCTAGCCCCGGTTTTTTCCGGGGCTTTTCATTTTGGCTCAGTAACCGCCGCCACCGCCGCCGGTGCTATGGGAAGACTCCCTGGCTTTTGTTTGCAGGCGGCTCCATTCCGCACAGGTGATGAAGCTCGTGTGGTCGACCTTGCCCCGGTTATCGAAACTGACGTTGTACGCTTGTTGATGGCCGGCTTTCGTCAGCTTGTAGTCATAGCAAGTGCCAGGCACCGCCGTGCGTTCGGTGATGGTGTGAGGCGGCCCGCCGATTTGCTCGACCTGATCCTTGCTCATGCCAGTCTCGACTTTGGCGACCAACGGGAGGTCGCCATAGAGGCGTGATTCAGTGCTGCAGCCCGCCAGCGCTGCCAGTACGACAACCAGCGCGAATAAAGGCTTGTTCATGGCCGCGCTCCTGTTCAGTGAGCTTTGTTGCGACTGATGGCCTTGGCTTTCACTTCTTCGGCATAGCCTGCCAATCGCTGTTCGTCGCCCTGAAACAGGTCGCACAGCCTCAGCACCGCCTGCGCATCGACATCATTGCCAGACAGCTTTAACTGATCTGCCAAGCGTAGAAGCTCCACCGCCGACCATCTCAGGTCCGATGCAACGCTTTGCAGGTCACGTCGAAGTTCGTTTTCAGATTCGTTGAGCCACATGACGATCTCCAGAAAACCTCTGCTACGAAATTTTAGTCCCATTTCCCTCGACAGGGCGTTTTGTTCGTCCGAACTGCCAATGCTGCCTTTGGTCGGGAAGATGCACGCCAGCGAAAAGATTTGCTGTCGTATTGAAGTGGCGAATTTCCGCCGGGGCGAGGCAATTTCAAATGACGACGACCGATGACTTCAGGGTTCACGCGCATGAGCTGATGGTCGATCTGGACGCGGCGACCACGGAGATGATGAAGCTGATTTCTGCTCATCAACTCAGCGGCCCGGAGTGGGAGCGGGTCACTCAATGGCAGCACGAAGCGTATGAACGATGGATGACTTTCCTGAACGAGCGGCCCGCTGCGCATCCCGGCCAGAGCACCGAAAAACGCTGAGAAAGGCTCAATGAATGGATGTCTGCAAGACGACGCGCTACATTTCCTTTTTTTTGAATAGGGGGGCGTCATGCGGACGTTGATTGCGGGAGTCGTGGTGGCGTTACTGGCGGGGTGCTCCTTGCCTGCGTCGCTGGTGCCGGGTGAGCCGAATGTCAGCAAATACAGTGAGAAGGCGCCGAAAGAGTATGCCGCCTGCGTATTGCCGGCGTGGCAGAAAGAGATTTCCAATACGACTCAAACGCCGATTTCCAATGGCTACCGGATCAAGGCGCCGAGCATCATCACGGCCGACGAAATTCTGGATATCGTGAAATCGAAAGACGGCAGCCGGGTTTCGCTGTATCAAGGGCCGCCATGGGCCAAGTCAGGCGCACTGCGTCAGGCGGTTCGGGACTGTTTGTAGGACTTGGCCGCGAGTTATAGCGGTGTTTGATAGATAGCCATCGCCGGCAAGCCGGCTCCTACAGGGGATTACGGTGCCTTTGTAGGAGCCGGCTTGCCGGCGAAGGCGTCAAATGTTGGTAACCACAATGGTCTGCTCGTCAGCGGCCGGGGCAGCGCTTTTCTTGTCCCGGCGATCACTCATCCAGGTATCAACCTGAGCACTGAACTCCGAGGGCGCCTTTCGTCCGACTTTCCTGGCGAGATCCAGGATGGTCTGCTGGGCGAGGGCCTCTTCCATGCGTTTCTGCGCCGTCATCATGACCGCATGGACCGAGCAATGGCCTGACACCGCCCAATCCGGGGCGGAACCTTCGAACAGGGCGCAACGCCCGCGAATTTCCCGGCAATCGAAAATCAGCTTTTGGCCGTCGATGGCATTGACGATATCGAGCACGCTGATTTCGTCGGAGGGCCGGGCCAGTTTGAACCCGCCGCGCACGCCTTCAGTGGCGACCACCAGTTTTGCCTTGGCCAGTTTGGTGAAAATTTTCGCCAGATAGTCCAGTGGCACGCCTTGCAGCTCTGCGAGGTCACGCACGCTTGCCTCACGGGTGTCGCCGCAATTGCCCACCAGGAAAATCAGGCAATGAATGCCGTACTCAACGCCAGCACTGTAAAGAGACATTTGGATCTCCGACTAATCTTGTCGCAAATGTTAGCAGCTGAAGGTTAGGCAGGCAACGAATCCCGTCGGCGCATCTCTCTGTGCATTACCCCTTGTGCGTGGGTAAAGGCTCTCTCGGTCGAGCCATCGAACCTTTCGATGGCAACCATCAGAAAAAACCGATTGCGTTAATTAACTAGGATCAATACAGTCGTAGTTGTTCGGTCGGCACTGGCAAGCGCACGACCTCTACGAATTCATTGATCGGCCTTCTCACGGAGTTAAAGATGAAACAGCACATTCTGGTAATCGGCGCAGGTTTCGGTGGCATGTGGACGGCTTTGAGCGCCACACGCCTGTTCGACATTCATGGTCATAACGACGTAGAAGTCACCGTCCTGGCCCCGCAGGCCGAGCTGCGCGTGCGTCCGCGGTTCTATGAGCCGAACGCGCACCAACTGGCCGCGCCGATTGGCGAGCTGTTCGATGCGGTGGGCGTGAAGTTCATCAAGGGCGCTGCAGAAACCATCGACGTCGGGCAAAAACGCGTGGGTTATGTCGACGCCTCGGGTGCGAAACAGGTGTGCAGCTACGACAAACTCGTTCTGGCTACCGGCAGCCGTCTGGCGATTCCGGCGACCGCCGGCGTGGCTGAACACGCGTTCGATGTCGACCAGATCGAAGAGGCCGTGCGCCTGGAAAACCATCTGAAATCCCTGGCCAGCCTGCCGGAAAGCAAAGCCCGCAACACCGTGGTGGTGGCCGGCGGCGGCTTCACCGGGATTGAAACGGCGACCGAGATGACCGCACGTCTGCGTGCCATTTTGGGCGATCAGGCCGACGTCGAGGTGATCATCGTCGATCGCGGCGAGAAAATTGGCGGGGCGATGGGGGCTGAAATCGCCAGGTCGATCGAAGAGGCCAGTATTGAAACCGGCGTGAAATGGCACTTGAAGGCTTCGGTACTTTCCGTCGATGCCAACGGTGTCACTTTGAGCGACGGCCAGCGTATCGAGGCCAAAACCGTGGTCTGGACCACCGGCGTGCGCGCCAGTTCGCTGACCGAGCAGATCCCTGCCGAACGCGATCACCTGGGCCGCCTGCACGTGGACAGCCACCTGAAAGTCATCGGTCAGGACGATATCTTTGCCACCGGCGATGTGGCTTATGCCGCGTCCGACGACATCGGCAACTACGCCTTGATGACCTGCCAACACGCCATCGTATTGGGGCGTCACGCCGGCAATAACGTTGCCGCGCAGATCCTGGGCGTGGACCCGACGCCGTACAGCCAACCCAAATACGTCACCTGCCTGGACCTGGGTGCCTGGGGCGCGGTGTACACCGAGGGCTGGGACCGTCAGGTCAAACTGGTGAAACAGGAAGGCAAGAACCTGAAGACGCAGATCAACACCGTGTGGATCTACCCGCCGGCAGCTGATCGTGCAACCGCATGGGCCGCAGCAGATCCGCTGATCCCGATCGCTTGAGTCGCTGAACGGAAATCACCTGAATCCCTGTAGGAGCGAGCTTGCTCGCGATGGAGTGTCAGCCACATTGGGTTGACTGACACACCATCGCGAGCAGGCTCGCTCCTACAGGTTCTTGCGTTCGTGAAATAACGTGTGTATTTTTTCATGAAATTTAAATAATAAAATTTCATGAGGCTCGCATGTTCCAGCAATCCACCCGCCATGTCGCCAGTTACTACGCTCACACTTGCGCAGATCGCTTGGTGGAACGTGCGGCGTTGGAGGGCGAGCACGACACCGACGTGTTGATCATCGGCGCCGGCTTCAGTGGTTTGCACACGGCATTGCGACTGGCCCTGGCGGGCAAGCGCGTGACGCTGCTGGAAGCCAGTCGAGTGGCTTGGGCAGCGTCGGGGCGTAATGGCGGCCAGGCCATTCTCGGTTGGTCATGCGATATGCCGCCGCTGGAGGCCGCGCTGGGTTATGAGCGCGCACGGCGCTTGTGGGACGGCATGCGCTGGGCTGCGCAGGAACTGCGCGCGCTGCCCGACCGGCATGAATTCGATTGTGATTATCGGCCCGGCCACCTCTGGACATCGGTGATGCCGCGCCGGGTGAGCCTGCTGACCGAGTGGCAACACGAGGCGAGCCACAAATGGGGTCACGATGGATTGCAATTCATTCCCCGTGAGCAGTTGCCGCAATGGGTCGCCAGCGAGCGCTACCAGGCGGGCCTGTTTGATCCTGAAGGCGGACACCTGAACCCGTTGAAACTGGCACTTGGCCTGGCGGCGGCCATTGAGCGCGCCGGTGGTCGTATTCATGAACAAAGCAAGGCGCTGAATTACCGCGAGGAGGGTGGCCGGTACGTGGTCACCACTGAGCGCGGACGCATCCGGGCCGATGTGCTGGTGCTGGCGTGCAACGCCTATCTGGACCGGCTCGATCCGCAGCTATCAAGTTGTGTGTTGCCGGTCGGCACCTATCAGGTGGCCACCGCGCCGCTCTCGCAAGCACAGGCGACCGCGCTCCTGCCGAGCAATGTCTGCGTCACCGACAATCAGTTCGTTCTCGATTATTTCCGTCGTACACCGGATAACCGCTTGCTGTTCGGCGGCGGTTGCACCTACCTGGGCGGCATGCCGAAGGACATCGCTGCCGCGACCCGGCCGTTCCTGCAACGGGTATTTCCTCAGCTCCAGGGCGTCGACCTGGAATTCGCCTGGGGCGGGCATATCGACCTTACGCTTAAACGCACGCCTGACATTGGCCGACGCGGCGATCTCTATTGGCTGCAGGGTTATTCGGGCCACGGTGTGCTGCCGACCCTGGCCGGGGCTCGCGCCGTGTCCGACGCGATACTCGGTCAGGCAGACGAGCTGGGCTTGTATCAGGGCCTGGTCAACGGCAGCTTCCCCGGCGGCAAATACATGGCCGCGCCCCTGGAAGCCATCGGCAAGGCCTGGTATCGGTTGCGCGACAGCCTTTGAAACGCACATTTTCTGGAAGCTTTCAGATGGACATGCAAGAAGAGATTTCGGCGCTGGCGATCCTGATTCAGGACCTGCGCAAACACAAGAAATACACGCTCAAGGAACTGGCGGACAAGATCGGTCGTTCCGTCGGTTTTCTTTCGCAAGTCGAGCGTGGATTGTCACGTCCGACCGTGGCGGACTTGACCGCGATCAGCGAAACCCTCGGCGTGCCGACCACCTATTTCTACAGCCTGCCCAAACCCATGGCCTTGCCGTGGGTGACCCGGCCGGACGAGCGCCGCACGCTGTATTACGCCGACGGCATCACCGACATTCTGGTCTCGCCGAAAATGCGCGCCACGTTCTCGATGCTCGAAAGCCGTCTCGAACCCGGCGCCAGCAGTGGTGACCGGCACATGGATGACAGCTCGGAGCAGGGCGGTTACGTGCTCGAAGGGCAACTGACACTTTGGCTGGATGACAATCAACCGGTCACTCTGGGGGCCGGGGACAGCTTTCAGCTCGCCAGCCATACCCATTGCCGCTACGGCAATCTCACCGATCAGCTCACCCGGGTGCTCTGGGTTTACACCTGATAAAAACAACAAGGAACAACATGATGGATGCTGTCTGCTCTGATCTGGTTGCTGAAGTGCGCGCATTTCGGCAGCGCTTTCCGGATGTGCGCTACGTCGACCTGATTTCCCTGGACATCCCGGGGCATTTCTACGGCAAGCGCTATCCGATCGAGATGCTCGAAAAGGTCGCCGCCGGCAGCGCGCTCAAGCTGCCGCAGAATTGTGTATTGCTCGGCACTCAAGGCGGGCTGTTCAAAATCGGCGACTACTGTTTCAACGACGGCGACCCGGATGCGCCCCGTCGGTTGGTGCCGGGTACGCTGAAAATCGTCGACTGGGAAAAACAGCCGCTGGGGCAGATGTTGATCACCTCCAGCGGCACTGAAAAACCGATCGTCTTCGAGCCACGGGAAGTGCTGGCGCAAGTGCTGGAACGCCTCGCTGGCAAAGGGATTTTCCCGGTGGTGGCTTTCGAACTGGAGTTCTACCTGTTCGATCGCCAGTTGCGTGACGGCTTGCCGCAGTTTGCGCGTGATCCGCTGACCGACGATGCGGACGATCAGCCGAACATGCACATCGAGCGGCTGTCGCGGTTTGCGCCGGTGCTCGATGAAATGGTCGAGACGGCGCGGGCGCAAGGCATCGACACCACGGTGATTACTGCCGAGCTGGGCCCGGGTCAGTTCGAGATCAACTTCGGCCACCTGGATGACGGTCTGCGGGCTGCCGACTGGGCGGCGCTGTTTTGCCGCAGCACCCGTGGCGTGGCGCTCAAGCACAACTACCGCGCCAGTTTCATGGCCAAGCCTTACTTGCAACATCCCGGCAGCGGCATGCATGTTCATGTGAGCCTGTACGACGAGGCGGGCAATAACCTTTTAGCGGCCAATGACCAACAGCCGCTGCGCCATGCCGTGGCTGGTTGCCTTGAACTGTTGCCGCATTGCATGCCGATCTTCGCGCCAAACCACAATGCGCTGCGTCGCTTGAGCGGCACCGTGAATGTCGCGACGCGTGCCAGTTGGGGCTTCGAAGATCGGGACGCCTGCCTGCGGGTTCCTGAGTCGGACGCGAGGAATCTGCGCATCGAACATCGCCTCGCCGGTGCCGATGCCAACCCGTATCTGGTGTTGGCGGCGATTCTGGTGGGGTTGGAACAAGGACTTGAAACCGGTCGTCAACCGATAGCACCGTTGAATGAAGATCGCAGCAGTGGCATCAACTTCCCGCTGGAGATGCTGGAGGCCGTTCAATCCATGCAACACAACGCGCAGTTGCGTGAAGGGTTGGGTGCGGAGTTTGTAAATGTCTACTGCGAAAACAAGCGTCAGGACCATTTGGCATTTATGCAGGACATCAATGCGCGTGAATATCGCTGGTACTTGTAGTTGACCGCTTTTCGTCACTCGACCTTAAAAAAAGTGTGGATATTTAAGGACTTGGAAAGATTAGTAACCGGATGGTGAGTCAAAATATCTTGTTACACGGTGAAATATTCCGTAATATCCGCACCGCGTTCACCACCACGGTTTATGCATTTTTAAATCCCAGGCGTCCATCAGCTGCCTGGGATTTTTTTTTGCCTGAAATAAGCTGTGCTTCAAAAATTATTCGTTCAGTTAGAACGATTATTTCTTTCGGTTATTTAAATAGACCTCTTCTGCATATCCATAACCGTGAAATCCGCGTTGTGGATCGGGTTGTGTCTGCAATCAAATCCGAATGGCGGTCATGGCAGAAATAGACGTTCGATCCACCTCGTTAAAGCTGCCCCAGCATCAAATTCCGCTGTTCGATGGTCATCTTGTTGCCCCCGGTCCAATCCTTAGAATCGGCGCCATCAGCTTCGTCCAACTATTCAAACCTTTGGGGAACAACACCATGATGAACGCCATGCAGATGCAAATGCCGATGAACGCCAACATGCCGATGATGCCGATGATGGGCATGCCGATGATGATGGCGACCATGACGTGCGAAATGATGGACGACGGCATGATGTGCAAAATGATGCCGGCCGCTGGCATGGACATGGCGATGTTCAAGAACAGCGCAGAAATGATGCAGATGATGATGAACTGCGGCATGCCGATGATGATGCACTGCGGCAACATGAGCATGATGTGCATGTCCCAGGCGGCCATGGCCATGCCGATGATGAACATGATGATGCCAATGCCGATGATGGGCATGCCGATGCCGTCGATGAAGTGCGTGATGGAATGCACCATGATGGCTGACGGCATGATGTGCAAAATCATGCCGATGGCGGGCATGAACATGGACATGATGAAAAACTGCTGCACCCTAATGATGAAAATGATGAACGATTGCAGCATGCCGATGATGATGAGCTGCAATGGCATGCCGATGATGTGCTGCACCTGCTGATCCTGAGCGACAGCCATTAAAAAGCCCGGCCAATGCAGATTGGCCGGGCTTTTTTATGCCCTGTTTTTGTAGGAGCCAGGCTTGCCGGCGAAGGCGTACTTGAGGGCGCCATCGCCGGCAAGCCGGCTCCTACAATGTTTGCGTCGTTCGATGAGTTGGAGTTGACCACCCACCCTGTAGGAGCCAGGCTTGCCGGCGAATGCGTACTTGAGATCGCCATCGCCAGCAAGCCGGCTCCTACAGTTTGATGTCGTCTGAAAAACTGGTGGTATCCACGACCCTGTAGGAGCCAGGCTTGCCGGCGAAGGCGTATTTGAGATCGCCATCGCCGGCAAGCCGGCTCCTACAGTTTGATGTCGTCCGAAAAAATAGCGGTAACCACGACCCTGTAGGAGCCAGGCTTGCCGGCGAAGGCGTATTCGAGATCGCCATCGCCAGCAAGCCGGTTTTGTCAGTCGAGGCGTTCCGGGTAAGTCACCACCAGATACGCCACCGCTTCACTGTCCGCCGGGTTGCGATAGCGGTGGGGCTGGTCGGCGTAAAACAGGATCGAATCGCCGGTGGAAAGCAGGTAGCGTTCGTCGTTGACGCTGATTTCCAGTACGCCCTGCGATACCACCAGGTTCTCCTGGACGCCGGGGCCATGGCCCTCGGAGACGTCCTCTCCCAATGGGCTCAAGCGCAGTTCGTAAAACTCCGATTGGCGCGCCACGTCAAACGGGAACAGCGCTCGGCTCACAAAGGCGCCGCTGGCGCTGACCAGGCGTTTGCTCTGGCTCGCCGATAACACGGCCACCCCTTCAAAGGCCCGATGTTCAAGAAATGCGGCCACCGAAACCTTCAAGCCTTTGGCGATCTTGCACAGCACTTTGATCGACGGCACGCTGCGTCCGGATTCGATCTGCGCGAGCATCGCCCGGCTCACACCGCATTGTCGCGCAAGGGCGTCGAGGGACAGGTGACGCTTGCCCCGCAGGCGTTGCAGGTTTTGCGCGACCCGCTCGCAGATCGGGTCCTCTTCCAGTGATTCGAGGTTGTTCAGGTCCAGCACGGGTTCGTCAGCGCTCGCCAGAAAGCGCGAGGGGTTTTGTGTATTCACGCCTGACGAGTCTCGGTCGAACGCGAAGCCTGAACCCACTGAAAGGCCTGCAGGCCAGCATTGCGTGCGTACATTTCCCACATGGCCCGTGCCCGTTGCTGCGCTTGTTTGCGTTTGCGGTAGCTGGCGAAGTCGATGATGTTGGCGGTCGGATTCATAGGGCTCTTCACTGTCGTGGTGAATGACGGGATGGTCTGAGACTACGCGGATATTTTTATAACGATAAATACTGTTTATGTATTTATTAATTCCTTTTGGTTCTTTTGAAAGCCAACTGCCAGAAGGACTCTAGATGCCCCCTGACCCTGTAGGAGCCGGCTTGCTGGCGATCGGATCGACGCGGTATATCAAGCCAGACGCCATCGCCGGCAAGCCAGCTCCTACAGGATTCTGTGTTTATCAAATGACCTTGTAGGAGCCGGCTTGCCGGCGATGGCGGCGCATCGGACACACCGCGTCGTTTCAATCGCCAGCAAGCCGGCTCCTACAGGTCCAGCGTTTAATGCCCCACCAATTCCTCAAGCAGCTGTTCCTTGTACCCCTGCAAAACCGTTGAAGCCCGGTCCCGTGGATGGGGCAGGTCGACCTTGATTTCGTGCTTGATCCGGCCCGGGTGGGCGTCCATCACGATGACCCGGTCGCCCAGGTACAGCGCTTCTTCGATGTCGTGGGTGACCATGATCACCGTGCAACGCTGTTGCACCCAGATGCGTTGCAACTCGTGTTGCAGGCGCACCCGGGTCAAGGCGTCGAGGGCGCCGAGGGGTTCGTCGAGCAGCAGCACTTTCGGTTGGTTGATCAGTGCGCGGGCGATGGCCGCGCGCTGCGCCATGCCGCCGGACAACTGGTGTGGGTAGGCGTTTTCAAAACCTTCGAGGTTGACCAGCGCAATGTGCTCGGCCACCAAACGGTCCTTTTCTGCCTTGGACAACGGATGGTTTTTCAACGCCAGGGCAATGTTCTGGTTCAGGGTCATCCACGGAAACAGCCGATGGTCCTGAAACACGATCCCGCGTTCCAGGCTGGTGCCGACCACCCGTTTGCCATCCAGCAGAATGTCGCCTTCATAGTCGTCTTCCAGCCCGACGATCAGCCGCAGCAGCGTCGACTTGCCGCAACCGCTGGCACCGACGATGCTGACGAACTCACCGGGACGAACGTCGAGATTGATCTGCTGCAGCACCGGTAAAGGCTGGCCTTCGATCCGGTAGGCCTTGCTCAGGCCGCGAATCTGCAGCGCACCGGTGTGTAATGAGGTGCTGTGTGGCACAGCGTGTTGGGCAATTGCGTTCATGGTTATCGGCCTTTCAGCGAATGTTGCGCCAGCGCAGCAGATGGCGGCTAAGAAGAGTGAACAGCAGGGTCATCAGGTAACCGCAGAGGCCAATGCACAGCACGCTGAGGACGATGACTTCCATGCGTGAGCCGGCTTCGGCGTTCATCATCAGGTTGCCCAGGCCGGCGCCCGAAGACAGGAACAGTTCGCTGCCCACCGCGGTGACCCAGGCAAACGCCAGCGCATGCAGCACGCCGGTGGCAATGCTCGGCAGCGCCGCCGGCAGCAGCACATGACGAAAGCGTTGCCAGCGGCTCAGCACCAGCACCTGGCCGACCTCGCGATAGCGCTTCTCGACATGGCTGAAACCCTGATACGTGTTGAGGACCATCGGATAGAACGCCGCGAGACTGACGATCAACACTTTGGAAAACTCGCCATTGCCAAACCACATGGCGATCAACGGAATCCAGCCGAGCATCGGCACCTGGCGGATCGAATGAAACAGCGGCCCGACCAGCCGATTGGCCACCGCCGACAGCGCCATCAGCACCCCCAGCAGCACGCCGAAGACAATCCCCAGTGCCAGGCCGGTGCTGGTGCGGGCCAGGCTGGCCAGCAGGTTCACCAGCAACTCGCCGTTGGCCAACAGTTCGAGCAACGCCGCGCCGATCGCGGACAACGGCACAAAGGCATACGCGCCTGCGGCACCCTGGCGCGACAGGTATTCCCAGCCGCCGATCAACAGCAGCGGCAGCAGCAGGCCACGGGATTTGGCAAGCAATCGAATCATCATCGGCTCCTAGCGGGTCTGCCAGCGGAACAGTCGCTGTTCCAGTTGGCGGAAGGTGAAGTCCAGGGCGAAACCGATAACGCCGGTCACCACAATCCCGACCATCACCACATCAATGCGCAACATCTGCCGGCTCATTTCGATCATCTGCCCCAGACCGCTGTCGGCGGCCAGCAACTCGGTGGCCACCAACACCACCCAGGCGCGGGTCAGGCTGATGCGAAAACCGGTGATGATCGGCGGCGCGGCAGCGGGCAGGGCGATCGCGCGGACAAACGTCGGCCAGCGCAGGCGATACACATCGGCGACTTCGAAGTAGCTGCGCGGAATGGCCTTGACCCCTTCGCTCGCGGCCAGCGCCACGGGGAAGAACGCGGTCTTGGCGACGATGATGATCTTGAAGGTTTCATCGATGCCGAACAGCAACACAAACATCGGGATCAGCGCGATGCTGGGGATCTGACGCAGGGTATGGAACAGCGGCGAGCAGTAGATCTCGACGTTCTTCGACAACGCCATCAGCACCCCGAACGCCAGGCCCAGCAGCGAGCCTATGCCGAATCCCAGTCCCAGCCGTGACAGGCTGTTGAGCAAGTGGTCGAGCAGCTCACCGCTGGCCGACAATTCCTCGAAGGTCTGCCACACCTGAGCGGGCGGGACGAGCAGGTTGCGCGGGAAAATCTCGGCCTCGGCCACCACCGCCCAGAGCAACAGCAGGGCGGCAGGGGAGATGAGCCAGGTCAGGGAAAACAACAGACGTCGGGTACGCATGGCGGGTCTTATTTCGGCGAAGTACCGCAGGGGTATCGCAAGAGGTGTGCCATCGCACAGAGAGTGGTTGATCGCACTGACGCCTTCGCGGGCAAGCCTCGCTCCTACAGGGACAATGCGTAACCTGTAGGAGCGAGGCTTGCCCGCGAAGGCGTCAGCCTATGCACCGCACATTGATGCCATGCCAACACCCATTGCTGCCCCAGCAACACCCCATCAGCACCCGCGTCAGAACTCGTAACTGACGCTGGTGTAATAGAACGCACCCTGCGCCCCTTCAGGGCTGGTGATCGAGTATTTCGGTACGCCGTACAACTGCGCGCCTTCCGCCTTGTCCGGGTGTGTGTCGAACAGGTTGATCGCGCCCACCGACAGCTTCAGCGCCTTGTTGAAGGTGTACGACACATCCAGGTCCGTAACCCATTGCGGGCTGTAGGTCTGGTCCAGGGTCGGGTTGGTGGCGTTGAGGCTTTTCCATTCACCGTAACGACGCTGAGCCACGGTCACCCCCCACTCATCAAACAGCCAGTTGGCGCTAAGCACCAGTTTGGTTTCCGGTGTGCCGTCCTCGATCAGGCCCTGGGTGGTACGGCCGACAATCTGCGAGCCCTTGATATTGCCGACATCGCGCAACGCGGTGATTTTCGTGTTGTTCTGGCTGATGCCGCTGCTCAGGTTCAGGCGTCCCCATTGCTGCAGGTCCAGCTGATAGTTACCCATCAGCTCGATCCCGTCGGTGCGGGTGTCGGCAACGTTGGTGTAGAAGGCCGCGCTCTGGATATTCGCGTAGGGCGTGCCGGCGAAAATCGGCGACACCACCGCCGCCGGTAACTGATCCGAGAGGGTGATGCGGTTGTCGATGTCGATCCGGTAGGCGTCCAGCGTCACCGACGCGTTGGCCAACGGGCGCCAGACCAGGCCCAGGGAATAACTGGTGGACTCTTCCGGTTTCAGCGACTTGCCGCCCAGCAGCGCCGCTTCCGGGCTGTCGGCGCGCAATGTGCGTTGCTGCACTTCGACGAAGTTGCCGCTGCCGGGCGGCTGCTCGACCACCTGCACGCTGAACGAAGACAAGCCGCTCTGCACCAGCGACGGCGCGCGATAACCCGTGCTGGCCGTGGCCCGTGCGGCGATCTGCGGAGTGAAGTCATAACGCAGCGACAGTTTGCCGTTGGTGGTGTCGCCGAAGTCCGAATAGTGCTCGGTGCGCACCGCGACGCCGGCCTGGAATTTCTCGGTGATCTGCCCTTCGACGTCGATGTAGGCACCCAGCACGTTGCGGTCCAGTGAAGCCGCATCGACCTGGGTGATGCCCGAGTAGTAACCCGGGATGCGCCGGCCGGTGACCGGGTCGACGGTGTTGAACAACGGGCCGTTCTGCCAGCCTGCCGCTTCGCCGGCGCTCAGCTCGTAATTCTCCTGACGCCAGGCCAGGCCAGCCGAGAGAGTCAGCGGCTTGAACAGCAGGTCGGTGGGGAAATCCCGCACCCAGTCCAGCGTCACGTTGGTCTGATCGGCCTCCCGTTCGCCGGTGAAGATTTTTTCCGGGCTGGTGGCGCCCCAGCTGGGGTTGATCGCGTTACGGTCGGTGGACTTCAGGGTGTTGTTGCCATGGTTCACGGCGAAGTCGAATTTACCCAGAAGGTCGTCTTCGTAACGCAGGCCGCCGGTCAGCGCATAGTCTTCCAGCGAATAGCGCGTGATCGGCAGGCGCCCGTCCGGGAAGCGCTGCAACGCGGTGCTGCTGTAGTTGTTGCGCAGGGTGGTGGGCGGGTCGAAGAAGCCTTCGGCGTCGGTGTTTTTGTGCGAGTAGGTGGCGAAACCGTAGGCCGTCAGACCGTCGCCGATGCCGACTTCGCTGTTCGCGGCGAAGTTGTACTGGTCCGAGACATTGCCCGAGCCCCAGCGCCAGGTGCGGTAGCGGTTGTTCTGCTCGCGCGGCGTGTTGATGCTGGTGGAACCGGGGTAGAAGATCCGGTTGTCAGGGTTGGTGTCGCTGGCCGGGTCCTGGCTGCCGGCGTCGAAACTCAGGGTCAGGAAGCCGTCGTTGGGCAGGGCGAAACCTTTCCAGCCGCTGAGCTTGCGCTGGATGCCGTCACCCTTGTCGTAGCCGCCGAAGCGGTAACCGAGGTTGCCGCCGTCGTCCTTTTCCTTGAGCACGATGTTGATCACCCCGGCGATGGCGTCGGAGCCATATTGAGCGGCAGCACCGTCGCGCAGGATTTCGACGCGCTGGATCGAGCTCAAGGGGATCAGGCTCAGGTCGACCGCGGCGGCGCCACGACCATTGACCAGGCTTTGTCGTGTGACGTTGGCGCTGGTGTGGCGACGTTTGCCGTTAACCAGCACCAGCACCTGATCGGAGGCCAGGCCACGCAACGAGGCGCCCTGAGCGATGGAACCGGCAAACGCGCCCTGGGGTGATTGCGGATAGCTGAACGAGGGCGACAGGGCCGTGAGCGCACCGGACAGGTCGCTGGCACCGGTCTGCTGCAATTGCTCGCCGGTCAAGACGTCTACCGGTGCGGCGCTTTCCAGTGCGGTGACATCACTGCGCCGGGTGCCGAGCACCACGACAGTGTCCAGGTGATCGGAAGTGGCGGCAGGTTTGGTTTCGGCAGCTATTACAGGCACGGCAAGGCTGCCTATGACCAGCGCAATAGCGCCAGCCAACGGAGTGCGATGGAACATGAGCAGAGTCCTTAAAAGGTCCGCAGCCCCTGTAGGAGCCGGCTTGCCGGCGATGGCGACCGCATGAGCGATGCGCGCCTTGAGGCCCTCATCGCCGGCAAGCCAGCTCCTACAGGGGAAGCGGTGTCACGGAAATTGAGAACAACACAATCCTTTGTAGGAGCCGGCTTGCCGGCGATAGCGTCCTCACTGGCGACGCAAGGCTTTAGGCCCTCATCGCTGGCAAGCCAGCTCCTACAGGGGAAGCGGTGTCACGGAAATTGAGAACAACACAATCCTTGTAGGAGCCGGCTTGCTGGCGATAGCGTCCTCACTGGCGACGCAAGGCTTGAAGGCCTCATCGCTGGCAAGCCAGCTCCTACAGGGGGAAGCGGTGTCACGGAAATCGAGAACAACACAATCCTTTGTAGGAGCCGGCTTGCTGGCGATTGCGTCCTTACCGCCGATGCAAGGCATGAAGGCCCCATCGCCGGCAAGCCGGCTCCTACAGAGGGGGCGTCAGAAGCGGCTGGTCACGCTCAGGCCGACGGTGCGCGGGTCGCCGTAGGTGATGACGTACTGACCGAGGGTGCCGTTGGGCCGGCCATGGACCTGGTAGCGACGGTCGGTGAGGTTGTTGACGAAACCGGTGACGCTGAGTTTTTCATCCGGGCTGAACCAGGTCAGGCGGGTGTTGGCCAGGGTGTAATGGGGTTGGGTGAGCGTCTTGTCGGCGCTGCTCTGGCGATCGGCGAGGAAGTATTCCTTGTCGCGAAAACTCACGTCACCGCCGGCCACCAGCTTGCCGCCGATCTCCAGCGGGAAGGTGTAATCGGCACCGAGCGACACCACATTGCGTGGCGAACGCACGAAGCTGTTGCCGCTGTAGTCACCGGTGACGGCGCCTGTGGTCGGGTTAGTATTTTTGAAATCGGTGTATTCGGTGTCGAGGAACGACACCGCCGCCCGCAAGTGCAGGTAGTCCGTCGGCTGGCCTTCGAGCTCCAGCTCGGCGCCCTTGACCGTACCCTTGGCGCCGTTGGTCAGTGCGGTGGTCAACACGCCGTTGTTGACCGTCAGCAGGTTCACCTGAATGTCCGAGTAGTCGTAGTAGAAGATGTTGGCGTTGGCCGTCAGGCGATGGTCGAACCACTCGGACTTGAGGCCGATTTCGTAGGCGTCGAGTTGTTCCGGATCAACCGTGGTCAGCTGCGCAAGGCTGGTCGACAGCCCGGTGTTGAAGCCGCCGGAGCGGAAACCGTGGGCATAACGGAAGAACACGCGCACGTTGTCGTTGATCCGGTATTCCGGCGTCAGGTCGTACGTCCAGGCTTCCCAGGTCTTGTCTTCCTGACGATTGCCGTTGGTGCCGGCGCCGCCCAGTGGCACCAGCGGGCCGTTGGCGGTGGTGCGGGTCAGTTGGGTCAGGTTGAGGTCGATGTCTTTCTTTTCCTGGGTCCAGCGCAGGCCACCGGTGACGCTGAAATCGTCGGTGAAGTCGTAGGTCAGGTTGCCGAACAACGCATAGCTGTCGGTGGTGTGGTCGAAGTTGAGGTCACGAAAATCGGTGGCGCCGCCGGTCTGGTTCGAGCCGGTGCCGTTCGGTGTCGGGCCGGGCGTGATGATGCGCTGGGCCGAGCTGTCGAGGTCTTCGTGGAAGTAATGCGCACCGGCGAGCCAGCGCAGGGTTTCCTGCTGCGGCGAGGCCAGGCGGATTTCTTGCGAGTACTGGGTGTATTTGTTATCGGAAATCGCGGCGCCGTTCACCTCAAAAGGCGTGTAGTCGGCATCGCTGGTGGACTGGCCACGGATGTAGTCATAAGCACTGATCGACGTCAGGGTGTAATCACCCAAATTCCAGTTCAGGGTCAGCGACGTGCCGTCGTGATCAAGCTTGGAATCCTCGTTGACGTTCAGCGCGGTGTCGCGCCCGTTGGGTCGTTGATAACCGACGTTGTAGTAACGCCCGACGGCCAGCGAGCCGTTGCTGCCATCGCCTTTGAATTCACGGCTGTGGATCTTCAGCAGGGCATCCAGGTCAGGGTTCAACTGGGCGAGGAATTGCAGGCGTACGGCTTTCTTGTTGACGTCGCCGTAGGTGTTGTCGTCGACGAGGTTCTTCTGGAAACCGTCGCGCTCTTCGGAATACAGCGCCACCCGTGCGGCGAGTTTTTCATCCACCAACGCGCCGCCGAGGGCACCGCTGACGATGCGTTCGTTCTTGCTGCCGAAGCCAATGGTGCCGAAACCGTCAGTGTCGAAAGTCGGCTTTTTGGAAATGATGTTCACCGCGCCGGCGGTAGTGTTCTTGCCGTACAGCGTGCCTTGCGGACCGCGCAGAATCTCCACGCGTTCCAGGTCGAACAACGGCCCGCCACCGGCAATCGGCGCGTTCAGGTACACGTCATCGGCGTAGATCCCCACCGGGAACACCGTGGCCGCGCCCGTATCACCGGTGCCGAGGCCGCGAATGTACCAACGCGGCCGGCCATCGCCGTCGGGGTTCTTCGCCGCTACGTTGGGAACGAATGTGGTGATGTCGCCGATATTGCGCACGCCATCGGCTATCAGGCTGGTGCCCTGTACCGCCGACACGGCCACCGGAACCTCTTGCAGGGTTTCTTCCCGGTGTTGAGCGGTGACGGTGACCGTCTTGAGTGAAGGCTCCGTGGTGGTCTTGTCGCTGTCTGCGTCCTTGGATTGCGCCGCCAGCAGCCCCTCGCTGACAGTCCCCCCGGACAGCAGCAAGGTTAACCAGATACTCTTGGTGATTGGATTAAGTTTATGCATGTGAATCTCCCCCGTTAAAGTTTCGCTAATAGGGGTAGAGCAGAGATCGTGCCAGATTATTTTTTAGGGTTTTTAGTTTTGTTAAATGATTGAAATATAACGATTAAATAGTTTCTTTAAGTTGCCGTTAAAGACGATTTTTAATAAGTGAGTTAGTTGGATCCAGTCTGGCGCTAAGTGCCTGTCGGGGATTCAGCAGAAAGTTGCTTGGCGGGTGTTGCTGGAGCAGCAGGAGTGGGGCAGGGGTGTGTTGCTGGGCGAGCAATGCGGTGATGTTGAATACGCCATCGTCGGAACGCCGCCCGCAGCAAGCCGGCTCCTACACGGGGTCGCGGCGCACGCGGATTAACGGTTGGAATCGTGAGACGCCTTCGCGGGCAAGCCTCGCTCCTACAGGGGTGGTGTGTCGTTCAAATTTATTGTGGTCGACACCCCCCCCCCCGTAGGAGCGAGGCTTGCCCGCGAAGGCGCCCTCACAAACGAAAAAACCTCAAACCGCCAATCGTGACGTCGAACCAATCACCTTTTCCAGCACGCTGAAATCAATCCAGTCGCGCACATCGAACCGGCGTGGAATGAAATCCCAGCGATGCAGGAAATCGGTGAAATCCTGCAACACTTCAATCGAGCGCGCATCCAGGGTTGTGCGCAAACGCCGATGCGCATCTTCACCATACGCAGCGGCCACCCAGTACTCGCTGGTATTGAGTTCCCGCGCCAAAAAGCGTCGGGTTTCTTCCGGATTGGCCCACGCCCATTGCTCGGTGCGCAGCACGGTGTCGACGATTTTCACGCTGGCATCGAAATGCTCGTGCAGCAGGTGCGTGTCCACGGTCAGGGTCCGTGGCGTGCCGTTGTTCGAGCGAATCAACGGGTCAGGGTGCGAGCCGGTATCGACCACCACCTGCAAGCCGAATTCGTTCGCCAGGTGCACGGCGTGTGCACCCTTGAGGAAAATCGCGTCGATGTCGCCGCGCAGCAGTCCGATCAGTTCGTTATTGCGCTTGCTGAAGCGCGTGACACCAAGGCTGACTTCCGAGCCGAAGACATGCTGTTTTTGATCGTCGCTGTAAGTACCGCCGTAGGGGTAATCCACCAGCTCGACGTCGGACACCTCCAGGCCTTCAAGCTTGAGGGCGTTTTCCAGTCCGCGCATGGCCTGGGCGCGAGTGAAATCGATCTGCACGTTGGCCCATTTCGGCAGGCCGAAGCGGCGGTTCTTCAGGTCGCGAATACTCTTCACACCGCTTTCCGCAGTGGTCAGGATCAACTGCACCTCGTCGCTCCAGGACAACCCCAGTACGCGGGTTTGCACGCCGCTGGCGTAGGCCCAGATCGCTGGAATATTGCCGCCGTGGCGCACCGAATTTTTCAGGTGATGGTCGTAATGAGCTTCGCGAACTTCCCGTTCACTGGACTCGCGCAAGGACTGGATATTGGTGCCGAACGGCAGAAAGGCTTCCGCCAGGCGTCCGGACTGCACGGCGATGCCAAGCCCGGTGGGCACCGGGCTGTGGGTGTACCAAAGGGTATCGAGTGGTTTGCTCATAAGGGTCTTCAGTTCCAATCCATGAAATCCGGCGGGTTAGCCAGCCAGTGCGGTGGGTGTTGCCAGCAGCGCTTGCAACGGCCGCGGATCGATCCAGTCGCGCACGTCGAAGCTTTTCGGGATGAAGCGCCAGCGATGCAGGAAGTGGGTGAAATCCTGCAACGCGGCGATGGCCTGTTCGTCGAGTTCGGTGCGCAGGCGCAGGTGCGCGTCGTCGCCGTACGCGGCGCTGACCCAGTACTCGCTGCTGTTGGTTTCCCGAGCCAGGTAGCGACGGGTTTCTTCCGGATGGGTGTGCGCCCATTGTTCGGCGCGCAGCACCGAATCAAGAATGCCGGTGGCCACATCGAAATGCTGGTCCAGCAGGTTCAGGTCCACGGCCAGTGTGCGCGGGGTGCCGTTGTTGCTGCGAATCAGCGGTTCCGGGTGCGAGCCGGTGTCGATCACCGTGTGCAGGCCAAACTCGTGGGCCTGCCGGGCGGCACTCGCGCCCTTGAGGAAAATCGCATCGACCTCACCGCGCAGCAGGCCCACCAGTTCCAGGTTGCGCCCCTCGACCCGTTGCGCGCTGACCGGTGTGCCGTTGACGGTTTGCACCTGCGGGTCGCTGAACGTGCCGTCATAACGGAAGTTCACCAATTGCACGTCGCCGACTTGCAGGCCTTCGAGTTTCAGGGCGTTTTCCAGGCCGCGCAGGGCCTGGGCGCGGGTGAAGTCGATCTGCGCGCCGGCCCAGTCCGGCAGACCGAAACGACGGCCCCTGAGGTCCTTGACGGTTTTGATGCCGCTGTCGGCGCGGGTCAGGATCAGTTGCACTTCATCAGCCCAGGACAGGCCGATGACCCGGGTTTCCCGGCCCTGCGCACGGGCCCAGATTGCCGGGATGTTGCCGCCGTGGCGTACCGAGTTGCGCAAGGTGTGATCGAAGTGCGATTCGCGAACCGCTTTGTCAGTGGACTCGCGCAGCGATTGAACCTCGGTGCCGAGCGCGCCGACGGTGTCTTGCAGCCAGCCTTTTTGCACGGCGATACCGAGCCCGGTCGGGACCGGGCAGCGGGTGTACCAGAGGGTGTCGAGGGCTTGCGTCATCAATGATTCTCCCGCCGCGCTCAGGCGCTGGCCTTCAAGTGAGTTTGCGGTTGGGCGACAGGGCGCTGGTGCACCAGCGGCAGCACTTCCTGACCGATGCGCAGGGCTTCTTCCAGGTGCGGATTGCCGGCGAGGATGAAGGTCGAGAAACCGGCGTCGCGGTATTCCGACAGGCGTTCGGCGATGTTCTGGTGACTGCCCACCAGGCCCACGGTCGGCCCGGGTTTGGCCTTGGCGAAACCGGCCCAGATGTTCGGGCCAATGATCAGGTCATCAAAGCGATCGACGTTCTGGTGGTAAGCCGTTTGCCGTGCGCCGCCGACCGAATCGGAACCGCTGGTAAAGCCTTTGGCGACCACGCTGCTCTTGCCTTCGAGCTTGTCGAACTGGCGGCGCAGATCTTTCCAGGCCTGCTCTTCGGTTTCGCGGGCGAAGAGGTCGACGCGCAGTCCGAAGCGCACGCTGCGACCTTGTTTGTCCGCCAGTTCGCGGACGCGCTCGATGTGCGGCTTGAGCTTGTCGATCGGCTCGGCCCAGTTCAGGTAAACGTCGGCATGTTTGGCGGCGACATCTAGCGCGGCATCGGAAAAACCGGAGAAATACACGCCGGGTTTGCGTTCGTTTTGCAAACCATGGGGCAGGGCGCCGTTCTCCAGTTGGTAGATATCGCCGTCGTAGGAGAAGCGTTCGTTCTGCCAAAGACCCTGGATGATGTCGAGGAATTCGCCGGTGCGCTTGTAGCGCAGGTCGTGTTCGAGGAAGTCACCGTTGGCCCGCTGACTGGCCGGGTTGCCGCCGGTGATGATGTTCCACTCCAGGCGGCCGCGACTGAGGTTTTGCAGGATGGCCGCTTGTTGCGCGGCATAGGCCGGCAAGGTCCAGGTGGCCTGGAAGGCGATCAGGAATTTGATCCGGCGGGTTTCCCGGGCCAAGGCCGCTGCGGCAATCCACGGCTCCGGGCCGGTGGGCAGCAGGGCGCCTTCGAACCCGGCCAGTTCCGCCGCTTTCGCGACCTGGGCGATGTAGTCGATGTAAGTGAAGTCATCCGGTTCGCCGTTGGGCAAACGCCCCGGTGCGATGTTGCCCGGTCGATAGTCCGGATTGCCACGATTGTGTTTGTCGGTGGTCAGTTGCGGACCATCGGTGCCCAGCGGCAGACGCCAGAAAAATTCAGTGCTCATGGGGTGCTCCTGATTCAAGTACGCGTTGCGTCGCGCAGGTGCGAGGACGCCTTGGCAGGGGTGGTTGCAACGGACATGCCATGGTCGGCGGGGTGGGTTTGGGGCCGCAGGGGCGGGGGGATGACGGGGGGAGAAACGGTGTCGGCGGTGGGAGGTGCTGCTGTAGCAGCAGTCTGTCAGCAATGGTTGTTCGGGGTGCAGCAGGTGGGTTTTGCGGTGTTTTGCAGACCGCCATCGCCAGCAAGCCGGCTCCTACAGGTTTCGTGTACGACGCCAATCCCCTGTGGGAGCTGGCCTGCCAGCGATGGCGGCCTGCCTGACACACCGCGCAATCCGCATCGCCAGCAAGCCGGCTCCTACAAGCGATTGCGGTTTTCGTTACGCCGGCGCTGTGGCGACGATATCGTCGATCGACGCACCCGCTTCGGCGCTGCGCAGATAGGTCTGGTACAACGCCGCATAGGCGCCACCCTGGTCGATCAATTGGCTGTGCGGCCCTTGTTCGACCAGGCGGCCATGACGGATCACTGCAATGCGGTCGGCATCGCGAATGGTTGCCAGGCGGTGGGCGATGATGATCGCGGTGCGACCCTCGCACAGTCGGCGGAACGCGCGCTGAATGCGTCGCTCGGTGTGGATGTCGACCGCCGAAGTCGCTTCGTCCAGCACCAGCACTGCCGGGTCCGCGAGGTAGGCGCGCACCAGACACACCAGTTGCCGCTGGCCATGGCTCAAGTGCCCGCCCAGCGGCCCGACTTCGGTCTGGTACTGATGCGGCAGGCGTTCCAGCACTTCGTCCGCTCCCAGCTCCCGGGCAGCAGCAATCAGCCGGGCATCGTCCGACAGGGGCGCGGCGAGGCGCAGGTTGTCGAGGATGCTGCCGCTGAACAGCACATTGTCCTGCAGCACCACGCCGACGTTGCGCCGCAGTTCATGCTGGGTGAGGTCGCGGATATCAACGCCATCGAGCTTCACCGCTCCCGACTGCACCTCGTAAAAACGCGTCAGCAACTGCACCAGCGTGCTCTTGCCATGGCCCGAGGGGCCGACGATCGCCAGCACTTCGCCGGCCGGAATCTGCAGGTCGAGGTCATTGATCACCGGTGAAGAACTGCCGGCATCGTAGGCAAACCGCACCCGTTCAAAACTGACTTCGCCTCGGGCCTTGTCCAGGTGTTGCGGGGTAGTGCTGTCGCTGATCTCCGGGCGCGTGTCGAGCAGCAAAAAGATCCGCTGCGCCGAGGCCGAACCGGTGGCGTAACGCTCGAACAGGTCCGACAGTTCCTGCAACGGCCCAAGAAACAGGAACACATAAAACAGGCTTTCCGCGACTTGGCCCACGGTGACATCCGCCTGCGCCAGACCATAGGCGCCCACCAGCAACAGCACCGCCATGCCGGCGGAGCTGAGCAGCGCGGTGAACGGTGCAAACCAGCTGGATCGCAGGCTGCCGCGAATCAGCGCCTGATTGAAATCATCCAGCAAGCCGCGATAGCGCCGCAAGTTGGGCGCTTGCTGGGCGCATTGTTGCAACATGCGCGCGCCGCTGACGCTCTCCACCAGATGCGCGGTGAAACGGCTGCGGTTTTCCGCGACCTTGGCCCAGTTACGTTGGGAAATGCGTTTGAAACTCCAGGTCGCCAACACCAGCAACGGCACCGTGGCGGCGAGGCTGAGAAAGAATCGCGGGTCGATCCGCCACAGCATCACCGAAGCCAGGCCACAGCGCAGCAGCGCGCCCAGCAGTTCGGGCGGGCCCTGAATCAGCAGCGGTTCGAGGGCGTCGACATCGCGGTCGGCGCGAGAAATGATCCGCCCGGCCTTGGTCCGGTCGAAGTAGCTGACACTCAAGCTCTGCACATGGGCAAATACGCGCACCCGCAAGTCATTGAGTACGCGGATCGCCGCGCTGCCTGCGACAAACTGCGAGACACCGGCGAGCAGGAAACGCCCGAGCCAACTGGCCGCCAATCCGAGGCCGAGCCACAGCACCAAACGTTCGTCCAGCAACCAATGATCGTTCTGTTGAATCAGCCCACGGTCGAGCAACTCACGGACAAACCACGGCCGCAGAAACACCGTGAACACCAGCAGCAGTTCAATGCCGATGACGCCGACAATGTGCCGGCGAATCGGTTTCAGCAGCGGCAACAGCCGGCTGAACATGCTGCGGTCGAGGGCCTTGCGGGCGAGCATTTCTTCGATTTCGATATCGCTCAAGGCCTTGCCGGCGATTGGGTTAGCCATGGTCGATCCCTAGCAGGTCGCGGTAGTCCGGATGGGTGTTGAGTAAGGTTTCGTGAGTGCCGTTGGCTGTGATTTTGCCGTCCTGCAGCATCAGCACGCGGTCCGCCAGGAGGATGGTCGAGAGCTTGCTGGAGATCACCAGCAACGTGGTGGCCCGGCCCTGATCGCGGCGCAACTGGCGAATGTTGTTCAGCACCTGGCGTTCACTGATCGCATCCAGCGCGCTGGTGGCGTCGTCCAGGCACAGAATGTCCGGCTCGCCAAGCAGCGCGCGGGCCAGGCTCAGACGCTGGCGCTGGCCGCCGGACAAGGTTACGCCGCGATCCCCCAGCGGCGTGGCCAGGCCGTGCGGCAGGCGTTCCAGCACGTCTTCGGCGGCGGCCAGGCGCAAACCGTGACGCAGTTGTTGATCGCTGGCGTCGGGTGCGGTCAGGCGCAGGTTGGCCGCCAGGGTGTCGGAAAACAGGAAGCTTTCCTGTGGCACCACGTGCACCCGGCGCCGCAATTCGTCGAGGTTCAACTGGCGAATGTCTTGCCAGCCGGCGCTGTCCGAACCGATCAGCAGGCGCCCGGAACTGATGTCGCTGAGGCGTGGCAACAGGCTTGCCAATAGACTTTTGCCAGTGCCGGTGGCGCCGACGAGCGCGACGATTTCGCCGGGCTGCACGGTCAGCGAGCAGTCATGAAGAATGTCCAGGCCGCCACCCGGTGCGCTGACGTTGACGTGTTCCAGTTTCAGCCCCAGCGGCGTATCGGGCAGGATTGCGTTGCCGCTGCGGATCGCCGCAGGCTCGTCCAGCAGTTGCCAGATCCTTTCGGCGCTGGAGCGTGCGTCGGCGAAGGTCTGCATCACCCGGCCAATGCCTTCGATGCGGAACACCAGGGTGGTGGCGATCAGCAGCGAGGTCACCAGTTCACCGATGCCCAATTGCGCGGTGGCCACCAGGTGCGCGCCGTACACCAGAATCCACACATGCCCCAGTGCGACGACCGCTTGAGGCAGCGGAATCCGCGAACTGGAATAGGCGAGGGCCTGGCGGGCGTGCTCGGCGAACACCGCCACCTGCCCGGCGAAACGCTGGATGCGGCTGTGTTCCAGACCAAACGATTTGATCACCCGCACGCCGCCGATGCCTTCGCTGAGGTCCTGATTGACCCGGTCGTAGGCCTCGCCGACGGCGCGGTCGAGGCTGACCAGACGCTCGGTCTGGCGCACGAAAATCCACAGGCCGAACACCGTCAGCAGCAGCGGCACCAACCCCAGCAGCGGGTTGTACCAGCTCAACAGGCCGACGGTGGCCAGCACCACCAGCGGGGTTTCCACCACCTGGCGCCAGAAACTGATCAGCGCATCGCGCACCTTGTCGGCATCGCGGGTGGTGCGGGTGATCATTTCGCCCATGCCGTGCTGCCAGTGATAACCCAGGTGCAGGGTTTGCACCTGCTGCAGGATGCGCTCGCGCAGGCGCGTCAGCAGTTCCTGGCTGAGCACCAGCGACAGTACGCTGGCGGCGTATTGCAACACGCCACGGCCGAACGCCACGGCGAGCATCAGCCACAACCAGTACCAGCCGAGGCTGGCGTCGAGACTGCCATCGGCTTGCCGGACAACCGCGCGGCCGGCGCTGACGTCGTTGACGGCGTGGCCGATCAGCCATTGCTGCCAGACCAGCCCGAGGTTCACCGCGATGTACAACGCCGCCACCAGGGCGAAGCGCCAGGGCATCTCCCGGTAAATCGCCAGGCTGCGCAAGAGAGGATGTTTTTCGATCATGAAAAAGCTCTGTGTGGTGTGCGGACACGATCAGGTTGCCGGCGATGGGGCCTTTGAATTTGCATCGATTTCGAGGACGCCATCGCCGGCAAGCCAGCTCCTACAAGGTTTCGCATTTGTTCAGGTGGAACGCCGTCCTTGTAGGAGCCAGCTTGCTGGCGATAGGGTCTTTGGATTTTGCATAGGGCTTTAGGGCGCCTTCGCGGGCAAGCCTCGCTCCTACAGGGTTTTGCATTTGTTCAGGTGGAACGCCGAACCTGTAGGAGCCGGCTTGCTGGCGATGGGGCCTTTGGATTTTGCATAGGGCTTTAGGGCGCCTTCGCGGGCAAGCCTCGCTCCTACAGGGTTTCGTATTTGTTCAGGTGGAACGCCGAACCTGTAGGAGCCGGCTTGCTGGCGATGGGGCCTTTGGATTTGCATCGATTTCGAGGACGCCATCGTCGGAACGCCGCCCGCAGCAAGCCGGCTCCTACAAGGGGAGGCGGTGTCTGGGGGATCACCGTCCGGGGCTGGTCGCGCCCTGTTTTTCCTTGGCATTGAGGATCGCGGTGTATTCGCCGGGGTCGACGCCGTTGAGGTAGTAGTTGCCGACGTGGTGCAGGCGCCAGCGGATCGGGTCGTGGGTGGTGTGGACCCTTGCGTTGCGCCAGAAGCGGTCGAGGTTCCATTTGCTCAGCGAGGAACTGGCGCCAAGCAGGGAGAAAATGTCGCTGGAGATTTTCAGCGACGCCGCGTCGGAGTGGGCGCGGGCGGTGGCCACCGACAGAATCAGCTCGTCCTGCAGTTCCTTGTTGTCCGGGTCCAGTTCGTGCTGATCGAACACCCGCGCCGCGTCGCGCAGCAGCGATTGCGCGCCGCGCAGGGCCACGGCGTATTCGCCGATCTGTTTGATGATGTGCGGCTCCTGATTGGCGTGATCGACGCCGCTTTCCACCCACGGCCGCGCATTGTGATTCAGGTAATCCACCGCAGCTGACAGCGCGCCTTCGGCAATGCCGGTGTCGATGGCCGCATGAAGGATCTGCGGGAAGGTCAACCCAGTGCGTTTCATCGGCCCTTTGCGCTGGGAGACAAAACCTTCGTCGAGTTCGATGTTGTCGAAAATCACTGTGCCGCTGACCGAGTTTTTCTGGCCGAACGCTTCCCAGTCGTCCACCAGCGTCAGGCCCGGTGTGTTGCGATTGAGCAGCACCCCGGCACCGCCGTCATCACTGGCGGCGGTCAGGGAAATCCACTCGGCCAGGTAAGAGCCGGTGGAGTAGAACTTGCTGCCATTGAGGATCAACTTGCCGTCGGCGCGGCGTTCGACGCGAGTCTTGAGGGCGAATTTGTTCTTGCCGCCGACTTCCGCCAGGGCATTGCCGAAGCGCTTGCCGGCTAATACATCGCGAACCAGTCGGTCGCGAATCTCGTCGGAGTACCCGGTAAAAATCCCTCGCAGCATGACGTTGTGGATTTGCAGCAACTGACCGACGCCGCCGTCGGCCACCGAGATGAGGCGCACGGTTTCGACGATGGTTTCCACCGAGGCGCCGAGGCCGCCAAACGCCTTGGGCACGCCAATGGCGGTCAAGCCGCTCTCCGACAACAGTTGCGCCTGACGCCGTGGCAGTTGGCCGTTTTGACTGGCGTCGGCGGCAATTTCGGCAATCTCCCGGGCGATGTCCCTGGCCACGGCGATGGCTTGAGCCTCGCTGTCCAGCAGGCGGATCGGCGCCTGTTCTTGTATCAGTTGTCCGGCGGGGTTGTGTTCGACCTTGCTCATTGCTGTACCTCTGATCATTGATCTGATGATGGCCGTGAACCCTTGTAGGAGCCGGCTTGCTGCGGGCGGCGTTCCGACGATGGCGGCGGATCAAACAACATTGATGTCGCCTGATGCACCGC
>NZ_JACVBK010000013.1:0-156685 GCF_014852325.1 Pseudomonas sp. PDM01
GTTCCGACGATGGCGGCGGATCAAACAACATTGATGTCGCCTGATGCACCGCCATCGTCGGAACGCCGCCCGCAGCAAGCCGGCTCCTACAAAGGGATCGGTGTTTCACGGGCGTTGAAGGGCCTTGAGCAAGTTCTGCGCCAAGGGCTGGAACGCCCGCCCGGCAAGGGGTTGGGCGGGGTGGTGTTGCTGGGGAAGCAATGCCGGGGAGGCGACTGCTCGGCCAGCAGCAGTCGCCGCGCAATGCTGCTGGCAGGCCAGCAATCAGTGTCGGTTGTTTGCTCGGTGCCAGGCGCAAAGCCCCGTAAACCGGGCGTTTCAGCTCTTGGCACGGGCGCTGCAATAGCTCCGGCAACAGACACTTGCCCAACCACGGAGCTGCCCATGACGCTTGCTGCCAAACAATCCCGACCCGCTGCCCCGGCTGAACTGGAGCAGATCTGGTTCACCCGTTGCCCGGTGCCGACCGCTTCCGGCATCGCCTACAAACTCGGCTGGCTCAGCGAAGAATTCGCCGCTGACGGCCTGCCGGTGTCGACCTTGCAGGAGGCCCGGCAACTGGGGCATCACCACTACGATCACGAGTTGCCGGGCCTGTTTCGTGAAGGCGGCAACGTACCGGCCCTGGCGGCACGCGCCGCTGGTGCGCCGAGTCGCCTGATCGGCCTGACCTGGATCGAAGAGTGGCAAACCATCCTGGTTCGCCAGGACTCTGGCATTCGGCGTCCGCAAGACCTCAAAGGCAAGCGTCTGGCGCTGCCGGCCTGGGGTGAAACCCGCCCCGGCAGCATCGCTCGGGCCATGAGCCTGCACGGCTACAAAGGCGCGTTGAGCCTGGCGGGGCTGGGCTTCGATGACGTCGAACTGGTGGAAGTGGCGCTGCAAAACCAGGAGCAGGCGGCGAATCCTCAAGAGGGCTTGCAACGCCTGTGGTCGGGCCTCGATTACCTGGTGCGCGGTGAAGTCGACGCGGTGTACGTCAAAGGCGCGTCCGCCGCCGATGCCGCGCGGCGTCTGGGCCTGGTTGTGGGCATTGACCTCGACCTGATCGCCGAGCCGCGCTATCGCATCAACAATGGCACGCCGCGCCCGATCACGGTCCACCAGAGCCTGCTGGACAACCATTTCGACCTGGTCGTGCGCTTTCTCGCGCAAACCCTCAGTGCCGCCGATTGGGCAGCGAACAATCGCGAGGCGCTGAACGCGATTCTCGAAGAAGAAACCCGCGCCGGCAGTGCCGGTGTCGCCGAAGCCTATCGCGGTGAATTCCACACCACGCTGGCGCCTGACCTGTCGGCACAGCGTCTGGAATTTCTCGATACCCAGAAAGATTTCCTTTACCTGCACGGCTTCCTCGAACGCGATTTTTCCATCGCAGACTGGGTCGATCCGCGCCCGTTGCAAGCCGCCCATGAACTGTTGGCCAAGCGCCGCGCCTGACTCTGGAGAATTGCCATGACCGTCCTCATCAACGAACAACTGATCAGCGAAGAACTGAAGAACTTCATCGACAAGGTGCTGATCGAGGCTGAGGAAGCCTTCACCGTGTTCCGTGAAACCAACACCATTACCGCCAACGGCACCGTTGGTTTCATCGAGCGCGTACCGGGCCAGGAGCTGCTGGTGTCGGTGAACTACGGTGGCCCGTGGAATTACCGCAAGCCGCTGCAAGCCACGGTCACCGACTTCGAAGGCAAGGTGATCTTCGGCAAAGGCAAGGGAGGGTTGGGGCGTTACACCAAACTGTTCCAGCAACATGCCGATGTGACCACCGTGTCCCATGTGCACTCGCCATACCTCGGCGCCTGGGCGCAAACCCACCGCACGCTGCCGTTCCACTACGTGCCGGTGCAGCGTTATCAGCTCGCCCGGGAGTTGCCGGTGTACATCGACCGCCGGCAGCCGGAAGTCGATTTCATCCTCGACAAGATTGCCGAAAACCCCTTCAACCTGGCGATTCTCGAAGCCAACGGCGGCTCCACCGTGTGGGGCAAACAAGGGCTGCGCGCCACCGCCGAATTCATCCTGTTGCTGGAGGAGGGCGCGCAACTGCAACTGCTCGCCGACGCCCTCGGCGGCTCCCGTGGCTATGGCCCTGGCGTGTTGACCCAGCAATGGAAAATGAGCGGCCTGTACGACAAAGCCACCGAGCTGGGCCTGGTGCCAGCCATCGACCGGCGCAGTTAACAATCTCCAGGCCACCACCATCCCCTGTAGGAGCCGGCTTGCTGGCGATAGGGCCTCGAGCCTTGCACCGATTTCACTGACGCCATCGCCAGCAAGCCGGCTCCTACAAAGGTGCATTGCCCCTACAAGGAACACACCCATGGCTGTAAAAATTCTCTGGTACCTCACCACCCCCGACGGGCCTTATCCGTGGGAACCCGAAGGCCGCTGGACAACCGATTTCGAACATCTGAAACAACTCGCCGTGGCCAGCGACCGTCTCGGTTACTACGGTTCGCTGCTGGGTTCCAGCCCCAACGAAAGCCTCGCTGTCTCGGCCGCGCTGATCGACGCCACGAAACGCCTGCGCTTCCTGGTCGCGCAACACCCCGGCGAACTGTCGCCAGCCGTGTTGGCCAAGTGGGCGCTGACCTTCGATCAATTCTCCAACGGCCGCCTGCTGTTCAACGTGGTCAACGGCAATGACGCCGGCCTGGCCACCCTCGGCGTGCATTACCCCCACGACGAACGTTATGACTTCAGCCTCGAATACTGGCGTGCGTTCCAGAGCTTCTACGCCGGGGACACCTCGGGGTTCGACGGCCAGTACGTCAAGCTCGCCCCCCGTTCAGCGGCTGCCGCGAGTCATCCGTTGGGTGGCTGGCATCCGCCGAAGCAAAAGCCTGGCATTCCACTGTGGGGCGCGGGCACGTCGGGGCCGGGTGTCGCGCACTCGGTGCAACTGCTCGACGTGTACCTGAGCTTCGCCAACACCCCGCCGAAACTCGGCGAGAAATTCCGCAAGGTCGCAGCAGAAGCCGCGAAAATCGGCCGCGAGCTGACCTTCGGCACGCGCCTGCAAATCATCGTTCGCGAAACCGAGGAAGAGGCCTGGGCCCACGCCGAGAAACTCTTGCAACGTACCTCGCTGCAAACCGCGCGCACGGCCATCGAACGTCAATTGCCGCCCGGCGAAACCCTGGAAAACTTCCACAGCGACGATCCGCAGATCCAGCGCAACGTCGAGGCCATTCGCGCCGGCCGTTTGCCCAAGGCCCGGGATCTGGAGATCTACCCGAACGTCTGGCTCGGCCCGAGCTTGTTCGGCTTCAACATCCTCGGCCCGGCAGCCGGCACTTACCTGGTGGGCAGTGCTGAGCAGGTCGCCGAGCGAATTCGCGAATACGAAGCGCAGGGCACATCGGCATTCATTCTGTCCGGTTTCCCGCTGATCGATGAAGCGCACCGGGTGGCGGATCTGCTGTTCCCGTTGCTCGATCTGGATCACGGTTTCGAGGTGCCGAAACTGGGTGTCAGCACACCGGCACCACAGCGTGTAGCGCAGGCCGAGCGAGTCTGAGGAGACAGCGATGAACGAATTTTCCCGTCGCCGGTTTCTCGGCAATGGCCTGGCGGTCAGTGGCGGCTTGTTGCTCGGCAGCAGCCTGCTCAGCGGATGCGACAGCGGGGCTCAGGTCAACGGTGCGGCCGTTTTGTCCAGCACCCCGGTGCGCGGCGGTCGCTTGCGGGTCGGCATCATCGATGGCGATCAGTCGGGCAACCTCGACGCGCACAAACCGGTGGGCGGCGGGATCATTCGCGGCTGGGCGCTGTACAGCAAGTTCTGGGAATGGAACACCGACGTCAGCACGCGCCTGGCCCTGGCCGAGTTTGCCGAGCCGAACGCCGACGCCAGCGCCTGGACCATTCGCATCAAGCCGGGCCTGGAGTTCCATCACGGCAAGAGCATCGGCGCCGATGACATGCTGTTCTCGATCCTGCGCCTGACCGACCCGAAACTGGCGTCGCCGTTTGCCGGTCTGGTGGGCGCGATCGACCGCAACGCGTTGCGCAAACTGGATGCGCGCACCATCGAAATCCGCTTCAAGGAAGGCCAGAGCTTTTACCCGCTGGATGAAACCCTGATCAGTTTCGGCGGCATCGTCCCCACCGATTATGACCCCGTCAGCAACCCGGTCGGCGCCGGCCCTTACAAGCTCAAGAGTTTCATTCCCGGCCAGCGCTCGCTTTATCAGCGCTTCGAGAATTACTACAAACCCGGCCAACCCTATGCCGATGAACTGGAGATCATCGAGTTCAAGGACCAGGTGTCCCGCGCCGCCGCCCTGCGCGCCGGGCAAATTGACGTGGCCAGCGGCGTGCAAGCCGAACACAGCGCACTGCTCAAGGCTGACTCGCGGCTGAGGTTGTACGCCTCGCCGAGCACCTCGTTCACCGGGTTCAATCTGAATCTGGCGAAGCAACCGTTTCAGGATCAGCGGGTGCGCCAGGCGTTCCGCCTGTTGGCCGACCGTCGCGAGTTGGTGGACCGTGGCCTCAACGGTTTCGGGCGCATCGCCAACGACCTGTATTCGCCCCACGACCCCACCTACAACCACAGCATTGCCCAGCGTCCCTACGACCTGGAACAGGCGCGTTCGCTGTTGCGCCAGGCCGGGCAGACCGACCTGCGAGTGGAGCTGACCACCACGCCGGGGCCGGGTGTCAACGCGGCGCTGGTGTTTGCGCAACAGGCGAAAAAAGCCGGGGTCGAGATCAAGGTCACCCAGGTCGATGGCTCGGTGTTCAACGGTCCACAACGGGAAAACTGGCTGCTGTCGCCGGGCTCCACACCGGCCCGGGGTTTTCTCGCGTCGGCGCTGCACAACGATGCGCCACAGGCCATCTACAACCGCAGCAACTTCCACGATGAACGCTTCAGCGCGCTGTACCGCCAGGCGCTGGCGCAACCCGACCTTGAGCAACGCAAAGTGCTGGTGCACGAAGCGCAAGGCATTCAACACGAACGCGGTGGCTTGTTGATCTGGGGCTTCAACGATGTGCTGGACGCAGCATCGGTGCGGGTTGGCGGTTTGCAACCTGAACAGACCACATTTGCCTCTTGGCGTTTTGATGAATTGTGGGTGAACCATGCCTGAGCCTTCTTGCAAAGAACCCCGCACGCCAGCCTGGCTGTCGTGGTTTATCGGGCGCCTGGCTTACGGATTGCTGACGGCGTGGGTCATCAGCCTGGTGGTGTTCATCGCCACGCAGGCGCTGCCCTCGGACCCGGCCCGGGTGATTCTCGGCCCCGACGCGCCGCTGGAAAGCATCCTCACCTTGCAACGCCAGTTGGGTCTGGACCGGCCGATTCTCGAACAGTACCTGCGCTGGCTCGGGCATGCCCTGAGCGGCGAACTCGGTGTGTCGCTCGACTCCAACGCGCCGGTCGGCAGCATTCTGTTCGGCCGTTTCGGCTACACCCTGGCGCTGCTCGCCGGGGTCATTGCGGTGGTGGTGCCGGCGGCGTTGTTGCTCGGCGTTTCCCTGGCGTTGCGCCGTGACAGTCGGCTGGATCGCTGGAGCCTGTCGCTGCTGATCTTCCTTAAAGCCACGCCGGGGTTTCTGTTGGCCATCGGTCTGGTGCTGCTGTTTTCCATGCCGCACATGGACCTGCTGCCGGCGGTGTCGATCCTCGATCCGGACAAGTCGCTGCTGCGTCAATTGCAGTTCCTGGTGTTGCCGGTGTTGGCCCTGAGCCTGTCGGCATTGCCGTACCTGACGCGCATGGTGCGGGCATCGATGATCGAGGCGCTGGAGTCCGACTACGTAATCGCTGCGCGCCTGCGCGGCATTCCCGAGTGGCGCATCGTCTGGCGCCACACGCTGCCCAACGCACTGATCCCGGCGATTCAAGGCGTGGCGTTGACGCTGAGAACGCTGATCGGCGGCGCGCTGTTGGCCGAGGTGATTTTCAGTTACCCCGGCATCGGCACCTCGTTGAATTCGGCGATTCAGATGCGCGACTTGCCGATGGTCCAGGCCATCGTGCTGGTGATCACCCTCGGCGTGGTGTTGATCAACCTGCTCGCCGATCTGCTGACCGTGCTGCTTACGCCAAAACTGCGCACCGCCCGCCGCGTGACCATGATTCAGCGTAACCGCCGGGGCATTCAGCCGTGGTGGCGACGCTCCCCATCCAAGGCGCCTTGAGAGGTAAAACATGACTGACTCCCGATGTTCGCGCTGGCAGGTATGGCTGGCGGAACCGCAAACCCGCAAGGGCGCGCTGATCACTGCGCTGGTGGTGACACTGGCGTTGTCTGGCCCGTGGCTGGCGCCGCACAGCCCGACGGAAATGCTCGGTTCGGTATACGGCGCACCGGTTGGCGCGGCGTTGCTGGGTTATGACTTTCTCGGGCACGACGTGGTGTCACGCTTGCTCAGTGGCGGCCTCTCGGTGTTGTGGATGTCCGTTGCGGCGGCCTCGATTGCGCTGTTGACCGGTAGCACCTTGGGGTTGCTGGCGGGTTTTTCCCGGCGCCGGCTCGACCAGTTGATTACCTGGCTGGCGGACGTGTCGCTGGCCTTTCCCGACCTGATTCTGGTGTTGTTGATCGTCTCCATGCTCGGCCGCGCGCCGTGGTTGATTGTGCTGACCGTGGCCATCGCCTTCACGCCCGGAGTGATCCGCCTGGCCCGTGGCAGTGCGGTGGCGGTGGCGGGGCAGGAGTTCGTCGAGGCCGCGCAGATGATGGGCTACTCGCGGCGGCGGATTCTGTTCAGGGAGATCCTGCCAAACATCCTCACGCCGCTGCTGGTGCATTTCGGCAACATGCTGACCTGGGGCGTCGGCATGCTCTCGGGCCTGAGTTTTCTCGGCTACGGCGTGGCACCGCCGACCGCCGATTGGGGGCTGATGATCAATGAAAACCAGGCCGGTTTGCTGGTGCAGCCGTGGGCGGTGCTGGCCCCGGCGATCCTGATCGGCATTTTCGCCTATGGCACCAATATCCTCGCTGAAGGCATCGGCCGCAGCAGTTCACGGATCGGAGAAAAGCAGCCATGAATGCGATTGCCGGGATCGAGTCCCGCCCGCCGGTGACCACTGCCGGGGTGTTGCAGGTGCGGGATTTGCGGGTCGAGTTGGCGGGACAGATTGACGTGCTGTCCGGGGTTTCGTTCAGCCTTGAGGCCGGCGAAATTCTTGGGTTGGTCGGCGAGTCTGGCTCCGGCAAGACGACCCTGGCCACCGCGTTGCTCGCCCATGCCCGACGCGGGGCGCGGATTGTCGGCGGGCAGGTCGAGGTGTCGGGTCATTCGTTGTTGACGCTTGAGGGCGAAGCGTTGCGCCGGGCCCGTGGCAGCCTGATCGGCTACGTCGCGCAGGACCCGGCGACGGCGCTGAATCCGGCGCTGCGCATCGGCAGTCTGCTGCGCGAAACCCTCGGTGCGCATCAGATTGAACTGGATCGTGCGGCGCAACAGCAGCGCATCGTCGATACCTTGCGTGATGTTGGCTTGCCAGATGATGCAGCGTTTTTGCGGCGCTTCCCCCATCAGCTCTCCGGTGGGCAGCAGCAACGGGTGATGCTGGCGCTGGCGTTTGTCCTGCGTCCGCAGTTGATCGTCCTCGATGAACCGACCACGGCGCTGGACGTCACCACTCAGGCGCACATCCTCGCGACCTTGCGCCGCTTGTGCAAAAGCCTCGGCGTGGCGGCGGTGTACGTGTCCCACGACCTTGCGGTGATCAAGGACCTGGTCGACCGGGTGATGGTGATGTATGCCGGGCGCATCGTTGAAGTCGCCGACCGTGAAGCGTTATTCACGCGGCCGGCTCATCCGTACACCCGAGGCCTGCTGGCGGCGATTCCCGATGTGGCGCAGCGTCGCGATTTGCAGGCGATCCCGGGGCATGCCCCGGCACCGGGGCAGCGGCCGCACGGCTGTGCTTTCGCGCCCAGGTGTTCGCGTCGCGCCGCCGATTGCTCGCAGGCTGAGCCGGCCTTGCACGACCTGTCTTCAGCGCAGCGAGTGGCGTGTCTCGATCCGCATCTACAGGCCTTGCAGCTAGTTGCCCAGGCGCCGGTGTCGGCTGTCGGTGTGCCGGTGGAGCGGGCGCCGCTGCTGGAGATCAAAGACTTGAACGTGGCCTACGATCGACAGGTGTTGTTCGACGTTTCTCTGCGAGTGGCCGCCGGGGAATGCCTGGCGCTGGTGGGCGAATCCGGTTCTGGCAAGACCAGCCTGGCCCGGGCCATCGCCGGGCTCGGGGAAAACGCCGAGGGCGACTTGCACTATACGGGTGTGCCGCTGAGCTTGTCGGCCCGCCGACGTGACGGGCGGCAACGGCATCAGATTCAGTACATTTTTCAGAACCCGTACCGGGCGCTGAACCCGCGACAGACCGTTTACCAGACCCTGAGTGCGCCGCTGGAACACTTCTTCGGCATCAAGGGCAACGTTGCGCGCCAGCGCGTGGATGCGGTGCTCAAGCGGGTGTCGCTGCCAGCGTCGGTGGCCGATCTGTATCCGCACAGCCTGTCCGGCGGCGAGCGCCAGCGCGTGGCCATTGCCCGGGCGCTGGTGTGTGAGCCGAAACTGCTGATCTGCGATGAAATTACCTCGGCGCTGGACGTGTCGGTGCAGGCCTCGATCCTGGCGTTGTTGCGGCAATTGCAAATCGAAGGACTGACCCTGTTGTTCGTCACCCACGACCTCGGCGTGGTTCGCGCGATTGCCGACCGGGTGTTGGTGCTGAAGCTGGGAAGGGTGGTGGAACAGGGGGCGGTGGACGATGTGCTGGATCAGCCGCAGGCGGCGTATACGCGTACGTTGCTGGAGAATTCGCCGACGTTGGGCGGTGGATCTTTGTAGGCAGCTACCATCGCCATCGCCAGCAAGCCGGCTCCTACAGAGTATGTGTGTGTACGCAGAAATGTGGCGCGACACAAACCTGTAGGAGCCGGCTTGCTGGCGATGGCGATCGTCCAGACACATTCAGAACTGAACTTTGGCATCGATCATGACTTCCGCGCACTAGCCTTGTGTTTCTCCCAAAAACACAGGAGGGCAATGGAATGCCCGATCTTCCCCACGCTAACCACCTGCGCGCCGGGCGCTATTCCGAATCCGGTCAAATCTACCTGCTCACTGCCGTTACCCATAACCGTGATCCGGTCTTCGCCAATTGGCGCGTGGGACGCTTGGTGGTGGAACAGTTTCGCCAGTCCCAGACAGAAGAATGGGCTGACTCACTGGCATGGGTGGTGATGCCCGACCATTTCCATTGGCTGGTCGAATTGAAGAACAGCACATTGCCGGCGTTGATGTTGGCGACCAAATCGCGCAGTGCCAGGGCGGTGAATGCACGTCTGCAACGCAGGGGGGCGCTTTGGCAAAGAGGCTTTCATGATCGGGCGATTCGTCGGGAGGAGGATTTGTTGGCGGTGGCCCGGTACATCGTTGCCAATCCATTGCGCGCGGGGCTTGTCACGCGGGTGCATGATTATCCGCTGTGGGATGCCAAATGGTTGTAGCCGGGATAGTCGGTGGTGGTTGTCAGGCCGCCATCGCCAGCAAGCCGGCTCCTACAGAGTCCGTGTATGTACGCAGAGTTGTGGCGCGACACAAATCTGTAGGAGCCGGCTTGCTGCGGGCGGCGTTCCGACGATTCGATGGTGAACGTTACGTCACCCGCGCCTTGCGCCGCCGTGCTTCCTCGCGCACCGCCGGGATGATCCAGCGGCCGTAATCGACGGTGTCGTACAACGGGTCATAACCACGATTGAGGAAGGTGGTCACGCCCAGGTCGACGTAATCGAGCAACGCCTGGGCCACGGTTTCCGGGGTGCCGACCAGGGCGGTGGTGTCGCCGTAGGCGCCGACGGCGGTGGCGGTGGGCATCCACAGGGCGCGGTCGTGACGATCACCTTGTGCCGCAGCGGCGAGCAAGCGTTCGGAGCCGGTGCCCTTGATGCGTTTTTGCCAGGGGCTGCCGGCGGCGAACTGTGGATTGGCCTTGATCTGTTCCAGAATCTGCTCCGCCCGCTGCCACGCCAATTCTTCAGTCGCCCCCAGAATCAAGCGCACGGACAGGCTCACCCGTGGCGCCTCCACGCCCGCCGTACTTGCCGCCGCGCGCAGTTTGCCGATCTGTTCGGCGACGCCGCTCAGCGGTTCGCCCCACAGCGCATACAGGTCCGCGTGTTTCACCGCGATCTGATAGGCAATGTCCGACGACCCGCCAAAGGAAATCGGAATGTGCGGCTGCTGCAATGGCTTGACCGGCGAGAAGGCGCCCTTGATGTTGAAATACTGCCCCTCGAAGTCGAACGGTTCTTCAGCCGTCCAGATGCGCCGGACGATCTCCAGGTACTCATCGGTGCGCTTGTAGCGTTCGGTCTTGTCCAGCAGGAAGTCGCCTTCCTGGGGTTCGGCGGTGATGCCGGTAATCGCATGCAGGCGAATTCGCCCGCCGCCGGTGGTGTGATCGAGTGTCGCGAAGGCTCGGGCAGCGGCGGTGGGGGCGTTCAATGCCGGACGATGGGCGATCATGAAACCCAAGCGCTCGGTGTGCGCCGCCGCGTAGGCCGCAATCTGCAAACTGTCCGCGCTGCCCGGGCCGCTGGCGATCAGCACCCGGTCGAAGCCTGCGTGTTCATGGGCGCGGGCGTGATGGCGGATAAAGTCCAGATCGAAATCCGCGCTGCGAATGCCACGGGTCTCGGACCACTGGCGGGGGAAAATCATGCCGACAAATTCAATGGACATGGAACACTCCTGATAGCGATAGGTGCCGCTGCGTTAAAACTGGTAATCCACCTGGGCCAGCAACGTGCGGCCAGGCATGGGTTGCAAAAAGGTATTGGTGGAGCCGGCCAGGCCACTGACGAAGTTCAGCTCGTTGGTCAGGTTGAGCACCCGCAACGTGGTGCTCCATTGCGGCTGGCGGTAATACACCGCGAGGTCGAGGTTGTACTCGTCGGGGATTTTCACGGTCTTGCTCAGGTTCAAATACCAGCTGCTGGTCCACCAGCCGGACAGCTCGGCGCCGAAGCCCGAGTCGAAGCGATAGTCGACATAACCGCTGGCGGTGTACTCGGGAATCTGCACCGCGTCGAAGCGCCCGGACGGCCGCTGATTGAGGCTGTTGTTGTCGCCGAACACCGTGCCGTTGTCGGGCACAAACCCGGCCGAGGCGAAACCGGCCTGTGAGGCAAACTCGTTGTAGGCGCTGAGTTTTGACAGGTTGAGGCCGCTGCGCAGGTGATTGTCCGGCTGGTAGCGAAGGGTCGATTCCACGCCCTTGATCACCAGTCGGGCAATGTTGTTATTGCTGTCGGGCGATTGATCCCGAGCCTGCTTGAACGCGGCCAGGGTCATGAACAGTTCGTTGGGCACCGCTTCGACTTTCAGCCCGACTTCGTGCAACACGCTGAGGCTCTGGAAGGCCAGCGGGTTGAGCTGATTGGCACCGGCGCCGCTGCCCCAGCCGAGGCCGTTGGAGAAGAACCCGGTATTGACCGCCAATGAGCGATCGAAGGTGTAATACAGCGTGCTGTTTTCGGTCGGTTTGATGTACGGGCTGACCTGAAACGCGAACAGCCGATAATTGTCGCTGTCCTTGCGCGGATTGCCGCCGGCCAGCACGAACGGGTTCTCGATTTCAGCGTCGATCCAGCTGCGGCTGGCGCCAATGTTCAGACCGACACTGTCACCGAATCGCAGGTTGTGCTGGCTGAACAGGGTCTTGGTGGTCCAGGTGCTTTCGGCGGTGTAGGGCGCCACCGACTCGGCGTATAAACCGTGGCCCGCCGGGTACATTGCCGGCAGATTCAGCCAGCCGTAGTAGTTGGAAAACTGCGCCACGCCGGGCTGGCCGATCCACGCGCCATTGCCGCCGGCGGGATTGGAGCCGGTCAGGCCCAGCAAAGTGCCGGGATTCTTGCCCGACGGGTCCTGGGTCAAGTCATAGGCGTTGATGGTCGAGCCGAAATTGTTGTTGGCGGCGATCGACTGGTTGAACTCGCGGCGGTAGATCACCCCGGTGTTGCTGTCATCGCGCAGGGTCAGGCCGCCGAGCTGCACTTCGTTGCGCGAGCGGAATTCGAAGCGGTTATCGAACAGGTTGTCCTTGGACTGCACCTGGAAAGAACCGACCGCATCGGTCATGTCTTTGGAGCGCTGGTAGAAGGTGCTGTTGGCCAGGGTGATGGTTGGTGTCAGATCGGCTTCGACCCGCAGCTGTGTGGTGAAGCGCCGCGAGCTGTTTTCATCCTCGTCGCGCTGGCCGGTTTGTGATGACAGGCTGGTCAGGCCATTGCCCGTCAATGTCGGGTCATACACCCAGCCGCGCAAACTGCCGGGGTTGCTTTGGGTGTTGGGCGAGGCCGTCTGGAAGCTGCCGTTGACCACGCTGTATTGACCCTGTGCGTTGCGCTGGCGTTTGACCCAGCCGAGGGTCGGCGCATCGGCCGCGCCGGACGCCAGCACCGGCGACCACAGGGTGTTGCCGTTCTGGATGATCGGCGTGGCGCGCCCGGCGTAGTACTTGCCGCTGTCCACCAGTTCCTGGTTGGCGCGGTTCCAGCCGTGGGTGATGTTGTAGTCGTAGTAATTGTCGTAGCTGGCGTTCCAGTCGACCCGCACATTGTCGTTGCGCCAGGCGAGCGCGCCGTAGAACGCGTCGAAGTTGTTGTCGACGTTGTCGTAGAAGTCTTCCTGGCGCTGTTTGGTGATGCTCAAGCGATAGGCGAGGTTGTCGGTCAGCGGACCGGTGTTGTCGATGCTGAATTTACTGGAATCGCGGGATTCACCGTCCGGCACCCAGGCGCCCAGTTCGCCGCTGAGTTTGGTTTTGAATTCGTTGAAATTGGGCTTCTTGCTCAGGTAATTGACGTAGCCGCCACTGCCCGACACCGAACCGTAGGTCACCGAGGACGGGCCGGCGACGATGTCGGCGCCTTCGTAGGCGTTGAAGTTGGCCGGGTGGCGCACGCCGTATGCGCGTTGCCCGTCCTGGAACACTTCGGAACCCTGGGCGCGGAACTGCGGGGCGAGGCCGGCGTTCTGGCCGCCGCCGCGGGTAATGCCGGGGGCGTATTTCACCAGGTCATCGGCGCTGCGGATCGAGTCGCTGGCCAGTTGCTCGGCGTTGATCTGGGTGATGGAGCGCGGCGTGTCGAGCACCTTGGTTTCGATGCCGCCGTAGACCGACGTGGGTGGCCGGGTGGGCAGCGCGTCATCGTCGGAATCGCTGGCACTGGCCTGGACGGTGACGGTTTGCAGTTGGGTGTCGGCGGCGAAGGTCGGCATCGACAGGGTAGAAACCATGACCAACGCCAGGGCGTGGCCAGAAGCGGGACGAACGGAGCCGATAGAGGGCATGAAAATGTGCCTCGATAGATAAATTTATGGAATTGCCTAAACACAATTCGACTGACACTCCACCGACTCTGTAGGAGCCAGCTTGCTGGCGATGGCGGCCGTTATGACGCTATCGCCAGCAAGCTGGCTCCTACAGGTCCGTGTGGCATCAGGTGGACCACGCCGCATGATTCGCCGGGGTGTCAGGCAGGCCGTTTCGTGTCAATCTCCAGCGCTGGTGCGGATCAGGCGGTGTCTTTCAACCAGAGCTTTTCAAACCGCCAGGTGCTGAACAGCGACTCTTCCGCCGCCGCGCCGCCTACGCGGTTGGCCACGCTGTCGAGCAGGTCGGCGTAGCCCCAGATCAGCATGCCGCCGCGTTCGTACTGGATCTGTTGAACCTGATGCACCAACGCTTTGCGTTTCTCCAGATCGGGTTGGGCCATGGCCGCCAGAAACAGCTCGCTGAACTGCGCATCCTTGAAGTGCGTCTTGTTGGCCACGGCAAACGGCGCGTCGGTGTGGATCGCACTGGCCAGGAACGGCGCGCCGATGCTGCCGCCGGTGCTCAAGGTCCAGTCGGTGCGCAGCGGTCCCTGGAACGTGGCCAGGTCCACTTGCTTGACCTTGAGTGTGACGCCAATGCGCTTGGCCTGTTCGGCCAGCACCAGCGCCGACGTCAGCCCCGGCCCCGGCGTGGTCACCAGTTCCAGTTCAAGGTTTTCGTAGCCCGCCTCCTTGAGCAATTGCGCCGCGCGCTGCGGATCGTGGGGACGCGGCCCGAGCGTGTGGTTGAAGGTCGGATCGCTCGGCGCATACAGGTCGTTGGCCACGCGGCCCTGACCGTTGAGCGCCCGGCGCACCAGTTCTTCGCGATCCGCCAGCAGGCGAAAGGCCTCGCGCACCCGTGGATCGTTGAACGGTGGCTTGTCGAGGTTCATGTCGAACGACAACCAGTTGCCGGTCACCGATTTCAGCACCTTGAGCCGAGGGTCGTGCTGCAGCACTTCCAGCTGTTCGGTGGGCATCACGTTGGCCATGTCGATCTGCCCGGAACGCAGGGCCGCCAAGCGCGAAACCTGATCCTTGAAGTCGATGATTTCCAGTTCGTCGGCGTAGGGTTTGCCGTCCTTGTAGTAGTTCTCGAAGCGGGTGAACAGCGAGCGCTGGCCGGGGGTGAAGCTTTTCAGTTTGTAGGGACCTGCGCCCACCGGGTTGCTCACCGGGTGATAGTCCACCGGCACGATGCCGCCGAAGTTGACCCAGGTTTCCGCCAGCGGCATATAGCTGCGGCCTTCACGGAAGTTCAGGCGCACGGTGCGCGAGTCAAGCTTGACCAGATTGTCGCGGTCCACCCAGTGCAACAGCGCGGCATAGGGCGAGGCCAGTTGCGGGTCGGTGAGGCGGCGGATCGAGAAGATCAGGTCATCGGCATCGATGGTCTTGCCGTGGTGGAATTCCAGCCCGGGGCGCAGGCGCAACGTCCAGCTGCTGGCATCGGCATTCGGCTCGGCGAACTCGGCGAGGGCCAGGCGCGGCTGCATCTGTTCGTCCCATTCCCACAGCTTGCTGTACAGCGCAAAGCCGCGAACGATGCCGCTGCCGATGGGTTTGTGCGCATCGAGGTTGCCGCTCTGGTTGCCGTCGAGAATCCCCAGGCGCAGGCGTCCGCCATAACGCGGCTGATCGTCGGCAGTGGCAATCGTCGCCGCCGTTTTTTCGCCGCTCGGGCCACACCCGGCGAGCAGGCCGCCACCGAGCAGCAAACCGCCGCCGAGCAGTGCGCTGTGACCGAGAAAGTCCCGGCGACTGAACAATGAATGATCCTCGCTCATGGCATCAGGCTCCGGCCGGGCCGTTGGCGGAACGCAGTTCCAGCGGCGCCGGCAGCGGGCGGCTCAGTTCGGCGCGTTCGCCGCGAAAGTGCGGCAGGATGTGCTCTCCCAGGCGATAGGCTTCTTCCAGATGCGGGTAACCGGCGAGGAAGAACAGGTCGATGCCGATGGCGTTGTACTCGCGAATCCGCGCCACGACATTTTCATAACTGCCCACCAGCGCGCAGCCCGGCGGAATGCCGATGTAGCCGAAGCCGGTCCACACATTCGGGTGGATGAAAAAGTCATCGAAACTCTGGGTTTCCGTCTTCTGCGCGAACTCGTTTTCATAGCTAAGTTTGCGCGCGGTGCGCAGCCCGGCATGCGCGGCCACGGCCTTGACCGCGCCCCTGGCGATGCCTTCATCGAAGAAGCGCCTGGCTTCGGTGCGGGCCAGTTCCTCGGTTTCGCGGGTGATGACGTCAATCGACAGACCGAAGCGAATGTCGCTGCGCCCGTACTTCAGCGCGCGCTCGCGAATGTCGGCGATCAGCGCGGCAATTTCGTTCGGGTGCTCGGCGCGCATCAGGTAGAAATCAGCGTGTTTGGCAGCGAATTCCCGGGCTGGAATCGACGAGCCGGCGGTGCAGATCAGCGGCAGTTCGGCTTTCTTCAACGGCCCGCGCAGACCACCGCCCTCGGCCTTGTAGAATTTGCCCTCGTAGTGGAAATTCTCGTTGTGCCAGTAACCCTTGACCACGTCCATGAACTCGATGGCGCGCTCATAACGCTCATCGTGATCACTGAAATCGCCGACCTGGCGCTGAATCGCATCCGAACCGCCGTTGATGATGTTCCACACCAGGCGGTTGCCGGTCGCCCGTTGATAGGTCGCGGCCTGCTGCACCGCCACCCACGGCGTGTAGTGGTAGGGCTGGAACGCGGTGACGAATTTCAGCGTGCGGGTTTCCCGGGCCAGCAGCGAGCAGACCGTCCACGGTTCCTCGCCGGAGGGCGCGTTGACCATCAGCGCACCGCCGAAACCGTTGATCTCGGCAGCCTTGGCGATCTGCCCGAGGTAGTCGATGTAGGTGAAGTGATCGCCGACGCTGAACCCCGAGACGGCGCCGGTGCTCGGGCCGCCACGGTGCCAGTCGCCACGGTTGCGCGGGTCGCCGGGGAGGAATTGGGTTTCGCCATGCAGGGGCAGGCGGGTGAAGAATTCAATACTCATGTCGAAGGCTCCGTCTTACTGCACGCTGGGGCTGCAGATCGGGGTGATGGGCTGGTCGTTGATGACCTTGTGCGCGAACGGCACCGAGTCCTTGAGCGAGGCGTTGACCGTTTCGCTGTGGCCCAGCCCTTTGTAGAGATGGCCTTCAACCACCGAGCCGGTCTTGCAGGCGTCCTGCATCAGCGCGACCTGTGTCGAGGCGGCCGGGGTTTTGTCTTCGGCGCCGGTGCCGATGAAGATCGGCTGGGCCAGTTTCAGCGTCGGGTAGGAAACCTGTTTTTGCCATGCGGCGAGCTGGTCGCCCTTGTAGTCTTTCTTGGCATTGGCCGGGGTCAGGCCGACGCCGACCACATCGCTGACCAGCGCTGCCAGGCAACTGGTGCGCGCTTGCTCGAACAGCGGCAGGGCCTTGTCGGTGTAGAAATCCTTGGGGTTGATACTCGGGTCGTATTGCTGGGCCGCGAGCAGGGTGTAGAAGCCGTAGGCGAGGGACGCATCGACTTTGTTGACGTCCTGTTCGCCGACGTTTTTCGCGCCGACGGTGTAAATAACACCGGTGCCGATGCTGCCTTTGACGCCGAGGTCCGGCGCGTAGGTCGGGGCATAGGCCGCCGAGGCGAAGGCGCCCGCGCCACCCTGGGACTGACCGACGATCAGCACTTTGTTGGCCAGCCCCGGAACGCCCGCAACCACGGCTTTTGCCGCGTCGAGAATGCCGTAGGCGGCCATGCGATTGTTCAGCAGCGGGTGACCGCCGGGGACGCCGAGGCCCTGATAGTCGGTGGCGACGATGGCATAACCTTCATCCAGCCAGCGGCTGAGGTATTGCACGTCACGGTAGGAGCGACCTTGCCAGGACGGCGCGCACACATCGGCCACACCGACCGTGCCATGCCCCCAGCTGGCGACCGGCCAACCACCTGCGGGCGCCTTGCCTTTGGGCAGGAACAACGTGCCGGAGACCACGATCGGCGTCTTGTTGTCGATGCCGTCGGTGGAGGTGTAGAGAATCCGCTGCGCACTGGTAGCGTTGGGCAGGCTCAGGGTTTTTTCCAGCGGCTCGCTGCGCAGCAGTTTGCCTGGCGTGGCCGGGATCACCTCTTGCCAGGTGTAGAACGCCGAGACGCGGCCATCGCCTTGCTGCGGGTCGGGTTTGGGGGTGTGGGCACCGGCGGCCATGGCACTCATGGACAGCGCCAGGACGCTCAGACCGAAAACGAATTGTTGCGGCAGTTTCATCTGGATTTCCCTATTCATGGATTGTTGCTGACCTGGCCGCGCAGGGCCGGCCAGTAGTCGGTGAGTTTCAGATCGATCAGCGCCTGGTTGGTGAAACCGGTGGCCAGCGAAGGGGTGATGTCGTAGGTGTCGCGAATCAGGTGGTTGGCCAGCGCATAGGCGGTCAGCGCCTGATAGTGGGCCTTGAGTTGCTGGTCGCTTTTCGGCGCCCAGCGGTCTTTCCAGGCCACGGGATCGTTCTGGTCGTCACGGCGCAGCACGCTTTCAGCGGTGCCGGCGCGGGAGGAGAGTTCGTAGTAGGCGTCCTGGTTTTGTTCCTGGGAGATCCACCAGGCGGCTTTGATCCAGGCGGTCGCCAGCAGTTGAGTAATGTCCGGGTGCTGCGCGACAAAACTGTCGGTGCCCCAGAGGTCGGAGACCAGACGCCAGTCGTTGGCGCCTTGCTTGGTCGACCAGATGATCTTGCCGACGCCTTTGTCTTCCAGCGCATAGGCTTCGCTGAGCAATACGGCCGCATCGACTTTGCCGGCGGACACCGCTGCGGCGCCGACTTGCGGATTGAGGTTGGCGATCTTGAAATCGTCGAGCTTCAGGCCCTTGCTGGCGAGGAAGTTGCTGAACGCGAACTCCCACGGACGACCGCGATGCAGGGCCAGGCGTTTACCCTTGAGGTCGTCGATGCTGTTGGCGCTGGAACCGGCGGGCACCACCAGATAGATGTTGTTGCCGCTGCCCCCGGGCACGATCAGCTTGCCCGGCACGCCGCCAGCCCCGGCAATGACGGAAGGCAGGTCGCCGCGCACGGCAAAGTCGATGCTGTTGTTGCTGAAACCTTCGTTGATCTGTGGCCCGGCGCCGGCGTGGGGTAGGGCGATCCAGTCGAGCTTCACGCCGCGCTGCGCCAGTTGCTGTTCCAGCCAACCGTCCTCGATCACCCGCCCGGCGATCCCGCCGAATACCGGTTTGCCACCCTGCGTATACGCGACGATAGCGATCTTCACCGACGCCGGTGCCTGTCCGGCCAGCGCCGTGGCACTGAGCAGAAACCCGGTCAAGGCGACCAGGCTGTTGCGCCAGAAACGTTTCATTTAACTCTCCCTAAATGGCTATTGGCGAAACACGGTCTTTGTAGGAGCCGGCTTGCTGGCGATGGGGCCTTCAAACCTTGCGGCGTTTCTGCGGACGTCATCGCCGGCAAGCCGGCTCCTACAGGGTTTTGCGGTGTGCTCACGTTCCAGCGTTGTGAACCCAATCCTTGTAGGAGCCGGCTTGCCGGCGATGGGGCCTTCAAACCTTGCGGCGTTTCTGAGGACGCCATCGCCGGCAAGCCAGCTCCTACAGGGTTTTGCGGTGTCCGATGCTGCTGCGTTGTGAACACAGTCTTTGTAGGAGCCGGCTTGCCGGCGATGGGGCCTTCAATCCTGGCGGCGTTTCTGAGGACGCCATCGCCGGCAAGCCAGCTCCTACAGGGTTTTGCGGTGTCCGATGCTGCTGCGTTGTGAACACAGTCTTTGTAGGAGCCGGCTTGGTGGCGATAGGGCCTTCAAACCATGCGACGTTTCTGAGGGCGCCATCGCCGGCAAGCCAGCTCCTACAAAGTTTTGCGCTGTACATGGGAGAGAGCAGATTGCATGCCACTGCGCTGAAAACGCGCTGCAGGCCGCGCAGGGACTGGGTTTCAGGGCGAGGGGAGGGAACTGCCGGGAGCGTGGGGTGTTGATGTGCAAGCAGGCCGGTGCGTGCCAATTGCTGCTCCAGCAGCAGGCTGGCAGCAGTTGTGTTGCATATGGTTTTTGGGAATATATAAATACTAATTAAGAATTTTTTAGTCTAAACAACTTCATGCACTATTGAGCACGCGCTTTTACTGCCAGGAATGCACCATGTCGCTGATCACTCATCCAAACGCTCGCGAATTGACCAAGTCGGTGCGGGCCACCGTCCTGGTGTTCAAGGACCCGCGCTCCCAGGAATTGCTCAGCCGCATCGAGCGCCTGGCGCCCAGTGAAGCCAACACATTGATCATTGGCGAGACCGGCACCGGCAAGGAACTGGTCGCCCGGCATATCCACAATTTGAGCCGCCGCGGACGCGAACCCTTCGTGGCGGTGAACTGCGGAGCGTTTGCCGAAACCCTGGTGGAAAGTGAGCTGTTCGGCCACGAAAAAGGCGCCTTCACCGGCGCCACGACGAACAAGGCCGGGTGGTTCGAAGCGGCCAATGGCGGCACGCTGTTTCTCGATGAAATCGGTGATCTGCCGTTGAACATGCAGGTCAAACTGCTGCGGGTCTTGCAGGAGCGCGAAGTGGTGCGCCTGGGCTCGCGCACGCCGATCCCGATCAACGTAAGGCTGGTGGCTGCAACCAACGTCAACCTTGCGGATGCGGTCGTCGCCGGGCATTTTCGCGAGGACCTGTTTTACCGTCTGCACGTCGCGACCATTCGCCTGCCGCCTTTGCGCGAACGACCGGGCGACATCCTGCCGCTGGCCGAGTTTTTCCTCGAAGAACATTGCCAGCGTCTGGGCTACAACCGCGCGTCATTGAGCGTCGAAGCCGAACGCAAGCTGCTGGAGCACAGCTGGCCAGGCAACATCCGCGAGCTGGAGAACTCCATTCACCACGCGTTGCTGGTGTGCCGCAATCAGCGGGTCGCCCCGGCGGATCTGCACCTGGTGGACATGCGTTCCTCCGGCATCCGCCAGGAACAGGCCAGCCAAACCAGCCACGCCGTCGCCGGCCCGGTGGACCTGGAAGCCGCCCTCAACGCGCTGTTCGAACAGAACATCCCGGACCTTTACGAACATATCGAAGAAACCATTTTCCGCGCGGCGTACCGGTTCTGCCACGGCAACCAGTTGCAGACCGGACGCCTGCTGAACATCAGCCGCAACATCGTCCGGGCGCGGCTGGAGAAAATCGGGGAGTTGAACAAGACACTGGCGGTGGAGGAATAGTCCTCGTCGTCGCTTTATTTCTGATTCGTCCACTCACAGCGAGCATTTCATGGCAATTCCCTACAAGCGTTCAGCGTTGACCCTCCTGGCAGCCTCCCTGGCGGCGATGAGTGCGTTACTCAGTCCCGGCGCGCAGGCCGAAGGCAAGATCAGCATCGCCCAGCAATTCGGCATCGGTTACCTGATTCTGGATGTGGTCCGCGACCAGCAACTCATCGAGAAGCACGGCAAGGCCCAGGGCCTCGACATCAAGGTCGACTGGAACAGCATCTCCGGTGCCACGGCGATGAACGAAGCGCTGTTGGCCGGCGCGCTGGATGTGGTGTCGGCGGGCGTGCCACCGATGTTGACGATCTGGGATCGCACCAAGGGTAAACAGAACGTCAAGGCGATTGCCTCGCTGGGCTCGATGCCCAACTACCTGCTGACTAACAACCCGAATGTGAAGAGCCTGAAGGACTTCACCGAGAAGGATCGCATTGCCGTGCCTGCGGCCGGGGTAGGGTTCCAGTCGCGCACCTTGCAGATCGAAACGGCCAGGCAGTTCGGCAATGACCACTACAAGAAATTCGACGACATCTCGATCAGCCTAGCCCACCCGGATGCGACGGCGGCGTTGATCGCCGGGGGTTCCGAGATCAACGCGCACTTCTCCAGCCCGCCGTTCCAGTATCAGGAATTGCAGAATCCCAACGTGCACAAGGTGCTGAGTTCCTACGACGTGCTGGGTGGCCAGGCTACGTTCAACGTGCTGTACACCACGGAAAAATTCCACGACGAAAACCCGAAAACCTACAAGGCGTTTTACGACGCATTGGCCGAAGCGGAAAAAATCATCAAGGCCGACAAATCCGCCGCCGCCCAGACCTACATCCGCGTCGAACAATCGAAGCTGGCCCTGCCGCTGGTTGAGAAAATCGTCAACGATCCAGAGATCAACTTCACGGTGGTGCCGCAGCGCACGGCGGTCTACGCCGAGAAACTGCAGGAACTGGGTGTGCTGAAGAACAAGGCCGCCAGCTGGAAGGACTACTTCTTCGAAGAAGCACACGGCGACGCCGGCAGCTAAACACACCACAAAACCACTGTAGGAGCCGGCTTGCTGGCGATGGCGTCCTCAAATCCACCGCAACGTTTGAAGGCCCTATCGCCAGCAAGCCGGCTCCTACAGGTCCGTGTTTTCACGCTGTCGCGGTGGCAAATGCCGGCCATAAAACTGACCTGAATCAACCCGAATGGCACGGCAATACACAGGGGGATGGCCGTTTGTCATGCGTATGGTTATGCTCGCATCGTTTTGCATTTGCCAATCATTAACAACCACAGTGATGTCATGAGCCAATCAGAGACGCGTGCGACTGCCCTTGCGCTGTATCCGGAAGATTCCCGCGAGGCCGCGGCGCTGCTCAAACAAGCCATTCCGCTGATGGTTCGTCACAACATCCCGCCCAATCCGGTGCATTACGCGCTGTGGTACACCTACAGCAAAGGTCTGGACCCCGAACTCAATCGTCACCTGGACCGGGTGGTCAAAGACTTCGATTGCTTCCCGCCGGAATCCGCCACCCGGCTTTTCCGCGACTACATCATTCGCGACGAGCTGGAAGAGGCCCGCGCCGGGCAGCAACAAGCGATCAATCTGGTGGACGACATGCAGCGCGACGTTTCGCGCAGCGTCGAGGGCAATCTCAACTTTCAGAGCAGTCTGGGACGTTGCCTGGAAATGCTCGAGTCGCCCGTCAACGAGCGATTGCCGGGCATTTTGAGTGAGCTGCAACAAAGCACCCAACTGATGCACAGTCAGCAGGAACAGTTCCTCACCCAACTGCACTCCGCCCAGAGCGAGATCAAGAGCCTGCGCAGCAAGCTTGAGCGTGCACAACTGGCGGCCACGCTCGATGGCCTGACCGAACTGCTCAATCGCACCGCGTTTACCCGTTTGCTGGAGCAGGCGCTGAGCAATGAATCCCAGGGCGTCGCGCTGGTCATGCTGGATATCGATCACTTCAAGCAATTCAATGATCAGTACGGTCACCCATTGGGCGACCGAGTGCTGCAGCATGTCGGGCAGGTGTTGCGCAGTTCGCTGCCACCCCAAGCCACGGCGGCGCGTTATGGCGGTGAAGAGTTCTGCGTGATTCTGCAACACTGTGCCGACCTGGCGAGTGCCGCTGTTTTCGCTGAGCAACTGCGGGTGAAAATCCAGTCATTGCGGATCAAGGCGCGGGTTGATGGCAAGGTGCTCGATACGATCACGGCATCCTTTGGCGTGGCCTTCGCGCAACCCGGCGAGCACCTGGACAGCCTCCTGACCCGAGCCGATGACGCGCTCTACCAGGCCAAGCGCGCTGGGCGGAACCGGGTGCATCGCTAAGCACTGAAACGCCTTTCAAGCCGCCGACCCGATCCATTTGGTGACGGTGGGCGCTTGCCACTGTTCGAGCGCGTCGAGCAGTGCCGCCGGGTCGGTATTGAACATCAGCATCTGGCTGTGTTCGGTCTTCATGAAGCCTTCGTTCACCGCATGGTCTAGCAGGCTGCGCACCGGGTCGAAAAAACCGCCGATGTTCAGGCAAGCGACGCCTTTGTGGTGTTCACCCAATTGGGTCAGGGTTGCCGCTTCAAACAACTCCTCAAACGTCCCCAGCCCGCCGGGCAATGCGATGAACGCATCCGCCGATTCGCTCATGCGTGTCTTGCGGCTGCGCATGTCTGGCGTCACTTCGTGTTCGGTCAGACGGTCATGAAGATGCCCAAGGTCGAACAGCAAGCGCGTGATGATGCCGAGCACTTCACCGCCCTCGGCGAGTACGGCATCGGCCATCACGCCCATTAAACCCTTGTCGGTACCGCCATAGACCAGGCGTATGCCGCGTCGGGCGATTTCCCGGCCGAGGGCCTGGGCGCCTGCCACGTAGTCGGGGTTGAAGCCATAGTTGGAGCCGCAGAACACAGCGATGCTGTGGAGTGGGGAAGAGCTGGGCATCGGATTATTCCGGGTGGTGGTCGGTGGCCGATGATGCGGTGAGATGGGTAAGGCGGACAGGTCCATGAGTCAGCCGCTTGATTGGGCCATGACTGGTTTTTTGTGTTGTTCTCAAGGCCGCCTTCGCCAGCAAGCTGGCTCCTACAAGGGTTTTGCGGTGCACGCAAAACCCTTGTAGGAGCCGGCTTGCCGGCGATAGGGCCCTGGAATCTGGCCCCTACATCAACGCCAGTATCCGTTTTCCCAACTGCTCGGCAGTCTCTTGCGAATCAATGTTGGCAAACCCGAGCAACAGCGCGGAATCGGTCTCGTCATGCACACGCCAATCGGTCAACGCTTCAGCGTAGAGACCGGCCGCCAACAAGCGCTCGACCAGCAATCGGTCGGACTGTGCCTCCATCAGCCGCAGAATCAGATGCATGCCACCCGGCTGCGGATCGATGCGGATGCGTTCACCCAGGACTTTCTTCAATCCGCGCGCCGTCGCTTCCCGGCGTTCGCCGTAGAGCTTGCGCATGCGCTGGATATGGCGCGCGAAATGCCCCTCGGTCATAAACGTGGCGACGATGGCTTGGGTCAGTTCCGGACAACCGCCGAGAAAGGTCTCGCTGACGTGTTCGAAGCGTTCGACCTGCGCTGGCGGCACCACCAGGTACGAAAGGCGGATCCCCGGAAACAGTACCTTGCTGAACGTGCCGGCGTAGAGCACCCGGCCATCACGGTCCAGGCTTTTCAGCGCGGGCAGGGGACGGCTGACGTAGCGGTATTCGCCGTCGTAATCGTCCTCGATAATCCAGGCCTGCTGCCGGCTGGCCCACTCAAGCAATTCCAGTCGGCGCGGCAGTGACAGCGACACGCACAGGGGACTTTGATGTGCCGGTGTGACCACCGCCGCTCGTGCGTCCATCGCGCTGCTCACCCCTTGCGCGACCTGCATGCCGTCCTGATCCACCGGCACGGGGGCAACCTTGATCTGAAGATGCGCCAGCAACTGGCGGGTCGGCAGGTAGCCGGGGTCTTCCACGAGCACACGGTCGCCGGGCTTGAGCAGCGTGTGAGCGATCAGTGCCAGTGTGTTGCGGTATCCCGAGGTGATGAACACTTGCGCGGGCGAGCAGGTAATGCCCCGTGAGACTTGCAGGTAAGTGGCAATCGCCGTGCGCAACGATTCCAGCCCCAACACCGACGGATTGGCCATGTCGGGAATGCGCGTGGCGCGCACGCAGCGTGCGCCGATCTGCGACCAGATCTTTCGCGGAAAGGCATCCAGCGCGGGCAAGGCCATTTGAAAGGGCAGGACCGCTGCCTTGTGCCTGATCGAGGCGCTGGCGGTCGCATTAAACGGGTGTTCCGTACGCGCCGAAGGCTTCCTGCCGCTGACCCCCGGCGCCACCACGGTGCCCGCCTGACCCCGCGACAGCAGATAGCCCTCCGCCGTCAGCAGTGAATACGCGGTGTCGATGGTCCCCCGCGCCAGACCAAGCTCTTTTGCCAGTGCCCGGGCCGCAGGAATCCGGTCCCCGGGGGCGAGCAGTCCGTCACTGATCGCGCCGCGGAATCGCCAGTAGATTTGCCGGTAGATCGGCTCCGACGAGGTCGGATCAAGGGGTGAGAAGTTTTTGATTTGAAGGGTCATTGGCCTCGCCCGTGTCGTGCGCAGAAAAATGCGCTTGTAGTGCCTGGCCCGCCTTGTCCCTGGCGGCGGCGACGGCCTCCGGGCCCATGGCGGTTCCCTCTACGGAGAAAAAATTCACGTCGTGCAGCCCGATCATACCCAGCACGGCGGTCAGGTACGGCGTGAGAAAGTCCGGTTGCCGCGGGGTCATTCCGGAAAACCTGCCGCCAGAGGACACTGCAACATACACCGGGCGGTCCTGCAGTAGGCTGGTTTTGCCTTGCGCACCGACATTGAACGTGCGTCGGACCCGAGCGATGTGATCGATCCAGAGCTTGAGTGTCGAAGGCACGGTGAAGTTATGCATCGGCGTACCAATCACCAGCATATCGGCACTGTGCAGCTCCTCGATCAGCGCTTCGGATCGGGCGATAGAGCCTGTCTCTGTGACATCGGCGGACGCCTGTTGGGAAATCGCGTAAGGCTCGTCGATAGGGGACAGCGCGTCACCACCGACCACCCGCTCGATCACGGTTGCCGCTGGATGGGCCTTCAGCAAAAAGCCAATGATGTTTTTCGACAGCCGATAGCTTTCGGACGCTTCGCCGTGAGGGCTGCAAGTAACGTGGAGGATTTTCATGATTCACCCGGTTTGAACTGTGTGGAGGGAATCATTCTATGAAGCTCATGACCCAGGCCAAAGGTCCATGAATCCGGTTAATCACTGGGCCATGATTGCCGAATCATGGCCCATGACTCAAGGCCGATCATGGACCTTATCAACAAGGCCAAGACACGACACGATGAAGTCCCTCAACCAGCAAACACAAGGACTCATCATGAGTAATCGTCTCGACTACGCCAAGGCTTCACCTGAAGGTTACAAGGCTTTCGGCGGGGTTTATGTCTACCTGCAGAACAGCGGTCTTTCCCACGAGCTGATTGACCTGGTCTATCTGCGGGTGTCGCAAATCAACGGCTGCGCCTTCTGTATAGACATGCATTCCCGGGACCTGCTCAAGCTCGGCGTCAGCGTAGAAAAACTGGTGTTGGTGCCGGTATGGCGTGATGCCGGTTCAGTCTTCAGTGCCCGCGAACGCGTTGCGCTGAGCTGGGCGGAAACGGTGACTCGCGTGGCGGAAACCGGCGTTCCCGATGCCGACTATGCCGCTGCGTCTGCCGAATTCGGCGATAAGGAATTGGCAGACCTGACGTACGCGATCGGCCTGATGAATGCTTTCAACCGGTTCGGCGTGACGTTCCGGGCGAAACCCGCCGCTGCCAACAACGCCTGAACCATCCCCTTGAATCAATAGAACTCGCCGGGTGGTCACGCTCGGCGGGTTAACCAAAGGAGTTAACACCATGGCTTGGTCACTGCTTGGCATCGCCGGCATTCTCGAAATTGCCTTCGCGTTTTTCATGAAGGGCTCAGACGGATTTACCCGATTGACCCCGGGACTGCTGGCAGCCGCGACCGGTTTGTCCAGTGTCTTTCTGCTTTCACTGTCGCTGCGAACCCTGCCCGTCGGCACCGCCTACGCGGTGTGGACCGGAATTGGCGCGGCGGGCACCGCGATACTGGGGATGGCGGTGCTGGGCGACGCCACCACACTGCTGCGGATACTGTGCATCCTGGTCATCCTGGGTGGTGTTATCGGACTCAAGCTGGTCACGGGAAACTGAGAAGCTTTGAAATAAGGCATTTTGCTGGCCCCGAAGCCCGAAAGTTACAGACAGAATCACTTTAATTTCAGGTGGTTAGGGCTGGCTTTAAATGCGCAATGTATGGATTACGCTGATTTCGTTAGGCTTGGCTGGCATCGCCGTCTCCGCCCAGGCCAAAGACCTTCAAGCCAATGACCGGTATATGTGCAGCTGGGGCGCGGGCACTGCAGCCAGAGCCCAGGAACTCAAACTGGCCGGCGTTTCGCTGTACGCCGCCCGCCAGAAATTGCAGACCTACAAGTTCAGCAAACCGTGGATGCGCATGACGGCCATGGGTATTACCGAGCAAACCTACGACAGCCCGTCGCGGATAAAACCCGCAGCACTGCGCCAGAGTTTCTACGAAGATTGCGTGCGCTTTAAGTTGGCGCGCAAATGACTGAGTGACCTACAACCCGTCTTCCATCAGCTTCAGATACTCCGGGCTGTCGGAGATCGAATTGTGCCCCACGCCCGGAATAACGTTCAGGGTCGCCACACCTTTGGCGAAATGCCCGTAGAGTTTTTCCGTGCTGGAGGGCGGGATGACTTCATCTTGCCCGGCCGCCAGCAACAGCGTCGGTATCGAGATGTGCTCGGCGTATTTCCACGATTCGAACTTGTCCTGCAACAGCCACTTCACCGGGAATATCGGGTACTGGCGGACGGCGAGCTCTTCAAGGCTGTTGTAGGGGGTGATCAGGATCAGTCGGGAGGCCGGGCGCTGGCTGGCGAGGCGCACGGCGACGCCCGAGCCAAGGCTGCGGCCGACCACGGCGATGTGGGGATGGGTGTCGTAGACTTTGTCGAACAAGGTCAGGGCATCGCGGGAAATCGCCTCTTCGGAAGGTGAGCCGGTGCTGCCACCGAAGCCCCGATAGTGCAGCAAGTACAGGGCATGGTCGGGGAATGCCTGGGAAAATACGGGCAGGTTGCGCGAAACGTCCTCGGCATTTCCACCAAAATAGATCAGTGCATTTGGTCCGTCGTGCGGTTTGACGGTGACCTGCACCTGTGCGTCCGCCACCGATAGCGTGAGCAGCGATTCGGGCGCTCCGAGCGCGGCGGGTTGCGGGAAGTAGATGAGGGCACGCTGGAACACGAACAGCGCGATGCAGAGCGCCAGGTACAACGCGGTAACGATGACGATGAGATACATCAGGGTGCGTGACATTCGGCTAGCGTGAGTGGGTGGCATTGACTGCTCTGGGCCTGACGACCGCGACGGCTTGATCGCTTTCAGAGTGTAGTTGAATCATGGCGGGGCCCTTTGGGGTGTGGTTTTTGAGGGGGCGGGGCATATCCGTTGCTGCGGTAACGGCTGCGTATGGTTTCGCCCTTACGGCGAGTCACTTTCGAAAAGCGCGAAAGTAACCAAAGCGCTTTTGCCCCTTTCGTTCGGTGGCTCGCTAATGCTCGCCATGCCCTCGCTCCGGTCCTGCTCCGTGGGCCCGCCGCGATCGGCCATCCCTGGCCGTGCGCGGCTAACCCGGCATCCATGCCGGGTTGCCCACTGCGCAGAACCTCCACTCGGCCTCTCGAGGGGGCGACTACCGCCACCGCCGCCGAGGCGGCCTGAAAGCCGACCTGGCTCTTTGGTGCACGCGTTCCCTCATTCCGGATATGTACACCGATCCCCCTGTAGGAGCCGGCTTGCTGGCGATGGCGTCCTTTCAGGCGATAGATGTGTCGACTGACCCACCGCTATCGTCGGAACGCCGCCCGCAGCAAGCCGGCTCCTACAAGGGATCGTATTTATCCAAACACCTATGCATTTTCCTTGTAGGAGCCAGCTTGCTGGCGATGGACGCCAACGATAACGCGGGGTGTCTGAATGAACGCGTTGTCCAATCGCTTTTCGCCAGCAAGCCGGCTCCTACAGTTGATCGTATTTATCCAAATGAATATGCATTTCCCTTGTAGGAGCCAGCTTGCTGGCGATGGACGCCAACGATAACGCGGGGTGTCTGAATGAACGCGTTGTCCAATCGCTTTTCGCCAGCAAGCCGGCTCCTACAGTTGATCGTATTTATCCAAATGCATATGCATTTCCCTTGTAGGAGCCAGCTTGCTGGCGATGGACGTCAGCGATAACGCGGGCTGTCTGAATGAACACGTTGCCCAGACGCTTTTCGCCGGCAAGCCGGCTCCTACAGTGGATCGTATTTATCCAAATGCATATGCATTTCCCTTGTAGGAGCCAGCTTGCTGGCGATGGACGTCAGCGATAACGCGGGGTGTCTGAATGAACGCGTCGCTTAGACGTTTTTCGCCGGCAAGCCGGCTCCTACAGGGAATCGCGTTTGCTTTTGATTTTCACCACTCATCAGGCCGAGCGTTAGCTCGCCTTCCGCTTTTGATCTGAGCGCCCCCTCGAGAGGCCGAGTGGAGGTTCTGCGCAGTGGGCAACCCGGCATGGATGCCGGGTTAGCCGCCCCCGGCCATGGATGGCCGATGGCGGCGCGCCCACGGAGCAGGACCGGAGCGAGGGCATGCCGAGCACTAGCGAGGCACCGAACGAAAGGGGCAAGAGCGCTTGGTTACTTGGCGCTTCTCCAAGTGACTCGCCGTAAGGGCGAAACCGCCAGCCGCCATCACAAAAATAATGGATATACACCCAAGCAATTGCTGCCACCCCCCAGCACTTGAGACCTCGTTGTATTTCAAGCAAGGACGAATTGCCGCCGGCAGCTATTCTCTTGGCTAGCAGAGGACTCGTGACGCTGGTGATCGCGCCGTTTGCCGCGCAACAAGCGCAAAAGAGTGGAAGGACACCACCATGAGCCACACTGATGGATACACGCGTCGACGAATACTCACGCTGGCTGCCGGTGCTTCGGCGGTGCTCACTTTCGATCCGGCCTTTGCAGCCACCGCGCCGTCGAAGGAAACAGGAGGCAAGAACATGCTGACCCGCGCCATTCCTTCCAGCAACGAGCCATTGCCCCTTGTCGGCGTGGGCACCTATCGCGGCTTTGATGTCGCACCTGCCGATCCGGCCTACAAAAACCTGCCGGCCGTTCTCAGCGCGTTATTTGAAAAGGGCGGCACGGTGATCGACAGCTCACCCATGTATGGCCGCGCCGAGCAGACCATCGGCGAACTGCTGTCGATCCACAAGCCGCGTTCACCCGCGTTCCTGGCCACCAAGGTGTGGACCCGTGGTCGCGAAGAAGGCATCGCGCAGATGGAGCAATCCTTCAAACTGCTGCAGACCGACCGGATCGACCTGATGCAGATCCATAACCTGCTGGACTGGAAAACCCATTTGCCTACATTGCGCAAATGGAAGGAAGAAGGGCGGATTCGCTACATCGGCATCACCCATTACACCGCGTCGGCATATGAGGAAGTGGAAGCGGTGCTCAAAGCCGAGCCACTGGATTTCTTGCAGATCAACTATGCGCTGGACGATCGCGGGGTCGAGAAACGCATCCTGCCGCTGTGTCGCGAACGCGGCGTGGCGGTGATCTGCAACCGGCCATTTGGCGGCGGTGATTTGCTTGCCCGCTTGAAGGGCAAACCGCTGCCCGGCTGGGCCTCGCAAGTCGGCGTCACCAGTTGGGCACAGTTGGCGCTCAAGTATTTGCTGGCGCATTCGGCAGTGACCTGCGTCATCCCCGGCACCGGCAACCCGCGTTACATGGCGGACAATGCCGGTGCCGGTTTCGGCCCGATGCTGACGGGGGCGCAACGCGAGCAGTTGATCGATGTGGTCGGATAACCGCAGGTGCCGTCAGTTTTTTTTCTTGATGAGTTTGTTGAGGTAGTACTTGAGGCTCAAGCGATCCTTGGGCCTTGGTTTGTAGTGGGTTTTGTTTCTTTGCGCAGGATCAGCCACCACGGTTGCTGCGGTGTAGTAGTACAGCGCGATGGACCGGCGTGTAATGTGCTCCGGCGTCGTCAGAGGCTCCGGGTGTCCATGATTGCTGTCCTTGTCGGTGTTGAAAATGACACAGCGGTTGTAGATCGGCAGGACTTTCTTGAGGCACGTCTTCATCCCGACGTCCCATAGTTCCAGGTTGCCGCCGTACGCCTCTTGCCAATCCTGATTCAGATAAATAATGGCATTCAGTCTGCGCTCGATATTCAACTTTTTGTTGAGCCGGAAGTCCGAGTGCACCCCCAGAAACCCACCCTTTTTCGTTTCGTGCAGTCCGCCGCCGGTAAAGTAAGGATCGGGAATCAAACCCTCGATACCTGTGAGTTTTTCAAGAAACTGCAACATGGGCGCCGAGTTGAAGGCGTTGAAAACCGTCTTCAAGTAGGGATCGCACTCGTTGGGGCTGACTTGCCGTTTGTGCTGACCCTTATAGCCACGCTCATAGAGCATTTCGTTGTTGGTTGGCTCGACGGGAAAATGCGCGCAGATGCTCGCAATCAGGTCCTGCGGTAAAAAATCGTCAATGACGATGTGTGGAAAGGGGGTGGCTTGAGCATAAGTACTGGCTAGCGAGTGACCGAAAGTGCTGGCAGCGTTCTGGTCAAAATCCAGCTCCGGGGTGGTGACGATGGGAAGTGTCTGAGTGATCGGTGTCATTACCGCTCCAATAGTCTGTTCATAACAACCTGCGAGTGCTTCCTGCAAGAGGGGCGCGCTACTTGTGACGCGCTGCCGATACCTGGTTGTTGTCGCCCTTCAAACGTTTAAGGATGTCGTTGTACATCTTCGTTCGTCTGTGCGTTGTCGCATAACCGCCAGCGGCCGCGACGGTGCCCGCTTGAATATGGTCGAGGTAGCTGAATATCTTGCGCGGGGACAACAGTTCAACAACATAGCCCAACTGGGTCATGCGGTCCTGGAGGGTATAACCGGGTACGCGCTCATCCATCAGGAAATGCATGCCGTGTTGCTTCATCAGCTTGCAGTTCCATAAGGTACAGAAGCTTTTCAAATAAACTTCCCTGTAGGGCTTTGGCTCTCTGGAACGTAGTCCCAGGGACAGTTTCAGGCGTCTGACGTGATGTTTTACCAGTCGTGAGCTAAAGCGCCAAAGGGTTCTGGTGGTGCCGCGGTTAAGTTGTTCTGTGCACCCGACGGCCACGACATTCGGGTTTTTAATGCACTTGTTCAACATCATTGAAAATACATTTTTGTCGAAAATAAACGTATCGGTGTGCAGCAGGAACAGAAAGTCGGTCTCAACCCGTTCCAGCACCAGGTCGAGTGCTTTGCCATGCGCGATATGACCATGCTCCGGCTCGGGAGCTTTTCGCTCAATCAGGTTGATCCAGTCCAGTGTGCGCAGATAGTCGGTGCTTTCATCGGCCGAGTCGTTATCAACCACCCAGACCGGAATGTTGCTGTCGCCCAGGTGCTGATGTAGCAGGTCGAGGCAAATCCGGGTTATTTCGATGGTTTTGTAGTTGACCAGGACAATGCTGAAGGGTGGTTTCTGTTGCGACAGAAAATCATTGTTATTCATGTGTGATGCACTCTTTAAAAACCTGGAAACAGCAATAAAAATTCAAGACCACTTATTGCTTGCGGCGCTAAGACAGGTATCGCCGGAACCAGTTTAGCGTCCTTTCCCAGGCAAGTTTGGCTGCGGCCTCATCGAATCGAGGCGTGGAATCGTTATGGAAGCCGTGGTTGGCACCGGGGTAGATGTAGGCTTCATAGGTTTTGCCGGCTGCTTTTAATGCCTGCTCGTAGGCGGGCCATCCTTCGTTGATGCGTGTGTCAAGTTCGCCAAAGTGAAGCATCACCGGCGCCTTGATCCGGGGGACATCCCTGGCGTCTGGTTGCCGTCCATAGAAGGACACGGCAGCCCCGAGTTCGGGATAGGCCACGGCAGCCGCGTTGGCGACGCCACCGCCATAGCAGAAGCCGGTGATGCCGACTTTTCCGGTGGTCGTATCGTGTTTCATCAGCCACTCGATCGCGGCGAAAAAGTCATTCATGAGCTTTTCAGGATCAACGGTCGCCTGGAGTTCCCGGCCTTTGTCGTCGTTGCCGGGATAGCCGCCCACTGACGTCAGGCCATCGGGGGCGAGGGCGATGAACCCGGCCTTGGCCACGCGTCGGGCAACATCTTCGATGTAGGGGTTGAGCCCGCGGTTTTCATGCACGACGACCACGGCCGCCACTTTGCCGGTGGCTTTTGCCGGACGCACCCGATAGGCCCGAACCTGCCCGTGGCCCTTGGGCGAGGGGTAGGTGATGTACTCGGCGATGATGTCCGGGTCGGTAAACGCCACTTGTTCGGCCAAGGCATAGTCGGGACTCAGGGCAGCGAGGAGCGCACTGGCGGTCAGGCCACCAAGGGTGAATAACGCCGCCCGGTCGAGAAACTCTCGCCGGTTGATCTTGCCGTGGGCGTAGTAGTCGTAGAGTTCGAGCAGCTCAGGGGCAAAGTCTTTCGCAGTAAGACGATTCATCTTTGCGCTTCCTTTGAAGTGGGCGGTTGCTCTGTCAGTTCGAAAAAGCGGCGACAACTATCAATTCTAGCCGCGCATAAAAAAAGAGACGTAAGTCTCTTTTTTGTTTCTTCTGATTACGTTCCTCGAGCACGGTTCACTTCAGGCATTGCGCCCCGGCGCTCGCCACTTGTGCATCCTGCTCGGCTTTTACGCCGGACACGCCAACCGCACCCACCACCTGACCGTCGACGATGATCGGCACACCGCCTTCCAGGGATGTCAGCAAGGGGGCCGACAAAAACGCGAAGCGCCCGCCGTTGACCATGTCTTCATAACCTTTGGATTCGCGCCGGCCCAACGCCGAGGTGCGCGCCTTTTCGGTGGCGATGTACGCGCTGATGGGCGCGCAGCCGTCGAGGCGTTCGAGGGCTAGGGGGTGGCCGCCGTCGTCGACGATCACGATGGTCACGGCCCATTGGTTATTTTGTGCTTCGGTGCGTGCGGCCGCGAGGATCCGGCTGACTTCGGTCTGGCTCAGGACGACTTTGCTTTTCATGGGGAGTCTCCGGTGATCGATGAGGGCAGCGCCGCGTCGAGCAGTTCGATCCAGTGCCGGACCGGGGTCCGGCCCGCGCCGTCGAGATGCGACTGACAGCCGATATTGGCGGTAACGATAACTTCAGGATGGCCACTTTCCAGCGCATTCAGTTTGTTGTCGCGCAGTTGCCGGGACAGTTCGGGTTGGGTGATCGAATAAGTGCCCGCCGACCCGCAGCACAAATGGCTGTCGGGCACAGGTGTGAGGTTGAAACCGAGGCGAGCAAGGAGCGCTTCCACCGCGCCGCCGAGTTTTTGCGCGTGCTGCAAAGTGCAGGGGCAATGGAAGGCCAAGCGCTGGTCACTGTGGATGCCGAGTGTTTCCAGCGGTTCGTCGCGCAACACTTCCACCAGGTCCCTGGCCAGCGCGCTGACCCTTTTTGCCTTCTCGGCGTAGGCCGGATCGCGTTCGAGTAAATGGCCATAGTCCTTGATGAAGGCGCCACAGCCACTGGCGGTTTGCACGATGGCTTCTGCACCGTTCTCGATACTCGGCCACCACGCATCGATATTGCGGCGAGCGCGGTCGAGGCCGGCTGCCTGAGCGTCGAGGTGATAATCCACCGCGCCGCAACACCCGGCTTCGCTGGACGGGGTGACACTGATACCCAGTCGATCCAGCACCCGCGCCGCTGCCGCATTGGTGTTGGGCGACAGGCTCGGCTGTACGCAGCCTTCGAGCATCAACACCTGACGGGCATGGCGGGTGGTGGGGCGTGGCCGGGGGAGATAAACATGGCGAGGCAACTTTGCCTGCAAGGTGTTGGGCAGCAGTGCCCGAAAAACCTGACCGCTGTTGATCAGTGCTTTGAACAGTCCCGGATTAAGGACGACGCTGCGCAATCCCTCACGCAACAGGCGTTGGTCGATGGAGCGCGGCACCGCCGCATCGACCACTGCCCGGCCGATGTCGAGCAAGTTGTGATAATCGACTCCGGAAGGACAGGTGGTTTCGCAATTGCGGCACGACAGGCAGCGGTCCAGATGCTGTTGGGTTTTCTGCGTGACCTCGTTGCCTTCCAGCACCTGTTTGATCAGGTAGATGCGGCCCCGTGGCCCATCGAGTTCATCGCCGAGCAATTGATAGGTCGGGCAGGTGGCATTGCAGAAACCGCAGTGCACGCAGGTGCGCAAAATGCTTTCGGCTTCTTCGGCGCGGGGCAGCTGCCGGGCGGTTTCGCTCAGGGTTGTCTGCATGGTTCAAAGCTCCGCGTACAAGCGTGCCGGGTTGAAAATGCCCCGTGGGTCGAGTTGTTGCTTGAGGCTGCGGTGGTAGCGCATCAACGCGGCAGGCAACGGCTGGAACGGGCTGTCGATCAGGCCATGGCTGTAGCAGGTTACATGGCCGCCGACCTCATCCACGACCTGGCGAATGAACGCCGCTTCGGCGTCAGACTTGAGCCAGCGCTGGGCGCCGCCCCAGTCGAGCAGTTGCCGGCCGGGCAGGGACAACCGCGGCGTGTTGTGCGGCACGGACAGGCGCCACAGTGGCTGGCCCTCGTCGAAGAAACTCAGTCGGTGCTCGTTGAGATCCGCCCAATATGAGGCGTCCAGAAGCTCACCGCCCAAACGGTCATGAGCCGCTGCCACCGAGCCTTCGCCGCCCTCAAGCCGCAAGTGCAGGCGTTGCCCGTCGTGGCACGCGGCACTGATCGGCAACGGCTGCTGGCCCCATTCCGCGAGACGCAGCAAGGCACGATCGCTATCCATTTCCAGGCTGATGCTCAGGGTTTGCCGTGGTTTGGGCAGGACCTTGAGCGAGACTTCTGTGATCACCCCAAGGGAGCCGAAACTGCCGGCCATCAGGCGCGACAGGTCGTAACCGGCGACGTTTTTCATCACTTCGCCGCCAAAGCGCAAATGCTTGCCGTACCCGGTGATGACCCGTGTGCCGAGGACGAAATCGCGCACCGAGCCTGACCAGGGACGACGCGGTCCCGACAGGCCACTGGCGATCATCCCGCCGACGGTGGCATCGTCGCCAAAGGAAGGCGGCTCGCAGGGCAGCATCTGCTGCGCTTCATCCAGCACGTGCGCCAGTTCGGACAAGGGTGTGCCGCAGCGGGCGGTGATCACCAGTTCGGTCGGGTCGTAGCTGACGATGCCTCGGTGGCTGCGCGTGTCGAGTACTTCGCCCGCAACGATGCGCCCCAGAAACGCCTTGCTGTTGGAGCCCTGAATGCGCAGCGGCGTGGCGTTTTCCAGCGCTTGATTGACCTGCTCCAGCAGCACGCCGCTGTCATCGATATCGAGTTCGCTGCGCATCAGAATCGCTCCAGATCAGGGAAGGGCAACTGACCCAGGTGCACGTGCATGGCGCCAAATTCGGCGCAGCGGTGCAGCGTCGGAATGTTCTTGCCGGGGTTGAGCAAACCGCCGGGATCGAACGCGGCTTTGACGGCATGAAACAGCGTCAGCTCATCGGCGTTGAACTGCGCGCACATCTGATTGATCTTCTCGCGGCCCACGCCGTGCTCGCCGGTGATGCTGCCGCCGACTTTCACGCACAATTCGAGGATCTTGCCGCCCAGCGCTTCGGCGCGGTCGAGCTCACCCGGTTGATTGGCGTCGAACAGAATCAGCGGGTGCATGTTGCCGTCACCGGCGTGGAAAACGTTGGCGACGCGCAAGCCATACTCGGCGGACAACGCGGCAATGGCGCGCAGCACGCCGGGCAACTCGCGGCGCGGGATCGTTCCGTCCATGCAGTAATAATCCGGCGAGAGCCGACCCACCGCCGGAAAGGCATTCTTGCGTCCGGCCCAGAAACGCACGCGTTCGGCTTCATCCCTGGCCTGGCGCACTTCGGTGGCGCCAGCCTGTTCCAGCACCTGGCGCACGCGGTCGCAGTCATCGTGGACATCGGCTTCGACGCCATCGAGTTCGCACAGCAGGATGGCTTCGGCGTCCACGGGGTAGCCGGCGTGGATGAAGTCTTCAGCGGCGCGAATCGCCAGGTTGTCCATCATTTCCAGACCGCCCGGAATGATGCCGGCGGCGATGATGTCACCTACTGCTCGCCCAGCTTTCTCGACGGAGTCGAACGCCGCCAGCAGCACCTTGGCGGACTGCGGTTTGGGCAGCAGTTTGACGGTGACTTCGGTGATCACCCCGAGCATGCCTTCGGAACCGGTGAACAGTGCCAGCAGGTCGAAGCCGGGTGAATCGAGGGCATCGGAGCCCAATGTCAGGTGCTCGCCGTCCACGGTCAGGATGTCGACCTTGAGCAGGTTGTGCACGGTCAGGCCGTACTTCAGGCAATGCACGCCGCCAGCGTTTTCGGCGACATTGCCGCCGATGGAACAGGCGATCTGTGAGGAAGGGTCGGGCGCGTAGTACAGGCCGAAGGGGGCTGCTGCCTGGGAAATAGCGAGGTTGCGTACGCCGGGCTGGACCCGTGCGGTGCGGGCGGCGGGGTCGATGTGCAGGATGTTGTTGAAGCGCGCCATGACCAGCAGCACGCCTTTTTCCAGCGGTAACGCGCCACCGGACAAACCGGTGCCGGCACCACGGGCGACCACCGGCACATGCATTTCATGGCAGAGCCGGAGCACGCCTTGTACTTCGTCGAGATGGCGTGGCAGGACCACCAGCAGGGGCGTGGTGCGATAGGCCGAGAGTCCGTCGCATTCGTATGGCTTGAGTTCTTCTTGCTGATGCAGCACTTCCAGGGCCGGCAAACGGGTTTGCAGGGCTTGCAACAGTGCTGACTTGTTGACGTCGGGCAGCGCTCCGTCAACGCGTTCATCGTAGAGAATGTTCATGGTCGTTTTACGATACTCCGTTCGTGTGCGGCCGGGCAGCGGTCTGTTTACTTAGGTTTTGTGTGTGTATCCGTTATTTTGGTGATGGCTGATATTGGTTTCGCCCTTACGGCGAGTCACTTTCGAAAAGCGCGAAAGTAACCAAAGCGCTCTTGCCCCTTTCGTTCGGTGCCTCGCTGTGGCTCGGCATGCCCTCGCTCCGGTCCTGCTCCGTGGGCCCGCCGCGATCGGCCATCCTTGGCCGTGCGCGGCTAACCCGGCATCCATGCCGGGTTGCCCACTGCGCAGAACCTCCACTCGGCCTCTCGAGGGGGCGTGTACCGCCAGATCAAAAGCTGAAGGCGAGCTAACGCTCGGCCTGATGAGTGGTGAAAATCAAAAGCAAACGCGATTCCCTGTAGGAGCCGGCTTGCCGGCGAAAAACGTCGGGGCAACGCGTTCATTCAGACAGCCCCGCGTTATCGTTGACGTCCATCGCCAGCAAGCTGGCTCCTACAAGGGAAATGCATGTGTGTTCGGAACATACACGATCAACTGTAGGAGCCGGCTTGCTGGCGATGGCGTCCGTTCAGTCAACAAACAGGTGTCTGACCCTCCGCCATCGCCAGCAAGCCGGCTCCTACAGGGGAATGTGCAAACATCGAAAATTAGTGCGGCAGCCACAGTGCGGGAGTGTGCACACGTCAGAAGAGCCAGGTCGGCTGGCAGGCCGCCTCGTTTTTGCTTTTGCGGTACACGCCCCCTCGAGAGGCCGAGCGCAGGTTCTGCGCAGTGGGCACCGCGGCAAGGATGCCGCGGTAGCCGCCCCCGGCCATGGATGGCCGATGGCGGCGGGCCCACGGAGCAGGACCGGAGCGAGGGCATGGCGAGCATTAGCGAGCCACCGAACGACAGGGGCAAGAGCCCTTGGTTACTTGGGGCTCTTCCAAGTGACTCTCTGTAAGAGCGAAACCGCCAGCCGCCATCACCGCAGAAACGGATATGCCCCCAGCGCTCAATGCCCACCCACCACCATATGACTAAACGGCGCCACATAAGCCTGCAACGTCACCAACCCCCCCACCAGAATCGCCAGAATGACGGAATGGAAGAACACATAACGCAGAATTTCCCCCTCATGCCCATACCAACGCGTAGCAGTGGAAGCCACCACGATCGACTGCGCATCGACCATCTTGCCCATGACCCCACCGGAACTGTTGGCAGCAGCCATCAACACCGGACTAAGCCCCAATTGCTCAGCCGTCACCCGCTGCAGCCCGCCGAACAACACGTTGGACGCCGTGTCCGACCCCGTCAGCGCCACGCCGAGCCAGCCGAGCAAGGTGCCAAACATCGGGTAAAAGATGCCCGTCGCAGCGAACGCCAGGCCCATGGTCGCGTCCAGCCCCGAATAACGGGTGAGGAAGCCGAGCGCGAGCATCGCGACGATGGTAATCAGCGAGTAACGCACGACCCAGATCGTGCGCAGATAGTGTTTGACCAACTGCGGGATGGAGTAACCCATCAACAGTCCGCCAAAGATCGCCGCCAGCAAGATGCCGCTGCCGGTGCTGGTCAGCCAGGTGAACTTGTAGACCGCGTCCTCGGTTTTAGGCGCAGGCACCACCGGCGGGACCTTTTCGATTTGCTGGTGGATCGTGCCGAAGGTGACGACCGGCGCAAAGATCGGGTTCGCTTCGCGCAGCGGTTTGCCTTGGGGATCGAGCTTGGCCGAGTGGGTCACGGGATCAATCGCCGGGCGGGTATCGAACAGGTTTTTGAAGCCTTGGGTGCCCCAGGCGAACACGAACACCGTGAGGATGATCCACGGCATCCACGCGCGCATGACCGCAGGCTTGGCATCGCTGGCGAAGGTCGCGCTGGCGATGGGTTTCTCGTCATGTTCTTCGGCTATTTTGGAGTTGTCGACGCGCCCGGACAGCGCGGCGGAGGTGTGCACGGTCGCGGGTTTCCACACCTTGAGAAAACCGGTGAGGCAGGCCATGGAAATCAGCGCGGCGATCACGTCCACCAGCATCGGCCCGTGATAGTTGGACACCAGGAACTGCGGCACGGCGAAACTGACCCCGGCGACCAGGATGGCCGGCCAGATTTCCAGCATCTTGCGCCACCCGGCAAAGGCCCAGATCAACCAGAACGGCACGATCACCGAGAAAAACGGCAATTGCCGACCGACCATCATCGACAGTTCCATTTCGTCCAGGCCGGTCACTTTGGCCAGGGTAATGATCGGCGTGCCGAGGGCGCCGAACGCCACGGGCGCGGTGTTGGCGATCAACGCCAGGCCCGACGCCGCCAGTGGCGAGAAGCCCAGGCCAATCAGAATCGCGCCGGTCACCGCCACGGGTGTGCCGAAACCGGCAGCCCCTTCGAAGAAGGCACCGAAGCAGAAGGCAATCAGCAGCAGTTGCAGGCGGCGATCGTCGGTAATGCGCGCCAGCGAGTCCTGCAGCACTTTGAATGAGCCGTTTTCGGTGGTCAGCCGGTGCAGGAAGATGATGTTCAGCACAATCCAGCCAATTGGCAGCAAGCCGTTGGCGGCACCGTATAGGGCGGCCGAACCTGCCATGTTCGCCGGCATGCCGAAGGCGAAAATCGCGATGACCAGCGCCGAGGCGAGGGCGAGCAAGGCTGCCAGATGGGCCTTGATGTGGAAAAAGGCCAGGGCTGCGAGCATCACCACGACCGGCACAGCGGCCATGATGGTTGAAATGACCGGGTTGCCGAACGGATCGTAGATTTGCTGCCAGACCATGTTCCACCTCTGCTTTTTATTGTTGGGATTGCAGACCCCGAGGGGGCGGTGGCTTGTAGTATAGGTGGCATTACGCCGCTGTCTTGTGCCCCATAAATCACGCCTTTTGGCGGATGGGTCGAACTTGAAACAGGGACGGCAGATCGCCTTTACTGGATTCAATCACCCGGAGGAACGCGATGATGACTGAGCGCCACATGGTTCATACGGAAACGCTGTCGAACGATTGCAGCATCAAGGTCAAGGCCGAGATCCTGCGAGACGGTTCGTTGGGAATGTTCATCGGGGTATACCGACCCGATGGCTCTGCCATTGAGGAGAATGATCACCCGGCGTTGCATTTTCTCGACATGGAGGCCGCGATGGAGTGGGGGATCGAGAAAGCCAAGGATATCGGCAATGGCCAGCGGACGCTGTAGGGCCTGACTCCGGATGTGCGGTATGCCGGGCCCCGTGATAAAGGGGAGCTGACTGGCGGGCCTTGCCATAAAAAAGTCAAAAGAGTACAAATGTACTCCATGACGACTTTAACTCCCCGCCGTACTGCCATCCTGACGTTTATCCGTGATCGAATCGCGGAGCACGGTCAGTCCCCGAGCCTCGCTGAAATCAGCGAGGCCTTTGGTTTTGCCTCCCGCAGCGTGGCGCGCAAGCATGTGCTGGCGCTGACCGACGCCGGTTTTATCGAAGTCAATCCGCATCAGGCCCGAGGCATTCGTTTGCTTGGGCAACCGGCGCGCCCCGAGCTGCTGGACATTCCGGTCCTCGGCCGGGTGGCGGCAGGGGCGCCGATCGGTGCCGATGCCGAGGTGCACAGCCGCTTGCTGCTCGACCCGTCGATCTTCTCCCGGGTGCCGGATTACATGCTGCGGGTACAGGGTGATTCGATGATCGAGGACGGCATCCTCGATGGCGACCTGGTGGGCGTGCATCGCAACCCCGAAGCGCTCAATGGCCAGATCGTCGTGGCGCGGCTTGACGGTGAAGTCACCATCAAGCGTTTCGAGCGGGTCGGCGATGCGGTGCGCCTGTTGCCGCGCAACCCGGCCTATAAGCCGATCATCGTCGAGGCCGATCAGGACCTGGCCATCGAAGGGGTGTTCTGCGGTCTGGTGAGGCAAGGGTGATGGGCGCCGTCGTTGCGCTGGACACGCTGTTCAATGGCGGCCAGGTCTGGAAGGGCCGGCCTGCGCCACCGACGGTCAGCCCGCAACCCACCGGGCATGCGGCGCTGGATGCGGCGTTGCCCACTGGCGGCTGGCCGGAGGCGGCGCTGACCGAAATTCTCCTGGCCGGGCAGGGCGTCGGCGAGTTGCAACTGGTGTGGCCGGCGCTGGCGCGGTTGTCGGCGGCGGGTGAGCGCATCGTGCTGGTGGCGCCACCGTACGTGCCGTATCCGCAAGCCTGGCAGAACGCCGGGGTTGATCTGCGCCAGTTGTCGATCATCCAGGCCAGCGAGCGTGATGCGCTGTGGGCGGCGGAACAATGCCTGCGTTCGGGCAGTTGCGGCGCAGTGCTGTGCTGGCCGCACAAGGCGGATGACCGCGCCTTGCGGCGCTTGCAGGTGGCGGCGGAAACCGGCTCGACCCTGGCATTCGCCTACCGCTCGATCCATGAAGCGATCAACCCGTCACCGGCCGCGCTGCGCATCGCCATCGATGCCAGGCCTGCGCAATTGCGCGTGCTCAAGTGCCGGGGCGGGTTGGCCCGCTCGGCGCCGATTGCCTTCCCTGTGGGGCATTGAGGTTGCCATGCGCTGGGTGTGCATTCTCTTCCCGCAATTGGCGCTGGACGCGGTACTGCGTCAGCGCCCCGATCCCGATGAGCCGCTGGCGCTGCTGACCGGTCCGGCGCAGCGTCGGGTGTTGCAGGCGGTCAACGCTTCGGCGCGGGCGCTGGGCTTGCGCCCCGGCATGTCGATGACTGCCGCGCAGGCCTTGAGCAAAGACTTTGTCACGGCGGAATACGACGCCGCCGAGATCGAGCACTGGCAGCAGTTTCTCGCGGCCTGGGCCTACCGCTTCAGCTCCCAGGTCAGCGTGCATTACCCGCGTGCGGTGGTGTTTGAAATCGAGTCCAGCCTAGGATTGTTTGGCGACTGGCCGCAATTCGAAGCGCGCTTGCGCACCGAACTCGGCGAACTGGGCTTTCGTCATCGGATTGTTGCCGCGCCCAACCCGGTGGCGGCGCGGGTATTGGCCAATGCGTATGACGGTCTGGTGGTGCCGGACGCTCAAGCCTTGCAGCATCATCTGGGGCAATTGCCTGTCGACCGGATCGCTCTGGAGCCAGCGGTGGCCACGGCATTGTCGCGTATGGGGTTGCGCACCTTGAGCCAGGTGCAGGCGTTACCGCGACAGAGCCTGGCGCGGCGTTTCGAGGCCCAGGTGCTCAAGCATCTGGACGCGCTGTCTGGCGAGCGACGGCTGGCGTTGGCGTTCTACCTGCCGCCGGACCGCTTCGATGTGCGCATCGAGCTCAATTTCGACGTGCAATCCCATCAGGCGCTGCTGTTTCCGTTACGCCGGCTGACCGGCGATCTGTCGGCGTTCCTGTGCGGTCGCGACAGCGGTGTGCAGCGTTTTGACCTGCACCTGGAACATGCCGGCTTGCCGGACAGCGTGATCAAGGTCGGCCTGCTCAGCGCCGAGCGCGATCCGGCGATGCTCTTCGAACTGGCCCGAGGGCGGCTGGAACAGGTTCAGGTCGAGGCGCCGGTGCGCGGTTTTCGTTTGCGTGCCGAAGACTTGCCGGCCTTCGTTCCGCAGTACCAGGAACTGTTCGATGATCGCCCGCAGCAGTCCTTGCCCTGGGAACAACTGCGCGAACGCTTGCGCGCACGGTTGGGGGATGACGCGGTGCAGGGCCTGCGGTTCCAGGCCGATCACCGGCCGGAGTGCGCGTGGCAGGCCAGTGCCGAGAGCCAGCGCTGCGCGGTGATGCCTGGCGTGCAGCGTCCGGGCTGGTTGCTGACGGAGCCGCAAGCGGTACACGAAGGTTCGACGCGCATCCTCATGGGGCCGGAGCGCATCGAGTCCGGTTGGTGGGACGGCGCCGACGTGCGCCGCGACTACTACTTGGTCGAAACCCGTTCCGGCCAACAGGGCTGGGCCTATCGTACGGTCGGTGAGGACGGCCCGTTGTGGTTGCAGGGCTGGTTCGCATGAGCATTGATTATGCCGAGCTGCACTGCCTGTCGAACTTCAGTTTCCAGCGTGGCGCCTCCAGTGCCCTCGAACTTTTTCAGCGGGCGAAAAAACTGGGCTATCAGGCGCTGGCGATCACCGACGAATGCACGCTGGCGGGCATTGTCCGCGCCTGGCAAGCGGCCAAATCCGTGGAGCTGTCACTGATCATCGGCAGCGAAGTGCGCATCGAGGACGGTCCGAAACTGGTGCTGCTGGTGGAGAGCCTTGAGGGCTACCAAAACCTGTGCCGGCTGATTACCCGGGCGCGGCGTCGTTCGCAGAAAGGCCGGTATCAGGTGTTGCGGGAGGATTTCAGCGCGCCTTTGCCGGGGCTGTTGGCGTTGTGGGTGCCGGATGCGCCGGATGATTTTCAAACCGGTCACTGGCTGAAGCAAACCTTCGCCGAACGCCTGTGGCTGGCGGTCCAGTTACATCGCGGCCAGGACGATACCGGGCGATTGAGTGCGCTGATGACGTTGGCAAGGGAGCTGCGAATCCCGGCAGTGGCCAGCGGCGATGTGCACATGCACACGCGTGGGCGGCGCGCCTTGCAGGACACCATGACCGCAATCCGTCATCACCTGCCGGTGGCCGAGGCCGGGTTGCGCCTGCACCCCAACGGCGAACGGCATCTGCGCAGCCTCGACGTGTTGCAATCGATCTACCCGCAAGCATTGCTCGATGAAACCTTGACCATCGCCCGGCGTTGCACCTTTGACCTTGGCCAGTTGCGATATCAGTATCCCCGCGAACTGGTGCCCGAAGGCCAGACGGCCTCGTCCTGGTTGCGTCATTTGACCGAAGAGGGGATCACATGGCGCTGGCCAAAAGGCCCGCAAGCCAAGGTGCTCAAACAGATCGACAAGGAACTGGAGCTGATTGCCGAACTGGGCTACGAAAGTTACTTCCTGACGGTTCACGACATCGTCCGGTTTGCTCGTGAGCAAAAAATCCTCTGTCAGGGCCGTGGTTCAGCCGCCAACTCGGCGGTGTGTTATGCCTTGGGAATCACGGAAATCGATCCGGATCGCACCACGCTGTTGTTCGAGCGCTTTCTCTCCAAAGAGCGCAACGAGCCGCCGGACATCGACGTCGATTTCGAGCACGAGCGACGCGAAGAAGTCTTGCAGTACGTGTTCCAGCGTTATGGCCGGACCCGTGCGGCGTTGACGGCGGTGGTCAGCACCTACCACGCGGCCGGCGCGGTACGCGATGTGGCCAAGGCGTTGGGTTTGCCGCCGGACCAGGTCAATGCCCTGGCCGATTGCTGCGGCCACTGGAGTGATGAAACACCACCGGTGGAGCGCCTGCGTGAAGGCGGTTTCGATCCCGAGAGCCCGGTGTTGCGCCGGGTGCTGAGCCTGACCGGGCAACTGATCGGTTTCCCCCGGCACCTGTCCCAGCACCCGGGCGGTTTCGTCATTTCCGAACAGCCGCTGGACAGTCTGGTGCCGGTGGAAAACGCCGCCATGGCCGAGCGCACCATCATCCAGTGGGACAAGGACGATCTGGACGCGGTCGGTTTGCTCAAGGTCGATATTCTTGCGTTGGGCATGCTCAGCGCCATCCGCCGCTGCTTTGATCTGCTGCGACGGCACCGCAACCTTGATTTAAGCCTGGCGACGATCCCGTCCGAAGACCCGCAAACCTACGACATGATTGGTCATGCGGACACCATTGGCGTGTTCCAGATCGAGTCCCGGGCGCAGATGTCGATGCTGCCGAGGCTTAAACCCCGGAAGTTTTATGACCTGGTGATCGAAGTGGCGATCGTCAGGCCGGGGCCGATCCAGGGTGGCATGGTGCATCCGTACCTGCGACGGCGGAACAAACAGGAGCCCGAGACTTACCCGTCTCCAGAACTGGAAGCGGTACTCAAGCGCACGCTCGGCGTACCGCTGTTCCAGGAACAGGTGATGCAGATCGCCATCGTTGCTGCCGACTACAGCCCCGGTGAAGCCGATCAATTACGCCGTTCCATGGCCGCCTGGAAACGCCATGGCGGACTGGAACCACACAAGGATCGCCTGGCCGCCGGAATGAAGAAAAACGGCTACACACCCGAATTCGCCGCGCAGATTTTCGAGCAGATCAAAGGCTTCGGCAGCTACGGATTTCCCGAGTCCCACGCCGCCAGTTTTGCCTTGCTGACCTATGCCAGTTGCTGGTTGAAATGCCACGAACCGGCGGCCTTCGCCTGTGCGCTGATCAACAGCTGGCCCATGGGTTTCTACAGCCCGGACCAGATTCTGCAGGATGCGCGCCGGCATCATTTGCAGATCCGCCCGGTGGACGTGCGTGCCAGCGACTGGGATTGCAGCCTCGAACCCGTCATCGGTGCGCAGCCGGCGATTCGCATGGGGCTGCGGATGATCAAGGGTTTTCGCGAAGACGATGCGCGGCGTATCGAAGCCGCGAGGTCCAAGGGGGCGTTTATCGACATCGCCGACCTCGGCGAACGGGCGCGGCTCGATGCCCGTGCGCAGGAGCAACTGGCCGATGCCGGCGCGTTGCGTGGGCTGGCCGGTGATCGTCATCGAGCACGCTGGGAAGTGGCGGGGGTGCAGAAGCAATTGGGGCTGTTCGCCGGTTTGCCGAGCCAGGAAGAGGACGCGGTGGCATTGCCCGAACCCACGGTGGGCGAAGACCTGCTGGCGGATTACAACAGTCTCGGCACCACCCTCGGCCCGCATCCACTGGCCCTGTTGCGGGGTGAGTTGAAAGCCCGGCGCTGTCGCAGTTCGCGGGAGTTGCTGGACGTCGAGCATGGCCGCCCGGTCAGCGTCGCCGGGCTGGTGACCGGTCGGCAGCGTCCGGGCACCGCCAGTGGCGTGACTTTCGTCACCCTCGAAGACGAGTTCGGCAACGTCAACGTGGTGGTCTGGCGCGACCTGGCCGACCGGCAACGGCAGGTGTTGGTCGGCTCGCAGTTGCTCAAGGTCGACGGGCGCTGGGAGAAGGAAGGCGAGGTGCGGCATTTGATTGCCGGACGCTTGAGCGACCTGAGTCCGCTACTGGATGGCATCAACGTACGCAGCCGGGATTTCCACTGAAGTAATCACACCTGTAGGAGCCGGCTTGCCGGCGATGGCGTCATCACGGCCACCACCGCTTCGCCAGCAAGCTGGCTCCTACATGATTGTGGGTATGCCGTTAATATTTCGCACAACACCGAACCTGTAGGAGCCGGCTTGCCGGCGATGGCGTCATTACTGCCAACACCGCTTCGCCAGCAAGCCGGCTCCTACAGGTTGTGGTGACTTTCTGATTATTTAGCCTCTGGCCAAAACCGTTCGCCACCGCCCGGCGCATCCGTCCACGCCTGCAACGACCGGGTCGGCAAATCGAAATAATCCCGCGTACGCGCATACCCATGTCCACCCATTCGCCCGATCGCATCAAGCCCGAGCTGATCGATGTACAGGGTTTTCGGGTCGATCAGTTCATCCCGCACATGCGCCATCAGCACTTCGCCGAAAATAATCTCCCGCGACTGCCCGATGGACAGCGCCATCATCCGTCGGCATTCCAGCGCCACGGGCGCCTCGCCGATCCGCGGGCATTTGACCGTGGTGCCGGGAATCGCGGTGAGTCCGGCGGCGGTCAGTTCGTCGAACCCGGGAGCGAAAGGCACGGCGCAGACATTCATCGCTTCCACCAGCGCATCACTGACGATATTGACGGTGAATTCCTGATTGAGCTGGATATTGCGCGTGGTGTCCTTGGGGCTCTGGTCCCCATAGTTTTCCACGCCCAGTGCGAGGATCGGCGGGTCGGCGGACAGCGCATTGAAGAAGCTGAACGGCGCGGCGTTGATCCGTCCTTCGCCATCAATCGTGGTGACCAGCGCGATGGGCCGAGGCACTACGCTGCCGATCAGAATCTTGTATTTGTCCCGCGCACTGAGGGTGCTGAAGTCGAAGCTTTGCATGGGCAGAAATCTCTAAGGAAGGGGATCAATCGCGCTCAGCGGCGCTTGTGCGCTGTAGTCATCGGCGAACGGGATGGCCGGTTTGAACAGGCTTTTCCAGTCCGGTCGACCGAAGGCTCGATCGCTGTGGCTGCGCATCAGTGTTTCGAATTGTCGTTGGGCCTGGCGTTGCAGGGCGGGGTAGTCGGCGCCTTGAACCTGTCCGTCCTGCATCACGCAGCGGCCATCGATGTAGCTGGCGATGCAGTCGTCACCGCGTCCGGCCAGCACCAGGTTTTTCAAGGGGTCGAATAGCGGCCCGAGGTGCAGACCGCGAAGGTTGAACACCGTGATGTCGGCCTTGGCTCCCGGTGCCAGACGACCGATGTCGTCACGCCCCAACGCCTTGGCGCCCCCGAGTGTGGCCGCGTTGTAAAAATCCAGGGCGCTGGTCAGCGAACCGCCGCCCTCCATCAAGCGAGCGATGTTCAACCCCTGACGCATGTTCTCCAGCAGGTCCGCCGGCCAGGTGTCGGTGCCCAGCGCAAAGTTGATGCCCTTGGCCCGATAGCGTCCGAACGAGTTCAGCGCCTCGCCGTCCCGGGCAAACACCACCGGGCAATGCACCAGGCTCGCGCCGCCATCCACCAGCCGTTGCAGGTCTGCATCACCTTGGGTGTAAATGCCGTGGGGCAGCAGGCTGCGCGGGGTCAGCAGGTTCAACTGCTCCAGCCAGGCCAGCGGCGAAACGCCCCGCAACTGGTCGACCATCGCCACTTCGCCGAGGCCCTGACAGCAATGCAAGCGCATCGGCGCGTTCAGTTCGCGGCTCAGCGCGGCGGTGCGTTGCAGCAGCGCCGGGGTGCAGGTCTGGATGCGATCCGGCAGCAGCGCGCCGCGAATCAAACCGTCATGTGCACCGTCGAAATCCTGGAAAAAACGGGCCGCAGCGTCGAGCCCGGCCAGGCCCCGCGCTTCATCCCAGTGATGCCCGAGGCTGCCATTGGCGCGCCAATAACTCATGCCACTCATGTAGCAGGGCCCGAGGTAAGTCCGCAGTCCCAGCTCGGCCGCCACGCCAGCCACCGCAGAAAATTCGTCGTAGGTCTCGGCCCACTCGCGGTAATACATCGAGGTGATCGGCATGGCGGTGGTGATGCCATTACGGATCAGTTGCGTGAAGGCGTAGCGGTATTTGAAAACCTCTTCATCCGCGCTGTAACTCTCCCGCGGACCTGCCGCCAGATAGTCCTCGGACCACATCCGCCCCATGTCGCGTTCATCGCCGTTGTCCAGCGTCAGCACCGTGGAATCGAGGTCGCCGAGTGCATCCAGATCGATGAAGCCGGGACCGATCAGCGCGTTGCCGTAATCGATCCACTGATCCACCGGCCCCGAATAACCACGCCCGACAAACACAATGCGCGAGCCCTCGAACACCACTTCGCCGTCGCGCCACAGCACATGCTGCGTGCCGTCGAAGCCGACCACGCAGCTGCTTTTCAGGGCGATGCGCTTCACAACCGGCTTTCCAGCAGTCGACCACCTGCGGCAATCAGCTCGCCGCGCCGATAGACCTGTCGCAGCGGTCGAGCCACCACGGCTTCACCCAGCGTCTGCACCGGCATCAACAGGAAGTCCGCCGGTTGACCGAGCTCCACGCCATAATCCTCGCAGCCCAACGCCAGCGCACCATTCACCGTCGCCGCTGCAAACGCCGCCGCCAGTTCCTCGTCCTTGTTCAAGTCGAAACGGAACGCCAGCAGCATCGCCCGTTCCAGCATGTCGCCGTTACCCATGGGCGACCAGGCGTCGCGGATGCCGTCCGAACCCAGGCACACGTTCACCCCGGCCTCGCGCAACGCCAGGAACGGCGGCACCGCGCAATCGGCCGGTGCCGAACTCATCAACGAAATGCCCAGCGCCGCCAAGCGTTCGGCCACGGGTTTGACCTGGCTCCAAGGCAACATCCCGAGGCAATAGGCGTGGCTGATCATCACTCGGCCATGGCGCCCGAAATGCTCGGTGTAATCGGCGATCAGCGCGATTTGCCACAGGCCCAGTTCACCTTTGTCGTGCAGGTGAATATCGACACCACGGTCGAATTCGCTGGCCAGTTTGAACACGAAATCCAGTTGGGCGACGGGGTCGTTGTCGATGCCGCACGGGTCGAGCCCCCCGACGTTTTCCACGCCCAGGGCCATGGCCTCGCGCATCAGCTCGGCGGTGCCCGGGCGGCTGATCAGGCCGGTTTGCGGGAATACCACCAGTTGCAGGTCGATCAGGTCGCGGTAGCGTTCGCGCAGTTGTTGCATGGCTTCGACATGACGCAGGCCGAAATCCGGGTCGATGTCGACGTGGCAACGCATGGTCAGCGAACCACGGGCGATGCAGTTTTCCAGCAGGGCGCCGGCTCGCTCGGCGATGGGGCTCTGAACTTCACGCAGCACGCGGCGCTCGTTGGCGATGTAGTCCTTGAGCGTCGGCCCGGCGCTGTTCGGGCGCCAGGGTTGGCCCCAGAGGGTTTTGTCGAGGTGGACGTGGCTTTCCACCAGGGCCGGGGTGAGGAGCTGGTTCTGGCCGTCGATGTCGGTGGCGGTCAGTGGTGCGGACGATGCCGGGCGACGTTGTTTGAACAGGCCGTTTTCGATCAGCAGGTCTTCAGCGTTGGAACCGTAGGGCCGCACGTTGCGCAGCCAGCGGGGGGCATTCATTTCAAACCTCAAGCTTTGTGGTGTTTGGGCAGGCCTCTTCGCGGGCAAGCCTCGCTCCTACAGGTCCTGCGCTGCTCTTGTAGGAGCGAGGCTTGCCCGCGAAGGCCGCAACTCGGTCTCAAGCCGAGCAATCAGCCCTTGAGCTTCGACCAGATCCGGTCCTGCAGCTCACGCGCCTTGTTGCTGCACTCTTTCTCAGGGCGCAGGCGCGAGGCGAACTCGTCGGGCATGTTGATCGCGTCCATCACCCGCCATTTGGCGTCGATCAGCTTGTCGCTCTGAATGCCGTTGGCATAGGCGATCGCATTGGACACGGCGGCGGCGTTTTCCGGTTTCATCATCCAGTCGATGAAGATCTTCGCGTTGCCGGGGTGCGGCGCGCTTTTCGGTACGGCGAAGTTGTCCTGGAACATCGCCAGGCCTTCACGCGGATACACGTACTTGATGCTGCTCTTCTGCAACGTGGCCCGGGCGGTGGAGCCGTTCCAGTTCTGCATCATGATCACTTCACCAGAGGCCATGCGGTCGACGGTGTTGTCCGAGCTGTACATCTTCAGGAACGGTTTCTGCTTTTGCAGCAGTTCCAGAATGCGCTTGGCGTCCTGCGGGTTTTCGCTGCATTCGTCGACGTTCAGATAGTGGCTGGCGGCGTTGATCACGCTGCTGGAGGTGTCGAGCGCGGCGAGTTGGCCTTGCAGTTCCTTGCGTGGCTCGAAGAACTCCTTCCACGAATCGTCCAGTTTGCCGCCCGGCACGCGTGCGCTGTCATAGGAGAACCCGGTGGTGCCCCACAGGTACGGCGCCGAGAACTTGCGACCGGGGTCGAAGCTCGGGTCGCGGAACGCCGGTTTGACGTGCTGGAAATTGGGCAGGGTCGATGCGTCGATTTCCAGCAGCAGGTTCTGATTGATCAGCGTGCGCATGATCGACTGCGACGGCACGATCACGTCATACGCCGCACCACCGGCCTGCAATTTGGCCAGCAGGGTTTCGTTGCTGTCGTAACCGTCCATGGTGACCTTGATGCCGGTCTCCTTTTCGAATTTGGCCAGCAGGTCCACCGGGTAGTAATCGGTCCAGTTGTAGAAGAACAACTCCTTGGGCTCGGCGGCCTGTACGCTGAACGCGGTGAAGCAACTCAGGGCCAGACCGGTGACGGCGAAACACAGTTTTTTCATTTTCATGTTTTTGTGCGCTCCAGGATTTATTGGTTTTTGCCGCGCTGTCCCAGCCAGAAGGCCAGCACCACCAGCACGATGGAAATCACCAGCATCAGGGTCGAGATCGCATTGATCTCCGGCGTCACGCCGGCCTTGATCGCCGAGAAGATGTACACCGGCAAGGTGGTTGAACCCGGCCCGGCGACAAAGAACGTCATGATGAAATCGTCGAGGCTGACCACGAACGCCAGCACCGAACCGGACAGCACCGCCGGCCACAGCAACGGCAGCGTCACCCGGCGAAACACCTGCCACGGGTTGGCGTACAAATCGTTCGCCGCCTCCAGCAGGCTTTTGTCGAGATCATTGAGCCGTGCACGAATTGGTAGGTACGCGAAGGGAATGCAGAAGCCGACGTGCGCGACAATCACCGTCAGCAAACCGAGCTTGATCCCCAGCGCCATGAACAGCAGCAGGGTGGCAACAGCGGTAACGATCTCCGGCAGGATCAGCGGCAGGTTGATCCCGCCCTCGACCATTTTCTGTCCATAGAACGGCCGGTAAGTCGCCAGCGCCGCGAGCAGCGCAATGGCCGTGGCGCAGACCGTGGCGATGCTGGCGACGATGATCGAGTTCAGCGCTGCGGTCTGGATCGACGGGTTGGCCAGAATCCGCCCGTACCAGGCGAATGAAAACTCGGTCCACACCGTCGCCGAGCGGTTGGCGTTGAAGCTGTAGGCGATCAGCACGAAGATCGGTACGTACAGGTACGCGAGGATCAGCAGGCTGACTTCGCGGGTCAGCGGCAGTTTTTTCAGGTGCAGGGCGATCATGCGGTGGCTCCCCGACGTAGAGTTTTGGCGGCGCTGCGGCTATAGAGGGCGTACCCCACCAGCGACAGCAGCAGAATCCCCAGCAACAGGAACGACAGCGAACTGCCCAGCGGCCAGTTGCGCGCGGTGCCGAACTGTTGCTGGATCAGGTTGCCGATCATCAGCGTCTTGCCGCCGCCGAGAATCGCCGGGGTGATGAAGGCGCCGAGGCTCGGCACGAACACCAGCAGCGCGCCGGCAATCACGCCGGGCATCGACAGCGGCAGGATGATTCGCTTCAGCGCGTGCCAGCGGTTGGCGCCCAGGTCGTAGGCCGCTTCCACCAGGCGCCAGTCGAGTTTTTCCAGGGTCGAATAGATCGGCAAAATCATGAACGGCAGGAAGCTATAAACCAGCCCGACGCTGACGGCGAAGTCGTTGTAGAGCAGGGTGATGCCGCCCGCCTGCGGGAACAGCGTGTTGAGGCTCTGCGCGACCCAACCGTGTTCACGCAGGATGATCAGCCACGCGTAGTTGCGGATCAGCAGGTTGGTCCAGAACGGAATGGTGATCAGCAAGACCATGAGGTTGCGCCGGCGCGGGGTCAGGCTCGACATCCACAACGCCACCGGGAAGCCGAACAGGAAACACAACAACGTCGTGCCGCCGGCCTGGAACACCGAGCGCAACAAGGCTTGGGCGTAGACCCAGTTCAGCTCCAGTTCACCGTCGAATCCTTCCTGGAAAAACAGCTGCACGTAGCTTTGCAATTGCCAGTTGGCTTGCCAGTCGACGCCGCCGTAGACGTTGCGCGGCAACAGGCTGATGTAGCCCATGATGCCCAGCGGAATTGCGATCAGTGCCAGCAAAGTCAGAACCACCGGGCTGAGCAACAGCGCGCGGTTGAGAGCGGGGGAAGTGCTGCTGACGCTCATCTCAGGCCTCCATCAACAGGCAGGCGTGGGGCGGCAGATTGACCGCGACACGATCACCCACCACCCGGCCACGGTTCAGGCCTTCGTTGTTCTCGCGCAACATGACCTTGATGTCGTTGTTCAAGCGGCACTGATAAAGCGTCGCGGTGCCGACATACAACACTGCTTCGATCACGCCGCGCAGGTGATGAGGCTGCCCGACGTCGACCAGTTGCGAGCGCTCCGGGCGGAACGCCAGTTGCACGTTGTTGCCGTCGAAACCCTGGGCCGGGCAGGGGATCTCCACCGGCATGCCGCTGGGCACGAAGAGCTTTTCGTTCTGCTGGCCGCGCTTGAGATGACCGGGCAGAAAATTGATGTCGCCGATGAACTGGGCGACGAACTGATGCTGCGGCCGTTCGTAAATATCGTTGGGGGTGCCGATCTGCAGGATCTTGCCGGCGGACATCACGGCAATGCGGTCAGACAGGGTCAGGGCTTCTTCCTGATCGTGGGTGACGAAAATGAAGGTGATCCCGGCTTCCTTCTGCACGCGCTTGAGTTCGACCTGCATCTCTTTACGCAGCTTGAGGTCGAGCGCCGACAGGGGTTCGTCGAGCAGCAACACTTTCGGTTTTGGCGCCAGGGCGCGCGCCAGAGCCACGCGTTGTTGCTGGCCACCGGACAACTCGGCGGGTTTGCGCCTGGCCAGGTGTTGCATTTGCACCAGCGCCAGCATCTCATCGACACGCCGAGGAATAACCTTGTGATCAAGGCCCTGCATCTCGAGCCCGAAGGCGATATTCTGCGCGACGCTCATGTGTGGAAACAGCGCATAGCTCTGGAAGACGGTATTGACCCGGCGCTTGAACGGCGGCAGGTCGTTGACCGGTTCGCCGGCGAGACGGATCTCGCCATCGCTGACGTGTTCGAAACCGGCGATGGTGCGCAGCAGGGTGGTTTTGCCACAGCCGGACGGGCCGAGCAGGGTGAAGAATTCGTTGTCGGCAATGTCGACTGACACGTTGTCGAGGGCTGGAGCCAGCCCCGGATCGTCGGAATACCGCTTGGAGACGTTACGCACTTCGATAGCTATTGGTTGACCCATAATGGTGCAATCCTCTAATTATTGTATGCAATATCTGGATGCAATCTACAAATAACCGGATTAATCTGCTCGTGCAACCCCCTTTTTCAAAGGCTGCTCATCGCCTGGGGCCGGTTGTTTAGCGCTAAAGGAGTGTTGAGATGACCGAGAAGAAACTCGAGACCACGGTCGACCGCGTCTACCAAGGGGTTTACGAGGCGATCAGTAAGCGTTCGCTGCGTCCTGGCATGAAGCTTGGGGAGACTTCGCTGGCCGAACTTTTTAATGTCAGCCGAACGTCGGTTCGTGCCGCGCTCAAGCAATTGGAGGCGGATGGATTGGTGACGACCGAGCCCAATAAGGGTGCATCGGTGTCGTTGCCCAGCGATGAAGAGATCCGTTCGCTGTTTGAAACGCGACGCCTGATCGAGATCGGCATCGTCACTGAGCTCTGCCGGCGTCGTGACACCGCCGTGACCCGGGACCTGCGCGATCACCTGTTGCTCGAGGATGAAGCGCATCGCAACGGCGACCATGAACGGCTGATTCATCTGCTCGGCGAGTTCCACATCAAACTCGCGCAAAGCCTGAACAACCCGGTGTTGCTGGACTGGTTCCGCAAACTGATCTCCCGCGCCTCGCTGTACGCCGCCGCGCTGGACGACGACAGCCACGAAGCCTGCCGCGACGATGAGCACCTGCGCCTGATCGAGTACATCGAGGCCGGCAACCAGAGCGCCGCCATCGAACTGACCTGCATCCATTTGAACGGCATCGAGAAGGCGATCCTGGACGTCGCCGCCACGTTGAAGACTGGGTATCACCCGCTCAAACACCTGATTGAGGTTTGATCACAAAACTCAAACCTGACTTGGTACCTGTGGGAGCGAGCCTGCTCGCGATAGCGGTGTAACAGTCGATGAAGATGTCGAGTGTCACGCCCTCATCGCGAGCAGGCTCGCTCCCACAGGGATTTGTAGCAGCCGCAGATTCCCGGTCCCTGAGGGGACCGCGAGAATCAGCTAACCTCTATGAAACCATTGGCATCCGCAGTGCTCGAAACAAACGGGCGCCAATCACAGGACACAGAGCCAGTCGATGCAGTTTCTAGACGATAGCCACGGGTGTGCTGGATGGAACGGTGAAATGGCCGGACGCATCCGTGCGTTCGACTGGAGTCGCACCGAACTGGGAAGCCTGGAGACCTGGCCCGCCAGCCTGTGCAGCGCGGTGCAATTGCTGCTCGCGTCGCCGCTGCCAATGGTGATGCTCTGGGGCCGCCCCGGCTACATGATCTATAACGATGCGTACTCGTCGTTCGCCGGTGGCCGACATCCTTATCTGTTGGGCTCCCCGGTGGAGCTGGGCTGGCCGGAAGTCGCCGATTTCAATCGTCATGTGGTTGACACCTGTCTGGCGGGTGGCACGTTGTCCTATCGCAACAAAGAGCTGGTGCTGTTGCGCGACGGCGTCCCCGAAAACGTCTGGCTGGACCTGTATTACAGCCCGGTGGCGAATGACGAGGGGATGCCGGCCGGGGTCATGGCGATGGTGGTCGAAACCACGGAGCATGTGATCTCCGAACGCCGGCGCCAGGAGGCCGAAGACGCCTACCACGCCGACAATGAACGGGTGCGCCTGGCGTTGAACGCCGGTGCCTTGCTCGGCTCGTTCGTCTGGGACATCAAAGGCAATCGGCTCTCCGGCGATGAACGCTTTGCCCGGACCTTTTCCTTCCCGGCCGAGCATGACCTGGGCAACCTGCCAACGGAATTCGCAGAAGCGCGGATTCATCCCGACGACCGCAGTTGGGTCAATGAGCAAGTCAATCAATCCATCACCACCGGTGAACCTTTCAACGCCGAATATCGGGTCCTGCGTCCCGACGGCAGTTACCTGTGGGTGCAGGCCAGCGGTTGCTGCGAATTCGATGAGCAGGGTGAGCCGTTCCGCTTTCCCGGCGTATTGATCGACATCCACGAACGCAAGACCGCCGAAGAGTCCCTGCTCAAATTCACCCGAAACCTGGAGCAGCGCGTCGCCGACGAAGTCGAAGCGCGGCTGGCGGCGGAAGAGCAACTGCGCCAGTCGCAGAAGCTCGAAGCCATTGGCGGTCTCACGGGGGGCGTGGCCCATGACTTCAATAACCTGCTGCAAGTGATCGCCGGCAACCTGCACCTGCTGGCGCGGCATGAACCGGACAATGCCAACGTGCAGCGTCGGGTCTCGGCGTCGATTGCGGCGGTGGAGCGGGGCGCGAAACTGTCTTCGCAATTGCTCGCCTTCGCCCGCCGTCAGCCGTTGTCGCCGGCGGTCTGCGACCCACGACAGATCTTCGAAGGCCTGGGCGAGTTGCTGCAACGGGCGCTGGGCGAAACCATCCAGATCGATGTGCGGTTGCCTCAAGCGTCCTGGCACATCAACGTCGATCGAAACCAACTGGAAAACGCCATTCTCAATCTCGCGATCAATGCCCGTGACGCCATGGCGGGCGAAGGCACCATTGAGTTGAGCGCCGAGAACGTTACCCTCGACCGCAAGTTTTGCGCGGGCAAAGGTATTTCGCCTGGCGATTACGTGCGTGTCGCCGTCGCGGATACCGGCCTCGGTATGCCACCGCAAGTGCTCGCGCAAGCGTTTGAACCGTTTTTCACCACCAAGGCCGATGGTCAGGGTACGGGGTTGGGGTTGAGCATGGTGTTCGGTTTCGTCAAACAGAGTGACGGGCACATCGAGATGTCCAGCGTCGAGGGGCAGGGCACGCGCGTGCAGTTGTATTTTCCACGCAGCCTGCGCCCGTTGCTCAGTGAAACAGCGACCCATGACACGCAGCAACGCGGTGGGCATGAAACCATTTTGGTGGTCGAGGACAATGAAGCGGTGCGCGCTTCGGCGGTGGAATTATTGAGCGAGGAGGGCTATCAGGTCCTGACCGCCGCCAACGGTGATGCCGCCATGCAGATGTTGCTCGATGGCGTGGTGGTTCAGCTGATTTTCACCGACGTGGTCATGCCCGGCCTGATCAAAAGCTCGGACCTTGCCGCCTGGGCCAAAGTGCAAACGCCACCGGTGGCCGTACTGTTCACGTCCGGCCACACTCGTGACATTATTTCGCGCAATCACCAGCTCAGCCCCGATACCTTTTTGCTGAGCAAACCCTATGGTCCCGAGGCGCTGACCCGAATGGTCCGCACCGTCCTCAACGGCTGAACCCCGATCCAATTGTAGGAGCCGGCTTGCCGGCGATGGCGTCCTGCCAGCCGATAAAGATATCGCCTGACACACCGCTATCGCCGGCAAGCCGGCTCCTACAATTGGATTCGCGTAAATTCCTGGCAATGCGTTAATCCTTCGAACTTTTTGATCAAGGCCACCTGATGACTTCAAAGCGCACCTCCAATCCTCCTTCCGGCATGGTCAGGGTACGCGGGGCCCGTGAACACAACCTCAAGAACATCGACGTCGATATCCCCCGTGATGCGCTGGTGGTGTTCACCGGCGTCTCCGGTTCCGGCAAGTCATCCCTGGCGTTTTCGACCCTGTACGCCGAAGCGCAACGCCGTTATTTCGAATCCGTGGCGCCGTATGCGCGGCGTCTGATCGACCAGGTTGGTGTGCCGGATGTCGACTCCATCGAAGGCCTGCCGCCAGCGGTCGCCTTGCAACAACAACGGGGCACGCCGAGCACGCGGTCTTCGGTGGGCAGCGTGACCACGTTGTCGAGCCTGATCCGCATGCTGTATTCGCGCGCCGGCAGCTATCCGCCGGGGCAACCGATGCTCTACGCCGAAGACTTTTCACCGAACACGCCCCAGGGCGCCTGCCCTGAATGTCATGGTTTGGGCCGGGTCTATGAAGTCACCGAAGCGCTGATGGTCCCGGACCCGAGCCTGACCATTCGCCAGCGCGCGGTCGCTTCCTGGCCCACGGCGTGGCAAGGACAGAACCTGCGGGACATCCTCGTGACCATGGGCTACGACGTCGATAAACCCTGGCGCGACCTGCCGAAAAAGCTGCGCGACTGGATTCTTTTCACCGAAGAAACCCCGACCGTTCCGGTGTATGCCGGGCTCACACCCGAAGAAACCAAAGTCGCGCTCAAGCGCAACATGGAGCCGAGTTACCAGGGCACCTTCACCGGTGCCCGGCGCTACATCCTGCACACGTTCACCCACTCGCAAAGTGCGCTGATGAAGAAGCGCGTCTCGCAATTCATGCTCGGCAGCCCTTGCCCGCTGTGCGACGGCAAGCGCCTGAAACGCGAGGCGTTGTCGGTGACCTTTGCCGGTTACGACATCGGCGAGTTGGCGCAAATGCCGTTGCTGCAAGTGGCCGACGTATTGAAACCAGTGGCGGCGCACAGTTACCTCGACCAGGCCGATGAGGCGGGCGAGGTCTTGACCCACGAGCAGACCCGCGAGGCCCGTGAGCAGCGAGTGGCCCACGGCGCCAGTGGTCACGCCCATGCACCGGATGTGCGCCATACGCCGAACCTGTCGGTGGAAAAACGCCTGGCCGCGCAACGCATCGCCCAGGATTTGCTGGAGCGGGTCAGCACGTTGACGGACCTGGGGCTCGGTTACCTGGCACTGGAGCGCAGCACGCCGACGTTGTCGTCCGGCGAGTTGCAGCGCCTGCGTCTGGCGACGCAATTGGGTTCGCAGTTGTTCGGGGTGATTTACGTGCTGGACGAACCGTCGGCCGGTCTGCACCCGGCGGATGGCGAAGCGCTGTTCGAAGCCCTGCAACGTTTGAAAGCGGCGGGCAACACGCTGTTTGTGGTCGAGCATGATCTGGAAACCATGCGCCGCGCCGACTGGCTGATCGATGTCGGGCCGGCGGCGGGTGAGCATGGCGGCCGGATTCTGTACAGCGGTCCACCGCAGGGCCTGGCCGACGTAACGAACTCGCAGACCCGCGCCTACCTGTTCGCCGATCAGGTCAGGCTGCCGCGAGCCAGCCGCAAGCCGGCCGATTGGCTACGGCTGGAAGGCATCACTCGCAACAACCTGAATAACCTCAGCGTCGAGTTTCCGCTGGGCTGTTTCACCTCGGTGACCGGCGTCTCGGGCTCCGGCAAATCAAGCCTGGTCAGTCAGGCATTGCTGGAAATAGTGGGCGCGCATCTCGGGCGCGCCGCCAGTGACAGCGAGGCAGAAGAGTTGAGCCTTGAGGACGATGCACCGCAAGTCAGTGGCGGTCAGGTCAGCGCAGGGCTGGAGTCGATCAAGCGGCTGGTGCAAGTCGATCAGAAACCCATCGGCCGTACGCCGCGTTCTAACCTGGCGACTTACACCGGGCTGTTCGACAACGTGCGCAAACTCTATGCCGCCACGCCCGAGGCGCAAGCCAAGGGCTACGACGCCGGTCAGTTCTCCTTCAACGTCGCCAAGGGTCGCTGCCCGACCTGCGAAGGCGAGGGTTTTGTCAGCGTCGAATTGCTCTTCATGCCCAGCGTCTACGCACCATGCCCGACTTGCCATGGCGCCCGCTACAACCCCGAGACGCTGGCGATTACCTGGCAGGGATTGAGCATTGCGCAGGTATTGCAATTGACGGTGGATGAAGCGGTCGAAGTGTTTGCCGAGCAATCGGGTATTCGCCGCTCACTGGAAGTGCTGCGCGATATCGGCCTGGGTTACCTGCGGCTCGGCCAACCGGCGACCGAGTTGTCGGGCGGCGAAGCCCAGCGCATCAAACTGGCCACCGAACTGCAACGCAACCAGCGCGGGGCAACGCTTTACGTGCTTGACGAGCCCACCACCGGGTTGCACCCGCGGGATGTCGATCGCCTGCTCGAACAGTTGAACACGCTGGTGACGGCGGGGCACACGGTGATCGTCGTCGAACATGAAATGCGCGTGGTAGCCCAAAGTGACTGGGTGATCGACATCGGACCGGGGGCCGGGGATCAGGGCGGCAAGATTGTGGTGGCGGGCCCGCCGCAGAAAGTCGCCAGCAGCAAAAAAAGCCGGACCGCGCCGTTCCTCGCCAGAACCCTCAATACGTAGTGCCAGGACGACGAACGGACACCGCTGGTCTGATAGGCGGTCGACAGAACCCGCTAACCGAGGCCATTCTGATAGTTGGTGAACGCAATCGATCGCGTTTGCCGCCGATCAACAAACGGAGGTGTTCCATGCCGGTGCCACACGACCTTTATCAGGATTTGAAACTTTCAAAGGAAGATATCCAGCAAAAACGCACCAAGGATCCGTTACTGGATTCACTGATCAACAAGTATTCGCAGGCGGATGCCGAAGTGGTGAAGGCAGAGCAGGCCAAGTCCAGCGATGACTCAGTGAAGAAGCTCAAGGAGAAGCGCTTTCAGGTCAAGGAGAAGATCGTCCAACAGCTTCAGGTCCCGTCCTGACGTGTCGCTCCCGAAAGGAAACCGACAACGCAGAACCCCATAGCGAATGGATCCCCGTTAACTTTTGAACGACACCGAACCTGTAGGAGCCAGCTTGCTGGCGAAGCGATGGTGGCCACGATGACGCCATCGCTGGCAAGCCAGTTCCTACAGGTCAGTTCGACAACGCGGTGGCGAGCGGCAATCGCACCATGTGTCTGGCCTTCAACGAGCCGAAATACAACCACTCCCCATATTCACGCACCGTGGTGATCGGTGAGTAGTTGCCGCTGCTGCCATCCTGCAGATTGGCGATCACCTTTCCCTCCAGATCCAGTCCCAGGACAAACCCACGTTTCTCTATGGGTTTGGGCAGGACCGTCATCGCCCGCACAATCATCTTGCGCACGAAGGGATGCGGCGCCGTGGCATCGAGCAGGGCGTTGCGCGGTGCATACAGCGCCACCCAGAAACGGTCTCGGCCATTGAACGCCAGGTTGTCCGGCAAGCCCGGCAAATTGTCGATAAACAGATCGTGGGTGCCTGCCTTGGGTCCGCTCAGCCAGTAACGGCTGATGCGATAGGCGCCGGTCTCGTTCACCAGCACAAAGGCATCGTCCGGGCCCAGCGTCACGCCGTTGGCAAACTCCAGCTTATCCAGCAGGACCGTGGTTTTACCGGTCTGGAAGTCATAACGCAGCAAGCGACCGTCGCCGCCATGCTCGATGATCGCGTCGCCATCGCTGCCATAGCCGAAGCGGCTGGAAGCATCGCTGAAATAGGCGTAGTGCCCCGACTTGTCGATGACCACGTCATCAGTGAAGCCGAAGGGCACGCTGTTGGCCTCTGTGGTCAATGGAATCAAGCGACCCTGGGCGTCCAGCGACAGCAAGCCCTTGATCCCGTCGGCGATCACCAGCAAACCATTGGGGTGACGCGCCAGGCCCAGCGGTCGGCCGCCGGTATCGGCCAGCACCTTGGTGGCTTCGCCGTCGAGGCTGGTGCGGATCAGACGGCCGTCATGCAGGCCCGTAATGAGCGCATTGTTCTCCAGCAGCAACGCTTCCGGCCCGTCGATATCCGCCGCGCCGACACGCTCCACACCTTTGAGGCGTTGATTGTCGGCGTAGGGGCCGCTGGTGAGGGACGGTGCCGGCGGCGGAGTCCAGGCCACCGGTTGCACCTTGGTCGGCATCAGCAGCAGAAAGGCCGCGATGGCCACGATCACCAACAACACGACATGACGAAACTTGACGGTTCGACTCACGCGTTGGCTCCTGCGGTGGCCAGGTGTTTGTGCGTCATCTCGCGCAAGGCCTGCATCGATGCTGCCGATTCACGGTCAATGCGCCGCTTGAGCAACAGTCGATTGGCGATGCGCATTGCCAGGCCGCTGAACTGATAATCCAGGGTACGGACAAACCGCGTGCCATCGCCCTCGGCCGTGCATTCGTAAGTCACCACCAGCGACAGTCCGTTGTCACCATGAGCCCGCGCGATCCAGCGGCGACCGGGCAGGTACTCGTCGACCACCCAGCTCAGATGCCCCTCGCGCCCGCCGGCGCGGATGTCTTCCTCGAACCGCGCCCCGGCATGCAGCGAGCCGCCCGGACCATCGACCTTGAGCGACGACGGGTGCCATTCGGGCCAACGGGTCACGGTGCTGGCGTAGGCGAGCACGTCAATCGGGTTGCCGGCAATGTTGATCTGATGCTGCATGCTGGTCATGGGCGCTCTCGTCAGGTAGGTCGGCTCGGGCTCCCAATAGAGCGTGCCGAACAGGTAGTCCATCAGCGGAAAAACGATGTTGAAGTTGCGTTCCTGCATCAACTCGCGACGGTGATGCAGCTCATGCAGACGGCGCATCTGGCGGATCCACGGCAAGCGTGTGACCGGGTTCTCGGGCGGCAGGTGCTCGCAGGCATGAAACACTTCATAAGTCAGGTAACCAAGGACCAGGCAGCCACCGAAAAGCCCGGCGACGTTGGCATCGAACTGCTCAAGCAGCCACCAGACGGGCAGGGTAATGACGAGTGTGTGGACCACGATCAGCCACGCCGGAAACAGGATTACCCGCCAGTCACGGGCACTGTCGTAGGTCATGTGCCCGGGCGCAAAGAAGCTGTGATGGTCACCGGCGTGACGGGCATAGAACATCCGCGCGAAGCTCTTTTTGTGATGCCCCAGGTGGCGATGCACCATGTACACGCCAAAGTTGAAGAACAATAACGTCAGCGGCACCGCCAGCCATTCCAGCGGTTGCACCTGGTGCACAGTGCTCCAGAACAACCCGATGGCCAGCAAACCGAACAGCAGCACAAAGGCGCCGTGCAACCAGGGGTTGTAGAGGGGATGAATGTCTGCGCGATAGCGGTTGCGAAAAGCCTCGGTGGTCTGCCTCACTGCGGTCACCTGTGGTTATTGTTGTCCCAGCAGATTAGACGATCCCGCCGTGCAAGGCGGGCCGAAGCTTGAGGACACAAACGCCATGATCCGGTGTAAAGCGGACTCAGGTCAGCGGGTTCCAGCGTTGCGACCAGTCTTCATCGGACTGGATGACTTGACGCAGCAGGTCGAAGGCCCGTTGCAGGGTTGCCGAGTCGCGGTCGCGGGAATAGACCAGATAGGTCGGGTAGCTGAATTCCGGGGCCTTGGGCACCTGTTCCAGTACGCCGCTTTCCAGATAACTCTGCACCACGCGGGTACGGAAATAGCCACTGCCGCCGTTTTCAAGGATGTATTGCAAGCCCAGCGGGCCGAGGTTGAAGCTCAGGGCGGCCTTGGCTTTTTCCGGTAGGGCCGCATCGTGCTGGCGACGGAAATCCGGGCCCCAGTCGATGTAGACATAGGGATCGGGTTTACCGGGAAACCGCACGAGGACCAGTTTTTCCTCCAGCACCTGTTCTACTTGCAGGCGCGGCCAATACTCCGGTTGGTAGACCAGCGCCGCGTCCAACACCCCCAGTTCCAGTTGGCGCAGCAGGTTTTCGCCGTCGCGGATCTCCATGCGCAGCGCGTGGCTGGGAATCTTCTCCCGCAGCTCGCCGGCCCAGCTGAGCATCAGCGGGTTGCACAGGCTGACTTCGCCACCGATGTGCAATACGTCGTGGTAACCCTCAGGCAACGGCAAGTCCCGTCGCGCGGCGTCCCAGGTTTCGACCAGTTGATTGGCGTACACCACAAATGCTTCGCCGTTCGGAGTCAGACGGGCGCCGGCGCGGTTGCGCACGAACAATGTGCTGCCCAGTTGGCTTTCGAGTTTCTGCACGCGTGCGGTGATCGCGGTCTGGGTGACGTGGAGTTTTTCAGCGGCCGCGGCGAGGCTGCCGTGGCGGACGATTTCCAGAAAGGTGCGGGCGAGGTCGATGTCCATGGGGCGGCCGGTGCGGGAGGTGTGGGCATTGTAAACGGATACTGTGGGGCTCTCATTTTTTGATTGGGTGTATATCCGTTGTTGGGGTAACGGCGGCTATTGGTTTCGCCCTTACGGCGAGTCACTTTCGAAAAGCGCGAAAGTAACCAAAGCGCTTTTGCCCCTTTCGTTCGGTGCCTCGCTAATGCTCGGCATGCCCTCGCTCCGGTCCTGCTCCGTGGGCCCGCCGCCATCGGCCATCCATGGCCGGGGGCGGCTAACCCGGCATCCATGCCGGGTTGCCCACTGCGCAGAACCTCCACTCGGCCTCTCGAGGGTGCGCTTAGATCAAAAGCGGAAGGCGAGCTAACGCTCGGCCTGATGAGTGGTGAAGATCAAAAGCGCACGCCGATCCCTGTAGGAGCCGGCTTGCCGGCGAAAAACGTCTAGGCGACGCGTTCATTCAGACAGCCCGCGTTATCGTTGACGTCCATCGCCAGCAAGCTGGCTCCTACAAAGGAAATGCATATGTATTTGGATAAATACGATCAACTGTAGGAGCCGGCTTGCTGCGGGCGGCGTTCCGACGATAGCGGTGGGTCATCCAACATATTTATTGACTGAACGGACGCTATCGCCAGCAAGCCGGCTCCTACAGGGGGATGCGTACGAGCAAAGAACCAGGTCGGCTGGCAGGCCGCCTCGCTTTTGCTTTGGTTTTTGATCTTGATCTGCCCCGTCGGAAGGCCGAGTGGAGGTTCTGCGCAGTGGGCAACCCGGCATGGATGCCGGGTTAGCCGCCCCCGGCCATGGATGGCCGATGGCGGCGGGCCCACGGAGCAGGACCGGAGCGAGGGTATGGCGAGCCTTAGCGAGCCACCGTACGTCAGGGGCGCGGGCGCTTGGTTACTTGGCGCTTTTCCAAGTAACCCGCCGTAAGGGCGGAACCAATAGCCGCCGTCACCCCAGTAATGGATATGTACACCATCAAAAAACTCGTCGCCTGATACGCAGCCATCGCTGGCAAGCCAGCTCCTACAGGGTCCAAGGTGACCCCCGTGAGAGCAACGCCAATCTCAGGCCAGGCTTTCGCCGTTCAATTCAAAACGCAAAACACGAACAACCAAACGCCCCCCAAAATCCCTGAAAATCACTCACCGGCGCCGAAGACAACCGCGCCCGCTCATGGCTATGGGCATGCACGGCGCAAGCCCCGACACACTGATGAACCTGCGCCGTCATCGGCGCCAACGGTTTCCAATGGCCCGGCACGTTCACCACCGGTGACCATTCCGGCACCACCGGCACAGGCGGCGGCCCGAGTTTCTCGAACTCGGCGGTGCCATAGACAATCTTGCCGTCGACAATCGTCAGCACCGACTCGATCCATTTGACCGCTTCATCCTCGATGTGGAAATAGTCCGCCGACAGCGCAATCAGGTCCGCCAGTTGCCCGACCTTGATCTGGCCTTTCTTGCCCTGCTCGGAAGAGAACCAGGCGCTGCCGTGGGTGAACAACTCCAGCGCCGTGTCGCGGCTCAAGCCTTGCGGGTACAGCGCCAGACCACCGACAGTGCGGCCGCTGACCAGCCAATACATCGAAGTCCAGGGGTTGTAGCTCGACACCCGCGTGGCGTCGGTGCCGGCACCGACCGGTACACCTTCGGCGAGCATGCGCGCGATGGGTGGTGTGTGTTCGGCAGCCTTGGCGCCGTAGCGGTCGACGAAGTACTCGCCTTGAAAGGCCATGCGGTCCTGAATCGCAATGCCGCCGCCCAAGGCTTTGACGCGCTCGATGTTCTGCGGGGTGATGGTTTCGGCGTGGTCGAAAAACCATGGCAAACCGTCGAACGGGATGTCGCGATTGACCTTCTCGAACACATCGAGCATGCGGCTGATGGATTCGTTGTACGTGGCGTGCAGGCGGAATGGCCAACGCTGCTCCACCAGATGCCGGACCACTGGCTCCAGTTCCTGCTCCATGGTTTGCGGCAGGTCCGGGCGTGGTTCCAGGAAGTCTTCGAAATCCGCCGCCGAAAACACCAGCATTTCCCCGGCACCGTTGTGCCGCAGGAAATCGTCGCCCTGGCCGTAATGCGACGTGCCGGTCCAGTTTTTGAAGTCGGTCAGCTCTTCCTTGGGTTTCTGCGTGAACAGGTTATAGGCGATCCGCACCGTCAGCTGTTGGTCTTTGGCCAGTTGCTGGATCACCTGATAGTCGTCCGGGTAATTCTGATAACCGCCGCCGGCGTCGATGGCGCTGGTGACGCCGAGGCGATTGAGTTCGCGCATGAACTGCCGGGTCGAGTTGACCTGGTACTCCAGCGGCAGTTTCGGGCCCTTGGCCAGGGTCGAATACAGAATCATCGCGTTAGGGCGCGCGATCAGCATGCCGGTCGGGTCGCCGTTGGCATCTCGCTGGATTTCACCGCCCGGCGGGTTCGGCGTGTCGCGGGTGTAGCCGACTACTTTCAACGCGGCGCGGTTGAGCAGGGCGCGGTCGTAGAGGTGCAGCACGAACACCGGCGTATCCGGCGCGGCTTTGTTCAGTTCATCAATCGTTGGCAGGCGCTTTTCGGCGAACTGGAATTCGTTCCAGCCGCCGACCACCCGTACCCATTGCGGCGTGGGTGTGCGGTCGGCCTGATCCTTGAGCATCCGCAAGGCATCGACCAAGGACGGCACGCCTTCCCAGCGCAACTCAAGGTTGTAATTCAAGCCGCCACGGATCAAGTGCAGGTGCGAGTCATTGAGGCCGGGAATCACCGTGCGACCGTGCAGATCAATGATTTGCGTGCCGGGACCTTGCAGGGCCATGGCCTGAGCGTCGCTGCCGACCACCACGAAGCGTCCGTCTTTGATCGCGACGGCGCTGGCCTGGGGTTTCTTGCGATCGACGGTGTGCAGGCGTCCGTTGTACAGAATGAGGTCGGCCGGGGCATCTGGCATGGTTTTACTCCCTGCGATTAGCGGGCTGATCCAGGCGCCGACGGCACCTGCCGTAAGGCCTTGCAGTACACGTCGACGGTTGAAACCGTCGTGCTCGTCAGGTGGGCTCATGCAGTGTTCTCCGCTCGGTTCTTTCATAGAAGAAAAAGGGGACAGAACAGCCGATGTCTGACGCATGCGGCCAGAAGGAATATAGACCGCAAATTCACCGACAGCCGTTTTCCAAAGGTGAAAAACGACGAATCCCGCCACAAGGGGCGGGATTCGTATGCAACCAGAGAGGCTCCCGAGCGCGGGAACCGCCGTCTTAGCTTGGGAACAGCTCGGACAGTTTCATGGCCAGCATCATGTCGCCTTCAGCGCGCAGTTTGCCGCCCATGAACGCTTGCATGCCGTCGGTCGAACCGTCAACGATGCCTTCCAGGGTTTCGCCGTCCATCACCAGAGTGACCTGGGCGTCCGGGTTTTCGCCTTCTTGCAGTTCGCAGGTGCTGTTCTTGACGATCAGCGAGAAGTTCTTGGTGTCGTCGATGCGGAAACCGAAAACCAGGTCCAGGCCGGCAGCAGCGGCTGGGTTGAACTTGGCTTTCATTGCTTGTACGGCATCAGCTACGGAGGTCATGGTTCGATCCTTTCTTGGGTAATTAGAGCTGGGTGATTACAGCCAGGGTCACAATAGTCCGGACTCAGCGAAACGTGATGAGTTCCGGTGCTTTCAACAGTTGCAGGTGCGCATGACTGTTGAAAGAAGCCAGTGCCACCTCGCGGCCACGGAATTTCAGCTGGTTGAGCGAGGTGTTGACGATTTGCCAGTTCAGTTCAAAGGCCTGCCTGGCGGGCATTTGCGTAATGAGGTGGAGCAGGGCAGTGATGGTGCCGCCGGAGGTGAACACGGCGATTTTCTGGGTGTTGTCGGCGCTTTCGAGGATGCGATGCAGGCCGGCCTGCACCCGCTCGACAAAGCCCAGCCAGCTTTCCAGGCCCGGCGTGTCATACGTACCGGCCAGCCAGCGCTCGATGATCAGCGCGAAAATACGCTGGAACTCGGCGCGGTTTTGCGCGGCATTGCGCAGGATGTCCAGCGCTTCGGGCTCATCATCGAGCATGGCCGGCAACAGCGCGCGGATGACCGCGTCGGCGTCGAATTCGTTGAACGCGGAATCGATTTCCACGGTCGGCACCGGCAGGCCCACGGCCGCGAACTGTTCCAGCGCGCTGTTGGCCGTATGCTGCTGACGGCGCAGGTCGCCCGACAGGCAGCGGTCGAAGCTGATACCCAGCTCGGCGAGGTGCCGGCCGAGGACTTCTGCCTGGCGAATACCGGTCGGCGACAGGACGTCATAGTCGTCTGCACCAAAGGAGGCCTGGCCATGTCGAATCAAATAGATAGTGCCCACGTCCGCGTCTTCCCGGTACGTTGAAGGTTCGGCGAGGTTATGAGGATGGCGGTGAGCTGTCAATGAAAAAACATACGCTTGTTTGAAATGCCCGTTACAGGCCTGTTGCCAGAGGTTTCACGGCTGGCCGCCGAGCCGGCGCATGGGTATGCTGATGGTATCCCGCGCGCGTTTATGCAGCGCATTGTATTGAAGGAGTGACTGTGGATTTTCTGTCCGAGTACGCCAGTTTCCTGGCTAAAACCGTGACACTGGTGATCGCCATTCTGGTGGTCCTGGCCAGTTTCGCGGCATTGCGCAGCAAAGGTCGACGCAAGTCGGCCGGCCAGTTGCAAGTCAGCAAACTCAATGATTTCTACAAAGGGCTGCGCGAACGCCTGGAGCAGACCTTGCTCGACAAGGACCAGCTCAAGGCCTTGCGCAAGGTCGAGGCTAAATCCGAGAAAAAGCAAAAGAAGAAACCCGAAGCAAAACCGCGGGTGTTCGTGCTGGATTTCGACGGTGACATCAAGGCATCGGCCACTGAAAGCCTGCGTCACGAGATCACCGCGCTGCTGACCCTGGCCACGCCAAAGGACGAAGTGGTGCTGCGTCTGGAAAGCGGTGGCGGCATGGTTCACAGCTACGGCCTGGCATCCTCGCAACTGGCGCGCATCCGCGATGCCGGCGTGCCTTTGACCGTGTGTATCGACAAGGTCGCGGCCAGTGGCGGTTACATGATGGCGTGCATCGGCGAGAAGATCATCAGCGCGCCGTTCGCGATTCTCGGCTCGATCGGCGTGGTGGCGCAGTTGCCCAACGTCAATCGCCTGCTGAAAAAGCACGACATCGACTTTGAAGTCCTGACCGCCGGCGAGTACAAACGCACCCTCACCGTGTTTGGCGAAAATACCGAGAAGGGCCGTGAGAAGTTCCAGGAAGACCTGGACATCACTCACCAGCTGTTCAAGAACTTCGTTTCCCGCTATCGCCCGCAACTGGCCATCGACGAAGTGGCGACCGGCGAAATCTGGCTCGGCATTGCGGCGCTGGACAAGCAACTGGTGGACGAGCTCAAGACCAGCGATGAATACCTCGCCGAGCGCGCGAAGAAATCGGAGCTTTATCACCTGCACTACGCCGAACGCAAAAGCCTGCAAGAGCGCATCGGCATGGCGGCCAGCGGCTCGGTCGATCGCGTATTGCTGAGCTGGTGGAGTCGGTTGACCCAGCAACGCTTCTGGTGATTTTTCAAAACACCGTCGCCTGAAAAATGAAACCGTGGATAGCCTCCACGGTTTTTTTTTGCCTTTCGCAAGGCCGCGCTTTCCGTGCGCATGCAGCGAAATTTCCTATCGTCACTGTCAATCGGTCCGGCTTTTTCGGCAGCCCGGGTTGGGTAGGGTGGTGTTCCTGAAATGATTGCAATGGAATGCACCATGAAAGAGCTCCCTCATAACAACGCTGCCGGCCCGCATCCTGCGCCCTCTGCACGAATGCGAGACGAACTGAAAGCCGCGCTGGATATCGCGCTGCCCCAGACCCCCGGTCAGTTTGGCGAACACCTGATCAAGGAAAAATGGGGCCAGGGAATTGATCCGCAGACAGCCTTGCTGGTTACGCTTGATTACAACTACAAGGGCCATCCAGCAGAAAACGGTATCGAGCAAGGGCAAGTGGCGAGTTCCCGCTCGCTGCTGCAAACGTTGTTATCCAACTATCAGACTGTGGGTGACGGGCGTTTCGCTGAAACAGCGTTCGGCCTGTACACGCCGCCGGATATCGGGCCTGCCGTACGCATTGTGAAAAACGTCGATGAGTTCGCCGATCACGGCAGCGGCAATCACCAGATGTATGAAGGCATCTATCGCCAAACCACACCGCAAGTTTACGGGCCTTCAACACAGATCAACCTGAGGCCTGCCGATTATAAGAAATGGGTCTGGGAACTGGAACTGAAGGACTTGTACGAAGCGTATCTCGGTCAAGCCTGGCCAGCCGATGACGTACTTGTTGCAGCCGAACCTTACGCGCTGAGGACGTCGGTCAAAGCGGCGTTCGCCATGGCCGCCTGGTTGCAGTTTCACGAACAACGCCTGTCGCCAAAAGGCCTGGAACTGGCGATGCGAGCGGCGGGTTTACCGCCCGATCAGCCATGGGAAACACTCACCACCGAGCAACTGCAAGCACCGACTCACGCGCCTTCCTCGGTCAGGATCGGCCGGTTAAAGCTCTACCGTTATACCGCGACCGATATCTGGGCCTTTCGCGACACAGCAAGCGCCAGAGTGCTGTTGTACATTCCCGGCAACTCTTCTCCGCTGCACGAATTCGTCGATGCCAATCAACTGCACCAGTGGATTGCCACTCAAGGCCGGGTGAGTGAGACCAGGCAGGCATTGGCCGCCCACTTTGTTGAAGATGACCGCGAAGACGGTACGTTTCATGCCGGTGTTCTGACGGCGCTGGATGGCATGGCGTTGTATCCGGCAAAACACTGGCTGACGAACAATGCCGGTTTTTTCAACAACGACGGCTACTGGGACCCGGACGAGTACATTGGCTACGACGATCCGGCATCTGACACCGATCCGTTTGCCCAGTGCGTGCTGACGATGAAGCAGGCAGCCCGGGCCAGCATCAAAAGCATCCGTGACGATGCCCAGGTCAATCGTGACAATCTAAGCGCGGTCGTTGAGCCGCTTGTGCAGTGGGTCAACCGCTTTGGGCCCTTGGCGTTGTTCGTTCCGGGAGGCGAGGGGATATTGGCGTTGGCCGGGCTTATCGATGCGGGCTACGGCATTGATCAGGTGGTCAACGCTAAGACATCCAGCGAACGGTCTGAGGGCGTGACGCGCACTGTTTTTGGCTTGCTCAATGCCTTGCCGATCGTCGCGGAGGTGGCGCAAAAAGGTGACGCAGTCATCGTCGATTCAGTAGAGGAAGGCGCAAGGCCCGTGCCGGAAGTGGCTGTTGCTCCAACTCCAGGCCCTTCGAACGTGGTGCCGGCGACCCGCGTCGAACTCATTCGCGCAATTGGCCCCTCTGTGGCGTCGTTCAGCGATGAAGTGCTGGCGCAGATCGGCAAGGTCAGCACGATTGACGACGACATGCTGCGGTTGATCCAGACTGGCCGCTCGCCGACGCCCTTGTTGGCTGACACCATCAATCGCTTCAGGATCGATCAGGAGCTCGGGCCGGCCGGGGACCCGGTGCTATTCGGCCAACGTTACGCTGAACTGCAACGTTCAGAGCTTGAATGGGTCCGGTTGTTCCAGGAGCAGTACCCGGACCTGCCAACCAGCGCAATCGAACAAATGCTCGACCGCTATGGCGTGGATATCCAAAGAGCGCCCGAGATGGCCGAGGCCAGGCAGGTTTTCGCACGTCTGGACAGCAAGGCACGGCAATACCAACAGCATGTGCGGCTCAATCGCGCCTATGAAGGCTTTTATCTGCGCTCGGTGGTGAACGCCGAGATGGACAGGCTGGCGTTGCACTCCCTGAAAAACCTGCCCGGCTGGCCCTTGGACTTGCGGATCGAGGTCCTCGACGGTTCGTCCACTGGCCGGGTGCTTGACCGTTGCGGTCCCCTCGATACCCCGCACTTCCGATACGTCATCAAGGTGGGAAACCGTTACCTGCGGCAAGGCCGGCAAACGGATTTCTACGACGCGATCCTCGGCGTGCTGTCGGAGGAGGAGCGCTCACTGTTGCATCTCACGTCGCTGGATCCAGCCAGCGAGTTGCGGCTCAGCCTCAGCGATCATGCATTGTCCCGAACCGAAACCCTGCTTGGCTTGCAAAGGCTCGACTCCGGGTTGACCTTCGAGCGGCAGGGGCTGCGCGGTGGAGGCTACCCGACGACGCCTCAGGGTGACGCCATGAAACTGCAGGCCACCCGGTTACAGATCAAGGACATTTACCCGGACTTCACCGACGCGGACGCGGATCAGGTCATACAGCGTGCGGGTGTATCCGTGCAGGCGCACATCGACGGGCTGAATCTTCAGTTGCACCAACTCAACACCGAGTTGATGGAATGGGTCGATCAAGCCGCGCAAGACATTGAACACATCGAACTTCCCTTGCTGGCCATGGGCGACGAAGCCGCTGCGGGTATGAGCCATGCGCAAATCGCCGTGCACAATGCGCATGTCCTGCAAACGGGGTTGAATGAGGAGCGAGCGATCAGGACTGAGCTTGCCGTAGAGCTTGTCGCTATCTGGCAAAAACGCGGGCCACCGCTAAATCGCCTGTACTCAGGCGAGCAGCTGCACGGCGTCAGGCTCGATCTTGCCTTTGAGAACTATCACCGATTGCCCACCCTGAGTGTCCGGTTGGACGATGTGCTCGAATTGTCGATGCAAGGCTTCCATCTGACCGAGGAGGGCAGTTTGAACGGCTTTCTCGAAAGCTTCCCGAATCTTGAGACGTTAAATCTGGAAAACGTCGACTTGCGTCATTTCTCCGAGGACGGCCACGAGGGGTGCGCCTTGCCTCCTTCCCTTTGCGGGTTGAGACACCTGTCCTCACTCAATCTGCGCGCCACCCAACTGGTATTCAGTGAGCGCGCCGCTTCACAACTGACCGATCTGACCAGTCTGCAAAGCCTCGACCTGAGTGACAACCCGTTGGGCGTACCGCCGATGGTGCTCGGCTTGAATAACCTGCGTCAGCTCAACCTGAGGAATACCGGAATAAGTCGATGCCCGGTCGGGATCACGCATGAGCCGTACCTGACCTCCCTGGATTTGCGCGATAACCAGATCACGCGGGTCCCCCAGGCGGTGCTGAACCAGGCCATCGCCAGGGATCGAGTGCTGCTGTGGAACAACCCGTTGACCGACGAAGACACGTTGCGGCGTCTGATTACGCATCGAGAACAAACGGGGATCAACTTGTGGTTGAGTGCGGCGGGGCCTGACTATGGGAATCCGGCGGCCTGGTTGAACGGGACTGAAGCAGGGCTGCTCGATGCCCGGCTGCAAATCTGGCAGCGATTGGCGCTCAAGCCAGGTGGCGGGCGGTTTTTAGGGACCATGAACACATTGACGCTCACCCCGGATTTCCAGGTCAACTATCCGGACCTTCAGGCACGGGTATGGCGACTGTTGACGGAAGCAGACGCTTCGGACCAGTTGTGGGGGCGATTGAGCAGGAATACACCTATGCCGGAGGGCGCTTTCGACAACCCTCTTGCGGTTTTCGCGGTGCTGGAAAACCGTGCGCAGCTATACCGGGACTGGGTGGCCTTGGGGCAACCGATTCCGATCGAGCGATAGCAGATTGGTGGAGCTGATAAAGCCCTGATCCCATGGGGTCAGGGCTTTATGTGGTCAGCGGCGACGGAACAGCGGCAGCGGTTCGTCGGTGGCGGCCTGATAGGTCACCGAGAAGTCCTTGAGACCTTCCAGGGCTTCGTACGGGTCTTTATCGGCGCGCACTGCAAAGGCGTCGAAACCGCAGCGATGCATGTAGAACAACTGGTCGCGCAGCACATCGCCGATCGCCCGCAGTTCGCCTTTGAAACCGTAACGGTCACGCAGGAGGCGGGCGTTGGAGTAGTTGCGGCCATCGGTGAAGGCCGGGAAGTTCAAGGCGATGACCTGGAAACTCGCCACGTCCTCACCAATTTCTTCGGCTTCTTCATCGGCATCCAGCCACACGCCCAGGCCGCCATCGCGGGCCTTGAGCATACGGCTGTGCTCGCGCCACAGCTGCAAAGGGACGATGTAATCGTCGCAGTTGGTGATCTCGTCGATACTGAAATCCTTGGGCAGCAAGTGCCAGGTTTCGTCGACGACTTCGTTGTTCTTAATTATTCGCTGCATAGACGCGTTCCTTGAAGAGGTCGATGCCAATACGCTGATAGGTGTCGATGAAACGCTCGTCTTCGGTACGTTGTTCGATGTACACGTCGATCAGCTTCTCGATCACGTCTGGCATGGCGTCCTGGGCAAAGGACGGGCCGAGGATCTTGCCCAGGCTCGCATCACGGCTGGCGCTGCCGCCGAGGGATACCTGGTAGAACTCTTCGCCTTTCTTGTCCACCCCGAGAATACCGATGTGGCCGACGTGGTGGTGACCACAGGCGTTCATGCAGCCGGAGATGTTCAGGTCCAGTTCACCGATGTCGAACAGGTAGTCCAGGTCGTCGAAACGGCGCTGGATCGATTCGGCGATCGGGATCGACTTGGCGTTGGCCAACGAGCAGAAATCGCCGCCAGGGCAGCAGATGATGTCGGTCAGCAAACCGATGTTCGGCGTGGCGAAACCTTGCTCGCGCAATTCGCCCCACATGGCGAACAGTTGGGACTGTTCGACGTCGGCCAGAATGATGTTCTGCTCGTGGGACGTACGCAGTTGACCGAAGCTGTAGCGATCGGCCAGGTCGGCCACGGCATCGAGCTGCTTGTCGGTGATGTCGCCCGGCGCAACGCCGGTCGGCTTCAGGGACAGGGTCACGGCAACATAGCCCGGCTTTTTGTGCGCCAGGGTGTTGCGGGTACGCCAGCGGGCGAAGCCCGGGTGCTGCTTGTCGAACTCGGCCAGCTCGGCGGTCTGGTTGTCCAGCGCCTTGTAGTCCGGGTCGACGAAGTGTTTGGCGACGCGATGCACTTCGGCTTCGGTCAGCGTGGTCTGGCCACCGCGAAGGTGTTCCATTTCCGCGTCGACTTTCTGCGCGAAGACTTCAGGTGTCAGGGCCTTGACCAGGATCTTGATCCGCGCCTTGTACTTGTTGTCCCGACGGCCATAGCGGTTGTACACGCGCAGGATGGCGTCGAGGTAGCTCAACAGGTCTTGCCACGGCAGGAACTCATTGATGAACGCCCCGACCACCGGCGTACGACCGAGGCCGCCACCGACCAGCACACGGAAACCCAGTTCGCCAGCGGCGTTGTGCACCGGCTCAAGGCCGATGTCGTGGACTTCGATGGCCGCACGGTCGGAAGTCGAACCGTTGATGGCGATCTTGAACTTGCGCGGCAGGTAAGCGAATTCCGGGTGGAACGTGGTCCACTGGCGGACGATCTCGCACCATGGGCGCGGATCGATCAGCTCGTCGGCAGCGACACCGGCGAACTGGTCGGTGGTGACGTTGCGCAGGCAGTTGCCGCTGGTCTGGATCGCGTGCATCTGCACGGTCGCCAGTTCGGCAAGGATGTCCGGGATGTCTTCCAGCGCCGGCCAGTTGAACTGCACGTTCTGGCGGGTGCTGATGTGGGCGTAGCCCTTGTCATAGTCGCGGGCAATCTTCGCCATCATTCGCGTCTGGCGCGAAGTCAGCTGGCCGTAAGGCACCGCCACTCGCAACATCGGCGCGAAGCGTTGGATGTAAAGCCCGTTTTGCAGACGCAGAGGGCGGAATTCTTCTTCGCTCAGCTCGCCTGCCAGATAGCGTCGGGTCTGATCACGGAACTGCTTGACGCGGTCCTCGATGATCCGCTGATCGTACTCGTCGTATACGTACATATAAGTCCTGTTCTCAGGCTTGGGCCGGTCGGATCCAGTTGCGTTTTTCGCCTGGAAAGTCTCCGATACTGCCTCGGCAATTCTGCGCGCACGGCCGCGCACTCCCAACGGAGCCGGGGCAAGATACCAGTTTGGAGTTATGCGCAAAAGTGATGTTTGAGTATATGTAAAGAACCAAATCGACTAACGAGAATCGTTATTACTAAACCCGTATTTGTGGTGTGGGCAATCATCGTCTTAACTGTGGTCGAGTCTTTATGCAATCACCGATAAAACCGACAAGAGGCGATGCAATGAGCAACCCTACCAAAGCTTCAAAGCCTGACAGTACGGTCGATGCTTGGGCCATTCTGTTTCTGATCATTCTGGTCGTGGGGACAGCGGTATTCTGGGTCAGCCATCAATAACCGACCCCGTCCGGGCCCGGCCCCGACAATTGTCGGACAAAAACTGTAATAAACGCCGTTTTACGGGTGTTCGCTGGCTATAATGCGCGGCGAATTTCCGGGGGCTCGGACGATCCATGTTGAAGTTTTTCTACACCTTTCTGTTGCTGCTCGGCACGGTTTACGGCCCTGCTGCGCGAGCGGAATCGGTGTTGTTCCTGAATCCCGGGGAAACTGACGAAGCCTTCTGGGTCAGCTATTCGCAATTCATGCAAGCGGCCGCCACGGACCTGGGTATCGACCTGCGGATTCTCTATTCCCGGCGCATGCCGGAACTCACGCTGGCGCAAGCGCGCCGTGCGCTGCAAGGTCCCGATCGTCCGGACTATCTGATTTTCGCCAACGAACAGTACATTGCCCCGCAAGTGTTGCGCCTGGCGCAAGGCAGCGGCGTGAAACTGTTTATGGTCAACGCGTCGCTGACGGCCAACCAAATGAGCCTGCTGGGTGAACGCCCTGATCGACTGGGCAGCCTGGTGCCCAACGACGAGGAGGGCGGTTACCTGATGGCCAAGGAGCTGATTCGCCAGCATCCGCCCGTGGCGCCCGGCCAGGTGATCGAGTTGCTGGCGTTCTCCGGTCTGAAGATCACGCCGTCGGCGCAACTGCGTGAGCAAGGCATGATGCGAGCGCTGGCCGAGCACCCGCAAGTGCGTTTGCGGCAACTGGTTTACAGCGGTTGGACCCGCGAACGTGCGTATGAACAGGCAAAGTTGCTGTTCCGGCGCGACCCGAAAGTCTCGCTGGTGTGGTCAGCCAATGACGAAATGGCGTTTGGCGCCATGCAGGCCTATTCGGAGACGGGCGGTGTGCCCGGAAAGGACGCATTGTTCAGCGCGGTCAATACCTCGACGGCCGCGTTGCAGGCAAAGGTCGACGGAAAGTTGAGCGTATTGTTGGGCGGACATTTCACTTTGGGCGGTTGGGCGCTTGTGCAGGTGCATGACCTTGATCGGGGCGTGGACATCAGCCAGTACGGCGGCCGTGACCGCCAGATCCCGCTGCTGCAACTGGTCGACAGGGCAACCGCCAGGCGAATGCTGGCCATGGGTGAGTCGCCGGACTACGGCGTGAACTTCCGCCGAATGTCGGCCAAGGGCCGGCCTGTGTCCTATCGTTATCCGTTCAGCCTGCAAACCCTGATGCGCTAAACCCCGGCCAGCATGATCACCAGTTGCACGATGCCGTAGAGCGTCAATGCAAACACCGCCGTGAACAGAATCCCCAGAATCACGAAATGACTCGGCTTGCCGTGGGTGAAATCCCGCGCACGGTTCTTTCCGCTTTGCACCCCGAACGCCGCCGCCATGACGCTGTGCAGCATCTGCCAGAAAGTAGGCGGCTTGTTGTCGACTGGATCGTCCATAAACCCCTCGTCACTTGTGTGTGAATCGTAAGCATAGACATTCCAACCGGATCCTGTTGGAGCGAGGCTTGCCCGCGAAGAAGCCACCGCAGTCCTACAGGAAAACCGCGTCATCGTTCTTCGCGGGCAAGCCTCGCTCCTACAGAGGCGATGCTCAGCGCGAAGAGTGGTTAGTTGTCGTAACCCAGGTTCGGCGCCAACCAGCGTTCGGTCACGCTCAACTCCTGACCTTTACGCGAGGTGTAGCTCTGCACCTGATCCTTGTCGATCTTGCCCACTGCGAAGTACTGCGCCTGCGGGTGAGCGAAGTACCAGCCGCTGACCGCCGCCGCCGGGAACATCGCGTAGTGTTCGGTGAGGAACACGCCGCTGCGGCCGGCGCGCATTTCGGCGGCTTCGGGGTCGAGCAGCGCAAACAGCGCGGCCTTCTCGGTGTGATCGGGGCACGCCGGGTAGCCCGGAGCAGGGCGGATGCCGGTGTATTGCTCTTTGATCAGCGCCTCGTTGTCCAGCGTCTCGTCCTTGGCATAACCCCAGTAATCCTTACGAACCTGCTGGTGCAGCCATTCGGCACAGGCCTCGGCCAGACGGTCGGCCAGGGCCTTGACCATGATCGAGTTGTAATCGTCGCCGGCGTCCTGATACGCCTTGGCCACTTCTTCGGCACCGATGCCGGCGGTGGTGATGAAACCTCCCACGTAGTCGGTGATTTCGCTGTCCTTCGGTGCAACGAAGTCAGCCAATGAGAAGTTCGGCTTGCCGTCGGTCTTGATGATCTGCTGACGCAGGTGATGCAGCTTGGCCAATGGCTTGCCGTCATCGCCGTAGACTTCGATGTCGTCGTCACGCACCTGGTTGGCTGGCCAGAAGCCGAACACTGCGCGGGCGCTGATCAGTTTCTCGTCGATCAGTTTGGCGAGCATTTCCTGGGCATCGGCGTACAGCGCGGTGGCGGCTTCACCGACCACTTCATCCGTGAGGATGCGCGGGAACTTGCCGGCCAGGTCCCAGGAGATGAAGAACGGCGTCCAGTCGATGTATTCGGCCAGGACTTTGAGGTCGATGTTGTCCAGCACTTTGGAGCCGGTGAACGTTGGCTTGACCGGCGCGTAGGTGCTCCAGTCGAACTGCGGCTTCTTGGCGATGGCTGCCGGGTAGCTCAGGCGTTCGGTGCGGGCGCTGCGGTTGGCAGTGCGTTCGCGAACGTCGATGTATTCCAGACGGGTCTTCTCGACGAAACCGGCTTTCAATTCCTTGGACAGCAACTGCGTCGCCACGCCCACGGCGCGGGAAGCGTCGGTCACGTAGATCACCGCGTCGTTGCTGTACTTCGGCTCGATCTTCACCGCCGTGTGTGCCTTGGAGGTGGTCGCGCCGCCGATCATCAACGGCAGGTGGAAGTCCTGGCGCTGCATTTCGCGGGCGACGTGGACCATTTCATCCAGCGACGGCGTGATCAGGCCGGACAGGCCGATGATGTCGCACTTCTGCTCCTTGGCCACTTGCAGGATCTTCTCGGCCGGCACCATCACGCCGAGGTCGACGATGTCGTAGCCGTTGCAGCCGAGTACCACGCCGACAATGTTCTTGCCGATGTCGTGCACGTCGCCTTTCACCGTTGCCATCAGGATCTTGCCCTTGGCTTCCGGCTTGTCACCTTTTTCCAGTTCGATGAACGGGATCAAGTGGGCCACGGCCTGCTTCATTACACGAGCGGATTTCACCACCTGCGGCAGGAACATTTTACCGGCGCCGAACAGGTCGCCGACGATGTTCATGCCGGACATCAGCGGGCCTTCGATCACCTCGATCGGGCGGGCGAACGACTGGCGCGATTCTTCGGTGTCTTCGACGATGTGCGTGGTGATGCCTTTGACCAGTGCGTGCTCAAGACGTTTGTTGACCTCCCAGCCGCGCCACTCTTCGGTCTCGGCTTCCTTGACGCTGCCGTCGCCCTTGTACTTGTCGGCGATGGCGAGGAGGGCGTCGGTGCCTTCCGGGGTGCGGTTGAGGATCACGTCTTCGACGGCGTCGCGCAATTCCACCGGGATCTGGTCGTAGATCTCCAGTTGGCCGGCGTTGACGATACCCATGGTCAGGCCGTTGCGGATCGCATACAGCAGGAACACCGAGTGAATCGCCTCACGCACCGGGTTGTTGCCGCGGAACGAGAACGACACGTTCGACACGCCGCCCGAAGTCAGCGCGTACGGCAGTTCGTCACGGATGTAGGCACAGGCGTTGATGAAGTCCACAGCGTAGTTGTTGTGTTCTTCAATACCGGTGGCCACGGCAAAGATGTTCGGGTCGAAGATGATGTCTTCCGGCGGGAAGCCGACTTCGTTGACCAGAATGTCGTAGGAGCGTTTGCAGATTTCTTTCTTGCGCGCTTCGGTGTCGGCCTGGCCGGCTTCGTCGAAGGCCATCACGACGACTGCAGCGCCATAGCGCTTGCACAGCTTGGCGTGATGGATGAACTGCTCGACGCCTTCTTTCATGCTGATCGAGTTGACGATGCCCTTGCCCTGGATGCATTTCAGGCCGGCTTCGATCACTTCCCACTTCGAGGAGTCGATCATGATCGGTACGCGGGAGATGTCCGGTTCGCCGGCAATCAGATTGAGGAAGGTCACCATGGCCTTCTTCGAATCGAGCATCCCTTCGTCCATGTTGATGTCGATCACCTGGGCGCCGGCTTCGACCTGCTGCAGGGCGACTTCCAGGGCTTCGGTGTAGTTGTCTTCACGGATCAGGCGGGCGAATTTGGCCGAGCCGGTGATGTTGGTGCGCTCGCCGACGTTGACGAACAACGAGCTGCGATCGATGGTGAACGGCTCCAGGCCCGAGAGGCGGCAAGCCTTGGGAATGTCCGGGATTTCACGCGGTGCATAACCGGCCACGGCTTTGGCGATGGCTTCGATATGGCCCGGCGTGGTGCCGCAGCAACCGCCGACGATGTTGAGGAAGCCGCTTTGGGCGAATTCTTCGATGACCTTGGCGGTTTGCGACGGCAGTTCGTCGTACTCGCCGAATTCGTTCGGCAGGCCGGCGTTCGGGTGCGCCGAAACGTGGGTGCCGGCCTTGTTCGACAGCTCTTCCAGGTACGGGCGCAGTTCGCTGGCGCCGAGGGCGCAGTTCAGGCCGACCGAAATCGGTTTGGCGTGGGCCACGGAGTTCCAGAACGCTTCGGTGGTCTGGCCGGAAAGGGTACGGCCGGAGGCGTCGGTGATGGTGCCGGAAATCATGATCGGCAGCTCGATGCCCAACTCTTCGAACACCCCTTGCACGGCGAAGATCGCGGCTTTGGCGTTCAGGGTGTCGAAAATGGTTTCGATCAGGATCAGGTCGGCGCCGCCTTCGATCAGGCCTTTGGTGGCCTCGGTGTAGTTTTCCACCAGTTCATCGAAGGTCACGTTGCGATAGCCGGGGTTGTTCACGTCCGGGGACAGCGAGCAGGTGCGGCTGGTCGGGCCGAGCACGCCGGCGACGAAGCGCGGCTTGTCCGGGTTCTCGAGGGTCTTCGCATCGGCGATCTTGCGGGCCAGGCGAGCGCCTTCTACGTTCAGTTCGTAGGCCAGTTCTTCCATGCCGTAGTCGGCCATGGAAATCCGCGTGGCGTTGAAGGTGTTGGTTTCCAGAATGTCAGCGCCGGCATCCAGGTAGGCTTTTTCGATGCCACCGATCACGTCCGGGCGCGTCAGCACCAACAGGTCGTTGTTGCCTTTGACATCGCTTGGCCAGTCGGCAAAGCGTTTGCCACGGTAATCCTGTTCTTCGAGCTTGTAGCTCTGGATCATCGTGCCCATGCCGCCATCGAGAATCAGAATGCGCTCTTTGAGGGCGTGCTTGAGGGCTTGAAGGCGAACACTGCGATCGGACATTGGGACTACTCGGAAAGACCATGACGAAGGGGCGGAATCATAGCAAACCTGTGCGGTTTTAGAGCATGTCGGGGAATTGCATGAATATCGCTCATGTTGGTCGGCGCGCTGTCCCGGTAGAATCGCTGCGTTTTTTCAAGGATCGGGAACAGGGACATGTCGTATCGCGTCGTCATCAGCAGCGTACTGCTGTTTTTAAGCTGGGGCGCCGTGGCGCAGGGCCTGGCGCCTTCCGCTGGCATTTCCTACACCCGCGACATCCAACCGATCTTCACCGAAAAGTGCGTGGCCTGCCATGCCTGCAATGACGCCGCCTGTCAGCTCAACCTGGGCAGCGGCGAAGGCGCGGCACGCGGTGCGTCGAAAGTCCCGGTTTATGACGGCGACCGCAGCCAGGCGGCCGCGCCGACCCGGTTGTTTTATGACGCCTTCGGCAAGCACGCCTGGCAGCAAAAGGGCTTCTATCCGGTACTCGACGCCCAGGGCAGCCAGGCCGCGTTGATGGCGCGGATGCTGGAACTGGGTCACAAAACGCCTTTGACGCCCAATGCCAAATTGCCGGAAGACATCGTCCTGGGCCTCAATCGTGAAAACATGTGCGCGATGCCGGCCGAGTTCGACGGTTACGCGGGCGCTCATCCGAAGGAAGGCATGCCGCTGGCGGTCACCGGCCTGACCGATCAGCAGTACCAGACGCTGCAACGCTGGCTGGCCTCGGGTGCGCCGATCGATGAACAAGGCCTGGTGCCTTCGGCGAAAGAAGCCTTGCAAGTGGTGCAGTGGGAAAACCTGCTCAACTCGCCGGGCGCCCGGCAGAGTCTGGTGGGGCGCTGGTTGTTCGAGCACTGGTTCCTTGCCCACATTTACTTCAAGGACGGTGAGCCGGGGCATTTCTTCCAGTGGGTGCGTTCGCGCACGCCGACCGGCCAGCCGATTGACCTGATCAACACCCGCCGCCCGAATGACGATCCGGGCACGCAGGTGTATTACCGCTTGTGGCCGGTGCAGGGCGTGATCGTGCAGAAGACCCACATCACCTACCCGCTGAGTGCGGCGAAGATGGCGCGGGTCAAAAGCCTGTTCTACAACGGCAACTGGCAGGCCAATGCCTTGCCGGGCTACGGTCCGGAACGCCGGGCCAATCCGTTTGCCACGTTCGAGGCGATTCCGGCGCAGGCGCGCTATCAGTTCATGCTCGATAACGCCGAATACTTCGTGCGCACGTTTATCCGTGGGCCGGTGTGCCGTGGGCAGATCGCCACGGATGTGATTCGCGATAACTTCTGGGCGCTGTTCCAGGCGCCGGAACACGATCTCTACATCATCGACCCGATCTACCGCGGCCAAGCCACGCCGTTGCTGGCCATGCCGGGGCAGAACGACGATGTCGGCAGCGTGCTGAGCCTGTGGCATGACTATCGCGACAAACGTAACGAGTATGAAGTGCTGCGCCGCGACAACTACGCTGACGCGCCCGCGCCGAGCTGGTCGACTTTGTGGGCCGGCAACGACAATGCATTGCTGACCATCTTCCGGCATTTCGACAGCGCCTCGGTGAACAAGGGCCTGATCGGCGATGTGCCGCAAACGATGTGGCTGTTCGATTTCCCGTTGCTGGAGCGCACGTATTATCAGTTGGCGGTCAACTTCGACGTGTACGGCAACGTTTCCCATCAAGCGCAGACGCGCCTGTATTTCGACCTGATCCGTAATGGTGCCGAGCAGAACTTCCTGCGCCTGATGCCCGCCGATTCACGCGACGACTATCTCGACGACTGGTACCAGAGCAGCGGCAAATTCAAGATGTGGCTGGATTACGAGGCCATCGACAACGACAAGCCGACGGCACTGAACCTCGACGAAAAAGACCCGAAACGCGACTTTTCCATGCAATTGCTGGCCCGTTACGGCGAGCTCAATGCCAAGCCCGATCCGATCAACCGCTGCGACGGGGCCTATTGCTCGCGGCCGAACATCGACCCGGATTTGCAGAGCGCCGAGCAGGCCTTGAGTCGCCTGACCTCACGGCCCGCCGCCGGGTTGAAGGTCATTGATCAACTGCCGGAAGCGACGATGCTGCGTATCGAAGCCGCGAGCGGCAAACGCGAGGTTTACAGCCTGTTGCGCAATCGCGCGCACAGTAACGTCGCATTCCTGCTCGGTGAGTCGCTGCGTTATCAGCCGGGGCTCGACACGCTCACGATCTTTCCGGGTGTGCTCAGCAGCTATCCGAACTTCATGTTCAACATTCCCGCCGATCAAGTGCCAGCCTTTGTCGAGGCGATGGAAAACGCCAAGGATGCCAATCGCTTCGAGAAAATCGTCGAACGCTGGGGGATTCGCCGCAGTCATCCGCAATTCTGGTTCTACTTCCATGACCTGAGCCGGTACGTCCACGAAACCGATCCGGTGGAAGAGGGCGTGCTGGACATGAACCGCTACGAGAATCTTTGATTGGTTACAGTTCCCCCCTGTGGGAGCGGGCTTGCTCGCGAATGCGGTGTGTCAGACACATTAATGTCAACTGACACACCGCATTCGCGAGCAAGCCCGCTCCCACAGGGGGTATTGTCGTAATCTTTCCCGACAAAAATACTAGGACTTTGTGCGGCGCGATGATTGGCGTAAACTGCGCCCAAGCCTGCGAGGAGTTTCCATGACCGCTATTACCATTACCGACGCCGCCCACGATTACCTGGCTGATCTGCTCTCCAAGCAGAACACCCCGGGCATCGGCATCCGCGTCTTCATCACCCAGCCTGGCACCCAGTACGCCGAAACCTGCATTGCTTATTGCAAGCCGGGCGAAGAAAAACCCGAAGACACCGCGCTGGGGCTGAAAAGCTTCACTGCTTACATCGATTCGTTCAGCGAAGCTTTCCTGGACGATGCGGTTGTCGACTACGCCACCGACCGCATGGGCGGCCAACTGACCATCAAGGCGCCAAACGCCAAAGTCCCGATGGTCAACGCCGACAGCCCGATCAACGAGCGCATCAACTATTACCTGCAAACCGAGATCAACCCGGGGCTCGCGAGCCACGGCGGTCAGGTCAGCCTGATCGATGTGGTCGATGATGGCATCGCCGTGTTGAAGTTCGGCGGCGGTTGCCAGGGCTGCGGCCAGGCAGACGTCACCCTGCGTGAAGGCATCGAGCGCACCTTGCTCGAGCGCATTCCCGAGCTCAAGGGTGTTCGTGACGTGACTGACCACACGCAGAAAGAAAACGCCTACTACTAAGGCGTTCGCTGCGAAATGAAAAACGGCGCCCCGTGAGCGCCGTTTTTTTATGGGTGAAATTCATTGGCCCCATCGCGAGCAGGCTCGCTCCCACAGGGGATTTGTGTCCGGCACAGATCTAATGTGGGAGCGAGCCTGCTCGCGATGGGGCCCTATGGCCGATACAAATGCGCATGCCCGGCACGATACAGCGACGACTCACTGAACTGATCACTGCCCAACACCCGACCCACCAGAATCAACGCCGTGCGCCGAAACCCCTTCGCCTCAACCTTTCCGGCAATATCCGCAATCGTCCCCACCACCCAATCCTGATCCGGCCAGGTCGCCCGGTGAATCACCGCAATCGGGCAGTCCGCGCCGTAATGCGGCAGCAATTCAACCAGGATTTTCTCCAGGTGATTCACCCCCAAATGAATGGCCATGGTCGCCCCATGCTGCGCCAGGCTGCCCAGCTCTTCACCGGCCGGCATCGCGGTCTTGTCGGCGTAGCGAGTCAGGATCACGCTCTGTGACACGTCCGGCAACGTCAGCTCCGCACCCAACAGCGCCGCACACGCCGCCGTCGCGGTAACACCGGGAATGATTTCAAACGCAATATCGAGTTCGCGCAGGTAACGAATCTGCTCGCCAATCGCGCCATACAGGCTCGGATCGCCGGAATGCACCCGCGCCACGTCCTGACCGTTGGCATGGGCGGTTCTGATCAGCTCGATGATCTGTTCCAGGTGCAGTTCGGCGCTGTTGACCACCTGTTCGGCGTTGTGGCCTTCCAGTACGGCGGCGGGCACCAGTGAGCCTGCGTAGATGATTACCGGGCAGCTGCGGATCAGCCGCTGGCCTTTGACGGTGATCAGTTCCGGGTCGCCAGGACCTGCGCCAATGAAATAGACGGTCATCGTCGTTTCCTGTCAAAAAAGAGGGCTGGGCAAGGCTTCAGATGAAGATTGCTCATGATCGAAGGCGAGGATTATCGGGGATTTTGCGCCGCGCAGGCCAATGCCAGGGTCGCCTGGGCATATTTTTGTCGGGAAATCAGCAGTTTTGCCGGCGCCTGGGCCAGTTGTTCGGCAAGGGCGAGGGCGGCGCTTTCTGCTACGCCGTAGCAGCCGGTGCGCTCAAAAGCGATTTCCGAACGGTGGCTGAGTTGCGGTTGATAACCGGCCAATTCTTCACTGCTGAAGTACGTCAGCGGCAATTCGAGTTGCGCGGCAAGCTCGATCAGGCCCGGTTCGTCGCGCTTCAGGTCGATGCTGGCCAACGCCGAGATCTGCTGAAGTCCGATTTGATGCGCCTGTAATGCCTGATCGAGTAACGCCCGAAGCGTGCTGACGGGGCAGCCGCGCTGGCAGCCCAGGCCGACCACTAACGTCGGCGCTGTGCTGGTGTCGCTCATGCGTGGTATTGACCATCGCTTTTACGGCGGAACAACCAGGCACTGATCAGGCCCAGGGCCAGCCAGAATCCGAGGTTGGTCAGCTGCGAAGCGATTTTGAACTGCGTTTCCAGGGCTTGGGGCGCGAGCATCGAGTGCACTTCCGGTTGTGGTGCACCGATCACGTGAGGGACGGCGAGAATCGCCACGCCCAGGATCTTCATCAGCCAGTGGCGGCTGAAAGCGATCAGCGCGATGCCGACGGCGGTGGACGCTGCAGTGCCGATCCACCAGATTTGCCGTTGTGCCAGGTCAGCCGCAGCTGTGCCCGGCAGTTCCGGCGGCAGGCCGAGGGTCGGTGCCAGTACAAACGTCGCGTAACCGGCCAGGCCCCAGAGCAAGCCCTGCGAGGTTTTGGTCGGCGAGCGCAGCGTGTAGAGGCCCGCGAGCATCAGGGCAAAACCGACAGCCACTACCAGGTTGCCGCCAGTCGTCGACAGCACGCGCTGCCAGCCGTCTTCCGGCTCCCAGGCTTCTGCATCGTGGGTGTGAGCGGCGGCACCGGCGGCGTGTTCATGAACTTCAACAGCGGCCGGCTCGGATTTTTCGTAAGTCTCGGCCTGCAGAATCAGCGGAGCGACCCAGAAGCTTTGCAGCAGGGTCAGCAACAGGGCGGCCAGCAGCCCTGTGAAACCTGCGGTTTGCGCAATACGCTTGATCATGTCGACAGGTCTCAATGGCACGGGAAGGCGGAGCTGTGTCGGGTATCGTGCGCAGCGTTGTGCACCGCTTCGATGTGCGAGAAACCGGCGAAATACACCAGGCACGCGCCTAGGATCGACGCGCAGACGGCGGCGGTCAGGCGTTGAGCCAGGGTGGTCGTGGTGGTGCTGGTGGATGTGTGGCCGGTGCTGCTGATGATCGACATGGCGCTTCCCTCTGGTCTGTCAGCGGGTGAATAGAGCGCATGGAAGACCCCTGCGAATCGGGCTCGCAGAGATTCAAACAGCGCCCGCCCACCGCGGGTTTGTTATTCAGTGAACGTAAATCGTCACTTTGTGTTGCGGGCCGGTCTCCGGGCTCACGAGGGGCTTTGGCGTCAGCCGAAACCTGCAAGCGTCACCTTCCCATGCCGAACTGCTGGCACAGTGGATCTGACGCTTCGCTCGCTTACCGTTGCGGGGGCAGCACCGGACTGACATGGCTTTGAGTAAAGCACATGAATCACCGGTTTCCCGTTTCACCCTGTGAAGGGCACCCGTAACAAGGTGTGTAGGAGAGCATGGGCGGGGGTTGGGCGTCAATTGGCAAGGGTTCTCAACTCCTAACCGAGTCGCCCCTTTCGCGGGCAAGCCTCGCTCCTACAGGGGATCGCATTTCTCTGTAGGAGCGAGCGATGCGGTGACCCGACTTGCCCGCGAAGGGGCCCGTGCGGCTACCACAAGACATTGACCCGCCCCCACACCATGCGTAGCCTTGCGCATTCGAGGTTCTTCGGCGTTTGCCGGAGCTAAGAAGGGAACGCGGTCGATGCCGCGGCTGCCCCCGCAACTGTGAACGGTGATGTTCGCTGCCACGCCACTGCAAACCTGTCCAACGGGTTCGCGGGAAGGCGCAGCCAACGCCAGTCTCGCGACAGGCACACCGTCAGCCAGGAGACCTGCCTCGACACGAATTCTCACTACAACCGGGCGGGGTGATCCGGTGGCGAACTCTTCCGCGCGCCTGTCGCTGCGGTCGTCGTCCCGCATGCCCGCCACCTTGCCAAAGGGCATCCGATGAAAACACTGGCCAAACTCCCCGTCACCATCGTTACCGGCTTCCTCGGCTCGGGCAAAACCACCTTGCTGCGGCACATGCTCGATAACGCGCAGGGCCGCCGCATCGCGGTGATCGTCAACGAGTTCGGCGAGCTGGGCATCGACGGCGAAATTCTCAAGCAGTGCTCCATCGGTTGCACCGAAGAAGAAGCCAACGGCCGCGTCTACGAACTGGCCAACGGCTGCCTGTGCTGCACCGTCCAGGAAGAATTCTTCCCGGTGATGCGTGAACTGGTGGCCCGTCGCGGCGACCTCGATCACATCCTGATCGAAACTTCGGGCCTGGCCCTGCCAAAACCTTTGGTCCAGGCCTTCCAGTGGCCGGAAATCCGCAGCGCCTGCACCGTTGACGCGGTGATCACCGTGGTCGACAGCCCGGCCGTGGCGGCCGGCACGTTCGCCGCGTTCCCGGACCAAGTGGATGCCCAGCGCAAACTCGACCCGAACCTGGACCACGAATCGCCGCTGCACGAGCTGTTCGCCGACCAACTGGCCAGCGCCGACCTGGTGATTCTCAACAAGGCCGACCTGATCAGCGCCGAAGACCTGGCCCGCGTACGCCTGGAAGTCGCCGAAGAACTGCCGCCCGCCGTCAAAGTCATCGAAGCCAGCAGCGGTCGCCTGCCACTGGACGTGCTGATCGGTCTCGGCGCCGGCTCCGAAGTACACATCGACAGCCGTCATAGCCACCACGATCATCACCACGACGGCGATGACCATGACGACCACGATCACGACGCGTTCGACTCCATTTCCATCGAACTGCCACAAGCCGACGAAAGCCTGCTGATGGACGCGCTGACGCAATTGGTGGTCAAGCACGGCATCCTGCGGGTCAAGGGTTTCGCGGCGATCCCGAACAAGCCGATGCGCCTGTTGATCCAGGGCGTGGGCACGCGTTTCGACAAGCATTTCGACCGTCAGTGGGGCGCCGACGAAGCGCGCACCACGCGTCTGGTGCTGATCGGCCAGGCGCTCGACGCCGCGCAACTCGAAGCGCAACTGCGCGCCGCGCTCAGCGTTTAACCCATGCATCTGCTCAGGACCCAGCCCGGCGGTTTCGTCTCGGATGACAACATTGCCGATCTTGGACAAACCCCTGCCGAGCTGGTGATCCTGTGCAGCGGCGATTCCAGCCTCGCGCTGCTCGCCGAAGCCGCGCAACAGCTGCCGGACGATTACCCGAGCGTGCGTCTGGCCAACCCGATGCAGGTGCAGAACCACGCCTCGGTCGATTTGTATGTCGACGAAGTGCTGCGCCACGCCAAGGTGATTCTGATCTCGCTGCACGGCGGCATTGCGTATTGGCGTTACGGCGTCGAGCGGTTGGTCGAGCTCTCCCAGCGCGGCGTGCAGCTGATTCTGGTGCCCGGCGATGATCGCCCGGACCCGGAACTCAGCGACCTGAGCACGGTGGTTGCCGAAGACCGCGACCGGCTTTGGCATTACTTGCGTCAGGGCGGCATGGCCAACGCGCTCGATCTGTTTCGCTGCCTCGCCACTCGTTGGCTGGAGCGCGACTACGCGTGGGCCGAACCGCAAACCCTGCCGCGCACAGCGATTTACCACCCACAAAAAAGTCCCGCCGCACTGCAGGATTGGCTAGCCGACTGGCAGGCCGATCAACCGGTGGCGGCGGTGCTGTTTTACCGCTCGCATTTGCAGGCGGCGAACACCGCTTTCATTGATGTTTTCTGCCAGCGTTTGCAAGCGGCGGGGTTGAATCCCTTGCCGATTGCCGTGGCCAGTCTCAAAGAGCCCGGCTGCCTCTCGGTGGTCGAGGACTGGCTGGATGAAGTCGAAGCCTCGGTGATTCTCAACACCACCGGCTTCGCCCAATCCAGCCCCGAAGCGCCGCACTTGCGACCGTTTCGACGCAACATTCCGGTGATCCAGGCCATCTGCGCCCAGGACAACGAACCCGGTTGGCGTGCCAGCGAGCAAGGCCTCGGCCCGCGGGATCTGGCGATGCACATCGCGCTGCCGGAGCTGGACGGGCGGATCATCAGTCGCCCGATCAGCTTCAAGGACCTGGCGTGGCGCAGTGAGCGCAGTCAGTCCGACGTGGTGTGCTATCGACCACAACCGGAACGCATGGATTTTGTCGCCGAACTGGCGCGGCGCTGGATCGATCTGGCGCGGGTGCCGAACAGCGAAAAACGCATCGCCCTGATCCTCGCCAACTACCCGACCCGCGACGGGCGCATCGGCAACGGCGTGGGCCTAGACACACCGGCCGCCGCGCTGAATATTCTGCGTGCGCTGCATCAAGAAGGTTACCCGCTGCCGGCCGAACTGCCGGGCAGCGGCACCGAACTGATCCAACAATTGCTCGGCGGCGTCAGTAACGATCTCGACACCCTCGATCAGCGCCCGTGCCAGCAAAGCCTCGCGCTGGATGATTACAACCTGATGTTCAACGCCTTGCCCGAGGCTAATCGCCAGGCAGTGCTGGAACGTTGGGGCACCGCGCAAAACGATCCGATGTTCCGTGACGGGCGAATGATGATCGCCGGCCTGCGTTTCGGCCTGACCTTCGTCGGCATTCAACCGGCGCGCGGTTATCAGGTGGACCCGAGCGCGGTCTATCACGACCCGGACCTGGTACCGCCCCACGGTTATCTGGCGTTCTATTTCTGGTTGCGCAACACCTACGGCGCCCACGGCGTGATCCACGTCGGCAAGCACGGCAACCTCGAATGGCTGCCGGGCAAAGGCGTCGGACTGTCCGAGCATTGCTGGCCGGACGCATTGCTCGGGCCGCTGCCGAACATCTATCCGTTCATCGTCAACGATCCGGGTGAGGGCGCCCAGGCCAAGCGCCGCACGCAAGCGGTGATCATCGATCACCTGATGCCGCCGCTGACCCGCGCCGAAACCTACGGTCCGCTGCGTAACCTCGAGCTACTTGCCGACGAGTATTACGAAGCGCAATTGCTTGACCCGCGTCGCGCTCGTGAATTGCAGCGCGACATTCTGCAATTGGTGCGCGACACGCACATCGACCGTGAGTTGCAACTGGACGAGAAGCTCGACAGCGACGCCGATGCAGCGATCTGGCTGCCGCGCCTGGACACGTATTTGTGCGATCTGAAGGAATCGCAGATCCGCGATGGGTTGCACATCTTTGGTGAATCGCCGACCGGGCGTCTGCGCATCGACACGTTGTTGGCTTTGTTGCGGATTCCACGGGGCGATGGCCGTGGCGCGCAGTCGAGTCTGCTGCGGGCGTTGGCCAAGGCGTTTGGATTGGGCTTTGATCCGCTGGATTGCGCGTTGGCTGAGCCTTGGGTTGGGCCGCGACCGATTGAGCTGCAATCGCTCGACGATGAAGTCTGGCGAACTGCCGGCGATACCCGCGAACGCCTCGAACTGTTTGCCGCTCAACTGATTTCACAAGTTTTAAATGCCACCCCCAAACCCTGTGGGAGCGAGCCTGCTCGCGAAAGCGGAGTGTCAGTCGACATTGATTTGCCTGTCACACCGCATTCGCGAGCAGGCTCGCTCCCACAGGGGCCGGGGTGGTCTGATGTGAGCGCCATCCTCGACAACCTGCGCGAAGTCGTTGCGCCACGGCTCGACGCCTGCGGCCCGTCGGAAATGCGCGGCTTGCTCGACGCCCTCAGCGGTCGTTTCGTCCCTGCCGGCCCCAGCGGCGCGCCGAGTCGCGGGCGGCTGGACGTGCTGCCGACCGGACGCAATTTCTATTCGGTGGACGTGCGCAACCTGCCGACCACCACCGCGTGGCGCATCGGTTTCCAATCGGCGAACCTGATTCTCGAGCGGCACTTGCAGGACCACGGCGATCACCTGCGTCAGCTCGGCCTGTCGGTCTGGGGCACCGCGACCATGCGCACCGGCGGCGACGACATCGCGCAAGCCATGGCGCTGATGGGTGTGCGCCCGGTCTGGGCGACGGGCAGTCAGCGGGTCGATGACTTCGAAATTCTGCCGCTGAGCCTGCTCGACCGCCCACGCGTGGACGTGACCTTGCGCGTGTCCGGATTCTTCCGTGATGCCTTTGCCAATCTGATCCGCTTGTTCGATGCGGCGGTGCAGGCAGTCGCTGCGCTGGATGAACCGGACGATCTCAATCCATTGGCGGCCAAGGTCCGCGCCGAGCGCGAGGCGTTGCTGCAATCGGGCCTTGATGAAGAAGCGGCCAAACGGCAGGCCGGTTGGCGCATCTTCGGCGCCAAACCCGGTGCTTACGGTGCTGGCGTGCAAGGGGCAATCGATGGTCGTTTGTGGCAGAGCCGCGAAGACCTGGCCGAGGTTTACCTGAATTGGGGCGGCTACGCTTACGGCGGTGCCGACGAAGGCACTGCGGCCCGCGAGCAGTTCGCCCAGCGCCTGAGCCAGGTTCAGGCCGTGCTGCAAAATCAGGACAACCGCGAGCATGATTTGCTCGACTCCAACGACTATTACCAGTTCCAGGGCGGTATGCTCGCGGCCGTGGAAAGCCTCAGCGGTGCAGCGGCGGCCAGTTACCATGGCGACCACAGCCAACCGGACTTGCCGAAAATCCGTACGCTGAAGGAAGAACTGAACCGGGTGATCCGCTCGCGGGCGGCCAATCCGAAGTGGATCGACGGCGTTAAGCGCCACGGCTACAAAGGTGCGTTTGAACTGGCGGCGACGGTCGATAACCTGTTCGCGTTCGACGCGACGACGCAGTTGATCGACGATCACCAATACGCGTTGCTGGCCGATGCGTATTTGCTGGACCCTGCAACCCGGGATTTTGTGCGCGAGCACAATCCCCATGCGTTACGCGACATGACGGAGCGCATGCTGGAAGCACAGCAGCGCGGGATGTGGCAAGAGCCCGGCGCCTATAAAGAAGCACTGGAAAACCTGCTGCTGGACATAGAAGAAGACACCTGACACACCGTAGATCCCCTGTAGGAGTGAGACCGGCTTGCCGGCGATAGCGTTGGGTCAGTCAATATTGATTTGCCTGACACACCGCTATCGCCGGCAAGCCGGTCTCGCTCCCACAGTTAGAAGCATTTCACCGACCATGACCGAGATTTGATAATGACCGACACCCCGCATTTCCCGCTCTCCGCCGTGGTCGGCGCCGACGATCTCAAACTCGCTTTGTACCTCACCGCCATCGACCCGAAAATCGGCGGCGTGCTGATCGAAGGTCCACGCGGCATGGCCAAATCCACCCTGGCCCGAGGCCTCGCGGACCTGCTCGCCAGCGGTCAGTTCGTCACCTTGCCGCTGGGTGCCACTGAAGAACGCCTGGTCGGCACCCTCGACCTTGATGCCGCCCTGAGCGAAGGTCGTGCGCAGTTTTCGCCCGGCGTACTGGCCAAGGCTGACGGCGGCGTGCTCTACGTCGATGAAGTCAATCTGCTGCCCGATCACCTGGTGGACTTGCTGCTCGACGTCGCCGCCAGCGGCACCAACCTGATCGAGCGTGACGGTATTTCCCATCGGCATTCGGCAAAGTTCGTGTTGATCGGCACCATGAATCCGGAAGAGGGCGAGTTGCGTCCGCAACTGCTCGACCGCTTTGGCCTGAACGTCGCCCTCAGCGGTCATACCGCACCCGCCCAGCGTGGGCAGATCATCCGTCGGCGGCTGGATTTCGACAGCGATCCGCAACGCTTCTGCGCCGAGTGGGAAAGCCAGCAGCAGTCTTTGCGTGAGCGTTGCCAGACAGCGCGCAGCACACTGGCGAGCATCCCCCTCGATGATGAGGCGCTGGCACAGATTACCGAGCGCTGTTTTGCCGCCGGTGTCGATGGGCTGCGCGCCGATCTGGTCTGGCTGCGTGCCGCCCGTGCCCATGCGGCGTGGCGGGGGGCGAGCGCCATTGCCGAGGAAGATATCGATGCCGTTGCCGAGTTCGCCTTGCGCCATCGTCGTCGCGAACAGTCGCCACCGGCGCCTCAACAGGCCCGGCAACCCGCCCCGCAACAATCCAGCCCGAGCGAAGGCCAGGGCCAATGGGGCGAAATGCCGGCGCAGGCGCTGCCGGTCGGTGCTCGACGTGAAGTGCCGAGCTGGCCAAAAAAGCCCTAGGCATTCGCCCTCGATCTGACGCGGGGGCGAATGCCAAGCCCCGCGCCGGACGGCTGGACCACGGCAAGCAGGGTAAGCGTCATGCCGCCCGCAACGGCTCGATCAATTGGCCCGGCACCTTGCTCAACGGCCGCCCGCGCCAACGCCAGGATGTGTTGTTTCAATTGCGCACCCGTTCGCCCCATGAACTGTGGCTGGTGATCGTCGACGCCTCGGCCTCGACGCGCCGCCACCAGGCCTTGAGCGACGCCAAGGGGCTGTTGGCGCAGTTGTTCGACGACGCTTATCGCCAGCGTGCGCACCTGGCGTTGCTGACGGCCAGCGGCCATGCGCCGAAGTGGCAAGTGCAAGGGTTGAAAGCTTCCAGCGGGTTGCGCCACTGGCTCGATGGCCTTGGCGCGGGCGGCGGTACGCCGTTGCTGGCGGCACTGGGCGAAGCGGGGAGATGGCTCGCGGTCCGGCAAAAACGCTTTCCGGCGGAGCAGCAACGGTTGTTGCTGGTGACCGATGGGCGGTTGAAGGAGTGGTCGGGGTTGCCGGCGCTGGCGTGTCCGGGGCTGCTGATCGACATCGAGCGTGGACCGATCCGGCTGGGGCGGGCGCGGCAGTTGGCAGCGGAGCTGCAAACGGATTATCGGCATATTGATGAGCTGGTTTCAGGCTGAGTTTGCAGTGTCTGTGCTGGCCTCTTCGCGGGCAAGCCTCGCTCCTACAGGGACAATGCGTAACCTGTAGGAGCGAGGCTTGCCCGCGAAGGCATCACCTCGGTTCCGGATAATCCGGTTAATCTGCAGCGCTGCCCTATGCTATCCAGGCAAGCCATTCACAGGAGTGAAGCATGCGTGTTCTAGCCACAAACAGTCAGGACGATTTCCGCGTCAAAGCCTACGCCGGTACCAACGGCGTGCTGCTGGCCATGGATCTGGCCGAATCCCGCCGCAAGGGCCTTCTGGGTTTCGCCATCGAAAAACAGCAAGGCAGCAAACCCTGGTTGTTCCTGTTCAATAGCCTGACGTTCCCCGGCAAGGCTCATACGTTCCCGCAGTTTCACGCCACCCCGAGCGACCTCGCGCCGTTGCAGAAATTTCGCTGGGCCGATTATGCGGTCAATCCGGGGATGACGATCCATTACCGAATCCACCTCGCCTATGGCAGCGCTGATGCACCGCAGCTGGGCGAATTTCTGGAGGTGACCGTCACGTCCGACAACGGCCTGCCGCACAATCAGAGTGTGATTTTCAACCGCGCGGTGGCCGCCAGCCAGGCATTCCAGCGCAAGTTTCCCGACCTCGACGCGTTGATCAGCGCCAACAAGAACCTGCCCATCGAGGCCTGGCCCGATGCGCCGCGCCAGTGGCTGGAAAACGGTTTGCTCGGGCGCTTGCTGGGGTTTATCGAACGGGCGCTGGATGGTCAGTGGGCGCTGGACATTGCCATTTACGAGTACGAGTTGCAGGTGATCGTCGATGCCGTCAACGCGGCGTTCGAACGGGGTGTGAAGGTTCGCGTGCTGTATCACGCACAACCCGACGATGACGACACCGTCATCAACCAGGCCAGCCTGGAAAAAATTCCGGCGGCGAACAAGCGCGGGCGTGTCACCCATAACATCTTCCACAACAAATTCATGGTGCTGAGCCAGGTCGATGCCGCCGGGCAGCTTCAGCCTGAAGCGGTGCTGTGCGGCAGCACCAACTTCACGCCCAATGGCGTTTATCGACAGGCCAACGTGGTGCATGTGCTGGACGACGCGCGCATCAGCGCCAGCTATCTGCAGACCTTCGAGCAAGTCTGGGCGACACCGGACGACGTCGGCGCCACCCGGCAATGGATCACGCAACACAACCCGATAGACCCGCAGCAGCCGTTGTTCGCCGGGTTCTCACCGCGTTCGGGGCAGGGTGATTTGCGGGCGTTTGTCGAGATCATCAACGCCGCGAAAAAGGACGTGCTGTTTGTCACTGCGTTCGCCTTGCCCGATGACATTCTCAACGCGCTGCTTGGCCAGCCCCACGACGACATTTTGCGTTACGGCCTGCAAAACACCGCTAGCCGCATCACCGGTTTTCACGCTGATCGCAGCGCCGAATTTGCCGCGACTGCGCTGCTCAACACCGGGCTGGAAGGCTGGCTTCGAGAGAACATGAAGGGCCAGAAGGGCAATTTGCTGGTGCACACCAAAGCCGTGGTCACCGACTTCACCAGCGACGCGCCGACGATCATCAGCGGCAGCCACAACCTCAGCGCTGCGGCCAGTAACGGCAACGACGAAAACTACCTGATCGTGCGCGGCGATACCGATCTGGCTGATCGTTATGGTTTGGAGTTGCTGCGGTTCTACGAGCATTACCGCTTTCGCTACTTCGCCAAGAAGCTCGCGCTCAAACAGGTGCAGCCGTTGAGGGCGGATGACAGCTGGACTGATGATTATTACCTGGCGGGGGATTTGCGGCAGCTGTCGCGACTGCGATTCTCCGGACGGTAAATCAGTGTATCCAATGGCCCCATCGCGAGCAGGCTCGCTCCCACATGGGATTTGTGTACGCCACCGACCAAATGTGGGAGCGAGACCGGCTTGCCGGCGATGGGGGCGACACGGTCTCCCCGCGTCAGTGGAACTTTGAACTTCCCCCCGATTACTTCCCCATCGCCTGTCGGTACTGCCGCGTACGCCGCCCAATGTACAAACGGTCAAGGATCAGCGCCCAGACTGCCGAAACCTCAGGCCGGGGCTTGCGGCCACGGCTCAGGCGCTGGAGCTGGAATTTCACCACAGCCATGCTCGCCAATGCCGCCAGCGGTTTGCGTTTCCAGTGGATCGGCGGCAGTTGCGGATGGCTGTTCCGGCCTTCGCGCCAGTGTTTGACCAGCTGCGGTTCGAGGGCCAACGCCGTGCCGATGCCGGCCATGGCGATGCCGCTGTCGAGCACTTGTTCGACGATCGCCAAACGCCGAATCCCGCCGGTCACCATTACCGGCATACGCGCCACGCTCGCCAATTCGCCGGCCATTTCCAGAAAGTACGCTTCCCGCGCCAGGGTCCGGCCATCGCGTGCCTCGCCCTGCATGGCCGGTGCTTCGTAGCTGCCGCCCGACAACTCAAGCAAATCGATCGGTTGCTCGTTGAGCCACTGGATCACTTGGCGGGCATCGTCGGCGTCGAAGCCACCGCGCTGGAAGTCGGCCGAGTTGAGTTTTACCGAGACGCAGAATTTCGGTGATACGGCTTGGCGAACGGCGCTGATCACGTCGAGCAACAAGCGTGCGCGGTTCTCCAGCGAGCCGCCCCAGCGGTCGGTGCGGCGATTGGTCAATGGCGACAGGAACTGGCTGATCAGGTAACCGTGCGCCGCATGAATCTGCACGCCGGTGAAACCGGCCTTTTCGGCGAGGGCAGCGCTGGTGGCGAAGCGCGTGATTACCTCGGCGATATCGCCCTCGGACATCGGTTTGGGTTCGGCAAACATCTTGGAAAATGAACCGAGATCCAGCGCCACCGCCGAGGGCGCCCACGCTTGCTGGCCGAGGTTGGCCATGGTCTGGCGCCCCGGATGATTGAGCTGCATCCAGAATTGCGCGCCACCGGAGCGGCCAATCGTTGCCCATTGGCGAAAGCGTTCCATGTCGCGTTCATCTTCCAGCACCACGCCACCGGGGCCGGTCATGGCGCGGCGGTCGATCATCACATTGCCCGTCAGCAACAACCCGGTTTCGCCCCCGGCCCAGGCCTGGTACAAGCGAAACAGTGCATCGGACGGCGCCTGCCCGGTGTCGGCAAGGTTCTCTTCCATCGCCGCTTTGGCAATGCGATTGCCGATTGTCTGGCCGTTGGGCAAATTCAACGCTTGGAAGGGCGACATGCTTGACTCCTCATCAGTGAAGATCAGAGGCTAAGCTTAAAGCTAACTTTAATGTCAAGCAGGAAAACGAGACCGGGATGAAAATTGGTGAATCGGCTCTGGCGCCGTTCAAGCCTTCGCGCTGATGGCGGCAGCCGATGGGGCGGGAATCGGATTGCGCATCAGCGTGCCCACCACCAACGCCCCGAGCAATGCGAGTAATCCGGCGACCAACAACAAGAGACTGAAGCCGCCGACGAACGCCTGTCGGGCCAACGGTTCGACCACGCTGCGCGCGGCTTCCGGCAACAGCTCCAGCGCTGCCGGCATGTCACCGGCCACCACCCGTGACGCGATGCCTTGGGTCTGGGCGAGCCATTGCGCGCCTTGTGCCGACAAATCTGCGCGCAACAACTGTTCGGCATGGCTGGACAGCAACGCGCCGTACACGCCGATCGCCAGCACGATTGCACTGAAACGCATGGTGGTGCTCATGCCCGAGGCCATCCCGGTGCGCTCCCTGGGCACGCAGGCCATGATGTTTTTCTGCGTGTCGCCGTTGAGCAGCCCGGCCCCCGCGCCGGTGACGGCAATCGCCAGGGCAAAAGGCAGGTAACCGCCGCTGCTGACCGCCCAGGCACTGAGCAGATTGCCGCTGCCGACCAGGGTCAAACCGGTCGCCATCAACGTGGCCGGGGCAAATCGACTGGCCAGGCGCACGCCGATACGCGGGCAAATCAACATGGTCAGGGCAAACGGCAACATGCCCAACCCTGAGGCGATGGCCGAGAAACCCAGGCCGTTTTGCAGATAAAACGGCAGCAACGTCATCATCACCTGCGCGCAACCGGCGTAGGCAAACATCCCCAGCAGCGCGCCAATGAAGCGCGGATGTTTGAACAATTGCAGGTCGACCATCGGCCGCCGCTGCATCCGCTCGATCACGACGAACAACCCCAGTAACAGCGCGCCGCCGATCAGTCGGGCGTAAGTGGTGGGGTTGTTCCAGCCGATCCGGTTGGCCTCGATCAGACCCCAGATCAGGCACAACAAACTGCCACTGAACGCCAGGCTGCCCCACGGATCGAGGCGTGCGGATTGAGGGTCGCGGGATTCCGGCACCGCACGCCAGACCATGACCATCAGGAACAGGCCCACCGGTAAATTGAGGTAGAAGATCCAGCGCCAGCCAATGAATTCAGTGATTAAGCCACCAACGGTCGGCGCGGCGGTCATCGCCACGCCCATGCACGCGCCCCAGAACGCCCAGGCCTTGGCCCGTTCCACTTCATCGTGAAACGTATGGCCGATAGAGGCCAGGGCCGAGGTCAGCAGCAACGCCGCGCCGACCCCCTTGATCGCCCGTGCGATGTCGAGGAACAACGCGTTGGGCGCAGCGCCGCAACCGATGGACGCCAGAATAAAAATGCCCAGGCCGCAGAGCAGGGTTTTCTGCCGGCCGAAGCGGTCGGCGATGCTGCCCGCCGGCAGCAACAGGGCGGCGAAGGCGAGCATGTAGGCGCTGACCACCCATTCGATGTCAGCAAAATTTGCGCCCAGGTCCCGGGCGATCGTCGGCAGGGTGACGGCGACGATGTTGGTGTCGAGAACGATCAACGAACACACGCCAGAGGCGGTCAGCAATGTGAGGCGCGGATTGACGCGGCTCATGAGCGGATTGCCTTTTGCACAAGGCTGCTTTCTTTAACGGCGAAAAGGGGTTTGACGTACATGCTGTGGGCTCTCTACTGTGATTGCCGAATGAGCTTATCGCGACCGCTTGTGCGCTTCGTTAGCCGAAAACCGGCACTTCATTACCTTTGAGCTAATGCGTCCATGGACATACGGCATTTCCGCTACTTTCTGGCCGTTGCCCGGCAAGGCAACTTCACGCGTGCTGCCGAACAACTCGGTATCGCACCGCCGACCCTGACTCGACAGATCCAGGACATGGAGAACGAACTCGGCACGCGACTGTTCGTGCGCCAGACCCGTGAAGTCAGCCTGACCGAAGCCGGCGCCGCACTGCTGATTGAAGCCGAGGCGACGGTGCGGCAATTCGAGTACGCCCAACGCAACGCCCAGCGCGCCGGGCGAGGGGATATCGGTCATATCGAGCTGGGTTACGTGGCTTCTGCGGTGTACTCGGGCCTGCTGCAAAAGCAGGTGCAGGCGTTCAGCCGCGAATGCCCGGACGTCAGCCTCAACGTGCGCGAAAGCCCGATGGCGAGCTTGCCGGCGATGGTCCTCGAAGGCCGGTTCGATATCGGTTATGTGCGTTCACCCATGACGTTGCCCGAGGGGCTGGAAGCCATTCGCCTCGACGCGGAAGGTTTTGTGCTGGCGCTGTCGAGCGAGTCGTGGCTGTGCCGTTTGACCGAGATCGGCCCGGAGCATTTGCAGGGTGAGACGTTCATTCTGCCAGAGCAGATCAGCGGCACCTTGCAAGTCGCCGCCGAGGGCGGGTTTGCGCCGAAACTCGGGGCGCAACCCGGCGGGCTGGTGGCGGTGCTGGCGCTGGTGTCGCTGGGGCAGGGCGTGGCGGTGGTGCCGGAGTCGGTGGTCGGGCACGTCGGGTTGCCCGGTGTGGTTTACCGGTCGATCAAAGGGTGTGAGGCGAGCTCGTGGCTGTCGTTGGTTTATCGGCGGTTTGAGAAGTCAGCGGCGGTGGTGCGGTATATCGAACGGGTGAAAAACCGTTAAAAGATCGCAGCCTTCTACAGATTTTGTAATGATTTCTGGCTGTAGGAAAAGTCGCTTTCACCTGTACGCTCCAAGGCCTTTTTCCTTTCAGGACTTGCATGAACACCCTCTCGGAGCCCCCCAGTTATCCTTCCCTTCAGCGCCATCGTGCGCGCCTGATACACGCGAAACACCCGGTCTTTCGCCTTCCGAACACCCTTGTCATTGCAGCTCCACGGCCTCTGCGCCGCGCCTTGCCGTGCCCGGCATTCTGAATTCACTGAAGAGATCGAGACGTTTTTATGGAATGGATAGCTGACCCCACCGCGTGGCTGGGCCTGTTGACGTTGATCGTGCTGGAGCTGGTGCTCGGCATCGACAACCTGGTGTTTATCGCGATCCTGGCGGACAAACTTCCGCCCGAGCAGCGTGACCGTGCGCGAATCATCGGTTTGTCCCTGGCCTTGCTGATGCGCCTGGGCCTGCTGGCGAGTATTTCCTGGCTGGTGACCCTGACCCAGCCGCTGTTCGAGGTGTTCGAGCACAGTTTCTCCGGCCGTGACCTGATCATGTTGTTCGGTGGTGTGTTCCTGTTGTTCAAAGCGACGATGGAATTGCACGAGCGACTTGAAGGCCATGTTGGCCAGCGCTCGTCCAACACGGCTTACGCGCTGTTCTGGCCGATCGTCGCGCAGATCGTGGTGCTCGACGCGGTGTTCTCCCTCGACGCGGTGATTACCGCCGTGGGCATGGTCGATGAGCTGGCGGTCATGATGATCGCGGTGATCATCTCCATCGGCCTGATGATTGTCGCCAGCAAGCCGCTGACCCGTTTCGTCAACGCACACCCGACGGTGATCATGCTGTGTCTGGGCTTCCTGATGATGATCGGCTTCGCGCTGACCGCTGAAGGCCTGGGCTTCCATATTCCGAAGGGCTACCTGTACGCGGCCATTGGTTTTTCGATCCTGATCGAGTTGTTCAACCAGATCGCCCGGGCGCGCCGCAAAAAGTCCATGCAGGGCCTGCGACCGATGCGCGAGCGCACGGCCCATGCGGTTTTGCGTTTGCTGGGGGGGCGCAAACTGGCGGTGGAAGAGGTCGGCGAAGAGATTGCCGACATGCTCGACAACGGCGAGGCGCCGAGCGAAGAGCTGTTCGACCGTCGCGAGCGGGTGATGATCAGCGGCGTGCTGCAACTGGCCGAGCGCCCGATTCGCACGTTGATGACGGTCCGTGCCGACGTCGATCACATCGACCTGTCCGACGACGCAGAAGCCATTCGTACACGGCTGATGCATTCGTCCTACTCGCGCCTGCCGTTGATACGCGACGGTGCGGTGGATGAGCCGCTGGGCTTCGTGCACAAGAAGGAATTGCTCAAGGAATACCTGGCCGGCAACGAGCCGGACCTTGAGCATCTGGCGCGCAAGACCATCAACCTGCTGGACAGTTATTCGATCCTCAATGCCCTGGAACAGATGCGCCAGGCCTCGACGCACATCGCCTTTGTGGTCAATGAGTTCGGTGACTTCGTTGGCGTGCTGACCATGACCGACATTCTTGAATCGATTGCCGGCGAGTTGCCCGACGCCAGCGAAATCGAGGGGCCGGACGTGGTGGAAGAGCCGGGCGGGTTCAGGGTCAATGGTGCGTTGAACCTGATGCGGGTTCGCCAGCGTACCGGGTTCGCCGTAGAGCCGACCGAGGACTATCAGACCTTGGCGGGGCTGGTGATGAGCTTGCTGGATCGTCTGCCGATGATTGGCGACAGCCATGAGTGGGAAGGCTGGCGCATGACGGTGATGGCGGTTGAGGAACGGCGGGTGACGCGGGTGTTCCTGACGCGGATCGGCGGGTGATTATTCGCTGAGTTTGAGGGCCTCATCGCGGTGAGGCCCTCACATTCACCTCAACCCTTCGCGGATTGCTCTTCCAGCTGATCCGACTCAAACAGCTTCGCCAGTTCCGCCCTGGCTTCCTGTGCGGTCTGCAATACCTTCGCCGCATCGTCATACACCGCATGCTGCGCTTCCAGCACTTGCTCGTCGTGATGCTGGAAACGCTTGATCCGTGCATCGGCCTGCGCCTGGGTCAGGCCCAATCCCACCAGCGTGCGCCGGCTCATTTCCAGGCTCGAATAATAGGTTTCCCGAATCGCCTCGGCCCCCAGGTCCACCAACCGGTGCACATGCTGACGGTTACGGGCGCGGGCGATGATCTTGATGTGCGGATACAGCCGGTGCACGACCTCGGCGGTCTTGATGTTGGTGTCCGGGTCGTCGGTGGCGATGATGAAATATTCCGCCTGCTCGACCTTGGCCGCGCTGAGGATTTCCGGGCGCATCGGGTCGCCGTAGAACACCGGCACGCCGCCAAAGCTGCGCGACAGTTCGATGGTTTCCACCGAGGTGTCGAGGGCGACGAACTTGATGTTCTGCGCGCGCAGGATACGGGCGACGATCTGCCCCATCCGGCCCATGCCGGCAATCACCACACGCGGCTCGTCGGTGTCGATCTCGCGGAATTTCTCCGGCACCACCACCGGCTGCACCTTGGGGCTGACCAGTCGCGCGCAGATCAGCAACAACAACGGCGTCACCGCCATGGACAGGGTGATGGTCAGCACCAGCAGATCGTACAGGCGCGGTTCGAACAAACCCTGGTCGCGACCGATCTTGAACACCACAAACGCAAACTCACCGCCCGCCGCCAGTACGATACCGAGACGAATCGCACTGACCTTGCCCAAACCGCCAGCCAGTCGCCCCACGACAAACAGCAGCGGCAACTTGATGGCGATCAGCAGCAGGGTCAGGCCCAGCACCGTGATCGGTGCGCTGAGCAGCAGGCTGAGATTCGCGCCCATGCCGACGCTGATGAAAAACAGCCCCAGCAGCAGGCCCTTGAACGGCTCGATCTGCGCTTCCAGTTCGTGGCGGTATTCGGAATCCGCCAGCAGCAAACCGGCGAGGAACGCGCCCAGCGCCATCGATACGCCGACCAGATCCATCAGCCACGCCGTGCCGATCACCACCAGCAACGCGGTGGCGGTGGAAACCTCCGGCAGACCGGTGCGGGCGACCACGCGGAACACCGGCCGCAGCAGATACCGTCCGCCAATCACCACCACGGCGATGCTGCCCAAAACGCGCAAGCCGTGGTTCAAATCCTCAGTCGCGGTGGTGGTGTGATCGCCGCCCGCCAGCAACGGCACCATGGCGATCAGCGGGATCGCTGCGATGTCCTGGAACAGCAGAATCGCGAATGCCAGACGCCCATGGGGGCTGGTCAATTCCTTGCGTTCGGCCAGGCTTTGCAGGCCGAAGGCCGTCGAGGACAGTGCCAGGCCCAGCCCCAACACAATCGCACTGTTCAACGGCTGGCCAAACACGAACAGCGCCACCACGCCAATCACCGATCCGGTCAGCAGCACCTGCGCCAGACCGACGCCAAACACCGATTTGCGCATCACCCACAAGCGTCGCGGCGACAGCTCCAGGCCGATGATAAACAGCAGCAACACCACGCCGAGTTCGGAAATATGACTGACGCTTTGCGGATTGCCGATCAGCCCCAGTACCGACGGCCCGATGATCACCCCGGCAAACAGATAACCCAGCACCGCCCCGAGTTGCAGGCGCTTGGCTAAAGGAACGGTGAGCACCGCCGCGAACAGGAACACGACAGCGGCTTGCAACAGGTTGCCTTCATGGGGCATGGGGAAACTCCAGAACTCGGTACGGCGGGGGGTACAAGGATAAAGGCTGAGACGACGGGCGCAAGCCAGGCCTGCAATGATTGTATGGATGGCGCGTTGTTGCGTATTTCACCTGCAACAAAGCCGATGAACAGAAACCCCCAATGTTTATTCAGTTCCTTTTTAGTTGAGAACGAGGGATTTCAACGTGAGGAAAAATGCCGTCCCATTGCGCATCGATCCGCCGGATTCGCTCACTCAAATCAGGATGGGTTGCAAATAAACGATCCATTGCCGACGACACGCCAGTATTGAAATACAGGTGACTGAACTCACCCGCCCTGGCGGCCTTGATGTGCGAGCCTTGTGCATGACCGCCAATTTTTTTCAGTGCGCCGGCAATGCTTTGCGGATTTCGGGTGTACTGCACCGCTGTGGCATCGGCCAGAAATTCACGTTGCCGACTGACGGCGGCCTTGATCAGACTGCCAAAAAAACTCCCGGCGAATCCGGCTATACACAAAAAAATGCCGATCAGTACACCCGCCAGTTTCAGTCGTTGGTCACGGTGGTTGCTCTGACTCGCTTTGACCAATATCAGGCTGCCCGCCAGTCCGAGCACCAGCAGTCCGCTAATGATTGCCAGCATGTGCATGTTGAGGCGCATGTCCCCGTTGTAGATATGGCTGAACTCATGGGCAATCACGCCTTGCAGCTCTTCTCGCGTGAGCAGCGATATCGCACCCTGCGTCACGCCGATCACTGCATCTTCGGGGGTGAACCCGGCCGCGAAGGCGTTGATGCCCTCATCCGGTAACAGATAGACCGTCGGCACAGCGATGCCTGAGGCAAGCGCCATTTCCTCGACGATGTTGATCAGACGTTGCTCTTCGAGCGTTCGCCCGCCGTGATTGATCAGACGTCCGCCCAGTTTTTCTGCGATGACCTTGCCGCCGGCCCGGAGCTCTGCGTACTTGACCAGACTGCCCAGCAGAACAACGCCGATGATTAACGGCGCCACAACCCCGACGGCTTGCCAGTTGAGGGTCAATCTGCGGCTGCCGTCATTCGCATGGTCAAGACTGAATGCGAGGCAGGTTATGGTGATCAGGCTTAGCACCGACAGGATCATCAATAGGACGAGCAGCGCCGTTCGGTGTCTGGCCTGGCGCTGTTGCTCAAAAAAATTCATCGGACCATCCGTGGGCAAAGCGTTTTAGAAGGAAACCTGAGGTGCTTGTTGAATAGACGCGGTGTCGGGGAATTCCAGCGGGGTGGCATCGGCGGCATGGCCGAAGCGAGCGGCCAGTAGCACGGCGGGGAAGCTTTGTTTGAGATTGTTGTAGGTCAGCACCGCGTCGTTGAACACTTGGCGGGCGAAAGTCACTTTGTTTTCAGTGCTGCTGATTTCTTCACTGAGTTGCTGCATGGCCTGCAAAGCCTGGAGTTCCGGGTAGGCTTCCAGGGTGACATTCAGTCGCCCCATGGCGCTGCTGAGTACACCATCGGCCAGACTCAGTTGAGCCATATTTCGCGCGTCGCCCGGTTGAGCCTGGGCGGCCTTGAGCCCGGCCAGTGCGTTGTTGCGCGCGGCGATGACGGCCTCGAGCGTCTCGCGCTCATGGGTCAGATAACCTTTGGCAGTTGCTACCAGATTGGGGATCAGGTCATAACGGCGCTTGAGTTGCACCTCAACCTGCGCGAAGGCATTTGCTATTTCATTGCGGCGGGCGACCAGGCTATTGAAGAGCCCGATGACGTACAGAATGCCTAGAACCAGAACGGCCAAAATGACCAGCAAGACGATGCTGTTAGTGCTCATGGTGTGATGTCCTTGTTCACGGAAGGAGATTTTGCGCAGGATGTTAACGGAAAACCCAAGGCTTGACTGCTTTCGGCCAAGTCAGGTTGATCGTGCAGCTTCATGTCGGCCAGTGGCGCGTCAAAGCCTATTCGCTGTGAACCCGCACCGGGGGCTCGGTGCCCAACCGATACTGATTATTCCCGCTGCGCTTGGCCTCATACATCGCCAGGTCCGCAATATGAATCAACCGGTCCATGCTCGGCGCATGATCGGGGAACACCGCGACGCCCAGGCTGGTGCCGATGTGGCGCTGGTCGTTGCCGATGGTCACGGGGGGTGAGAGTTCGACGAAGATTTTCTGGCAGATGTTGCGGGCTTCGTCTTGCAAACTGCCGCCTTGCGGCAGGCCCTGGAGGATGACCACGAATTCGTCGCCACCGATGCGGGCGACGGTGTCGGTTGAGCGCAGGATTCGCTTCAGGCGCGTGGCGGTGGTGACGAGTACGCGGTCGCCGGCGGCATGGCCGTAACGGTCGTTGATGGCCTTGAAACCATTGAGGTCGACGAACACCAGCGCTACTCGGGTGGCGGTGATTCGGGCTTGTTCTAGCGCTTCGGACAAACGCTCTTCGAGCACCAACCGGTTGGGCAGGCCGGTCAACGGGTCGAAATGGGCCAGGTGCTGCAGGTAACTGGCGGAGGCTTTTTCCTCGGTGATGTCGCGGACCACGCCCATCATCTTGATCGTTTCATCGTGGTTGTTTTTCACCACGTTGCCGGTCTCGCGCAACCAGCGGATGGTGCCGTCGGGCCAGATGACCCGGTATTCCTCGTCATGGTTCTCGCCGGTTTCCAGGCAACGCAGCTCACCGGCCCGCACCCTGACCCGGTCGTCGGGATGCACGCAGGCGCAAAACAAGGCGTAGGAGGGCGTCACTTCGCCGATCTTGAAGCCGAACATGCCGTAAATCGCGTCCGACCAGTAGAGCCGATCGGTGTCGACATCCCAGTCCCAGGTGCCGATTCGGGCGAAATACTGGCTGCGTTTGAAGCGTTCGGCGTCGCTGTCCTGATGGATGTTTTGTCGTTCGGACAGGTGGGTGATGAGCACGCGATATTCGTCGAGCTGCTTTCGCAGCGAACGCTCGCGACAGATCAGCGCGATAATCAGGGCAAGCAGCAACGCGCAAATGGCTGCGCCGGTCCAGACATGAATCATGCAGAGGTTGCCGTCATGGCGTTTTGATTCCTAGGGTAGGTGCTGCATATCTTAGTTCACGCCTAGTGACAGAAACAGGCCGTATGGGTTGCCAATCGCGCACGTTTCTGGGAAAACGGCGCCGTTACGTCCAATTGGGCGAATGAACAATAGAGTGAACATGATGAATGATGAACTGCAGGTAATCGATCTTGAAGCGGGCGACGGCAAAGCTGCCGTCAAAGGTGCGCTGATCACCACCCAGTATCGTGGCTGGCTGGAAGACGGTAGCGAGTTCGATTCTTCCTACAGCCGGGGCAAACCTTTCCAGTGCGTGATCGGCACCGGACGTGTGATCAAAGGCTGGGATCAGGGGATCATGGGGATGCAGGTCGGTGGCAAGCGCAAATTGCTGGTGCCGGCACATTTGGGCTATGGCGAGCGCACGATGGGGGCGATCCCGCCGAACTCGAACCTGATTTTCGAGATTGAATTGCTGGAAGTTTTGACGCGGGATGATTGATTTGTTGGTTGTGGCCTGAAAACACAAACCTGTCATCCAGATTAGAGGTGATGGCAGGTTTTATGTTCTGCTGGGAGGATTTCCGGTTTTTATTTAGCGAGTCAGATGAAAGTTTCAATATCATCTAGCGTGTCAGCAACGGTCGCTTCAAGTGCCGGGAATTTTGTTTTCGCAGTATCGAGGGCGGGAAGCACTGCGTTCATATCCAATGTTCCGTGTCTGCGGGCTATATGACCGAGCGACGTGATAGCCGATGCCACGACTCGCTCGCTGCCACTGTCGAGATATTTCAAGCAAATGGTCTGGGCCCAAAATCTATCCTGCTCATTCAAGCCAATGGAAATCAGCGCGGTGACAATACTTGTTTCTAAGCCGGTATCAAGAAGACTGACCGCTTCGTCGTGGCTCATTGATGGATCTTGATAGAGAAGACTCACCTTTCAACCCCCAGAATATTTCCTTTGTTGTCGGCTTTTTTAGCCTTGATCAGAGCATTTTTCATATCTTGATGGAGTTTATCCCAAGGCCTGACATGGCCGTGGTAAATGTCCCCTCCCGTACGATCAAAGACGACAAATTCTTTGGTTTCTGGATCAACACCAATCCGACGTGCCGATGTAGGTTTTACCTGCACTGAGTTGTCGAGCGCTTCCTGTCCATTGGCGGGTCCCTTGCTTTTCACTGGGGTATCCGTTTTTCCATGGTAACTGGCTGCATCGAACTCCAGGGTTAAGACGATGTAAAGAGGCTTGATGCCAGAATCAGCCGGGAATACAAGAATGAAATCCTTATACTCAGGCGGGTAGATCGGATTAACGATGATGCTGTCTGCGGCTGGCGTAGGCGGATAAATCCAGATGTGCGGGACTTGTGGAGCACCTTCCAGCGGTGGGATTCCCGAATTGCTGGACGGGTCTACGGCAGGTGTCCATATCAGCGTTGTCCCGTTGCCAAAGTCAGCCACCTGTTGAGAGCCTTGAGCCACGAACTGCACGACGGGAATCATTTCCCAGTCGCTGCGCTTCTGGGTGTTGTACCCATAGCCCTTTAAAATTCCATCGGCCTGTTGTTCTACATGCAGGCGGACACGTGTACGACCTTCCTTGAGTGTCTTGAGCTGTTCCTCTGAGTATAGGGAACTGTCCCCAAGACTGGACGGCCAGAGCAGTGCAACGACGCCCGCTAACGCGCCGGCAGCAACACCAGCAGTTATTACCCCTGTACCACCGGCAACTGTGGTCCCGAAACCAGCCGTTCCAGCCCCGCCCAAGAGAAGCGTTCCAAGAGAGCCAGGTAACGCACTACCGCTGATTTTTTTGAGAGGAATGTTTCCTGCCGCGTCCCTTTCGCGACCACCCAGAAGAGAGAAGTTTCCGTAGTCAGCCAGTTTCTCGACAGGAACAAACCCCGCTGGGTTGTCGTGGTCGATTACTCCGTACGGGAGGTTGCAGCTTTTGGTGAACACGCAACCCTTAGTGGGTCGATTTTCCTGCAGAGGTTGCCTGACAATACGATCTTCGTAAGCCTGCTGGCGGGCCATCATGTCGTCATAAGATTTTTGTCTGGCATCCCGCTCCGCCAGTTCGGTTGCGGTCATATACCGGCTGGTGACGTGATGTCCGTCCCCTGAGGGTGGGTTTTGAATCCGTGGAATGTCTGTTTTGCGAGACATGAGCGTCCTTGTTACATCCTTTGAAAGCGATGCGGACGTTATCTCGTGAAGGCTATGCCTGGCTGTAGGACGGATCTGAAAACATGCCTGTTGTTACAAGATTGACTCAATTGATCTTTCCTGAACGGACGTAGTTGTTGGCAATGGTGCTGGGTGTTTTGTTCTTAGATGTTCGCGCGAAAACGATGTTGGTTGTCATGCCGCCATCGCCGGCAAGCCGGCTCCTACAAAGGGCGTTGTAGGAGCCGGCTTGCCGGCGATGAACGATAACGCGGTCGATCAGGCGTTCGGCGAATTGGGGCTAACCCTGAAACGTCTCCCGGTACGCATACAACCCCGGTGTCCCGCCCGTCATCACAAACAACACGTTGTCCCCGGCGCGAAAACGTTCTTGCTTGAGATCCGCCACCAGGCCGGCAAACGCCTTGCCGGAGTACACCGGGTCGATCAACAGACCTTCAGCGCGAGCCATCAACCGTACGGCGACTTGCATGGCTTCGGTAGGCAGACCGTAACCTTCGCCCAACTGACTGCCGTCAACGACGATCTCTTCGGGTCGTACGCTGGTATTGCCGCCGAGTAATGCCAGCGTATCCTGGGTCAATTTCAGGGTTCTGGCGGCTGACGATTCCCTATCTGACAACACCGAGTAAGACTTGACCATCGAGGCCCCTCGGTCCAGCAACTGGAAGCCTGCCGCGAGCCCGGCGTGGGTGCCGGCGCTGCCGTTGGGCACCACGACCTGATTGAAGAGCAGGCCGAGTGCCGTCTCCTGCTGCGTGATTTCTGCGGCACAACGCGCATAACCGAGACTGCCGAGGGGCGTTGAACCGCCCATGGGAATCACCAGCACCTTGTGCCCCGCGTCCCGAAGTTGCGCCGCGCGAGCCTCGGCCCGGGCGAGCGAGTCGGTGCCTCCCGCCAGCACTTGCAGTTGCGCGCCAAACAATTGGTCGAGCAGCACATTGCCGTTGAGTTCGTAATCCACATCAGTCTTGGGGACCGAGCGCGTCAGGATCAATTCGCAGGCGATGCCCAGGCGTGCGCAGGCTGCGGCGGTCAGGCGCGCATGGTTGGACTGCACGCCGCCGACAGTAATGACCGTATCAATGCCGGCCTGCTGCGCCGCACCGATATGGAATTCGAGTTTGCGCAGTTTGTTGCCGCCACCGCCCAGCAACATGTGATCGTCGCGTTTGAGAAACAGGCGAATTCCCCGCGCCCCCAGGCCCAACAGCTGTTCGAGGCGTTCGGCTCGTTGAATGGGCGTGGGGCCTTGCAGAAGGTCTGCTCGCGCAAATGCGCTCAGGGCTTTGTCCAGTTGGGTTTGCATCGATGGCGCCTCGCTGACGTTTATCAGAGTGACTCTAGGGAGAAAGTCACTCGCGATAAACGCATTGCCAGTCATTACACCCTTAACCTGATGTAACAAATGCGCCGGCATGCTCTTCACGAGAACAGCGGGATTCGGCCATTCAAGGAAGGGCGGTAGCGCCAGGTCAAGTGCTCCAGCGCGGGCTTCAAGGCCAGAATCTGCCTCAGCGTGGCGCTGGCGATACTCATGGCCAGCACCTGCCCCGGGCATTGATGACGACCGGCACCGAAGGTGAAACTGCGTCGCTGCGGGCGTTCAAGCATGAATGCATCAGGCTGCTCATTGAACTGCGGATCGCGATTGGCCGACGCCAGCATTACCAGGATCACATCGCCCGCATTGAAGTTCATACCCTCGATTTCACAGGATGCGGCGACGAAGCGACGGGTGTTCTGTACCGGCGGATCGAAGCGCTGGACTTCGGCCAACAGGTCGTCAATGTTGATCGAATCGTTCAGCCACTGCGGATGTCGAATCAACGCCAGTAACGCATTGCCGATCAGCCCGGCGGTGGCTTCATAGGTTTGGGAGAACAGGCCGATGAGGTTGGCAATCAGGGCTTCGCTGTCGGCGGAGGTTGCCGAAAACCGCTGGCGGATACCGGCAAGAAGGGCGCTTTGATTGTCCGGGTCGTCCAGCAACTCAATGAAATAACCGCGCAACTGTTCCGCCGCCGCATGGGCAGCGTCCAGTTGTGCCTGAGCGCTGAGGGGCGACAGGCACGCGACGAAATCCCCGGTCAGCTCGCTGATCACCCGAGCCTGTGCGGGCGAAAAACCCAGCAACGCCGCCACTACGCACACCGGGCCAAGAAACATTGCCTTGTGCAGCCCTTCGGCGTCGGGGCTGAGCAACCGCGCACCGACCAACGCATTGACTTCCTCCCCGTCAATAAGCGCCACCTCCGGCTGGATCGCCGATCTTGGGCAACGCTGGCGTTCGCCCTCGTTCATGCGCATCAACTGACTGAAGACCTTGCCGGCTATGCCACTGGCAATGGCCTTGGGCACTGGTTCGTGAGTCGGCCGCACGTGACAGTCAGGATGCGCCAGCACCGCCGCCACGGCTTTGGCGCTACTGGCCACCCACAGTTTCAGTCCCTGGTGAAAAACCAGTCCGCCTTGAGCGCGCAGTTGCGCGTAATAAGGATAAGGATCGGCATGAGTCGCAGCGATGATCGGGTCCATGGGTCGCAGCCTTGTTCGTGGTGGGAAAAGTGTTGCTACTATCTCCAGTCCGAAAAGGGCTTGATTCGTCCGGGAGCGAAATATGAACGCAGAACCACACGACCTCGGTGTTTCACAGGTGGCGGCGGCCATTGCCGAACCGGCCCGGACCAAAATGTTGTGTTCTTTGATGGACGGCCACGCCCGCACCAGCACCGAGTTGGCGGCGATTGCCGAAGTCAGCGCTTCCACTGCCAGCGCGCATCTGGCCAAACTCAAGGACCTGGCGCTGCTGCGTCTGCATGTTCAAGGGCGTCACCGCTATTACAGCCTCGCGGACAAACGCGTGGCCCAGGCGCTGGAAGCGTTGATGGTGATCGGCCAGAACACCGCGCCGACGTTCAACCCACGCACTCCGGACCGCCTGCAATTTGCCCGCACGTGCTACGACCACATGGCCGGCACGCTGGCGGTGTTGCTGCATGACCGGCTGCTGGAAAAAGGCTGGTTGCTGGAAACCGATGAACAGGCTTATCGGTTGAGTGACAGCGGCGAGGCGTTGTTCGAAGGGCTGGGCATTGAAGTCAACGACCTGACCACGCAGCGCCGACGGTTTGCCTGCCCGTGCCTGGACTGGAGCATGCGCCGCCCGCATCTGGGTGGTTCGTTGGGCGCGGCGTTGCTGCAAACGGCGATCAAGCGCAAATGGGTGACGCAGGATCTGGACAGCCGGGCGCTGACGTTGACCGCGTTGGGCCGCAAGGAAATCGGCGCCCGGTTTGACCTGAAGCAAAGTCTGCCCGTAGGCGAGCTGATTCCGGGATTGATCACCCAGGCCGGTCAGGTCAGCGGCATCAAGGGCAGGGTGGGCAAGCGGATCGCGCTGGCGAACGGAGTTCCTGACACGGACTCTCGGGAAACACAGAACCTGTAGGAGCCGGCTTGCTGGCGATGGACTCCAGTGCACCGCGGTGAACCAGTCAGTAAGCGTTATCGTTAACGACCATCGCCAGCAAGCCGGCTCCTACAGTTCTGAGGCGAATGGAATGTCTGGCTCATAAAAAAGCCCCCCATCGCCAAGACGATGGGGGGCTTGGATGCAGCAGAGGTCAGATCAAACCTTGACGATCCAGCCTGCTGGCGCTTCGATCTCACCGGTTTGCACGCCGGTCAGCTCTTTGTAGAGCTTCTGGGTGACCGGGCCGACTTCGGTTTCGCTGTGGAACACGTGCAGGTGGTCGTTGTAGCTGATGCCGCCGATCGGGGTGATCACGGCAGCCGTACCGCAAGCGCCGGCTTCCTTGAAGTCGGACAGCTTGTCGATGAACACGTCACCTTCAACCACTTCCAGGCCCAGACGTGTCTTGGCCAGTTCGATCAACGACAGACGGGTGATGCCCGGCAGCACCGACGGCGAGTTCGGGGTGACGAACTTGTTGTCGTGGGTGATCCCGAAGAAGTTGGCCGAACCGACTTCTTCGATTTTGGTGTGGGTCATCGGGTCCAGGTAGATGCAGTCGGCAAAATGCGCCTTCTTGGCCTGGGAACCAGGCATCAGACTGGCGGCGTAGTTGCCACCGACCTTGGCTGCGCCGGTGCCTTGTGGGGCGGCACGGTCGTAGCTGGAGATCAGGAAGTTGTGCGGGGTCAGGCCACCTTTGAAGTAAGCGCCAACCGGGATGCAGAAGATCGAGAAGATGAACTCGGGTGCGGTACGCACGCCGATGTTATCACCCACGCCGATCACGAACGGCCGCAGGTACAGCGCGCCGCCGGTGCCGTAAGGCGGGATGAAACGCTCGTTGGCGCGGACCACTTCCTTGCACGCTTCGATGAACTGCTCGGTCGACACATGCGGCATCAGCAGGCGGGCGCAGCTGCGCTGCATGCGGGCGGCGTTCTGGTCCGGGCGGAACAGGTTGATCGAACCGTCCTTGCAACGGTAGGCCTTCAGGCCTTCGAAGCATTGCTGGCCATAGTGAAGGGCAGTCGAGCCTTCGCTGATGTGCAGCACATTGTCTTCGGTCAGGGTGCCTTTGTCCCACTCGCCATTACGCCAGTGCGACAGATAGCGCTTGTCTGTCTTGATGTAATCAAAACCCAGCTTGTCCCAATTGATGCTTTCGTTACCCATGACACCCTCTATCACTTAACAACCGTCGAAACGGTTCAAGGCTTCTGACGTTTTTTGGATGGGGACAACAATACTTCATTCCGGGCCTAAATCGCAGCCCGGACTATCGGATGACAGACAGATAAATTGTGTTGGCCTCAAGAAATCGCTAGCAGGCTAGCTCCCACAGGAGAACGCATTCCAAAGTGGGAGCTAGCCTGCTAGCGATGGGGCCATCTCCGCCGCCATCCATTGTTCTGAATTACAGGTGCAACGCATGCCCCAACGCACGCAACGCCGCTTCCTGGACGGCTTCGCCCAAGGTCGGATGCGCATGGATGGTGCCGGCGATGTCTTCCAGTCGGGCGCCCATTTCCAGGCTTTGGCCAAACGCAGTCGACAATTCCGAAACACCCACGCCAACGGCCTGCCAGCCAACAATCACGTGATTGTCCCGACGAGCGACCACTCGCACGAAGCCACTTTTCGATTCCAGCGTCATCGCCCGGCCATTGGCCGCAAACGGGAAGCTTGAAACGATGCAGTCCAGGCCCGCTGTCTTGACCTCGTCCGGGGTCTTGCCGACCACCACCAGTTCCGGGTCGGTGAAGCACACGGCAGCGATAGCGGTAGGGTTGAACTCGCGGGTTTTACCGCTGATCAGCTCGGCCACCATCTCGCCCTGAGCCATGGCCCGGTGCGCAAGCATCGGTTCACCGCTGAGGTCGCCGATGGCGTAGACGTTGCGCATGCTGGTCTGGCAACGGTTGTCGATCTTGATCGCCGAGCCGTTCATGTCCAGATTCAGCGCTTCGAGGTTCCAGCCCTGGGTGTTGGGTTTGCGGCCAACGGCGACCAGTACCTGATCGGTTTCCAGGTTCAGGGTTTCGCCGTTCGGTTCGAGAACCTGCAACGTATTGTTATTAGAATCAAAGCCTTGGACGCTGTGCTTCAAGTAAAGCTTTACGCCGAGTTTTTTCAATTCATCATGAACAGGCTGGGTCAGTTCAGCGTCGTAGGCCGGCAGGATGCGATCTTGCGCCTCGACCACACTGACGTCGGCGCCGAGCTTGCGATAGGCAATCCCCAGTTCCAGACCGATGTAACCGCCACCGACCACCACCAGCCGTTTCGGTACCGATGTGGGTGCCAAGGCTTCGGTGGAGGAGATGATCGGCCCGCCAATCGGCAGCATCGGCAGGTTGACGCTTTTCGAACCGGTGGCCAGCACCAGGTGCTCGCACTGAATGCGCGTGTCGCCGACTTCTACGGTTTTACCATCGATAACTTTCGCAAAACCTTGAATAACCTGAATTTTGTTCTTTTTCAGCAACGCCGAAACGCCTGTGGTCAGGCGATCAACGATGCCGTCCTTCCACTCGACGCTTTTGCTGATATCGAGGGTCGGCGCCGACACGCTGATGCCCAGCGCAGAGTGCTGGCTGTGGTGCTGCGTCTGGTGGAACTGCTCGGCAACGTGGATCAGCGCCTTCGACGGAATGCAGCCGATGTTCAGGCAGGTACCGCCCAACGATTCGCCTTCCACCAGTATGGTCGAGATGCCCAGCTGACCGGCACGGATCGCCGTCACATAACCGCCAGGGCCGCCGCCGATGATCAGCAGCGTGGTGTTCAAAATCTGCATGCCTTACTCCACAAACAAGGTAGCGGGTTGTTCGAGCAAGCCACGAACGGCCTGGATGAATTGCGCCGCGTCCATGCCATCGACCACGCGGTGATCGAAGGAGCTGGAGAGGTTCATCATCTTGCGGATCACGATCTGGCCTTTGACCACCATTGGGCGTTCGACGATTTTGTTGACGCCGACGATCGCCACTTCCGGCAGGTTCAGCACCGGGGTGCTGACGATTCCACCCAACGCGCCGAGGCTGGTCAGGGTGATGCTCGAACCGGACAATTCATCGCGGCTGGCCTTGCCGTTACGCGCGGCGTTGGCCAAGCGGGAGATTTCGGCGGCGTTATCCCACAGGCTGCGGGCTTCGGCGTGACGCACCACGGGCACCATCAAACCGATGTCGGCTTGGGTGGCGATGCCCACATGCACCGCGCCGAGGCGGGTGATGACCTGGGCTTCGTCGTCGTAACGGGCGTTGATCTGCGGGAAGTCGCGCAGGGCGACGACCAGGGCGCGGACCAAAAATGGCAACAGGGTCAGCTTGCCACGGGTCGCACCGTGTTTTTCGTTCAGGTGCGCACGCAGTTCTTCCACGGCCGTGACGTCGATTTCTTCTACATAACTGAAGTGGGCGGCGCGCTGGGTGGCGTCCTGCATGCGCTGGGCGATCTTGCGGCGCATGCCGATCACCGGGATCTGTTCTTCGTCGTTGCGCTGAGCATAAGCGGCGGTGGCAGTCGTTGCATTCGACTGACCTTGCGCCAGATAGGCGTCCAGGTCTTCGTGCAGCACGCGACCGGCAGGGCCGGTGCCACGCACCAGGCGCAATTGAATGCCAAGGTCCAGCGCATGTTTACGCACGGCCGGGGAGGCCAGCGGACGCTCGTCGGCTTCGCGAGCCACCATCGGGCCCTGGCAGACGGCCGCTCGCGGCGCTGCGGCAGGAGCCGGTTTGGTTGCCACAACTGCTTCGACTTTGGGTGCCGGTGCTTCTTTCGCGGCGGCAACCGCAGGCTGGGCCGACTCTTTAACGTTGCCCGCGCCTTCGACTTCAATGCTGATCAGGATGCTGCCAACCGCCATGACTTCGCCGGGCACGCCGCCCAGCGCAATCACCTTGCCGTGCACCGGCGAAGGGATGTCGACCATCGCCTTGTCGGTCATGACATCGGCCAGCACCTGATCTTCGACGACCATGTCGCCGACTTTGACGTGCCATACCGACAGTTCAACTTCTGCAATGCCTTCACCAATGTCCGGCATTTTAATAACGTGCGTGCCCATTCAGACCTCCATAACCCGATGCAAAGCCGCGCCCACTCGGGACGGACCAGGGAAATACGCCCACTCTTGCGCGTGCGGGTAGGGGGTGTCCCAACCGGTGACGCGTTCGATCGGCGCTTCCAGGTAGTGGAAGCAATGCTCTTGCACCAGCGCAGCCAGTTCGGCACCGAAACCGCAGGTGCGGGTCGCTTCGTGAACGATCACGCAACGGCCGGTTTTCTTCACGGACTTGGTGATGGTTTCCAGGTCCAGCGGCCACAAGCTGCGCAGGTCGATGACTTCAGCGTCGATCCCGCTTTCTTCAGCGGCGACTTGCGACACATAAACGGTGGTGCCGTAAGTCAGGATGGTCACATCCTTGCCCGGGCGGGTGATGGCGGCGACGTCCAGCGGCACGGTGTAGTAACCGTCCGGGACTTGCGCGGCCGGGTGTTTCGACCATGGCGTGACCGGACGTTCGTGGTGACCATCGAACGGGCCGTTGTACAGGCGTTTTGGCTCCAGGAAGATCACCGGGTCATCGTTTTCGATGGAGGCAATCAGCAGGCCCTTGGCGTCGTAAGGGTTGGACGGCATCACCGTGCGCAAGCCGCAGACTTGGGTAAACATCGCCTCGATACTCTGGCTGTGCGTCTGGCCGCCGTAGATGCCGCCGCCGCATGGCATGCGCAGGGTCATCGGTGCGGTGAACTCGCCGGCCGAGCGATAACGCAGGCGGGCGGCTTCGGAAATGATCTGGTCCGATGCCGGGTACACGTAGTCGGCGAACTGGATTTCGGCCACCGGACGCAAACCGTAGGCGCCCATGCCCACGGCAACACCGACGATGCCGCTTTCGGAGATCGGCGCATCGAACACGCGGGAGGTGCCGTACTTGTTCTGCAAGCCTTCGGTGCAACGGAACACGCCACCGAAGTAGCCAACGTCCTGACCAAACACCACGACGTTGTCGTCACGTTCAAGCATCACATCCATGGCCGAGCGCAGGGCCTGGATCATGGTCATGGTGGTCGTGGTCATGGCGGTTTCCGGTTGAATATTGTTGTTGTGATCGTTCATGTCAGATCCCCAACTCTTGACGCTGGCGCTTCAAGTGCTCCGGCATCTCTTTGTAGACGTCTTCGAACATGGTCGCGGCGCTCGGAATCTGGCCGCCGGCGAGGGTGCCGTACTGCTCGGCTTCTTTCTGCGCGGCGATGACTTCGGCTTCCAGTTCGGCGCTGACGGCGACGTGTTCCTCTTCGGACCAGTGACCGATTTTCACCAGGTGCTGCTTCAGGCGCGCAATCGGGTCGCCCAACGGGAAGTGGCTCCAGTCGTCGGCAGGACGGTATTTGGACGGATCGTCGGAGGTCGAGTGCGGGCCGGCGCGGTAGGTGACCCATTCGATCATGGTCGGGCCAAGGTTGCGGCGGGCGCGCTCGGCAGCCCAGGCGGAAGCGGCATAGACCGCGTAGAAATCGTTACCGTCGACGCGCAGGGAGGCGATGCCGCAACCGACGCCACGACCGGCGAATGTAGTGGCTTCACCACCGGCAATCGCCTGGAAGGTGGAGATGGCCCATTGGTTGTTGACCACGTTGAGGATCACCGGCGCGCGGTACACGTGGGCGAAGGTCAGGGCGGTGTGGAAGTCCGACTCGGCAGTGGCGCCGTCGCCGATCCAGGCCGAGGCGATTTTGGTGTCGCCCTTGATCGCCGAGGCCATGCCCCAGCCGACAGCCTGGACGAATTGGGTGGCGAGGTTGCCGGAAATGGTGAAGAAACCGGCTTCCTTGACCGAGTACATGATCGGCAACTGACGGCCCTTGAGCGGATCGCGCTCGTTGGACAGCAACTGGCAGATCAGGTCCACCAGCGGCACTTCACGTGCCATCAGGATGCTTTGCTGGCGGTAGGTCGGGAAGCACATGTCGTCGATGTTCAAGGCCAGGGCCTGGGCGCTGCCGATGGCTTCTTCGCCAAGGCTTTGCATGTAGAACGACATTTTTTTCTGACGCTGGGCGACCACCATGCGGTTGTCGTAGATCCGCGTCTTGAGCATGGCGCGCATGCCTTTACGCAGGATCTCTACCGGTACGCCTTCGGCCCACGGGCCCAGGGCATTGCCCTGATCGTCGAGCACGCGAATCAGGCCGCGGGCCAGATCGGCCGTGTCGGCGGGTTCAACGTCGATTGGGGGTTTGCGCACCGTGCCGGCATCGGTCAGATGCAGGTAGGAGAAGTCGGTTTTACAGCCGGGACGGCCCGAGGGTTCAGGGACGTGCAGGCGCAGCGGTTCATACGCTTGGTTCATGGCTTCTACGCTCGATCTTGTGAATTTCTTGTAGTGAGCTGACCGTCATTCCACGTGTTATGGAAATCTTGTCCTACAAACATCATAGGCCCGGCGCAGGAGAATATTTATCTGTGTTTCGTTGCGTTGGTGGTCATTTGAGGTTAAAAAATCTGCATAAACAAAAATAACAGGTGGTTTTTTCTCATGCGCAAATTGGACCGTACCGATATCGGCATTCTCAACAGCCTTCAGGAGAACGCGCGCATCACCAACGCCGACCTCGCACGCTCGGTGAATCTGTCGCCGACACCGTGCTTCAACCGGGTCAAGGCGATGGAAGAATTGGGACTGATTCGCGAGCAAGTGACGCTGTTGGACGCCGACCTGTTGGGGCTGCATGTGAATGTGTTCATTCATGTCAGCCTGGAGAAACAGGTGGAGGAGGCGTTGCAGCATTTCGAAGAAGCGATCTCGGATCGTCCGGAAGTGATGGAGTGCTATTTGATGGCGGGTGATCCGGATTATCTGATCCGGGTGCTGGTGCCGACCATTCAGTCGCTGGAGCGTTTCATGATGGACTTCCTCACCAAAGTGCCCGGTGTGGCGAACATCCGCTCAAGCTTTGCGCTCAAGCAAGTGCGCTATAAAACCGCGCTGCCGCTGCCGGCGAATGGATTGACCCTGACCAATTGACCGCCCCCCAACACCACATAACTGTAGGAGCCGGCTTGCTGGCGATGGCGGCGCATCAGCCACCATCATTGTTGCCTGACACACCGCCATCGCCAGCAAGCTGGCTCCTACAGATTTTGTGGTGGGTTCGGGCTGGTGCGGCACCGCGCAATTGTGGGAGCCTGGCTTGCCAGCGATGGCGGTTTCGGGATCGCCATCGCCAGCAAGAGTCAGAGTTTGTTCAGGGGGATTTTCAGGTAGGTGACGCCGTTTTCCTCGGGCGGTGGCAAATTCCCGGCTCGTACGTTGACCTGAATCGCCGGCAACAACAGCGTCGGCATGCCCAGCCCCGCATCGCGCCGGGTGCGCATGGCGACGAATGCCGCTTCGTCGATGCCGTCATGGATGTGGATGTTGCTCTTGCGCTGCTCGCCCACTGTGGTCTGGCACTGGGGCTTGCGATTTTCAGGCGGATAGTCGTGGCAAACGTAAAGCCGCACGCTGGCCGGAAACGCCAGCAGCTTGTGGATCGAGGCGAACAATTGATTGGCATTCCCGCCGGGAAAGTCGCAGCGCGCAGTGCCGACATCCGGCATGAACAACGTATCGCCCACCAGAATGACGCTGCTGTCGATCAAATAGGCCATGTCCGCCGGCGTGTGACCGGGCACGTGCAGCGCCGTGGCCTTGAGGTTGCCGATCATGAACGATTCGTCGGGGGCGAACAGGTGATCGAACTGCGAACCGTCCACGGCAAATTCCGGTTCAAGGTTGAACAGGCCTTTGAACACGCCCTGCACCTTGCTGATCGACTGACCAATCGCAATCCTGCCGCCCAGCTCCCGACGCAGATAAGGCGCGGCAGACATATGATCGGCGTGGGCATGGGTTTCCAGCAGCCATTGCACCTGCAACTGATGTTCACCCACGAAAGCGATGATTTTATCGGCCTGGGTGGTGGCGGTGCGCCCGGCGGCCGGGTCGTAGTCGAGTACCGGGTCGACGATTGCACACTGACCGCCGTCGGCCTCGTAAACGACGTAACTGTAGGTCGATGAGGCGGGGTCGAGGAAGGCTTCAATCAAGGCGGGCATGGTGGCCGTTTCTTTTGGGACAGGTGTTCAGGGTAGTTTCATTTTCCCTGCGCTGACCAGCCCCGATCAATTCAATGCAGGAAAAAAGCTGCGCGGGCTCTATCCTGTCAGTCATCGATACCGGGCGTTCCCGGCTCTTCTCACGGATCACGAGCGTTTTATGTTGCTGGCAAGTTTTTTTGGTGTGGCCATGGGCCTGGTCCTCGGATTGACCGGTGCCGGTGGCGGCATTCTTGCGGTTCCGGCCCTGGTGCTGGGGTTGGGTTTGACCATGACACAAGCGGCCCCCGTTGCATTGTTTGCGGTGGGCAGTGCGGCGGCGGTCGGGGCCGTCGATGGGTTGCGCCATGGCCTGGTGCGTTATCGCGCAGCGTTGTTGATCGCCTTGCTGGGGGCGATTTTTTCCCCGGTCGGCATCTACTTTGCCCATCAACTGCCGGAAAAAATCCTGATGATTCTGTTCAGCCTGCTGATGGTCATGGTGGCCTGGCGGATGCTGCGCCGCGAGCGCCATGAAGAAGGGCCGAGCGACCACGGCCACGCCAACTGGGGTCAGAAAAACTGCATGCTCGATCAACAGACCGGGCGCTTTTCCTGGACCGCCAAATGCACCGCAACCCTGGCCGCACTTGGCGCGGTGACCGGCGTGGTCTCCGGGTTGCTCGGGGTCGGCGGCGGGTTTCTGATTGTCCCGGCGTTCAAGCAACTGACCGATGTGCAGATGCGCGGGATCGTCGCGACGTCCTTGATGGTCATCAGCCTGATTTCTGCCATCGGCGTGATTGGTGCATTTCATGCCGGGGTGCGGATCGATGGTCTGGGGGTGGCGTTCATTGTTGCGAGCGTCATCGGCATGATCGTTGGCCGACAGCTGTGCGCCCGAGTACCGGCCCGGGCCTTGCAGATCGGCTTCGCGAGCCTCTGCGTGGTGGTCGCGGCCTACATGCTGTTCAAGGCCGGCATCTAGGCGTCTTACACCTTAAGTTCCGGGCCCTCGTCGTGGCCCGGTCTTACACCGAACTTGCTGCACGCCACCGGCCACGCCAAAGCACTTCAAAACCACCCCCAAGGCAGCGTATGACGCCGCCGGTCCGCTTTCGATAATCGCCTCCGACATCCAGTCCCCCGCTGCGGAGCGCGTCATGCACAACAATAAGAATTTCAAGCACCGTTACTTGCCAGCCTTCATCGCCAGCCTGTCAGCCCTGGGTTTGAGCTCAATGGCCGAAGCCGAAATCATGCTGTACGACAAGGACCAGACCACGTTTTCCACCGATGGCTACATCAACGCCTTCTATGTGAACAGCGACGTCGACCGTGCCGGCGAGCAGTTCGACCGTCGGCAGGCGCGGGTGAAAATGGGCTTTTTGCCCAACTACCTGGGCTTCAACATGGGCAAGCAAGTCGATGACCTCAAGCTCGGCGCCCGGGCGTCGTTCTGGGTGACCATCAACGACAGCGAAACCAACGGCACCGACACCGCCATCGACGTGCGGCAGTTCTACGGCACGGTGGCCAACCCGGAATGGGGCGAAGTGCTGATCGGCAAGGACTTCGGTTTGTTTGCCCGTTCCAACATTCTGCTCGATGAGTTGCTGGCCGGTTACGGCCAGGTCAGCGACACGCTCGGGTTGGTGGATGGCGGCGGGGTGTCGTTCGGCAACATCGGCAGCGGCTATCCGTACCCGTTCCCGACGTCGCAGATTACTTACCGCACCCCGGTGATGGACGGCCTGCGAGTCGCGGTCGGGATCATGGACCCGGTGGACACCAACGACAGCAGCGCAACCGGCAAGGCCTATCAGGAAAACCCGCGCACCGAGAGCGAGATCACTTATCAGTTCGACCTCGCCGGGGCGAAGATTTACAGCTGGGTGAATGGCAGCTACCAGACTTCGGACAACACCGATTCCACGGTGCAGTCCGTCACCTCCAAAGGTTTGGGCTATGGCGTGCAGGCGAAAATGGGCGGTTTGTCATTAACCGGTTCCGGATTCCAGGCCAAGGGTATCAACCCGTTCTTCACCAACAACGCTGGCGAACCGACGTTGCGTAATGTCGACAGTGATGGCTACCTGTTGCAGGGCTCGTACAAGCTGGGCAAAAACCGCCTGGCCTTGTCCTACGGCAAGACCAAGGATGACGGCAACGGCGTGGTGGGCAGCGGCGCGGACTATGAGACTCGCGGCATTGCGCTGTTCCATGACGTCAACGACAACCTGAAACTGGTGGCCGAGTACAACCAGTTCGAAATCAATGGCCACCAAACCAGCGCGCAAAACGAAGACACCGACACCTTCGCGGTGGGGGCGGTGTTGACCTGGTAACCCCGCACGCTACGCAAATCCCCTGTAGGAGCCGGCTTGCCGGCGATGACGGTGTATCAGTCAACATCATTGTCGCCTGACAGTCCGCTATCGCCAGCAAGCTGGCTCCTACAGGTTTTGTGTCATGGCAGAAAATGGCGCGCCGGGCGCGGATTTGTAGTAGCCGGCTTGCCGGCGATGACGGACTGTCAGTCACCATCATTGTTGCCTGACCCACCGCTATCGCCAGCAAGCCGGCTCCTACAGGTTTTGTGTCATGGCAGAAAATGGCGCGCCGGGCGCGGATTTGTAGGAGCCGGCTTGCCGGCGATAGCGGCGCATCAGTCACCATCATTGTTGCCTGACCCACCGCTATCGCCAGCAAGCTGGCTCCTACAGGTTTTGTGTCATGGCAGAAAATGGCGCGCCGGGCGCGGATTTGTAGTAGCCGGCTTGCCGGCGATGACGGACTGTCAGTCACCATCATTGTTGCCTGACCCACCGCTATCGCCAGCAAGCCGGCTCCTACAGGTTTTGTGGTGTTTGCTGGGACTCTCATCCCATCGAAGCGCCTGACCGCTACCCAAGTAGCATACGTCGCCGACCGCTGCCTTCGTACACTCCAACCTCACACATGCGCACCTGCGGGAGGCGACGATGCAGCAGGTTCAGAGCGACGGGGTCGTCAGTGCGATGTCCCAGGCGACCGATGCCCAGCAGGTGGCTCAGGAGCTGGCGCGGCAGTTGCTGCATCCGCATTTGGGCTTTGTGCTGTTTTTCTGCTCCGCCGAGTACGACTTGCAGGCGCTGGGCCAGGCCTTGCAGCAGAGCTTTGGCGGTATCCGTCTGGTCGGTTGCACGAGCGCCGGTGAAATCACCCCGCTGGGTTACGGGCGCAACTGCGTGACGGCCGTGGGTTTCGACCATCGGCATTTTTCCATCGATGCCGAATTGATCGACGAGATGGAGCGCTTCAGCCTGATCGACGCCCAGCAAATGGTCGAGCGTCTGGTCAGTGGTTGTCGCAGCAACACCCTGGCGCCGATCAAGGGCAACAGCTTCGCCCTGACCTTGCTCGATGGTTTGTCCAGCCGTGAAGAAATGGTGCTCGCGGCGTTGAGCGCGGCGCTGGGCGACATTCCACATTTCGGTGGCTCGGCCGGCGACGACAATTACCTGACCCACACCCACGTTTACTTCGGCGGCGAGTTCCACAGCGGCGCGGCGGTGGTGGTGCTGGTCAACACCTGGCTCGACTTCGAAGTCTTCACCACCCACCACATCCTGCCGAGAGCGGAAAAACTGGTGGTCACTGGCGCCGACAGCGCCTCGCGCCGGGTCTTCGAACTGAATGCCGAACCGGCCGCCGAGGAGTACGCCCGGCACATCGGCGTGCCCGTGGCTGAACTCGATCACCGGATCTTCGCCGCCCACCCGCTGGCAGTGCGGATCAACGATCAGTATTACGTGCGGGCCATCCAGCAGGTGCACCCGGACTTGAGCCTGAGTTTCTACTGCGCCGTGGAAAACGGCATCGTCCTCACCGTCATGACCCCAGGGCCGATGCTGCCCAATCTGCAAACCCTGTTCGACGGTTTGCAGGAACGCCTCGGTGACCTGTTGTTGACCATCGGCTGCGACTGTTTTCTCAGGCGCCTGGAACTGGAAGACGGCGGCAATCTGGAGCAGATCGGCAGGTTTTTGCGCGACCAGCGGGTGATGGGTTTCAACACCTACGGAGAACAGTTCAATGGCATGCACATCAACCAGACCTTCACCGGGGTTGCCATTGCCCGAGGCCGCTCCCCTGGACATCGCTGAGCTTGCGGCTCAAGTCGCCAGCCTGCGGCACGAAAACCACAAATTGCAGCGCATCAATGCTGCGCTGATCGAACGGATCGAGTCCGGCATCACCCGCGGCAACGACCCGTACGCGGCGTTCCAGCATTCGGTGGTGCTGGCCGAACAGGTACGTGAGCGCACCGATGCCTTGAACCAGGCCATGGCTGAACTGAAGTCAGGCAATCACTTGCTCAGCGAAGCGCGTCTGCGAGCGGAAACTGCGCATCAACACCTGATCGACGCCATCGAGAGCATTTCCGACGCCTTTGTATTGTTCGACGCGGAGCAGCGGATCGTGCTGTTCAACAGCCGCTTCAAGGCGTTCTGGGGTAACAGCCGGGTGCGAATCAACGCCGGCATGCGCCTGGCCGAGGTCAAGCGGCTGATGCTGTCCACCGGCCTGTTCACCGAAGAACCGCGCGGGCAGGCCGACGAGAACCTGCTGTTCCGCTTGCAGGACGGTCGTTGGCTGCAAGTCAGCGAACGGCCGACCCAGGAAGGCGGGCGGGTGATCCTGTTCACCGACATCACCGACGTCAAACTCAGTGAAACCGTGCGCCGCGAGCAGGCCGTGGCGCAGAAATCGCATTTGTTGCAACGGGCCGTGGACAACCTGTCCCAAGGCGTAGCGATGGTCAACGCCGAGGGCATTCTGGAGTTGTGGAACCGGCGCTTCCTTGAACTCAGCGGCCTGGCGCCGGTGGCGGCGCATCGACCGTTCGCCGAAGTGATCGCCGACAGCGAGTTGAACCTGTTGACCCCGGCCAGCCGCGACGGCAACGGGCGCCCGGTGCAGGAATGCGAGCAGCGTCTGTACGATGGCCGGGTCCTGGAAATCCGCACGCATCCGTTGCCCACCGGCGGCTTCGTCAACACCTTTACCGACATCACCGAACGCTACCAGCACGCCGAAGCGCTGAGCGAAAGCGAGCGCTGGATTCGCCTGATCACCGACCACGTTCCGGCGTTGATCGCCTACCTCAATGCCGACCTGGTCTACGAATTCACCAACAAGGTCTACGAAGAATGGTACTGCTGGCCACGCGGTGTAATGCTCGGGCAGAGCCTGCGCGAAGTACACAGCGAGCAGCATTACCAGCGCCTGGAAGCCTATGTGGCGCGGGCGTTGGCCGGTGAGAGCGTGACGTTCGAGTTCGCCGAAACCAATATCAACAACCAGGAGCGTTACATGCTGCGCTCCTACGTGCCCAATCGGCTGGTAACCGGCGAAGTGGTGGGGATTTTCGTGTTGATCCGCGACATCACCGAGCGCCGCCGCACGGCCGAGGCGTTGCACCAGGCCTATCAGAACCTCGAACTGCGGGTGCGCGAACGCACGGCGGAACTGACGACCCTCAATGACCAGTTGCTGCGCGAGATCGACGAACGTCGACGGGTTGAATCACGCCTGCGCGAGGCCAAGCTTGAAGCCGAGCAGGCCAACCTGTCGAAGACCAAGTTTCTTGCCGCCGTCAGCCATGACTTGCTGCAACCGCTGAATGCCGCGCGCCTGTTTACCAGCGCCTTGCTCGAACGCCGGGAGCCGCTGGCCAACGAGATTCTGGTGCGCAACGTCAGCAATTCCCTGGAAGACGTGGAGAATCTGCTCGGTACGCTGGTCGACATTTCCAAACTCGATGCCGGGGTGATCAAGGCCGACATCGCGCCGTTCGCCTTGAGCGAGTTGCTGGAAAACCTCGCCGCCGAGTACACCCAGGTCGCGCGCAGTGAAGGGCTTGAGCTGCATTTCATCGGGTGTTCGGCGCTGGTGCGCAGCGACATTCAGTTGCTTGCGCGGATCTTGCGCAACCTGTTGAGCAACGCGATTCGCTACACCTACAGCGGCCGCGTGGTGCTCGGTTGCCGGCGGCATCATCAGCGGCTGTCGATCGAGGTCTGGGACAGCGGCATGGGTATTGCCGAAAACCGTCTGGAAGAGATTTTCCAGGAATTCAAACGCGGTGATGTGCAACGTCCGGATCAGGATCGCGGGTTGGGGCTGGGGCTGGCAATTGTCGAGAAAATTGCCGGGATTCTCGGGCACCGCATTCACGTGCGTTCGTGGCCGGGCAAGGGCTCGGTGTTTTCCGTCGAGGTGCCTTTGAGCGCGACGGCACCCAAGGCACTGCCGAGCCTGTTGATGAGTGAGCCGATGCTCGAACGCCTGCGCGGTGCGCGGGTATGGGTGCTGGATAACGATGCGGCGATTTGCGCTGGCATGCGCACCTTGCTCGAAGGGTGGGGTTGTCTGGTGGTGACGGCGCTGTCGGAGCAGGATTTGGCGCGGCAAGTGGACAATTATCACGCCGAGGCGGATTTGCTGATTGCCGATTACCACCTGGATGACGATCAGAACGGCGTGGATGCCGTGGCGCGGATCAACGCCCGGCGCGGCTCAGCCATTCCGGCGATGATGATCACCGCCAATTACAGCAATGAACTCAAATTGCAGATTCGAGAGCTGGGGCACACCTTGATGCATAAGCCGGTGCGGCCGATGAAGCTGAAGACGGCGATGAGTCATTTGCTCGGCCGGCCTTGAGATTTTTGTTGATGTTGAGGGCCTCATCGCCAGCAAGCCAGCTCCTACAGGGGATCGCGTTGTTCCTGTAGGAGCCGGCTTGCTGGCGATTTGTTCGGCAGGCCCTGAAATTTGTGCGGGTGCTGATGGCCTCATCGCCGGCAAGCCGGCTCCTACAGGGGATTGCGTTGTTCCTGTAGGAGCCAGCTTGCTGGCGATTTGTTCGGCCGGCCCTGAAGTTTGTGCGGATGCTGAGGGCCTCATCGCCGGCAAGCCGGCTCCTACAGGGGGTTGCGTTGTTCTTGTAGGAGCCGGCTTGCTGGCGATGGGCGCGACGCGGTTTAACGTCGTAGATAAGAGCCGAAATCAATATCCCCGGCACTCAGGATCGCCTGCACCCGATTGTGCACGTTGAGTTTGCGCAAGATCGCCGATACGTGGGCCTTGACCGTGGTTTCAGCGATTTCCAGGGTGTAGGCGATCTGTTTGTTCGACTCGCCTTTGGTCATGCGCTCCAGCACCAGCAACTGTTTGCGGGTCAGGGCCTGGAGCAGTTCCGGCGGGAAGCTCGGGGTGTCGTTCATCCGGCGGTGGGTGCCGCTTTTCTGCGTGCGGATGATGTCCGGCGGCAGGTAGACGTTGCCATTGAGAATCTGCTGGATCGCGTCGGTCATCTGCACCCGTGGCGAGGACTTGGTGATGAAACCCACCGCGCCATAGGTGATGGCTTGCAGCACGATCTGCTTGTCCTGTTCCGCCGAGACGATCACCACTGGAATGGTCGGTGCCTCGTTGCGCAGATTGATCAGGCCATTGAGGCCGTGCATGCCGGGCATGTTCAGGTCGAGCAGGATCAGGTCCAGGTCGTCGTGGTCCTGAGTCAGCGCGAGGGCGCTGTCGAGGTCGGCGGTTTCCATGACCTCGCTGCCCGGGAATCCATCGCTGATGACGTTATGAATGGCTTCGCGAAACAGCGGGTGATCGTCGGCAATCAGAATTTTGTACATAGCCTTTCACCTCATTATTTTGAATATGGTGTGGCAACAACACGCACGCGTAAAGGTCAGGGAAAAGGTTCAGGCAGGGCGGGTGTCACGGGCAGGTTCGCCGCTTGCCAGGCATCCAGGCCATCGCGATACCAATACAGAGTCTTATAGCCCATGGCGGCGGCGCGTTTGACCGCATTCCAGCTCAACCAGCAATCGGACCGGCAGTAAAAGACCAGCGGTTGCCGGGAATCGCCGGCGGTGAATTTTTGCAGATTGCGTGTGAAGTAATCCTGCCAGTCGGGTGTCAGGTCGCCGTCGCCGGTGTTGGCCAGCCAGTGGCTGCCGGGCAGGTTTTCGTGGGGCTGGTCTTCGATGAAACGCCCTTGCAGCCATTGGCGGCGGTAGACATCGATCAACACTGGGCGAGGCGTCTGGGTGAGCAGGGTTTGCAGGGCGGCGGTGTCGATGATGGCGGCACCTTCGGCCTGATTCGGCGTGGGGCTGCGGTACAGGCCGATGCGATAGCCATCAGCGGAGAACAGCGGTGTTTCGGCGTGTGCGACGCCCAGCAACAGGCTCAGCGATAACACAGCGAGGGAAGGGCGCAGCAGAACACGTCGGGCACGCGGCATGGGTTCAGTCCTTATAGTTATGAGCCCATTACATGCCAGTCGCGGTGCGTTGGGAATGCGACGATAGACAGGAAAACCAGTACTAAAGTAGTAATTTTGGTGAGATCAACTGTAGGAGCCGGCTTGCCTGATGCACCGCGTTGCATTGATCGCCGGCAAGCCGGCTCCTACAGTTTGAGGTTGTCCGCGCGATAACGGCAGATCACATCCCTTGTAGGAGCCGGCTTGCCGGCGATGGCGGAGTGTCTGATACACCGCGTTGCCTGGATCGCCAGCAAGCCGGCTCCTACAGTTCGATGTCGCTCACGCGATAACGGCAGATCACATCCCTTGTAGGAGCCGGCTTGCCGGCGATGGCGGAGTGTCTGATACACCGCGTTGCCTGGATCGCCGGCAAGCCGGCTCCTACAGTTCGATGTCGCTCACACGATAACGGCAGATCACATCCCTTGTAGGAGTCGGCTTGCCGGCGATGGCGGTGTGTCTGGTACACCGCGTTGCCTGGATCGCCAGCAAGCCGGCTCCTACAATCCAATGTCGTTCACAAAATAACGGTGTATCCACGATCCTGTAGGAGCCGGCTTGCTGGCGATGGCGGTGTGATTGGTACACCGCAATCCATGGGATCAGCTGGATTTGCGCAGAGCAGCGTGTTGGGGGTTGAAGGTGAGGACTGCCAGTAGCGAGAACAACAGCGTCAGGCCGATGCATACCGCCAATGCCAACGGGTTGAAGCGCTCGTACAAGGCAAACCGCACCAGTTCCACTGCATGCGTAAACGGGTTCACGGCGCACAACCAATACAACCACTCGCTCGACTCGCGCATCTTCCACAGTGGGTAAAGGGCCGACGACAGGAAAAACAGCGGGAAGATCACAAAATTCATCACCCCGGCGAAGTTCTCCAGTTGGCGGATCGCGTTCGACAGCAACAACCCCAACGCACTGAGCATCAACGCCACCAGCAGCAACGCCGGCAAGGCGATCAACAGGCCCATGGCCGGCGGCTGCACGCCGTACACCCAGGCAATCGCCAGAAAGGCGTACACCTGCAACAGCGAAATCAGTGACGTGGCCAACAGTTTGCTGCACAGCAGAAACGTGCGGGGCAGGGGGCTGGTCAGCAGTACGCGCATGCTGCCCATCTCCCGGTCGTAGACCATCGACAGCGAACCTTGCATGCCGTTGAACAACAGGATCATGCAGGCCAGCCCCGGAATGATGTAGACCTCATACGGAATGTAGGTGTCGTAGGGCTCGATGATCGCGATGCCAAGTGCCGCGCGAAAACCGGCGGCGAACACCAGCAGCCACAGCAGTGGGCGCACCAGTGCACTGAGAAATCGCGTGCGCTGCAACACAAAACGCAGCCATTCACGCAGCACGATGCCGCTGAAACATTGCCAATACGCATTCATTGGACGGCTCCCGATGTCGTCAGGCGAGCGAAGGCCGAACCGAGGTCGCCGCCGTGTTCCAGGCTCAACGCATCGGCCTGGCCGCTGGCGACCAAACGGCCTTGATGGAGAATCAGCAAGTCATCGCTGGGCTGCACTTCATCCAGCAAGTGCGTGGTCCAGAGCACGCTGAGGCGGTGCTCGCGGCACAAGCTGCGGATGTGTTGATTGAGCGCCAGGCGACTGGCCGGATCGAGGCCGACACTGGCCTCATCGAGCAGCAACAGGCGTGGCTCATGCAGCAGCGCGCGAGCGATTTCCACCCGGCGACGATGACCGCCATTCAGCTCGCGTACCCGCTCGCGACGGCGTTCGGTCAGGGACTGACGGGCCAGTTCGGCATCGACCCGAATTTTGGTTTCACGCCGCGACATTCCGTGCAGCGCGGCGTGATAACGCAGGTTCTGCTCGACGCTGAGGTCCAGGTCCAGCGTACTTTGCTGAAACACCACACCCAACTGCTTGAGCGCCGGGCGCGGCGCATCCCGCAACGAACAAGCGCCGACACGGATATCACCGCGTTGCACATCGTACAGCCGGGTCAGCAAGGCAATCAGCGTCGATTTGCCGGCGCCGTTCGGCCCCAGCAGCGCCGCAAAACGACCGGGCTCCAGGCTGAAACTCACTTGGCGCAACGCCTCCCGCGCGCCGTAGGCGAAACTCAGGTCGCTGACTTCCAGTGCGTTCATGGCGTCACCACCACGCCCCATGGATAGCGCCCGACCTTTACCGATTTGCTCACTTTGAGGCTGTCGATATCAATCACCGACACATCGCCGCTGACGCCATTGGTGGCCAGCAATTGCTTCTGATCCGGGGTGAATGCCATCTGCCACACGCGGCGGCCGACCAGCAGGTAATCGAGGATTTCGAAGGTTTTGGCGTCGATCACCGCGACGTGGTTGGCCGGGCCCAGCGCGACGAAACCGTACTTGCCGTCAGCGCTGAGTTTGATGCCCACCGGTTGCACCTTGTCCGGGTGCACGCCCTTGATCTGGAAGGTCAGGGTCTTGAGGACCTGCCGGGTGGCGCTGTCAAGAATGGTCACGGTGCCGCCGATTTCCGCCGAGGCCCACAACTGTTTTCCATCGGGCGCGAACTCGACGAAACGCGGGCGCTGATCCACCAGCGTGCTGTCGGCCAGGGTCTGGGTGCCGGTGTCGATCCAGTGCAGCATGTTGGTGGTTTCGCTGGTGTTCACCGCCCATTTGCCGTCCGGGCTGACGGCCATGCCTTCGGGCTCGACGCCGACGTTGATCTGACTCAGCACCTTGGAGGTTTCGGTGTCGATCACCGTCACCAGCGCATCGTCCTCGTTGGAAACGTAGAGCCAGCGATTGTTCGGGTGCAGGGCGAATTGCTCGGGGTCCTTGCCCGAAGGCAGCTCCTTGATGATCTTGCGCGTGGCCACGTCCATCACCTGCACCCGGTCCGAATCGCTGGCGCAGATGTACAGCAGCTTGTTGTCGTGGGACAGCAACAGACCGCGCGGGCGCTGGCCGACGGGCAGGGTGTCGGTGACTTGCAGGGTCTGCATGTCGATCAGGCTGAGGCTGTTGTCTTTTTCGTTGGAGACCCAGGCGGTGCTGGCCGCGGCGTGCCCGGCAGCGAGCAACAGGGCGCATGAAAGCAGGGTGCGGCGCATGGCGGATTCCTTATTGTTGTTGTGGAAGATCAGGGAAAGCGGCAGCTGACCTCGGGTTTGTCGTAACCGAGGCTGTCCATTTCGTTGAAGGGGTGCAGAAAGCCGTCCTGTGGCGAGGTGCTGACCAGCGCCCGCGGCTGCACGATGGGAATCGGCTGGCGCAACTGGCCGTTCCAAGGGCGATAACTGAGCTTGCGACCCTTGAAGCCATCGAGCGGCAATTGGTCGCTGACTTCCAGGTTGCGGATCGCCATCGGATCGGTCTGACGCAGTTTGCTCACCGCGCTGGCGATGCTGCGCACGGCTATCCACGCGGCAAAGTCGCGGTCGTTCATCCAGCGCCCGGCCATAGCTTCGAAGCGTTTCTGCAATTGCGCTGCGCCGTAAGTTTCCACGGTCTTGTGCCAGCCCACCGGGGTCAGGCCTTGAGTGCCGGCCACCGGGCGCGGATACCAGGTCTGGTAGGGCACGTATTCGCCGAAGTCACCGCGTTCATCGGCCACCAGTACCACGTCGTACTCGGCGGTCTGGGTGAACAGCGGCATGTCGGCCTGGGCGCTGCGGCGTTGATCGTTATCGAAACTCCAGGCTTTTTCCGCCACCAGTTGCACGCCGAAGCGTTTCGCCGCGCGGCGCAGGGCGGCGGCATAGGCTTGATCGTCGACGGTCGGGCCGACAATCAGCAGCGCCCGTTGCCATTTGCGCACCACCAGAAACTGCGCCAAGGCATCAGCGAGCATCGCCCGGCTTGGCAGCGTGTGCAGCACGTTTGGCAGGCAATCGGTGGTGCGCAGGCTGTCATCCGGGCTGCCGGCGTTGATCAGCAAACTGTCGGGCAGGGCGGCGCTGAGTTGCCGCAGGCTGGCCACCGGTGCGTTCACCACAAACAGGCGCAGGCCTTGCGCGTGTTGCGCCTTGGCCGCATCGAGCAAGGCCTGCGGGTTGTCGACGTTGGCGTTGGCCAGGCTGTAACTGTGATTGAGAAAGCGCCCGGTGCTGTTGCTGTCGGTGATCGCCAGTTCGGCGCCACGCAGGCCGGCATCGACGGGCTCGGGAATGATGTTCGACAGCAAGGGCCCCGGGTCGGGGCGATAACCCAGGTAACCGATCTGCACTTGCAGCGGTGCATCGGCCGCCTGACTTTGCGTCGCCAGCCCGGCGGCGCAGGCAATCGCCAACAGGTAGATCAGGGCGTAAGGGGCAAGCTGGCGCATAAGGCACTCCATCACGGGTAGCGCCAGCATAGGAAGCCTGAGGACGGGATGAAATATGCAGAAAGTACCAGTGAGGCAGTACCAAGGTAGTAACTCGTCGAGGGCGGCGCGGTTTTAGCATGGGCAACAACGGCCATCACTCTGAAGGAGATCGACCATGCGTATTCTCAAGGCGCTGCTCCTGCCGTTGCTGCTGATCCTGAGCCTGATCGGCGTCGACAAACTCCACGGCCCGCGCCCTGCGTCGCTGCTGGTGATGCCTGCGACACCGGGGCGCTAGGCGTGTCGGCCCTGTGGCGGATCAATCTCTGGGTCTGCGGATTTTTCGCGCTGGTCACTTTGGCGTGCATGGGCTTGCTGATGCACCAGGCGCTGGCGGATGTGGAGCGAGAGCTGCAATCCGCCGAGGCGGTGGTCGAGTACTTGAGCGAAACCGCCGCGCGCGATCCCGCCAGCCTGCAACCACGGCTGACGCAAAGTCTGCGTCACGTGCGGGTGCGCTGGCTCGAACCGGGCGAAGCGGCACAATCGCCAATGCAGGACGGGCTCGACGCCTGGCTCGGGCGATTGCTGTTTGCCGAGGCCCGGTACAGTGCGCGGGAACTGGATCTGCAGGATGGCCGGCGTGTGCTGATTGCGGTCGACCCACGGGATGAAATCGATGAAGTCTGGGATTCCCTCCAGCAATTACTGAGCCTGTGTGGCCTGGCGTTGTTGTTGAGTCTGTTGACCATTCGCTGGGCCGTGCGCCGGGGCATGGGCCTGCTCGATGAGTTGCTGCGCGCATTGCGGCAGGTTTCCGGCGGCCAGCTCAAGGTGCGACTGCGCGCGCAAGGGCTGCCGGAAGCGCAGCAACTGGCGGTGCACTTCAATCGCATGACCGAAGCACTGGAACAGGCGCGCGCCGACAACACGCAACTGACCCAGACCTTGCTCGCGGTGCAGGAACAGGAACGCACTCATCTGGCGCAGACCCTGCACGACGACCTCGGTCAATACCTGGCGGGGATTCGCGCTCAGGCCTGCCTGTTGCGCCTGGTCGCCGATCAACCGGACACCGTGGAGCGCACGGTGCGTGAACTGGAACACAACTGCGAGCACCTGCAACAAGGTTTCAGAGCGCTGGTGCACGACCTCTATCCGGTGGTGTTGCAACACCTGCCGTTGGCCGAGGCTTTCGCGTTACTGGTGGAGCAGTGGCAAGGCCGACAGGGTGTCGATTGTCAGTTGCGCGTCAGCGCTTCGTTGCCGCCATTGTCTGCGCCGGCCAAAACCCATCTCTACCGCCTGTTGCAGGAAGCCTTGACCAACGTCGCTCGCCACGCCGATGCAAGCCAGGTGCGGGTTCGCCTGCAACACTGCGGCGGCCACTTGCGCTTATTGATTCGTGACAACGGTTGCGGCGCCCGCCAGCCACAGCGGCCGGGTGTCGGTTTGTATTCGATGTTCGAGCGCGCCCGCAGTCTGGGCGGTGAGTTACGCATCATCAGCCACCCCGGCGCCGGTTGGGCGCTGGCCTTGAGCATGCCTTTGGAGGCGTCATGAATATTCTGCTGGTGGATGACCATGCGGTAGTCCGTCAGGGCTACGCGAGTTTGTTGCGCGCGTTGCTGCCGGCGATGGAAGTGCGTGAAGCCGCGACGGGTGAAGAAGCGCTGATCAGGGTTCAGGAGGCAGTGCCGAATCTGGTGATCATGGATTTCGGCCTGCCGGGGATCAGCGGGCTGGAAACCACGCGCCGGTTGCGACAGCGTCTGCCACAACTGCGCGTGCTGTTTTTCAGCATGCACGATGAGCTGCCGCTGGTGCGCCAGGCACTGGAGGCGGGCGCTTCGGGTTACCTGACCAAAAGCTCGGCGCCCGAAGTGCTGATCGAGGCGGTGCGGCGGATTCTCGCGGGCCACGCCTACATCGAACAGCCCCTGGCCACTCAACTGGCGTGTCACCCGCAACAGGACGCCAGCGACCCGCGTTTGCAGAGCATGACCCAGCGCGAACTGGAGATTTTCGTGATGCTCGCCAAAGGCACCCCGGCCCGTGTGATTGCCGAACAGCTGAGCATCAGCAGCAAGACCGTCTCCAATCACCTGACGTTGCTCAAGAGCAAATTGCAGGTGAGCTCCCATGCCGAGCTGGTGCATCTGGGGATTGATATGGGCTTGGTGCGAAAGGCGGGGTAGCTGAACTCACACATTCCCCTTGTAGGAGCTGGCTTGCTGGCGATAGCGGTGGATCAGTCGACATCAATGGTGCCTGACCCACCGCTATCGCCAGCAAGCCGGCTCCTACAAAGAGGGGAGGTGCTATTTGTTCCACGTCGTCGGGCAACCGATGCAGCCTTCCATATTCGCATCCTGAAAGTTCGCATAATGCTGACGCGAGCCGCTGAGGTTTGCCTGTTCCAGGTTGCTTTCACCGAACTTGGCTTCCTGCAGATTGGCATCACTGAGATTCGCGCCTTTGAGGTCGGCTTTGCTCAACCAGGTCATTTCCAGGTCGGCCGCCCGCAGGTTGGCGTTGTGCAGTTTGGCGCCGGAGAGGCGGGCGAATTGCAGGTAGACGCCGCTGAGGTTGGCGTCCTGAAACTGCGCACCCTGGGCAAACAAGCCCCAGCCCTGGACCGCCATCAACGTAGCACCGCTGAAGTCGGCCAGGCGCAGGTTGCTTTGTTGCAGGCTGGCGCGGGTCAGGTTGGCGCCTTGCAGTTGGGCTTTTTCCAGGTTGGCGAGGTCGAGGCGGGCGTGACGCAAGTCGGCGTCGCGCAGGTCGGCGCCGCTGAGGTTCATGTTGCGCAGGTCCTGATTGCTCAGGTTGGCGCCTTTGAGATTGGCGCCGGGGCACTGGCTGTGTTCGGCGAGGGTGCAGCCGTTGATGATCAGGGGGGCGTCGTCGCTGTCATCCGCGAAAACCGGAAGGGCGGCGAGCAATAGCATTAGAGGCAGGTATTTCATGGCAAGGTCTCTGGCTTCCCTTGTGGGAGCGAGCCTGCTCGCGATGGTCGTCAACGATGACGCGGGGTGTCTGGTGCCCCGCGGCGGTCTCAGGTTAATCGCGAGCAGGCTCGCTCCCACAGAGGTGGGTGGGGAGAATTACTTCTGCGCGGTCTGGTTATCCCAGCTCGGAATCTTGAACACCCAGAACGACCCGCCCTGAGCCACCGGTTTGGTCAGCTCGGCCATGTCGCCGCCCCACAACGGCACCGCGCCGCCATAGCCGACGGTCACGCCGATGTACTGCTCGCCGTCCTGTTCCCAGGTGATCGGCGGCGAGACGATGCCGCTGCCGGTCTGGAACTTCCAGAGCTCCTTGCCGGTTTTCGCGTCGAAGGCCTTGAAGAAACCGTCGCCGGTGCCGGTGAACACCAGGTTGCCCTTGGTCGCCAGCACGCCGGCCCACAACGGCAAGTGTTCCTTGTGCTCCCACACCACTTTGCCCGTGGTCGGGTTCATCGCCCGCAAGGTGCCGACGTGATCGTCGTACATGCGCTTGATGCGGAACCCCATGCCCAGATAGGCCGAGCCTTTCTTGTAGTTGACCTCTTCGGTCCAGTATTCCTCTTTCCATTGGTTGCCCGGAATGTAGAACAGGCCGGTGTCCTGGCTGTAGGCCATCGGGTTCCAGTTCTTGCCACCGAGGAACGGCGGCGAAACCTCCACCGGTTTGCCCTTGGTTTCCCCCGGCAGCGGCTTGGCCGGACGCTGGCCTTCATTCTCGACCGGCCGCCCGGTCTTCAGGTCGATGTGGCTGGCCCAGGTGATGTTGTCGACGAAGGGAAAAGCGTTCTGCAATTTGCCGTTGTTGCGGTCGACCACGTAGAAGAAACCGTTGCGGTCCGCGTGGCCGGTGGCCTTGACCGTTTTGCCGTCCTTGTCCTTGTAGTCGAACAGCACCAGCTCGTTGTTGCCGGAGAAATCCCAGGCATCGTTCGGGGTGTGTTGGTAGAACCATTTCACCTCGCCGGTGCTCGGATCGACGCCGACCTGGCCCGAGGTGTAGAGGCTGTCGTAATCGTGCGGGTTGCCGTCCTTGGAGGTGCGCGCCCAGGTGTTCCACGGGCCAGGGTTGCCGGCGCCGACGATGATGGTGTTGGTTTCCGCGTCGAAACTGGCGCTCTGCCAAGGGGCGCCGCCGCCGTGGCTCCAGGCTTCGACCTTGCCGGTTTCAGTGGTTGGATCGTTCGGCCAGGACGGCGCCTTGACGTCGCCGGTCGGCGTACTGTCCTTGCCGTTCAAGCGGCCCATGTGGCCTTCGACGAAAGGTCGCATCCACACTTCTTCGCCGGTGTCCGGGTCGCGGGCATAGAGTTGCCCGACCACACCGAACTCATCGCCGGAACTGCCATGGATCAACAGCACCTTGCCGCTGGTCTTGTCTTTGATCAGCACCGGGGCGCCGGTCATGGTGTAACCGGCGGCGTGGTCGCCGAATTTTTTGTTCCAGACCACTTTGCCGGTGTTCTTGTCCAGCGCGATCAGTCGCGCGTCGAGGGTGCCGAAGTAGATTTTGTCGCCATAAATCGCCGCGCCACGGTTGACCACATCGCAGCACGGACGAATGTTGTCCGGCAGGCGATGGTTGTAGGTCCACAGGCGCTTGCCGGTCTTGGCGTCGAGGGCAAATACCCGCGAGTACGAACCGGTGACGTACACCACGCCGTCACTGACGATGGCCTGCGATTCCTGGCCGCGCTGCTTCTCGTCGCCGAAGGAGTAGGACCAGGCCGGTGTCAGCTTGAACACGTTCTTGTCATTGACCTGGGCCAGCGGGCTCCAGCGCTGGGCGTTGGTGCCCATGCCGTATTGCAGAACGTCCTTGGTGGTCAGGTGATCGTTGGCAATGTCTTCCCAGCTCACGTTGTGCGTCGGTGTGGCAGGCGCGGTTGCAGCTTGGCTGGCAGCGCTCAGGGACAGGCTGCTCACCAGCAAAAAGGCTTGCACGGCGAGGGTCAAAGGGGAAAGGGCGGGTAGCGATCTTATTGTCATGGTTGCAGTTCCCAGTGGAGGTTTTGGTCTGCACAGGGTGGTGCGTCCGACGGGGTGGCGAATACGGAAAAAGTCCCGCTGTTGCCGGGAAAATTTCCCAGGCGGCACCTGATTTGGATGTGCGTCGCAAGCCCTACTACCAAGGTACTGGGTGGCGGCCACCAAAGCAGCATGGGGCTTGTGCGAAGTGATTCCTAAGATGGCTGCCATAGCCTCTGTAAAGAGGTTTTGCGTGCAATCCTGAGGGCATAACAATGACAACAAAACGCAACGCCTTGCTCGTTACCGGCCTGCTGGCCGGCTTCATCAGTGCAGGTTCGGTCTGGGCTCACGGCAATGTCGTGCCACAAGCCGTCGAAACCCAGGGACTGACCCCGATCAAGGACGCCGGCGTGCAACTCGATGGCGATGGATGGGCGGCGGTGAACCCTTACCGCACTTCCCCGGAACACGATAAGGCCGTCGAGATCGGTTCATCGGCCTACAACCAGAACTGCGCGGCCTGTCATGGCCTGGAAGCCAAGTCCGGCGGCATCGCGCCTGATTTGCGCATGCTCGATGTCGGCGAGGCCGGTGATGAATGGTTCGTCGAACGTGTGCGCCATGGCGCGGTGCGTGACGGCCGGGTGTACATGCCGAAAATGGCGGACTACCTGAGCCAGGAAGCCCTGTGGGCGGTGCGCACTTACCTGGACAGCGTCCGCGTCGAGGAGTAATGCATGCGCCTGCTCGCGGTGTTGATCAGCGCTGTGTTGCTGTGCTGCCAGACGGTGCAGGCGCAGGTCCGCAGCTATGACGAAATGATCGCTGCCGGGGAGCTGAAAGTGGCGGTCTACAAAGACTTCGCCCCCTACAGTTTCGACAACGCCGGCCAACCCCGTGGCGTCGATGTCGACCTCGCCGAGGCGCTGGCCAAAGCGCTTGGTGTGCGCCTGACGCTGATCTGGGCGCCCGCCGGCGAGAAGCTCGACGACGACCTGCGCGACTACATCTGGCGCGCCAGTCCGTTGCACGATCTGCAACTGGCGGACCTGATGATGCGCGTGCCCTATGACCAGGATTACGCGCGCAAACGCAACGAACTGGGCGAACTGGAAAACAGCCATGTGGTGATGTTCGGTCCGTATCAGAACGAACAATGGCAAGTCGCCTATGACCGTCGTCGACTGGAATCGGTGGCCAGCGTCGCGGTGTTCGAGCATCACCCAATCGGCGTCGAGGTCGACAGTGTGCCGTCGTTCTACCTGACCTCGGTGTTCAACGGCATGCTCGCCGGCAAAACCCATCACTACCCCGGCGTGCCCCAGGCATTCGCAGCGATGAAGGCGGGCGAAGTCGACGCGGTCATGGCCATGCGCGGCGAGATCGACTGGCAGGTTCATGAAGCCGCCGACCCGCAAGTGGCGCTGGCGGAAAACGCCTACCCGAACATGGGCAAGCAACTCTGGGAAATCGGCATGGCCGTGCACGAGAGCAACCGGCAATTGGCCTATGCCGTGGAAGAGGCGCTGGAAGCCTTGATACGCGAGGGTTCGGTGAAAGCCATTTATACCCGTTATGGCCTGCGCTATGACGTCCCGGAGATGTATCAACAGTGAACTGGCGCGCGTGTTGTCTGTTGGCTTGTTGGCTACCCTTGGCCGCGCACGCGGCAGACATCGCGCCGGGCAAAGACCCGGTGCCGTCGGTGATGTGGGCCTTCTATCACAAGCAGATGCTTGGCGACGCGCCGTTCGTGTTTGATGAGCGGGTCAAGCTGCTGGCACCGCCGTTCGCCGAAGACGCCCGGCAAGTGCCGCTGGAAATCGACGCCCGAGCGTTCAAGGGCGAGGTGGTGAAAATCCTCGCCTGGGCCGAGCTCAATCCTTTGCCGAAAATTGTCGATTTCCAACCGCTGGATCGGGTGTTGCCCTGGCTGTCGATCCGCATTCGTGTCGAACAAGCCACGCCGCTGCGCGCGGCCGTCCTGACTCGCGACGGTGTGTGGCATGTCGGCTCGACCCTGATCGATGCGGCGGGCGGTGGATGCACGGCGCCGAGCGTGGTGCGCACCCAGCCGGGCTGGGAAGAGCGCATCGGCGAAGTGCTTGGCGGACGTTATCCCCGTGGCGAGTTCAGCCGCTTGCGTTTGCAGGTGGCGCACCCGATGGATAACGGCATGGTCGGCGGTATCCCGGAATTCTTCATCAACCATGCCGAGCTGCGGGATCAGAACGATCAATTACTGGCTCGCCTCGAACTGTTTCCCGCCGTCAGCGAAAACCCCAACCTGGCCTTCGACATCGAAGGGGCAGGGCAGACGCGCCTGTTGCTGCGCGACAACAGCGGCAACGAATTTGATGCGGCCATACCCTGACTCAAAGGAGCGCGTGATGCGCTGGATGCTGCTGTTGTTCATTAGCCTGAGCCTTCCGGCGTTGGCCGAACTCGACTATTCACTCAAGCCCAGGCAGATCGCCGCCGACACCTGGCTGCTGGAAGGCAGCACCGACAATTTTGCCAAGGCCAACGGCGGCAACATCGTCAACACCGCCTTCATCGTCACCGAACGCGGGGTGGTGGTGATCGACACCGGGCCGTCCAGGCGATACGGCGAAGCGATGCGCAAAGCCATTGCTGCGACCACCGACAAACCGGTGATCCAGGTGTTGCTGACCCATCATCATCCCGATCATGTGCTGGGCAATCAGGCCTTCAGCGATGTGCCGATCGGCGCGCTCGCGGGCACCTGCGAGTTGTTGAAGCAGCAGGGCGACGCCATGGCCGAGAACATGTATCGGCTGGTGGGCGACTGGATGCGGGGCACCGAGGTGGTGTTGCCGACCGAGACGCTGACGCCCGGCGTGCGAAATTTTGGGAATCATGATCTGCGTCTGCTGAGCCTGGGTGGGCATACCGGCGCGGATCTGGCTATTCTCGACCAGCAAACCGGCGTGCTGTTTGCCGGGGATCTGGTGTTTTACCAGCGGGCGCTGACCACGCCCAACAGTCCGGGGTTGTCGGTGTGGCTGGCGGACATCGCCACGCTTCAGGGGCTGCCGTGGACGCTTATTATCCCCGGTCACGGCCCGGTGGCCACGGATGCAAAACCGTTCGAACAGATGCGTGACTACCTCGGCTGGCTCGACCAGTTGATGCGCGAGGGTGCGGCCAACGGCAGCGACATGGCCGAGATGATCCGCAGCCCGATTCCCGAACGCTTCGCCGGGATCAGCCTGAGTCGCTACGAACTGATCCGCAGCGTCAGTCATCTCTATCCGCGCTACGAGCGCACACAAATGAAACGCGTTGACTCCACCACCAACCAACGCTGATCCATTGTGGGAGCGAGCCTGCTCGCGATAGCGGTCTGTCTGTCACATTGATGCTGAATGTGCGGCCGCCTTCGCGAGCAGGCTCGCTCCCACAGGGGATGTGTGTTGGTCAATAACACCCGACCCGGTACTAAGGAACTAGCAATCTCAGCACTGCGGGCAATTGTTGCAAGGGCGGCGGCGCCCAAGAATCTGCACCAGACCGGGAAAATTTCCCGGGTATAACAATAACCGCAGAGGCAGCCGTCATGACCCAACCCGCACGTCGCCAACCCTTCGTCTTGAGCCTGTTGCTCAGTGCCATGCTGTTGTCCGGCACCGCATTGGCCGCCGTCACCGACCAGGACATTCTCCAGGACCCCAAGAACCCGGAGCAGGTCGTCACCAACGGTCTGGGCGTCCAGGGTCAACGCTACAGCCCGCTCGACACCCTCAACGTCAACAACGTGAAAGACTTGCGGCCGGTCTGGGCCTTCTCCTTCGGCGGTGAAAAACAACGCGGTCAGCAAGCGCAACCGATGATCAAGGACGGCGTTATGTACATGACCGGCTCCTATTCGCGGGTGTTTGCGGTGGATGCGCGCACCGGCAAGAAACTCTGGCAATACGATGCGCGCCTGCCCGATGACATCCGCCCATGCTGTGACGTGATCAACCGGGGCGTGGCGCTGTATGGCGACCTGGTGATTTTCGGCACCCTCGACGCCAAGCTCGTGGCCCTGAACAAAGACACCGGCAAAGTGGTGTGGAGCAAGAAAGTCGCCGACCACAAGGAAGGTTATTCGATCAGCGCCGCGCCGCTGGTGATCAACGGCAAACTGATTACCGGCGTGGCCGGTGGCGAGTTCGGCGTGGTGGGCAAGATCGAAGCCTACGACCCGAAAAACGGTGATCTGTTGTGGACCCGACCCACCGTCGAGGGCCACATGGGCTACGTCTACAAGGACGGCAAAGCAGTAGAGAACGGCATCTCCGGTGGCGAAGCAGGCAAGACCTGGCCCGGCGATCTGTGGAAAACCGGCGGCGCTGCCCCTTGGCTCGGCGGCTACTACGACCCGGAAACCAATCTGCTGCTGTTCGGCACCGGCAACCCGGCGCCGTGGAACTCGCACCTGCGTCCTGGCGACAACCTTTATTCGTCGTCACGCCTGGCGCTGAACCCGGACGACGGCACCATCAAATGGCATTTCCAGAGCACGCCCCACGACGGCTGGGACTATGACGGCGTGAACGAACTGGTGTCGTTCAACTACAGCGAAGGCGGCAAAGAAATCAAAGCCGCCGCGACTGCGGACCGTAACGGCTTCTTCTATGTGCTGGACCGCACCAACGGCAAATTCATTCGCGGCTTCCCCTTCGTCGACAAGATCACCTGGGCCACAGGCCTCGATAAACAAGGCCGGCCGATCTACAACGAAGCCAGCCGTCCGGGCGCTCCGGGCACCGAAGCCAAGGGCAGTTCGGTGTTCGTCGCCCCGGCGTTCCTCGGCGCGAAAAACTGGATGCCGATGGCCTACAACAAGGACACCGGGTTGTTCTACGTACCGTCCAACGAGTGGGGCATGGACATCTGGAACGAAGGCATCGCCTACAAGAAAGGCGCGGCGTTCCTCGGTGCCGGTTTCACCATCAAACCCTTGAACGAAGACTACATCGGCGTGCTGCGCGCCATCGACCCGAAAACCGGCAAGGAAGTCTGGCGTCACAAGAACTTCGCGCCGCTGTGGGGCGGGGTGCTGACCACTAAAGGCAACCTGGTGTTCACCGGCACGCCGGAAGGTTTCCTCCAGGCATTCAATGCCAAGACCGGCGAGAAAGTCTGGGAATTCCAGACTGGCTCCGGCGTACTTGGCTCGCCCGTGACTTGGGAAATGGACGGCGAGCAGTACGTCTCGGTGCTGTCCGGTTGGGGCGGTGCTGTTCCGCTGTGGGGCGGTGAAGTGGCCAAGCGCGTGAAGGACTTCAACCAGGGCGGCATGCTCTGGACCTTCAAGTTGCCGAAAGACCTGGTGGCCAAGCACTAACTCCAACCGTAAAACCTGTGGGAGCGAGCCTGCTCGCGATGGGGCCAGTACATTCAACAATGGCGTCAACTGTCAGACCGCTATCGCGAGCAGGCTCACTCCTACAGGGGAATGCGTGAAACCTACTACCAAATAACGAGAGCCCCCCCTGCCAACGGCGCATTCGTCTGGCACGCGGGGCTCTCTACTATCGGTTCATCGCCTGTTTGCCCGACAGGCATCGACCCAGACAGAGGCCCATCATGATCTACGCACAACCCGGAACACCCGGCGCCGTCGTTTCCTTCAAACCGCGCTACGGCAACTTCATCGGCGGCGAGTTCGTCGCACCGGTCAATGGCGAGTACTTCACCAACACCTCGCCGGTAACCGGTGAAGTGATCGCCGAGTTCCCGCGCTCCAGCGCCGCCGACATCGAAAGGGCGCTCGACGCCGCCCACGCCGCTGCCGATGCCTGGGGCAAAACCTCGGCCCAGGACCGCTCGCTGGTGCTGCTGAAAATCGCCGATCGTATCGAACAAAACCTCGAAATCCTTGCCGTCACCGAAACCTGGGACAACGGCAAGGCCGTGCGCGAAACCCTCAACGCCGACGTGCCGCTGGCCGCCGACCACTTCCGTTACTTCGCCGGTTGCATCCGTGCACAGGAAGGCGGCGCCGCCGAAATCAACGAGCTGACCACCGCCTATCATTTTCACGAGCCATTGGGCGTGGTCGGGCAGATCATCCCGTGGAATTTCCCGCTGCTGATGGCCGCGTGGAAACTCGCCCCGGCCCTGGCGGCCGGCAACTGCATCGTGCTCAAGCCTGCCGAGCAGACACCGCTGTCGATCATGGTCTTCGCCGAACTGATCGCCGACTTGCTGCCGGCTGGCGTGTTGAACATCGTGCAAGGTTTCGGTCGCGAAGCCGGTGAGGCACTGGCCACCAGCAAGCGCATCGCCAAGATCGCCTTCACCGGCTCCACTCCGGTGGGCGCGCACATCATGCATTGCGCTGCCGAGAACATTATTCCGAGCACCGTCGAACTGGGCGGCAAGTCGCCGAACATCTTCTTCGAAGACATCATGAACGCCGAGCCACAGTTCATCGAGAAAGCCGCCGAAGGCCTGGTGCTCGCCTTCTTCAACCAGGGCGAAGTCTGCACATGCCCGTCGCGTGCGCTGGTGCAAGAGTCGATCTACGAACCGTTCATGGCCGAGGTGATGAAGAAGATCGTCAAGATCAAACGCGGTAACCCGCTGGACACCGACACCATGGTCGGCGCCCAGGCGTCCGAGCAGCAATACGACAAGATTCTCTCGTACCTGAAAATTGCCCAGGAGGAGGGCGCCGAGCTGCTCACCGGCGGCGCGGCGGAACGGCTTGAAGGCGACTTGTCGAGCGGCTATTACATCCAGCCGACCCTGCTCAAAGGCCACAATAAGATGCGCGTGTTCCAGGAAGAAATCTTCGGCCCGGTGGTGGGCATCACCACGTTCAAGGACGAAGCCGAAGCCTTGGCGATTGCCAACGACAGCGAGTTCGGCCTCGGTGCCGGTCTGTGGACCCGCGACATCAACCGCGCGTACCGCATGGGCCGGGCGATCAAGGCCGGGCGCGTCTGGACCAACTGCTACCACCTGTACCCGGCGCATGCCGCGTTCGGTGGCTACAAGAAATCCGGTGTCGGCCGTGAGAACCACAAGATGATGCTCGACCATTATCAGCAGACCAAAAACCTGCTGGTGAGCTACGACATCAATCCGCTGGGGTTCTTCTAACCCCCGCAAAATCACCACAATCCTCCTGTGGGAGCGAGCCTGCTCGCGATGGCGGCGTGACAGTCAACATCAATGTTGAATGTAATGGCCTCATCGCGAGCAGGCTCGCTCCCACATTGGGTTTTTGTGTGCCTGACGACCGCGCCATACCCCCTACCAACGCACCCCACAACCTCCTTCGAAAGTAGCATTCGGGCGCCTGCCGCCCCGTGCATTAATGGCTCTACCGGAATCGTCCGGCACAAGAAGAGGAATGACCCATGTGGACTAAACCCGCGTTTACCGATCTGCGCATTGGCTTCGAAGTGACGATGTATTTCGCCAACCGCTGATCGTCCACCCGGCCAGCCGCTGCGTTGGCCGGGCCTGCCTTCTGGAGCATCGCCCATGCACATTCGCGTTCTCGGTTCCGCCGCTGGCGGTGGTTTTCCGCAGTGGAACTGCAACTGTCGCCAGTGCGCCGGTATGCGCGATGGCAGCCTGCGCGCGCAACGTCGCACGCAATCTTCCATTGCCCTGAGCGACAACGGTGTGGACTGGGTGCTGTGCAACGCCTCCCCGGATATCCGCGCGCAACTCGAGAGTTTCGCGCCGCTGCAACCGGCACGCCGTTTGCGCGACACGGCCATTGCCGGCGTGGTCCTGATGGACAGCCAGATCGACCATTGCACCGGCCTGTTGAGCCTGCGCGAAGGCTGCCCGCATTCGGTGTGGTGCACCGAGCGGGTTCATGAAGACCTGAGCAGCGGCTTTCCATTGTTCACCATGCTCAAGCACTGGAATGGCGGTTTGCAGTGGCAACCGATCGGACTCGACCGCCAGCCGTTCAGCATCGCGGCCTGCGAACAGTTGCAGTTTCGAGCCATTCCGCTGGTCAGCAATGCTCCGCCGTATTCACCGAATCGGGGCAACCCACAGCCAGGCGACACCATTGGCTTGTTTATCGAAGACCGGCGCACGGGCGCTTCGTTGTTCTATGCGCCGGGCCTCGGGCAAATCGATGACGAGGTGTTGAGCTGGATGCAGCGTGCCGATTGCCTGTTGCTGGATGGCACGTTGTGGCGCGATGACGAAATGCGCGTCTGTGAAGTCGGCCAGAGCCTGGGCAGCGAGATGGGGCATCTGCCGCAGAGTGGGGCAGGCGGGATGCTGGAGGTGTTGGAGGGTTTTACTCGTCAGCGCAAGGTGCTGATCCACATTAACAACACCAACCCGATCCTCGACGAAGACTCGGCTGAGCGGGCGTTGCTGGAGCGGCGGGGGATCGAGGTGGCTTATGACGGCATGGGCATTGTGCTGTAGCGGATGACGCCTTCGCGGGCAAGCCTCGCTCCTACAGAGGTATCGCAAACTTCTGTAGGAGCGAGGCTTGCCCGCGAAGGCGCCAGACCAGACACCGCAAATCCTCCAGGAGACCTGCAATGACTGATACAGCGATGAACCCCACCGAATTCGAACAGGCCCTGCGCGCCAAAGGCGCGTACTACCACATCCATCACCCGTTCCACCAAGCCATGTACGCCGGTCGCGCCAGTCGCGAGCAGATTCAAGGCTGGGTCGCCAACCGCTTCTACTACCAGATCAACATTCCGCTCAAGGACGCCGCCATCCTCGCCAACTGCCCGGACCGCGACGTGCGTCGCGAGTGGCTGCAACGGATTCTCGACCACGACGGCGTGCCTGGCAGCGAAGGCGGTATCGAAGCCTGGCTGCGCCTCGGTGAAGCGGTGGGCCTGGATCGTGAGCAGATTCTGTCCCAGGAGCTGGTATTGCCCGGTGTACGTTTCGCCGTGGACGCCTACGTCAATTTCGCCCGGCGCGCCTGCTGGCAGGAAGCGGCCAGCAGCTCGCTGACCGAGCTGTTCGCCCCGCAGATCCACCAGTCGCGGCTGGACGCCTGGCCAGCGCATTACCCGTGGATCGACGTCGCCGGTTACGACTATTTTCGCACACGCTTGAGTCAGGCGCGGCGCGATGTCGAGCACGGTTTGCGTATTACTCTGGCGCACTACGTCACCGTCGAAGCCCAGCAGCGCATGCTGGAAATCCTCCAGTTCAAGCTCGACGTGTTGTGGAGCATGCTCGACGCCATGAGCATGGCCTATGAGCTGGAACGCCCGCCGTATCACACGGTGACCACCGAGAAAGTCTGGCACCGAGGGATCGACCTGTGAGTCTGATTAACCGCGAAAAATCACCGTCCTTAAGGCAGGGTTTTCGCTTGCAGTGGGAACCTCGTCAGGACTGCCACGTGCTGCTGTACCCCGAAGGCATGATCAAACTCAACGCCAGTGCCGGGCAGATTCTCGACCTGCTGGACGGTCAACGCAGTGTGGCGGCGATCATTGATTTGCTCTCCGCGAGTTTTCCCGGTGTGCCGGGGATCGACGAGGATGTGCTGGCGTTTCTGGAGGTGGCCCATGCTCAATTCTGGATCGAATGATGCGCCGCCGGGGCCACCGCTGTGGCTGCTGGCGGAGCTGACTTATCGCTGCCCGTTGCAATGCCCCTATTGCTCAAATCCACTGGATTTCGCCCAGCAAGGCGCAGAGCTGAGCACTGACGAATGGATTCGCGTGTTCCGCGAAGCGCGTGCGATGGGCGCTGCGCAACTGGGGTTTTCCGGCGGTGAGCCGTTGGTGCGCCAGGACCTGGCGGAGCTGATAAAAGCCGCACGGGACATGGGTTACTACACCAACCTGATCACCTCGGGCATCGGCCTGACCGAGCAGAAAGTCCATGATTTCAAGGTCGCCGGGCTCGACCATATCCAGATCAGCTTCCAGGCGGCCGACGAAGCGGTCAACAACATGCTCGCCGGTTCGCGCAAGGCGTTCGCGCAGAAGCTCGCCATGGCCCGTGCGGTGAAAGCCCAGGGTTATCCGATGGTGCTGAATTTCGTCACCCATCGGCACAACATCGACCGCATAGACCGCATCATCGACTTGTGCCTGGAGCTGGAAGCGGATTTTGTCGAGCTCGCCACGTGTCAGTTTTATGGGTGGGCCGAGCTCAATCGCGTGGGCCTGTTGCCGACCCGCGAGCAATTGCAGCGCGCCGAACGCATCACCAATGAATATCGCGAACGGCTTGAGGCGCAGGGGCATCCGTGCAAGTTGATCTTCGTCACCCCGGATTACTACGAAGAACGCCCCAAGACCTGCATGAACGGCTGGGCCAATCTGTTTCTCGACATCACCCCGGACGGCACGGCGTTGCCCTGTCATAGCGCCCGGCAATTGCCGGTGACATTCCCCAATGTGCGCGAACACAGCATCGAGCACATCTGGAACGACTCCTTCGGTTTCAACCGCTTCCGTGGCGACGACTGGATGAAGGAGCCGTGCCGCTCCTGCGATGAAAAACACAAGGACCTGGGAGGTTGCCGCTGCCAGGCGTTCATGCTGACTGGCGATGCCGCCAATGCCGACCCGGTGTGCAGCAAGTCACCGCACCATGGCGTGATCCTCAAGGCTCGCGAGGAGGCCGAAGCGCCGGGGCAGGGCATGGAGCACCTGACCTTGCGCAATGAGAAGGCTTCCCGCTTGATCTATCGCGGATAACCCACCCAACACACAACCCCTGTAGGAGCCGGCTTGCTGGCGATGGCGGCCGCACTGGCGACGCATAACTCGCGGGCCTCATCGCCAGCAAGCCGGCTCCTACAGGGAATCTGACTACCCATTGGTCTGATTGCATTCACAGCCGGATGGGTTAGTGTGGTTCTTACCTTCCAAAACAATAAAAACAGGCTTTCCAATGAGCCAGAGTCTCAGCCAGCTGCGTAAATTCGTTTCGCCTGAAATCATCTTCGGTGCCGGTTGCCGGCACAACGTCGGCAACTATGCCAAGACCTTTGGCGCGCGCAAGGTCCTGGTGGTCAGCGACCCCGGCGTCATTGCCGCCGGGTGGGTTGCCGATGTCGAGGCCAGCCTGCAGGCCCAGGGCATCGATTACTTTTTGTATAGCGACGTTTCGCCCAACCCGCGTGTCGAGGAAGTCATGCTCGGTGCCGAGTTGTACCGGGAAAACCACTGCGACGTGATCGTCGCCGTTGGTGGCGGCAGCCCGATGGACTGCGGCAAGGGCATCGGCATTGTCGTCGCTCACGGGCGCAGCATTCTCGAGTTCGAAGGGGTGGACACCATCAGCGTGCCCAGCCCGCCACTGATCCTGATCCCGACCACCGCCGGCACCTCGGCGGACGTCTCGCAATTCGTGATCATCTCCAACCAGCAAGAACGCATGAAATTCTCCATCGTCAGTAAAGCGGTGGTGCCGGACGTGTCGCTGATCGACCCGGAAACCACCCTGAGCATGGACCCGTTCCTGTCGGCCTGTACCGGCATCGACGCGTTGGTGCATGCCATCGAAGCCTTCGTTTCTACGGGGCACGGGCCACTGACCGACCCCCACGCGCTGGAAGCCATGCGCCTGATCAACGGCAACCTGGTGCAGATGATCGCCAACCCGACGGACATCGCCCTGCGCGAGAAAATCATGCTCGGCAGCATGCAGGCCGGGCTGGCGTTCTCCAACGCGATCCTCGGCGCGGTGCACGCCATGTCTCACAGCCTCGGTGGCTTCCTCGATTTGCCCCATGGCCTGTGCAACGCGGTGTTGGTGGAGCACGTGGTGGCCTTCAATTACAGCTCTGCGCCGGAACGCTTCAAGGTGATTGCCGAGACGTTCGGCATCGATTGCCGTGGCCTCAATCACCGGCAAATTTGCGGGCGGCTGGTTGAACATCTGATCGCGTTGAAACACGCCATCGGCTTCCACGAAACCCTTGGCTTGCACGGCGTCAGCACGGCGGACATCCCGTTCCTGTCGCAACATGCCATGCACGATCCGTGCATCCTGACCAACCCGCGTGAATCCAGTCAGCGTGATGTCGAGGTCGTCTATGGCGAAGCCCTCTGACGAGCAACAGGCGGCGCTGGCCGGCTTGCTCGGATTGGGCAGCCATTCGGCGCGCAAGAGCCATTACCCGGAACTGGCCGCCCGCCTGGAAGACCTGGAAACCGAGCGCAATCGCTACAAGTGGTTGTTCGAGCACGCGGTCTACGGGATTTTCCAGGCCAGCCTCGACGGCGGCATGCGGGCAGCCAACACGGCGCTGGCACGCATGCTCGGCTATCAGGACCCGCAAGACGTGATGTTTTCCAAGGCAGACCTGGCCAGCCAGCTGTTCGTCGGCGGTGAGCAGGAGCTGGAAAACATCGGCGAGATCCTTCGGCATCAAGGCAGCCTGCATGGCTATGAAACCCAGTTGCGCCGCCAGGACGGCAGCAGCGTCGATGTGCTGATGAACCTGTTGCTCAGGCCCGATAAGGAACAACTGGTGGAGGGATTTGTCGCCGACATCACCGAGCGCAAACAGGCCCAGCAACGGTTGCAACAGCTCAATGACGAACTGGAGCAACGCGTCACCGCGCGCACCGACGAATTGCTTGAAGCCAACCGCAACCTGCAGCAACAGATCACCCAGCGTAAACAGATCGCCGAAGCCTTGCGCGATGCCCGTGATGCCGCCGAGGCCGCCAATCGCAGCAAGGACAAATATCTCGCCGCCGCCAGTCATGACCTGCTGCAACCGCTCAACGCCGCGCGTTTGCTGATTTCGACCTTGCGCGAGCGCAAACTGCCGGACGTCGAACAGGTACTGGTCGAACGCACGCATCAGGCCCTGGAGGGGGCGGAGGATTTACTCACCGATTTGCTGGACATCTCCCGGCTCGATCAAGCGGCGGTCAAACCGGATGTCGCGTTGTACCGCCTCGATGAATTGCTCGGGCCGCTGGTGTCGGAATTCCAGTCAGTGGCCGACGCGGCCGGGCTGCGCTTGCGCGTGCACATGGGCGATTACGCCATTCGCACCGACCTGCGCCTGATGACGCGCATCCTGCGCAATTTCCTCAGCAACGCCTGTCGCTATACCGACGAGGGCAGCATCCTGCTCGGGGCCCGGCGTCGCGGTGACAGGCTGCGTCTGGAAGTCTGGGACACCGGGCGCGGGATCCCGGCGGATCGCCTCGACTCGATCTTCCTTGAGTTCAATCAACTGGACGTCGGCCGTGCCGCCGACCGCAAAGGTGTGGGGCTGGGGTTGGCGATCGTCGAGCGCATCGCCAAGATTCTCGACTACCGGGTCCAGGTGCATTCGCTGCCGGGACGCGGCTCGATGTTCAGCATTGAGGTGCCGATTTCCCGTGAGGTTCCGTTACCCATCAGCCTCGCGGCGCCCCAGCCGGGCACGGGCAATCCGCTGCCGGGCCGGCGTTTGCTGGTGCTGGACAACGAGGTCAGCATTCTGCAAAGCATGAGCGCGCTGCTGGGGCAATGGGGCTGCGAAGTGGTCACCGCCACCGACGAAGCCTCGGCGCTGGCCGCGTTGCAGGGCCACGCGCCGGAGCTGATTCTGGCGGATTACCACCTCGATCATGGGGTGGTGGGGTGTGAGGTGGTCCGGCATTTGCGCGAGCATTTCAGCCAGACAATTCCGGCGGTGATCATCACCGCCGACCGCACCGATCAGTGCCGCCGCTCCTTGCAGCGACTGGATGCGCCGTTGCTGAACAAACCGGTGAAACCCGGCAAGTTGCGTGCGGTGCTGAGTCAGCTGTTGGGGTAGGCGCGGTATTGCAGGCTGAAACCCAGCTCGGCGGATTGACCTTGTTCCAGCAATACCAGCCCCGGCCGACCGGGCAAGTGGTGCGCATTGACCGGATGGCTCACCGGTTCGATGCAGAAAAACCCCAGGTCCACCGGGCAGTAGAGCAGGAAGTAATCGCTGCCGCTGGCCTGGCATTCCAGTTCATAACCGAGGTCGGGTTGCTGGATCAGGCAATGGCCATCCCATTGGCAGAAACCGTTGTCGACCAGCGTGTCGGGCAAGGCCTTGAGCTGGCGAAAATCCCACTCGGCAGGCAAAGGACCGAGTCGGGTCGGCAGTTTCGAGGCGTCGCACCACCACACCTGCTCAGCCTTTGCCTGCAACCGAGTGCCGGCGGTACGCGGCAGGTACGGATGCAGCCCCAAACCATGCCACGCGGCGCGCTCGGCCAGATGCGTGACGTGCAACCCGATGCTCAGTTTGCCCTGGCTCAAATGAAAACGCTGCCGGGCGCGATAGGCGAACGGCCTGATGCTGTCGAGTTGCAGGACGACTTCATCACGGGTCTGCGAAACCACCTGCCACGGTTGTTGCCAGGCGCTGCCGTGAATCGGCAGGGGATCGGTGAGGCTGTTTGGCTCGAGCGCGAGCCAGCCGTCCGGGCGATCGAAACCACCGTCGGAAATGCGGTTGGACCATGGCGCCAGCGGAAAACAGCCGAGCTTGCCCGGCAGACCGGTGTTCAGCGCGTGCGCGTCACTGTGGCGCAACAGCGGCTGCCCCGAACTGTTGACGGTCCAGTTGACGATGCTGCCACCGGTTTCGGGGGCGAGGGTGAGGTGGGTGAATTCGTCTTCGAGTTCGAGCAGTGTTGGCGTCATGGTGACCTGCGAAATCTATGAATGCGTGGACTATCCGTAGGAGCCAGGCTTGCCGGCGAAGGCGTCCTTGAGATCGCCTTCGCCGGCAAGCCTGGCTCCTACAGGTACAGCGTTGTCTGGCGAATTCGATCAGTGGCTGAAAAGGGGTTCCGGCAAACCTTTTACCCCAGGATCAAGGGCGAACACACCGCCCGCCAGTGACTGTTCGTCATGGTCGTCGCCGGGGCGGATCGAGGTCACGAACAGGGTGTCCAGTCGACTGCCGCCGAAGGCGCACATGGTCGGCTTTTTCACCGGTACGGTGAGGGAGCGGTCCAGGCGTCCGTCGGGGGTGAAACGGTGAATCAGCCCGGCATCGTTGGCGCAAATCCAATAGCAGCCTTCGGCATCCACGGCAGCGCCATCGGGGCGACCGCAGAAGTGATTCATGTCGACGAACAGCCGGCGGTTTGTCGGCGTGCCGCTGTCGATGTCGTAATCGAAGGCCCAGATTTGCTGGGCCGAGGGATGCGAGTCAGACAGGTACATCGTGCGCCCGTCCGGGCTGAAACCCAGGCCGTTGGGGACGATGAATCCTGAAAGTAGCGCGTCGAGCGGCCCGCGCTGGCCGTCGGCGTAGCGATACAGCGCACCGTCGGCCGCGTTGGCGCCCATGTTCAACACCATGCTGCCGGCCCAGAAACGCCCCTGACGGTCGCAGCGACCATCGTTGAGGCGCATGTCGGTGCGCGGGTGATCGACGTGGGCCAGCAACTCACTGTCGAGGCTGCCGTCATTGTGCGGCTGGAGGCGGAAGAATCCGCTTTCCATCCCGCCGACCCAGCTGCCATCGCGGTGACGCGCGATGCAGGCGAGCATCTCCGGCGCCGTCCAGGCCTCGACATGCCCGGTTTCGGCGCTCCAGCGTTGCAGGCCCCCGGCGGGAATATCGACCCAGTACAGGGCGTTTTCTTCCGGGAGCCAGACCGGGCTTTCACCGACCGTGTTGCGGGCATCGACAATCAATTCGGCTTGCATGGCAACTCATTCCCTGGGTTTTTGTTGTGGGGATCAAGTGAACAGCGCTGACTCAATCGCCGAACGGACCGGACGCGACAAACGCGCCACCCTGGTAAACCATCGCCGGGTCATCAGCGGCCGGCATCGGCTGGGCGTCGATTTTTGCACGGAACACTTCAGAGGTGTCCTGCGGTGCATAACCCAGCGCGGTGGCGTAGCGGTTGTCCCACCAGAGATTTTTGTTGTCGGAAGCGCCATAGACCACGGTGTGGCCGACGTTCGGCGCGTACAGGGAACGTTCGATCAGTTGGGTCAGGTCGCCGAAGCTCAGCCAGGTGCTCATCATTCGGCGGTTTAGCGGTTCCGGGAACGAGGAGCCGATACGGATGCTGACGGTCTCGATGCCGTAGCGATCGAAGTAGAAGCTGGCCATGTCTTCGCCATAGGACTTGGACAAACCGTAGTAGCTGTCCGGGCGGCGAGGGGATCGGCCGTCAATCACTTCATCCTGTTTGTAGAAACCGATGACGTGGTTGGAACTGGCGAAAATCACCCGCTTGACGCCATGACGGCGCGCCGCTTCGTAGATGTGGAACACACCGCAGATGTTGGCGCCGAGGATGTCTTCGAACGAATGCTCTGTCGACACGCCGCCGAAGTGCAGGATCGCGTCCACGCCTTCGACCAGGTGATGCACGGCTTGCTTGTCCGCGAGGTCGCAGGTCACGACTTCTTCGCGGTCATCAATGGCGGGGGCGATGTCGGCGATGTCCGACAGGCGAATGACCTTGGCGTAAGGGCGCAGGCGTTCGCGCAGCACTTTACCGAGGCCACCGGCGGCACCGGTCAGCAGCAGGCGATTGAAAGGGGCTTGGGAAGTGGTGGTCATGGAAGTTCCTGGGCGCGAAATTATTGTTGTTGAATTCGTTGTAGGTTGTCGTACGACTGTGCCGAAGTATCGTTAGGGTTTCCGGGTCTTGTCAACGCAACTTTGGTTGAAAATGACGGAGGGTTAACCACTACCCCTGTAGGAGCCGGCTTGCCGGCGATGGACGTTAACGATCACGCGTAATAACTGGATATACGCGTCGCCCTTGGGTTCATCGCCAGCAAGCTGGCTCCTACAGGGTATGGATCAGCCGGGCAGCGTATTACAACAACGAAATCGGGTAGTTGATGATAATGCGGTTTTCATCGAACTCGTTGTTGCTGAAGTCTTTGCGAATGCTCGCGTTGCGCCATTTGACGTTGAGGTTCTTCAGCACGCCGCTCTGTATGGTGTAGGCCAGTTCCGATTCGCGGCCCCATTCCTTGCCGTCGGTGATTGCGCCGGTGTGCACGTTATCGCCGCTGATGTAGCGGTTCATCATCGTCAGGCCGGGAATGCCCAGGGCGACGAAGTTGTAGTCATGACGCAGTTGCCAGGATTTTTCCCTGGCGTTGTCGTAGCTGGAGTTGTAGCTGTCGTTGGCCAGGGTGCCGCCACTGGTGCCGTTGACGCGCATCCAGGCATTGTCGCCGGTGAGCTTTTGCAGGCCGACGTAAAAGGTGTTGCCGCCGTATTTGGCAGACAGCATGGCGAACGTGGTTTTGTTGTCCAGGTCACCGGCCAGGGCACTGCCATCTTCCTTGCCGTTGAAGAAGCCGAGGTTGGCGCCGAGGGTCCAGTCGCCGATGGGTTGGCTGTGGCTCAGGTTGAAATACTGCTGCTGATAAATGTCGCTGAGTTCTGCGTACCAGACGCCGACCTGCGTGCGCTTCTCGTTGAACAGGTATTCACCACCACCGAAGTTGAAACGGTCCGAGGTGAACGCCGCTTTGCCGTTCATGGACATGTCTTCCATGCTCGCATCGTTGCGCGGGCTGTTCTGCCGGAACTGGCCGCCGTAGAGCGTCAGGCCGCTGATCTCGGTAGAGGTCACCTGGCCACCGCGGAAGGTTTGCGGCAGGGAGCGGCCGTCATCCGAACGCAGGATCGGCAGTATCGGCATCCATTCGCCGACCTTCAATTCGGTTTTCGAGATTTTGCCTTTGAGCGCCACCCCCATCCGGCCGAAGTTGTCGGCAGGGCGACCGTCATCGTGGATCGGCAGCAGTTGTGTACCGCCGGTGCCTTTGCCGCCATCGAGCTTTTGCGAGTACAGGCCCAGCACATCCACACCAAAACCGACCGGGCCTGGGGTGAATCCTGACTTGGCGTCGAGGATGAAGTTTTGCGTCCACTCTTCGGCCTTGCCTTGTGGGTAGGTCGGGTTGGTGAAGTTGCGGTTGATGTAGAAGTTGCGCAGGTTCAGCGTGGCCTTGGCGTCATCGACGAAACCTTCGGCGTGGCCGATCACAGGCATGGCGAGTACGGCCAGGCTGCTGCAACCGATCAGGCTCAGGGTATGCCGGCGTGCGAAGACAGGGCGAGAAGTGCGGATGGAGGAATTGCGGGCGAGTTTGCTCACTGTGACGTTCCCTGGGTATTTGTTGTTTTTATTTTTGTTATACGTCGTCGTACAACATCGGGGCGATTATTTGCGAGTGTTTCAGGGGATGTCAATCAGAAGTTATACGATGACTCGAATGGCCCCACACGATCCTTGTAGGAGCCGGCTTGCTGGCGATCCAGGCACCGCGGTGTATCAGGAAGACCGCGTCGCCTGGATCGCC
>NZ_JACVBK010000014.1:0-86875 GCF_014852325.1 Pseudomonas sp. PDM01
CCGGGTTAGCCGCCCCCGGCCATGGATGGCCGATGGCGGCGGGCCCACGGAGCAGGACCGGAGCGAGGGCATGCCGAGCCTAGGCGAGGCACCGAACGAAAGGGGCAAGAGCCCTTGGTTACTTGGGTCTCTTCCAAGTGACTCGCCGTAAGGGCGAAACCCATAGCCGCCGTTACCGCAAAAATGGATATGTACGCCAGAGGAGGGGAAAAACAGCAGAACCAAACCCCACAAACGCAAAAACGGCACCCGAAGGTGCCGTTTCTGTTTTCTACGATCTACCGCTAAGCGATCAACCCGCCAGACCAGCCTGTTGAACCAGAGCCAGCAACGGCTGCGGATACAGCCCGAGGAAGAACGCCAGTACGGCGATGGCCAGCAGCATCACGCCGCCTGCACGTTGTTCCCAATGCAGTTGCGCATCGTGGCGACGCAGGTTTGGCTCCATCAGGTACAGGGTGACCATGACGCGCAGGTAGTAGAAGACGCCGATGGCGCTGCCCAGTACCAGGGAGCCGACCAGCCACCATTGGTGCGACTCGACACCGGTGGCAATGATGTAGAACTTGCCGATGAAGCCCGCGGTCAGCGGGATACCGGCCAGGGACAGCATCATCACGGTCAGTACGGCGGTCAGGTACGGACGGCGCCAGAACAGGCCGCGGTATTCGTACAGGGCATCCGCGTCACGGCCGTTGTACGGCGAGGACATCAGGGTGATCACGCCGAAGGCGCCGAGGCTGGTGATCACGTAGGTGACCAGGTACACGCCGATGGCTTCCACGGCCAGACCCTTGCTCGCCACCAGGGCGATCAGCAGGTAGCCGAAGTGCGCGATGGACGAGTAACCCAGCAGACGCTTGAGGTTGCTTTGGGTCAGGGCCAGCAGGTTACCGAACAGGATCGAGGCGATGGCGATGATGGTCAGCACGTCGCTGAGTACACCGCTGCTCGCCGCTGGCGAGATCTGGAACAGACGCACCATCACTGCGAACACAGCGACTTTGGAAGCGGTCGCCAGGAACGCCGCCACCGGTGCCGGAGCACCTTCGTAAACGTCCGGGGTCCAGAGGTGGAACGGTACCAGCGACAGTTTGAACGCCAGGCCGATCAGCATCATGCCCAGGCCCATCTGCGCCAGGGAGCTTGGCAGACCGGTGGCCGCGAGGGCCTGGCCGATACCGACAAAGCTCAGGCTGCCGGAATCGGCGTAGAGCAGGGCCATACCGAACAACAGGAACGCGGAACCGGCGGCCGACAGCACCATGTACTTGATACCGGCTTCCAGCGAACGCTTGTTGAAGAAGGCGTAGGCCACCAGACCGTAGACCGGCACCGAGAGCAGTTCCAGACCGATGAACAACCCGGCCAGGTGCTGCGCGCTGACCAGAACCAGGCCACCGGCGGCGGCCATCAGGATCAGCAGGTACAGTTCTTCGCGGTTGCCCGGGTAACCCGAACCGCCATCGCCGAGGTAGGCGTGGGCGAGGGTCACACAAGCGAGGGTGGCGACCAGGATCAGCGCCATGTACAAGCAGGCAAAGCTATCGATCTGCAGCAGTGGGGTCACGGCCAATGGCGCGACTTTCAAGGCTGGCAGGATCGACAGCAACGCTAGGTTCAGGCCCGCCACGGAAATCAGGAAGGTCTGCGAGTGGTTGCGGCGCCAGGCAATCGCCAGCATCACCACGATGATCGTGGCGCTGGTGATCAACAACGGCGCTAGCGCGATAAAGTGTTGAGTCGTGAATTCCATAGCGCTCTTACCGGGCCGAAGCGAGTTGAGTGAAGGCGGTGCCGAGCCATTGCTGCACGCCATGCATCGTCGCAGCAGAGGTATCGAGGAACGGTTGCGGGTACACGCCGATGTAGATCAGCAATGCCGCCAGACCGACCACCATGATCAGTTCGCGACCGTCCATGCCATGCAGCACCGCGTCCGATTTGGCCGGACCGAAGTACGCACGGTGGATCATGATCAGCGAGTAGACCGAACCGAACACCAGGCCGGACGTCGCGATGATGGTGACCAACGGTGCAGCAGGGAAGGTACCGATCAGGATCAGGAACTCACCGACAAAGTTACCGGTGCCCGGCAAGCCCAGCGACGCGGCTGCGAAGAACAGGCTGAGGGCTGGCAGGTAAGCGATCTTCGACCACAGGCCACCCATTTCACGCATGTCGCGGGTGTGGGTACGCTCGTACAACTGACCGCTCAGGATAAAGAGTGCAGCGGCCGACAGACCGTGCGCCAGCATCTGCATCACCGCGCCCTGCAGCGCCAGCTGGCTGCCGGAGTAGATGCCGATCAGTACGAAGCCCATGTGGGAAACGGACGAGAAGGCGATCAGACGCTTGATGTCGGTTTGTGCGAAAGCCAGGAACGCGCCGTAGAAAATACCGATCAGACCGAGGGTCATGGCGATCGGCGCAAACTCGGCCGACGCATTCGGGAACAGCGGCAGGGCAAAACGCAGCAGACCGTACGCAGCGGTTTTCAGCAAGATACCGGCCAGGTCGACGGAACCTGCGGTCGGCGCCTGGGCGTGAGCGTCAGGCAACCAGGAGTGGAACGGTACGACTGGCAGCTTGACCGCGAAGGCGATGAAGAAGCCGAGCATCAGGATGTACTCGGTGGTCAGCGACATCTTGGTTTTCAACAGATCGGCGTAGTTGAAAGTAATTACGCCGGTGTCGTTGAAGTTGACCAGTACCAGACCCAGGATCGCCACCAACATGATCAGGCCGGAAGCCTGAGTGAAGATGAAGAACTTGGTCGCCGCGTAGATCCGGGTTTTCTTGCCGTCTGAAGAACTGTGACCCCAGAGCGCGATGAGGAAGTACATCGGCACCAGCATCATTTCCCAGAAGAAGAAGAACATGAACAGGTCGAGGGCGAGGAACACGCCGACGACACCGCCCAGGATCCACATCAGGTTCAAGTGGAAGAAGCCAACGTGACGTTGAATCTCTTTCCACGAGCAGAGTACCGAAAGCACACCCAGCAGACCGGTCAGCATGATCATCAGCAGCGACAGGCCGTCGAGGGCCAGGTGCACGCTGATGCCGAAGCGTTCGATCCAGATGTGCTTGAACTCAAGCGCCCAGGTCGGGTCGGCGCCAGGCGCCGGGGCAAATGAATAGTCACCGGTGGCCCACAGCCAGAGGCCGAGGGAAAGCAACAGGGACATGGTGATCAGCGCAATCCAGCGGGGGAGGGTGGCGCCGAAGCGCTCACCCATCCAGCACAGCAGGCCGCCGATGAAGGGGATCAGGATTAGCCAAGGCAGAATCATGACGGGCTCAATTCCTTTCGCAAGTTCGCAAGGTTCATATTCAGACCGCTACCAGCACGATGGCGCCGATGACCAGCACGGAGCCGGCTGCCATCGATGCCGCGTACCAACGCAGTTGACCGGTTTCGGTACGGCTCAGGGCGGTGTGACCGCCTTTGGCCATACGCGGGATCAGACCGATGGTCTGGTCGAGCGGGTCTTTGCGCAGTACATGGCTGATCGCCAGGTATGGCTTGACGAACAGTTTGTCGTAGATCCAGTCGAAGCCCCAGGCAGCGAACCACCAGGCCGAAAGGAAGCGGCCGATGCCGCTGTTGGCGATTGCAGTGACGAAACGACGCTTGCCGAGGAACAGCAACGCGGCCAGCAGGATACCGGCCAGGGCGATGGCGCCCGAGGCGATTTCCAGACTGTGCTTGGCTTCGCCGCCGGCGTGGCCGACGCTTTCCGGCAGCACACCGTGCAGCGGCGGAACGATCATCGCGCCAATAGCGGTGGACAATACGATCAGCACCGACAGTGGCAGCCAGTGAGCGATGCCGTGACCGGCGTGCGCTTCGGTCTTCACTTCACCGTGGAACGCGATGAAGATCAGGCGGAAGGTGTACAGCGAAGTCATGAACGCACCGACCAGACCTGCGTACAGCAGACCCTGGTTGCCGCTGGCAAACGCTTCCCACAGGATTTCGTCCTTGGAGTAGAAGCCTGCGGTCACCAGTGGCAGGGCCGCCAGGGCCGCGCCGCCGACGATGAAGCTGGCGTAGGCCAGTGGCAGTTTCTTCCACAGGCCGCCCATCTTGAAGATGTTCTGCTCGTGGTGGCAGGCAACGATCACCGCACCGGACGCAAGGAACAGCAGTGCCTTGAAGAAGGCGTGGGTCATCAGGTGGAAAATCGCGCCATCCCATGCGCCAACGCCCAGCGCCAGGAACATGTAGCCAATCTGGCTCATGGTCGAGTAGGCGAGGATACGTTTGATGTCGGTCTGAACCAGTGCCGCGAAACCGGCGAGTACCAGGGTCACGCCGCCGACGATGCCTACTAGATGCAGGATTTCCGGCGCCAGGGTGAACAGGCCGTGAGTACGGGCGATCAGGTAGACACCAGCGGTCACCATGGTCGCGGCGTGGATCAGTGCCGAAACCGGGGTAGGACCGGCCATCGCGTCCGCCAGCCAGGTTTGCAGTGGCAGTTGCGCGGATTTACCGACAGCGCCGCCCAGCAGCATCAGGGTGGCCATGACCATCCAGAAGTCGCCGGCCTGGAATTTCTGCGGTGCCAGCACCAGCAGTTCCTGGACGTTCAGCGTACCCAGTTGGGCGAACAGGATGAACAGGCCGATGGCCATGAACACGTCGCCGATGCGGGTCACGATAAAGGCTTTGAGTGCCGCGTTACCGTTGTTGCGGTTGCTGTAGTAGAAACCGATCAACAGGTACGAGCACAGGCCCACGCCTTCCCAGCCGAAGTACAGGAACAACAGGTTATCGCCCAGGACCAGGAACAGCATGCTGGCGATAAACAGGTTGGTGTAGGCGAAGAAGCGCGAGTAACCGGCTTCACCGCGCATGTACCAGGACGCGAACAGGTGGATCAGGAAGCCGACACCGACCACGACACCGAGCATGGTCAGGGACAGACCATCCAGGTACAGCGCGAAGTTCGGCGTGAAGCCTTCCACCGCCATCCACTGCCACAACACCTGGGTGTAGTGACCGCCTTCAGGTGGCGCGACGTTGAACTGCCAGATCACGTAAGCGGTGACGATGGCAGACAGGCCGATGGAACCGACGCCGATCAGCGCCGACAGGTTTTCCGAGAGGCGTCCACGGGAGAACGACAGCAGCAGGAAACCGATGAGAGGGAATACGAAAGTCAGATAGAGAAGATTCATCCGCGCATCTCACTGGCAGCGTCGATATCGAGCGTGTGGAAGCGGCGATACAGTTGCAGCAGGATCGCCAGGCCGATACTGGCCTCGGCGGCTGCCAGGCTGATCACCAGGATGAACATGATCTGTCCATCCGGCTGCGCCCAGCGGCTACCGGCAACGATGAACGCCAAAGCGGAGGCATTCATCATGACCTCCAGGCTCATCAGCACGAAGAGAATGTTGCGGCGGACCATCAGGCCGACCAGACCGAGGCAGAACAGGATGCCGGCGACCGCCAGACCATGCTCCAAAGGGATAGCAGGCATCGTCATTGCTCCTTGGCTTCGTTACGGCCCAAGTGGAACGCCGTCACGGCTGCGGCGAGCAGCAGCATCGAGGCGAGTTCGACCACCAGCAGGTACGGACCGAACAGGCTGATGCCCACGGCCTTGGCGTCTACGGTGGTGTGGCCGACGGCCTGGCCGCTCTGGTGGCTGAACAGCACGTACAGCAGTTCAGCCAGCAGCAGGGCGCCGAGAATCACCGGGCCGAGCCAGATGCCGGGCTTGAGCCAGACGCGCTCTTGCTGAACCGAGGCGGGGCCCAGGTTCAGCATCATCACCACGAACACGAACAGCACCATGATGGCGCCAGCGTAGGCGATCACTTCCAGAACACCGGCAAACGGTGCGCCGAGGGCAAAGAACGTCATGGCCACGGCGATCAGCGAAATGATCAGGTAGAGCAGGGCGTGCACAGGGTTGGTGTGGGTGATCACGCGAAGCGTGGACACCACAGCGATACCCGATGCGAAATAGAAAGCGAATTCCATCTTTCTTCCTTAAGGCAGCAAGCTCTTCACGTTGATCGGTTCGGCTTCATTCTGCGCGGAGCCTTTCGGCTTCCCGGCAATCGCCATACCTGCAACACGATAGAAGTTGTAATCAGGGTTTTTGCCGGGGCCGGAGATCAGCAGATCTTCTTTCTCGTAAACCAGGTCCTGACGTTTGAACTCGGCCATCTCGAAATCCGGTGTCAGCTGGATCGCGGTGGTCGGGCAGGCTTCCTCGCAGAGGCCGCAGAAAATGCAGCGCGAGAAGTTGATGCGGAAGAAGTCCGGGTACCAGCGACCGTCTTCGGTTTCAGCTTTCTGCAGCGAGATGCACCCGACCGGGCACGCCACGGCGCACAGGTTGCAGGCTACACAACGCTCTTCGCCATCAGGGTCGCGGGTCAGGACGATACGGCCACGGTAGCGCGGCGGCAGGTAGACCGGTTCTTCCGGGTACTGCAGCGTGTCGCGCTTGCGGAAGGCGTGGCCGAAAATCATTACCAGGCTGCGAAGCTGGGTGAAGAAGCCATGCACGATGTCAAATATGTACTTCATGATTCTCTATCCTCACTGAGCCGCGACGGCGGGCGTGTTGAGCAACACGATCGCAGCGGTCACCAGCATGTTGACGAGGGTCAGCGGCAGGCAGAACTTCCAGCTGAAGTCCATCACTTGGTCATACCGTGGGCGCGGAATCGAGGCGCGCAACAGGATGAAGATCATGATGAAGAACGCGGTTTTCAGTGCAAACCAGATGAACGGGATCTGCGGCAGAATGTTGAACGGACCGTGCCAGCCACCGAAGAACAAGGTCACCAGCAGCGCCGAAATCAACACGATGCCGATGTACTCGCCGACGAAGAACATGCCCCATTTCATGCCGGCGTATTCAATGTGGTAACCGTCAGCCAGTTCCTGCTCCGCTTCCGGCTGGTCGAACGGGTGACGGTGAGTCACGGCGACGCCGGCGATGAAGAAGGTCAGGAAACCGAAGATCTGCGGAATGATGAACCACAGGTTCTGCGCTTGATATTCAACGATGTCGCGCATGTTGAACGAGCCGACCTGGATCACGATGCCCATCAGCGACAGGCCCATGAACACTTCGTACGACACGGTCTGTGCCGAGGCCCGCAAGCTGCCCAGCAGGGCGAACTTGTTGTTGCTCGACCAGCCGGCGAACAGCACCGCGTAGACCGACAGACCGGCCATGGCGAAGAAGAACAGGATGCCGATGTTGATGTCCGCCACGCCCCAGGTCGGGGTGATCGGGATGATCGCGAAGGCAATCAGCAGGGCGCTCATGGCCACGACCGGTGCCAGGGTGAAGATCATCTTGTCGGCGAACGGCGGGGTCCAGTCTTCCTTGAAGAACATCTTGATCATGTCGGCCGCGATCTGGAACGCGCCGAACGGGCCGACGCGGTTCGGACCGTAACGGTCCTGCCAGAGGGCGAGCAGACGACGCTCGACCCAGCTCAGCAGCGCGCCGCACACCACCACGGCGAGCAGAATCACGATGGCCTTGAGGACCGCGATGATCACGTCAATCACTTCAGGCGTGAACCAGGTCATTGAGCTGCCTCCTGCAGACCGTCAACGGATTTGCCAAAGATCGCTGGCGGAATGCCCGCGATACCGGCCGGCAATGCGACCAGGCCAGCACCCAGCTCTTCGTTGATGCGCAGCGGCAGACGCAGGGTCTGGCCGGCAACGTTCAAGCTCAGCAGGGCACCGTCATTGACACCCAGGCGATCCGCTTCGGACTTGGCCAAAGCGACGTAGGCGGCCGGGATGCGTTCCTGAACCGGTGCGGCTTTCGAAGAGTTCTCTTCGCTGCCGAGCAGGTGGAAGAACGGCACGACCTGCCAGGTGCCCGGCGCCGGGTTGAAGGCGCGCGGAACAGCCGAGAACCAGTTCAGCGAATCACCGGTGCTTTCGATCAGGCGGGTGCCCGGGTCGCCAGCGCGGATGTGACCACCGACTTCGTCCTGGAACTTGTTCCAGGCTTGCGGCGAGTTCCAGCCCGGAGACCAGGCGAAAGGCACTTGCTGACGCGGTTCGGCCGAGCCCGAGTAACCTTCCATGGAGAAGGCGAACGCGGTGTCCTTGTCTTGCGGGGTACGCGGTTCGTGCACGTTGATGTCAGCGCGCATGGCGGTACGACCCGAATAACGCAGCGGTTCACGGGCAAGCTTCATGCCCTTGATGCGGAACGAGGCGGACGGTGCGGCATCGACGATGCGGTTCAGTTGCGGCGTGCTTGCAGCGACGGCAGCGGTGACGTGGTCCAGTTGGGTCCAGTCGATCGGCTGGTTCAGCAAGGTAGCGCGCAGGGCATGCAGCCAGCGCCAGCCTTCGTGAACCAGGATGCTCGCGTCCATGTACTTCGGATCGAAGACCTGGAAGAAGCGCTGGGCGCGGCCTTCCTGGCTGACCAGCGTACCGTCGCCTTCAGCGAAGCTGGCGGCTGGCAGAACCAGGTGCGCGCGATCGCTGGTGGCGGTTTTCTGGTGGTCGGCAACGATCACCACTTTCGCGGCGGTCAGGGCGGCATCGACACGGGCTTTGTCGGTACGGGTGTACAGATCGTTTTCCAGCACGACGATGGCGTCGGCCTTGCCATCGATCACCGCTTGCAGCGCGGCGTCGACCGATTCGCCACCGAGCATGGCCAGGCCGAGGCTGTTGGCCTCTGGCACGATCAGGCTGATGGAACCGTTCTTCTCGCGCAGCTTCAGGGCTTTGGCGATGTTCGCGGCGGCTTCGATCAATGCTTTGGAACCCAGCGAGGTACCGGCAATGATCAGTGGACGCTTGGCCGCGAGCAGGGCGTCGGCAATGCGCTTGGCCAGTTCGAGGGCTTCGGCGTCGAGGCCTTCAACCGCTGGGGCGCTGGCGTCGAGGGCGTGAGCCACGGCGAAACCGATGCGGGCCAGGTCGTCTGGAGCGGCGTGAACGCACTCTTCGGCGATGTCGTCGAGCTTGGTTTCAGCCAGGCTGGCGATGAACAGCGGGTTCAGCTCGTGCTGACCGATGTTCTTCACCGCAGCGTCGAGCCAAGGCTGAACGCGCATGGAGTCGGCCATGTCTTCGGCCTTGCCCTTGACCGATTGACGCAGGGACAGCGCCATACGGGCGGCGGTCTGGGTCAGGTCTTCGCCGAGGACGAAGATGGCGTCGTGGTCTTCGATGTCGCGCATGTTCGGGATCGGCAGCGGGCTGTCTTTCAGCACCTGCATGACCAGACGAATGCGTTCCAGCTCGGCGGCTTCGATACCGGAGTAGAAGTGCTCGGCACCGACCAGCTCGCGCAACGCGTAGTTGCTTTCGAGGCTGGCACGCGGCGAACCGATACCGACGATGTTGCGACCGCGCAGCAGGTCAGCCGCTTTATCCAGCGCTTCGTCGAGGCTCAGCTTGGTGCCGTTGGCCAGCAGAGGCTGACGCGGGCGGTCTTCGCGGTTGACGTAGCCATAGCCGAAACGGCCACGGTCGCACAGGAAGTACTGGTTGACCGAACCGTTGAAGCGGTTTTCGATCCGACGCAGTTCGCCGTAACGCTCGCCCGGGGAGATGTTGCAACCGCTGGAGCAGCCATGGCAGATGCTCGGCGAGAACTGCATGTCCCACTTGCGGTTGTAGCGCTCGGAGTGAGTCTTGTCGGTGAACACACCGGTCGGGCAGACCTCGGTGAGGTTGCCGGAGAATTCGCTTTCCAGTACGCCGTCTTCAACGCGACCGAAGTACACGTTGTCGTGGGCGCCGAACACACCAAGGTCGGTGCCGCCAGCGTAATCCTTATAGAAGCGCACGCAGCGGTAGCAAGCGATGCAGCGGTTCATTTCGTGGGAAATGAACGGGCCCAGTTGCTGGTTCTGGTGGGTACGCTTGGTGAAGCGATAACGGCGCTCGTTGTGGCCGGTCATCACGGTCATGTCTTGCAGGTGGCAGTGACCGCCTTCCTCACAGACCGGGCAGTCGTGCGGGTGGTTGGTCATCAGCCATTCAACAACACTGGCGCGGAAGGCCTTGGACTCTTCATCTTCGATGGAGATCCAGGTGCCGTCGGTGGCAGGGGTCATGCAGGACATGACGATGCGACCGCGGGTGTCGTTCTCGTCGGTGTACTGCTTGACCGCGCACTGGCGGCAAGCGCCAACGCTGCCAAGGGCAGGGTGCCAGCAGAAATAAGGGATATCGAGGCCTAGCGACAGACATGCCTGTAACAGGTTGTCTGCCCCATCGACTTCGAGCTCTTTGCCGTCTACGTGGATAGTGGCCATGGTTCAAAGTTCTTCGTTGGCCCGGTGTCAGCGGGCGTGGCTAATGGAATCTTGTTATTCGCGTGAATCAACACAGCCGTTCAAGGCGTCATCACACGAGAAGGCGAACGGCACGGACCGTTCGCCTTTTTTAAGCGTTAAGCGCCGACTACGATCGGCCTTGCCAGAGGCGGGACGACGGCGCTGACAGGCGCGATGCCGGCTTCGAACTCATGGCGGAAGTATTTGATTGCGCTGCCCAATGGCTCCACGGCACCCGGTGCGTGAGCACAGAAGGTCTTGCCTGGGCCGAGGAAACCGACCAGACCCAGCAGGGTCTCGATGTCGCCTGGCTGGCCTTCGCCGTTCTCGATGGCCATCAGCAGCTTGACGCTCCATGGCAAACCATCGCGGCAAGGGGTGCAGAAACCACAGGATTCGCGGGCGAAGAACTGCTCCATGTTGCGCAGCAGGGAAACCATGTTGACGCTGTCGTCCACCGCCATGGCCAGGCCGGTACCCATACGGGTGCCCACTTTGGCGATGCCGCCGGCGTACATTTGTGCGTCCAGGTGTTCAGGCAACAGGAAACCGGTACCGGCGCCGCCTGGCTGCCAGGCCTTGAGCTTGTAACCGTCGCGCATGCCGCCGGCGTAGTCTTCGAACAACTCGCGACCGGTGACGCCGAATGGCAATTCCCACAGGCCCGGGTTCTTGACCTTGCCGGAGAAGCCCATGAGCTTGGTGCCCATGTCTTCACTGCCTTCGCGAGCCAACGATTTGTACCAGTCCACGCCATCGGCAATGATCGCCGGGACGTTGCACAGGGTTTCAACGTTGTTCACGCAAGTCGGCTTGCCCCACACGCCAACGGCGGCAGGGAAGGGCGGCTTGGAGCGCGGGTTGGCGCGGCGGCCTTCGAGGGAGTTGATCAGTGCGGTTTCTTCACCGCAGATGTAACGCCCGGCGCCGGTGTGGACGAACAGCTCGAAATCGAAGCCGCTGCCCAGGATGTTCTTGCCCAAAAGGCCAGCTGCCTTGGCTTCTTCCACGGCACGGTTGAGGTGCTTGGCGGCGGTGGTGTATTCGCCACGCAGGAAGATGTAGCCACGGTAGGTTTTCAGCGCGCGGGCACTGATCAGCATGCCTTCGATCAGCAGATGGGGCAGTTGCTCCATCAGCATGCGGTCTTTCCAGGTGTTCGGCTCCATTTCATCCGCGTTGCACAGCAGGTAGCGGATGTTGATGGATTCGTCTTTGGGCATCAGGCCCCACTTCACGCCCGTGGGGAAGCCTGCACCGCCGCGACCTTTCAGGCCGGCGTCTTTCACGGTCTGGACGATGTCGTCCTGTGCCATGTCGGCGAAGGCTTTGCGCGCAGCCGCGTAACCGTTCTTGGCCTGGTACTCGTCGAGCCAGACAGCTTCGCCGTCGTCACGCAGACGCCAGGTCAGCGGGTGAGTCTCGGCCGAACGCTTGATGCGGTTGGCAGGACCGAAGGAAGTCAGGGTCATACGTAGCCCTCGAGCAATTTGGCAACGCCGGCAGGCTGCACATCACCGAAAGTGTCGTCGTCGATCATCAACGCCGGCGCCTTGTCGCAGTTGCCGAGGCAGCAGACCGGCAGCAGGGTGAAACGACCGTCGGCCGTGGTCTGGCCCAGGCCGATGCCGAGTTTGCTCTGGATTTCGCTGACTACCGATTCATGGCCGCCGATGTAGCAGACCATGCTGTCGCAGACGCGAATGATGTGACGACCGACTGGCTGACGGAAGATCTGGCTATAGAAAGTAGCCACGCCTTCAACGTCACTCGCCGGGATGCCGAGGATCTCGCCGATGGCGTAGAGCGCGCCGTCAGGCACCCAGCCACGTTCCTTCTGGACGATCTTCAGGGCTTCGATCGACGCCGCGCGCGGGTCTTCGTAGTGATGCAGCTCGTGCTCGATGGCCGAGCGCTCGGTTTCACTCAAGGTGAAACGGTCTGTCTGGATAAGCGTGCTGTTCATGCTTAGCGGTCCACGTCGGCCATAACGAAATCGATACTACCCAGGTACGCAATCAAGTCCGCGACCATGCTGCCTTTGATCACCGAAGGGATCTGCTGCAGGTGCGGGAAGCTTGGGGTGCGAATCCGGGTGCGGTAGCTCATGGTGCCGCCATCGCTCGTCAGGTAATAACTGTTGATGCCCTTGGTCGCTTCGATCATCTGGAAGGATTCGTTGGCCGGCATGACCGGGCCCCACGAAACTTGCAGGAAGTGCGTGATCAGGGTCTCGATGTGCTGCAGCGTGCGCTCTTTCGGCGGCGGCGTGGTCAGCGGGTGATCCGCCTTGTACGGGCCTTCCGGCATGTTGCGCATGCACTGGTCGATGATCTTGATGCTCTGGCGCATTTCTTCGACGCGCACGATGCAACGGTCGTAGGCATCGCCATTGGCGGCCAGCGGCACTTCGAATTCGAAGTTCTCGTAGCCCGAGTATGGACGCGCTTTACGCAGGTCGAAGTCGCAACCGGTCGAACGCAGGCCTGCACCGGTGACGCCCCATTCGAGGGCCTCTTTGGTGTTGTAGGCAGCGACGCCGATGGTCCGGCCACGCAGGATGCTGTTGTCCAGGGCGGCTTTCTGGTATTCGTCCAGACGCTTTGGCATCCACTCGACGAAGTCTTTCACCAGCTTTTCCCAGCCGCGCGGCAGGTCGTGGGCGACGCCACCGATGCGGTACCAGGCCGGGTGCAGACGGAAACCGGTAATGGCTTCGATCACCGTGTACGCCTTCTGGCGGTCGGTGAAGGTGAAGAACACCGGGGTCATGGCGCCGACGTCCTGGATGTAGGTACCCAGGAACAGCAGGTGGCTGGTGATCCGGAAGAACTCGGCCATCATGATGCGGATGACGTCGACCTTCTCGGGCACCTTGATGCCGGCCAGCTTCTCGACCGAGAGCACGTACGGCAGGTTGTTCATCACGCCGCCGAGGTAGTCGATACGGTCGGTGTACGGGATGAAACTGTGCCAGGACTGACGCTCGGCCATCTTCTCGGCACCACGGTGGTGGTAGCCGACGTCCGGTACGCAATCGACGATCTCTTCACCGTCCAGCTGCAGGATGATGCGGAACGCACCGTGCGCGGAAGGGTGGTTGGGACCGAGGTTGAGGAACATGTAGTCCTCGTTCGCACCGGAACGCTTCATGCCCCAGTCTTCAGGCTTGAAGCGCGCGGCTTCTTCCTCAAGCTGTTGCTTGGCCAGGTTCAGGGTGAACGGGTCGAACTCGGTGGCGCGGGCCGGGAAGTCCTTGCGCAGCGGGTGACCTTCCCAGGTCGGCGGCATCATGATGCGGGTCAGGTGCGGGTGGCCGGCAAAGTCGATGCCGTACATGTCCCACACTTCACGCTCGTACCAGTTGGCGTTCGGCCAGATCCCGGTGACGGTCGGCACGCTGAGGTCGCTCTCGGACAAGGCGACCTTGATCATCACGTCACTATTACGTTCGATCGACATCAGGTGATAGAACACGGTGAAGTCGGCGCCGCTTGGCAGCCCTTGACGCTTGGTGCGCAGACGCTCGTCCACGCCGTGCAGGTCATAGAGCATGACGTACGGCTTGGGCAGGTTGCGCAGGAAGGTCATCACTTCGACGAGTTTGGCGCGGGCAACCCAAAGCACCGGCATGCCGGTGCGGGTAGGCTGGGCGGTGAACGCCTCGGGGCCAAAACGGTTATTCAGTTCGACGACCACATCCTGGTCGTCTGCCTTGTAAGGCGGGATGTACAGAGCACTGCCTGTAGTCATGGTTATTTATCGCTTTCGGTCAACGTAAAGAATGAAGCCAGTGTCTCGTTCTATATAAGAAGCAGATCTGGATCAGACTTCGTCGGGGCTGCGCAGGTTGGTGACTGCGATTCGCTGTTCGCGGCGCTTGTCCTTCTCGGAAGGCATCTCGGCGCGATACACGCCTTGATCGCCAACGACCCAGGAAAGCGGACGACGCTCCTGTCCAATCGACTCCTGCAAGAGCATCAAGCCTTGCAGAAAAGCTTCAGGACGAGGCGGGCAGCCAGGCACGTAGACGTCCACGGGCAGGAACTTGTCCACCCCTTGAACGACTGAGTAGATGTCGTACATGCCACCGGAGTTGGCGCACGAACCCATGGAGATGACCCATTTAGGTTCGAGCATTTGCTCGTAGAGACGCTGAATGATCGGCGCCATCTTGATGAAGCAGGTACCGGCGATAACCATGAAATCCGCCTGACGCGGCGATGCCCGGATAACCTCGGCGCCAAAGCGCGCGATGTCGTGGGGCGCCGTGAAGGCGGTGGTCATTTCCACGTAGCAGCACGAAAGGCCGAAGTTATACGGCCACAGGGAGTTCTTGCGCCCCCAGTTGATCGTGCCGTTAAGCACGTCTTCGAGCTTGCCCATGAAGATGTTTTTGTGGACTTGATCTTCTAACGGATCGGAAACGGTTTCCCGTTCGCCAATCGGATACTGCTCGTTAGGAGCATCGGGGTCGATCCTGGTGAGATTGTATTGCATTGCCAAAGCCTCATTGTTTCAGCTTCGCTTGCCGCTTACGACGAGCTTCCGGAGCCCAGTCAAGGGCGCCCACTCGGAATAGGTAGACAAGGCCTGCCAACAGAATTGCTATGAAAACGAGAGCTTCGACGAATCCGGTCCAGCCGCTTTCGCGGACGGACACAGACCAGGCAAAGAGAAAAAGGGCTTCGATATCGAAGATCACGAAGAGCATCGCGACCAGATAGAATTTGGCTGAGAGCCGCAAGCGGGCGCCACCTGTAGGTAGCATGCCGGACTCGAACGGTTCGTTTTTGCTGCGGCCCCAGGCTTTTGACCCGAGGAGGCTGGAGACGCCGAGCATGAAGGCGCAAAGGCCGACGACGCCCAGAAGGAAAATGGCAAAGCCCCAGTTGTGGGCCATGAGTCCTGTCGCTTCGGGCATGCTGGTAATCCTTAACAGAGAGCAAAGGTCTCTGAGCTTGAAAAAGAAACAAAGCAGTGACGATATGTCGCAGCAATCAATCCCGCTGATTTTATGGCACAACACCGTGCAAGTAAAATTCCTATAGCGAAATTATTTATAGGAATAAGGACATAGCGCACCTCCAAAGTCCCGCAGCCCATGCGTTGCGGGCATTAGCAGGCTTTTCATCAATTATGTTTTGTAGGGAATGTAACGAACATAGTTTGAGCTAAATGATAATCAATATTGTTTGAAGCGGTTTTCAAACTGTTTAACGGGTAGGTGGGTGGAAAGTTGTCTTATATGCGCGTTACTGCAAGTAGCGGGCGGCACCGTTTTACCCTGTTTTTCTGATCGTGAAACTGCGCTGGATCAAGGATTTTTCCTGAATCACCACCGTCCCCCTGTAGGAGCGAGGCTTGCCCGCGAAGAATGCGCTGCGGTCTACCTGACATGTCGCGGTGCATTCTTCGCGGGCAAGCCTCGCTCCTACAGGGGCCGTATCGTGTAAAAAATGAACGCAAAAAAAACGCCCCGAACCAGTCGGGGCGTCAGATGTGCGGCGTTGCGGTTAGCTTTTTATTCGGTCCGCAACGGCCGTTCGTTCAGGCGAAGCAGATCAGTGGAACTGTTCTTCTTCAGTCGAACCGGTCAGTGCGGTAACCGACGAGGAGCCGCCCTGGATCACGGTGGTCATGTCGTCGAAGTAGCCGGTGCCCACTTCCTGCTGGTGAGCCACGAAGGTGTAACCCTTGGCGGCGTCGGCGAATTCCTGCTCTTGCAGCTTCACGTAGGCAGTCATGTCGTTGCGGGCGTAGTCGTGCGCCAGGTTGAACATGCTGTGCCACATGTTGTGAATGCCGGCCAGGGTGATGAACTGGTGCTTGTAACCCATGGCGGACAGTTCGCGCTGGAACTTGGCGATGGTCGCGTCGTCCAGGTTTTTCTTCCAGTTGAAGGAAGGCGAGCAGTTGTACGACAGCAGTTGGTCCGGGTATTCCTTCTTGATCGCTTCAGCGAAGCGACGGGCTTCGTCCAGATCCGGCTTGGCGGTTTCGCACCAGATCAGGTCGGCGTACGGAGCGTAAGCCAGGCCGCGAGCGATTGCCTGGTCCAGGCCAGCGCGCACTTTGTAGAAACCTTCCTGGGTACGTTCGCCAGTCACGAATGGCTGGTCGTACGGGTCGCAGTCGGAAGTCAGCAGGTCAGCCGCGTTAGCGTCGGTACGTGCCAGGATGATGGTCGGAGTACCGGCAACGTCAGCCGCCAGACGGGCAGCGGTCAGCTTCTGTACGGCTTCCTGGGTAGGAACCAGTACCTTGCCGCCCATGTGGCCGCATTTTTTCACGGAAGCCAGTTGGTCTTCGAAGTGAACGCCGGCGGCGCCTGCTTCGATCATGCTCTTCATCAGCTCGTAGGCGTTCAGTACTCCGCCGAAACCGGCTTCGGCGTCAGCCACGATTGGTGCGAAGTAGTCGATGTAACCTTCGTCGCCCGGGCCCTTGCCGGCTTTCCATTGGATCTGGTCAGCACGACGGAACGAGTTGTTGATGCGCTTGACCACGGTTGGAACCGAGTCCACCGGGTACAGCGACTGGTCCGGGTACATCGATTCGGCGGAGTTGTTGTCCGCAGCAACCTGCCAGCCCGACAGGTAGATCGCCTGGATGCCGGCTTTGACTTGTTGTACAGCCTGGCCGCCGGTCAGGGCGCCCATGCAGTTGACGAAATCTTTCTCAGGACGGAAGGACGGCTTGGCGCCCTGGGTGACCAGGTTCCAGAGCTTCTCGGCGCCGAGTTTTGCAAAGGTGTGCTCAGGTTGAACCGAGCCACGCAGGCGGACGACGTCAGCAGCGGAGTAAGCGCGTGTCACGCCTTTCCAGCGTGGGTTTTCAGCCCAGTCTTTTTCGAGGGCTGCAATTTGCTGTTCGCGTGTCAGTGCCATGGAGATAAACCTCGTCGCGTCTTTTACGGAAAGTTGTTCTGCGGTGGAAAATTCATGCGCTCGCAGACCAGAAGCTTAGGCGGTCAAGTCGAATTCGGCGGGGTTGGCGACGGGATGAACGATAGGCTCGAGGGGAAGTGAGCAGGTAAGGGCGGACTGGCGAGCGCATTCGGGCGTCGTGGGCCTTTATACGAACTTCAGTGTGATGCCGGGTTACCTAAATACGCTTCCGTCCCTCGGGACAACTTCGTTCCAGTCGGCAACCTCGTCAAACACACCTTGTGGGCGGTACAGACACGAAACGGCTCGCGGGGTAGGTGCGAGCATCGCTTCGAAGGCCCTTGCCAGGGCCCCTGATTAGCGGGAGCGAGGCCATCATGCCTTCGCTTTTTTGGCTCGTCAAACGTTTTGTAGTGCTTTTTTTCGAGCACTACATCTTTGGTCTAATACGACTAATCAGTCAGTTTTTGGTGGTTTAGTCCAAAGTATCGACTTTCACCCGCAGGGTCATGTCATCCCGGCCCTGAGTCGAGTAGCTGCGGGTCATGCCCTGTTTGTCGGCCTGAGTCTGGTGATTCACACCGGCGAGGGTGATCCATTCGCCGAGGCGGCCGGTGACGGTTGTGTCGGTGCTTTGCACGTTCACTACATCGGGACGTTCCTGGCTCATGCGGTCACGGTTGGTACTGATCGACAGGTGAACGATGTCGCCGGTGACGCTGGCGGTGACATAGAAACCCTGGGTGACGTTGCGGTATTCGGTCTGGCTGCGGGGATCGCCATACGAATCGATCTGCGTGCTGGTCAGCGGCACGCTCTGGCCGACCTGGATCAGCGCCGGTGTGCCTTCGCTGGCCTGGACTTGCTGAATGCCGCCATCACGGCTTTCGGTGCTGCGATTGATGATTCGGGTCTGGCTGGGTTTGGCGCCGTTCACCGAGTAACCCTGATCGCCCTGGAAGTTGTTTTCGTTGGTGTCGACGGTGATCAGCAGGCGCTTGGGCTGAGTGTCGAGTTGGGCGATAAGCGCTTTAAGTTCGTCGATCTTGCGCTGATCGGCATTGACGATCAGTTGGTTGCCGTAGGCGCTGACCTGGCCGTCCTTGCCGATAAAGTCCTGCGCCATCGGCAGCATGTCGGCGCTGGTGTGGTAGTTCAATGGCACGATCTCGGTGGCTGCCATGACCGAAAAACTGCAGGTCAGCAGCAGCGTGGTGAGCAGGGTGCGTAGGGACATATCCGTTATCTCCGGCCTTGAAGTTTGTGTGTAGGAGCCAGCTTGCTGGCGATGGTCGTCAACGATGACGCTGGAAGCCTGATATCCCGCGGCGCTCTCACGACCATCGCGAGCAGGCTCGCTCCTACAGGTCTTGAGTTTGCCAGTTTGTCGGCCCGGCGTGGGGCAAGTTGAATCCTAGACAGCAAAACGCCCCGGCATCCGAAAATGGCGGGGCGTTTTGTGGTGTGCTTTCGGGCCTCTTCGCGGGCAAGCCTCGCTCCTACAGGTTCAGTGTGATTCTGTAGGAGCGAAGCTTGCTCGCGAAGGCCGCGCCGCGGTTTAAGCGGAGTGCCGCACCATGTCCACATGCGGAATCCCGGCTTCCAGGAACTCCTCACTGACCAGGCTGAAGCCCAGGCGCTCATAGAACGCCGTCGCCTGTACCTGCGCGCTCAGCATCTGCTGCTTCAGCCCGCGCTTCTCGGCTTCACCGATCACCGCTTGCATCAGCGCGTCGCCAACCTTCAAGCCGCGCCAGTCTTTCAGCACCGAAACCCGGCCAACATGCCCGTCGGGCAGCAGGCGCGCGGTGCCAATCGGAAAGTCACCTTCGAAGGCCAGGAAATGCACCGCTGTCGCGTCATCTGCATCCCATTCCAGCTCGGGCGGAACGGATTGCTCGGCGATGAACACCGTCTCACGAATGCGCCGGATCTCGGCGTTATCCTTTTGCCAGTCTGCGACACGTACGTGAATTTTATTCATCGGCAAACCCCAGGCTTCCTTGCTTGATCAGTTCGCAAATCAAGCCGCGACCGTCTTCGTCGCTCAGCCATTCGCCGAGGTTGTCGATGTGCAGCGCATCGGCGGCACAGATTAACTTCAGCAGGTCGCGCAGTTTGCCCGGCAGATAACGGCTCTGACCGCTGGCGAACAGCAGCAGGTCGTCATCGACTTCGGACCAGGCCATACGGGCGCTCGGGTTGCGGATCAGTACGGCGCCTTGCTCCAGGCTGGCGAGCAGGTCGTCTTCTTCGATTTCTTCAGGGCCGACCACCAGTTCCGGGTAGCGCGGTTCGGTCATGAACTGGCCGAACCAGGTCAGCAGCAGGCGTTCGTCGCTCATGTGCTCGGCCAGCAGGGCTTTCAGGCGATCGAGGGCGTCGTGCTGGATCTGATGCGGATCAACCGCCGGCAGGGCGTCGGCGTCGGTGTAACGCTCTTCGTCAGTCAGGAACTGGCTGAGGAAGTCGGTGAAGTGGGTCAGCACTTCAGCGGCGCTCGGTGCGCGGAAACCTACGGAGTAGGTCAGGCAGTCATCGACGGCCACGCCGCAGTGGGCCAGGCGTGGCGGCAGGTAGAGCATGTCGCCCGGTTCCAGGACCCACTCATCGGTGGCTTCGAAATCAGCCAGGATGCGCAGGTCCGCGTGTTGCAGCATCGGGCTGTCGGAGTTGCACATCTGGCCGATTTTCCAGTTGCGCTTGCCGTGGCCTTGCAGCAGGAACACGTCGTAGTTGTCGAAGTGCGGACCGACGCTGCCACCCGGCGCAGCGAAGCTGATCATCACGTCGTCGATGCGCCAGCTCGGCAGGAAGCGGAACTGTTCCAGCAGTTCGCTGACTTCCGGCACGAACTGGTCAACCGCTTGCACCAGCAGGGTCCATTCGGTTTCCGGCAGCTTGCTGAATTCGTCTTCGGCGAACGGGCCGCGGCGCAATTCCCAAGGGCGCTCGCCGTGCTCGATGATCAGGCGCGATTCAACTTCTTCTTCCAGCGCCAGGCCGGCCAGTTCGTCGGCGTCGATCGGGCTTTCGAAATCAGGGATCGCCTGACGGATCAGCAGGGGTTTTTTCTGCCAGTAGTCACGCAGGAATTCGCGCGCCGTGATGCCGCCCAGAAGTTGAAGAGGAATGTCAGGATTCATGTGTAACCTATTGAAAAAAAGCACTTTTCAGACGGGAATAAAAACGCCCGGCGCTGCCGGGCGTCTCAAACGGGTAAAGCGGTCGATCAGATGCGCTTGGCTTGTTCTACAGCGTTGCCGATGTAGTTCGCCGGGGTGAGCAGTTTCAGCTCGGCCTTGGCGGCGGCAGGCATGTCCAGCCCGTCGATGAAAGTTTGCAGCGCTTCAGGGCTGATGCCCTTGCCACGGGTCAACTCTTTCAGCTTCTCGTACGGGTTTTCGATGTTGTAGCGACGCATCACGGTCTGGATCGGCTCGGCCAGGACTTCCCAGCAAGCATCGAGGTCAGCAGCGATTTTCTGAGCGTTGAGCTCCAGTTTGCTGATGCCTTTGAGGCTGGCTTCGTACGCGATCACGCTGTGGGCGAAGCCGACACCGAGGTTGCGCAGTACGGTGGAGTCGGTCAGGTCGCGCTGCCAGCGGGAGATCGGCAGTTTGCTCGCCAGGTGCTGGAACAGTGCGTTGGCGATACCCAGGTTGCCTTCGGAGTTTTCGAAGTCGATCGGGTTGACCTTGTGCGGCATGGTCGACGAACCGATTTCGCCAGCGATGGTGCGCTGTTTGAAATAACCCAGGGAGATGTAGCCCCAGATGTCGCGGTCGAAGTCGATCAGGATGGTGTTGAAGCGCGCGATCGCGTCGAACAGCTCGGCGATGTAGTCGTGCGGTTCGATCTGCGTGGTGTACGGGTTGAAGCCCAGGCCCAGCTCGTCTTCGATGAAGGCGCGGGCGTTGGCTTCCCAGTCGATTTCAGGGTAGGCCGACAGGTGAGCGTTGTAGTTGCCGACAGCGCCGTTGATCTTGCCCAGCAGCGGAACGGCAGCGACTTGAGCGATTTGACGCTCCAGACGGTAAACCACGTTTGCCAGTTCTTTGCCCAGGGTGGTCGGCGAGGCTGGTTGACCGTGGGTGCGCGACAGCATCGGCACGTCAGCGAAACGGATGGCCAGTTCGCGGATGGCTTCGGCAGTCTGGCGCATCAGCGGCAGCATGACGTCATCACGGCCTTCGCGCAGCATCAGGGCGTGGGACAGGTTGTTGATGTCCTCGCTGGTGCAGGCAAAGTGGATGAATTCGCTGACAGCCGCCAGCTCCGGCAGCTTGGCCGCTTGCTCTTTGAGCAGGTATTCGATGGCTTTGACATCGTGGTTGGTGGTGCGCTCGATCTCTTTGACACGCTCGGCGTGCTCCAGAGAGAAGTTTTCCGCCAGGGTGTTCAGCACAGCGTTGGCTTCGGCGGAGAACGCCGGCACTTCGCTGATGGCAGGGTGAGCGGCGAGGCGCTGGAGCCAGCGCACTTCAACCAGCACGCGAGCACGGATCAGGCCGTATTCGCTGAAAATTGGGCGCAGGGCCTGGGTTTTGCCGGCGTAGCGGCCGTCAACAGGGGAAACCGCAGTGAGCGAAGAAAGCTGCATGGGGTGTTCTCGGACAGTCGGGCAACGAAATGGGGCGCGTATCATACATGAAAAAATCCGCCGGTCCGTTGCCAACTGACCAGCGTATTACGCGTTACTGACTACAAAACGGTGTTGCGGGCGCGGTTCAGCTGCTGCGCATCAGCGGGTAAAGCTCTTTCAGCAATTTGCGGCGGCTGACGACCAACTGCCAGCGATGACCGCCCAACTGCCGCCACAGGCGTGCCGAACGAATCCCGGCCAGCAACAGCGCGCGGATCTTCGAAGCGTTGCTCGGCTGCTGCAGGTTGCGCATGTCGCCGTGAACCTGAATCCGTTGGCGCAAGGTGCTCAGGGTGTCCTGGTACAGCGCGCCGCAAGCGGCGATCACATTTTCGTGCGCCGGGCCGAAGTGTTCGACCTGGGACTGAATCTGCGGCAGACGTTTGCCGATCACCTCGAGCATGTCGTTGCGCTTGGCCAGTTGACGCTCCAGCCCGAGCATTGCCAGGGCGTAGCGCAGCGGTTCGCGCTGCAGGGTGCTCGGGTCACGTTCAAGGGCGCCGATCAGTGCGCGATAACCTTCGCGCAGATTGATGTCGTCGCCGCCGTAGACTTCCAGCGTGTCCTTGGGGTCGCGAATCAGCAGGCTGCCAAGCATGCAGGTCAGGCCGGCTTCGCTGGTCTGGCCGGTCTTGGCGATCTTGTCGACAAGGACGGCGGCGAGAAATACGCCGCCCAGCGCCGTCAGTTGCTCCTGAGTGGGGCTCATTGCTGCTCGCCTTGAAGGGTGCCTTTGCTGGTCCACGGTTCCGCCACTTCAATCACGCCGCCGCCGAGGCAGATTTCGCCGTCGTAGAACACCACGGACTGACCCGGAGTGACCGCGCGTTGCGGCTCATCGAAGGTCGCGCGGTAGCCGGTGGCGGTTTTCTCCAGTGTGCACGACTGGTCGCTCTGGCGATAACGCACTTTGGCGGTCAGCTTGCGCGGCTCGCTCAGGTCGATCGGGTTGACCCAATAGATGTCCGAGGCGAGCAGAGCGCGGGAGAACAGGTAAGGGTGGTCATTGCCCTGACCAACGATCAGTTCGTTGTGTTCCAGGTCTTTGATCAGCACGTACCACGGCTCGTCGCTGGCGTCTTTCAAGCCGCCGATGCCCAGGCCCTGACGCTGGCCGATGGTGTGGTACATCAAGCCGTGGTGGCGGCCGATGACTTCACCTTCGGTGGTTTTGATTTCGCCTGGCTGCGCCGGCAGGTATTGCTTGAGGAAGTCGCTGAAGCGGCGTTCGCCGATAAAGCAGATCCCGGTGGAATCCTTTTTCTTCGCGGTGGCGAGTTCGTATTTCTCGGCAATCGCCCGCACTTGCGGTTTTTCCAGCTCGCCGACCGGGAACAGGGTCTTGGCGATCTGTTCGCCGCCGACGGCATGCAGGAAGTAGCTCTGGTCCTTGTTCGGGTCCAGGCCCTTGAGCAGTTCGGTACGGCCGTCGATGTCGCGGCGGCGCACGTAGTGGCCGGTGGCGATCAGGTCGGCGCCGAGCACCATGGCGTAGTCGAGGAACGCCTTGAACTTGATTTCGCGGTTGCACAGGATGTCCGGGTTCGGCGTGCGACCGGCCTTGTATTCGGCCAGGAAGTGCTCGAACACGTTGTCCCAGTACTCGGCGGCGAAGTTGGCGGTGTGCAGCTTGATGCCAATTTTGTCGCACACGGCCTGGGCGTCCGCCAGGTCGTCCATGGCGGTGCAGTATTCCGTTCCATCGTCTTCTTCCCAGTTCTTCATGAACAGGCCTTCCACCTCATAACCCTGCTCGATCAGCAGGAGGGCGGAAACGGAAGAGTCCACGCCGCCGGACATGCCGACAATGACGCGCTTCTTTTGTGTGTCAGAAGGGGCTGGATCACGCATAGGGATTCAATGAGTGTCTTGAAAAAGGACGCGATTCTAGCAGGCCGCAGCCCACAAGGCTAAAGAGAAGGGCGGATCAGTTCGAGGCCGAAGTGTTTACCGTCCAGATAATCATCGATACAGCGGATGATCAGCTCACTGCGCCAGTTTGCGCGTTGTGCCAGCAGTTCGTCACGTGTCAGCCATTTTGCGCCGACGATGCCGTCATCCAGTTGATAGTCGGGGTGATGCTTGAGCGGTTTGGCGATGAAGCAGACTCGCTGATACGTCACGCCGTTGCTGGGGGCGGTGTAGAGGTAAATGCCCACCACGCCGGTCGCCTCGACGTCCCAGCCGGTTTCTTCGAGGGTTTCGCGTACGGCGGCTTCGGTCAGGGTTTCGTTCGGGTCGAGGTGCCCGGCGGGCTGGTTGAGCACCGTCCGTCCGTGCTTGGTTTCTTCGACCATCAGGAAGCGGCCATTGTCTTCGACGATGGTGGCGACGGTGATGTGGGGTTTCCAGTCCATAGATAGTCCTCAAATGTTGAAATGCGAAACCTGTAGGAGCCGGCTTGCCGGCGATCGCGGAGTGTCAGCCAATAAAAATGTTGAATGATAAACCGCTATCGCCGGCAAGCCGGCTCCTACACGGTTGTGGTCAGCCTGTAGAAACAGAAACCCCGGCACTGGGCCGGGGCTTCTTTGCATCCTTACAACCTTAAACCAGCGCAGCGATCGCGGCGTTGAAAGTGTTGCTTGGGCGCATGGCCTTGCTGATCAGCTCGGCATTGGCGTGGTAGTAACCGCCGATGTCCACTGGCTTGCCCTGAACGGCGTTGAGCTCGGCAACGATGGTCGCCTCGTTCTCGGTCAGGGTTTTTGCCAGCTCGCCGAACTGCGCTTGCAGTGCAGCGTCTTCAGTCTGGGCGGCCAGGGCCTGAGCCCAGTACAGCGCCAGGTAGAAGTGGCTGCCGCGGTTGTCGATGTTGCCGACTTTACGCGATGGCGACTTGTTGTTGTCCAGGAACTGGCCGGTGGCCTGGTCCAGGGTCTTGGCCAGAACCAGCGCCTTAGGGTTGTTGTAAGTAACGCCCAGGTGCTCAAGGGAAGCGGCCAGTGCGAGGAACTCGCCCAGGGAATCCCAGCGCAGGAAGTTCTCTTCCAGCAGCTGCTGAACGTGCTTCGGTGCCGAACCGCCGGCGCCGGTTTCGAACAGACCGCCGCCGTTCATCAACGGAACGATCGACAGCATCTTGGCGCTGGTGCCCAGTTCCATGATCGGGAACAGGTCGGTCAGGTAGTCGCGCAGTACGTTGCCGGTCACCGAGATGGTGTCCTTGCCTTCGCGGGTGCGGCCCAGGGTGAAGGCCATCGCGTCGACTGGCGACATGATGCGGATGTCCAGGCCGGAGGTGTCGTGATCCTTCAGGTAAGCCTGAACTTTCTCGATCACTACGCCATCGTGAGCGCGCATTGGGTCCAGCCAGAAGATCGCCGGGGTGCTGCTTGCGCGAGCACGGTTGACGGCCAGTTTGACCCAGTCCTGGATCGGCGCGTCTTTGGTCTGGCACATGCGGAAGATGTCGCCGGCTTCAACCGACTGCTCCAGCAGCAAGGCGCCTTTGCTGTCCGTCACGCGGACAACGCCGTTGGTCTTGATCTGGAAAGTCTTGTCGTGCGAGCCGTACTCTTCGGCTTTTTTCGCCATCAGGCCAACGTTTGGCACGCTGCCCATGGTGGTCGGATCGAAAGCGCCATGCAGCTTGCAGTCTTCGATAACGGCCTGGTAGATGGTGGCGTAGCAGCGATCCGGGATCACAGCCTTGGTGTCGTGCAGCTGACCGTCAGTGCCCCACATTTTGCCGGAGTCACGGATCATCGCCGGCATCGAGGCGTCGACGATTACGTCGCTCGGCACGTGCAGGTTGGTGATGCCTTTGTCGGAGTTGACCATGGCCAACGACGGACGAACGGCGTAGACCGCCTGGATGTCCGCTTCGATCTGCGCTTGTTGCTCGGCAGGCAAAGCCTTGATGCGAGCGTACAGGTCGCCGATGCCGTTGTTCAGGTTGAAGCCGATCTGTGCCAGCACGTCAGCGTGCTTGGCCAGTGCGTCTTTATAGAACTCGGCAACGATCTGGCCGAACATGATCGGGTCGGAGACCTTCATCATGGTGGCTTTCAGGTGAACCGACAGCAGCACGCCTTTGGCTTTGGCGTCTTCGATCTCGGCAGCGATGAAGCTGCGCAGAGCGTTTTTGCTCATGACCGCGCAATCGAGGATCTCACCGGCTTGCACGGTGGTCTTTTCTTTCAGGACGGTGGTGGTGCCGTCTTGAGCGATCAGTTCGATTTTGACGGCGTCAGCGGCGTCGATCAGGGCAGCTTTTTCGCTGCCGTAGAAATCGCCGGTGCTCATGTGCGCGACGTGGGACTTGGAGTCCGCAGCCCAGGCGCCCATTTTGTGCGGGTGCTTGCGAGCGTAGTTCTTGACCGACAGCGGGGCACGACGATCGGAGTTGCCTTCGCGCAGAACCGGGTTCACGGCGCTGCCCTTGATCTTGTCGTAACGCGACTTGGCTTCTTTGTCGGCGTCGCTGGTCACGGTTTCCGGGTAGTCCGGCAGTGCGAAGCCCTGGGCTTGCAGCTCTTTGATCGCGGCCTGCAGTTGCGGAACCGAAGCACTGATGTTCGGCAGCTTGATGATGTTGGCTTCTGGCGTAACGGCCAGGTCGCCCAGTTCGGCGAGGTGGTCGGCTACGGCTTTGTCACCCAATTGCTCGGGGAAGCTGGCCAGGATGCGCCCTGCAAGAGAGATATCGCGGGTTTCAACGGCGATATCAGCCGAAGCGGTGAACGCTTCTACGATAGGCAACAGTGAATAGGTGGCGAGGGCTGGGGCTTCGTCGGTGAAGGTATAGATGATCTTCGAGCGGGTGGGCATATTCGGATTAACTCTCTCTTCTTTGCTAAAGCGTGCGCAGAAACTCGAGGGGCGCCGGGTAAGCGCGTTCGTTCAAAGTCATCCATGAGCCGAATGTCGAGATTTGTGCGCGGTGATGTTGGGTGCATCAGTCGAGCGTCAAGCGGGTGGACTGCGGTAACAGTCCTGCTTTTTCGGGTCCAAAGTCTCGTGCTAGAGAGGTCGGCCGTCGTGACTCTGTGGTCAGCGGGCGGCATTATACATAGGTAGCTGGCAATCTGCCGATGGTTCATACGTAACGATTGTCGTCCATTGGTCTAAAGGTCGCAGGGGAGTGCAGGGCGTAGAGTCGTTGGCCGTGCTTGAGTTTGGCGCTTTTCCCTTTGCTTTCAGGCTTGTAGAACACGAACTGCGCAGCTTTGCAGTCGATGGGCAGAACATAGGGTTTGCGCGCCGATTTAACTGGGGTACGCTCGGACGAAGCCAGATGTTCAATCCAAACAATGGAGTTCAGCATGGGATACAAGAAGATTCAGGTTCCAGCAGTCGGCGACAAAATCACCGTCAACGCGGACCATTCTCTCAATGTTCCTAACAACCCGATCATCCCCTTCATCGAAGGCGATGGTATTGGCGTTGATATCAGCCCGGTCATGATCAAGGTTGTCGATGCTGCTGTTAAGAAGGCTTACGGCGGCGAGCGCAAAATTTCCTGGATGGAAGTCTACGCCGGGGAGAAAGCGACTCAGGTTTACGATCAGGACACCTGGCTGCCTCAGGAAACCCTGGACGCAGTCAAGGACTACGTGGTTTCCATCAAGGGCCCTCTGACCACGCCGGTCGGCGGCGGCATTCGTTCCCTGAACGTGGCCCTGCGTCAGCAACTCGACCTGTACGTGTGCCTGCGCCCGGTGCGCTGGTTCGAAGGCGTGCCTAGCCCGGTCAAGAAGCCAGGCGACGTCGACATGACCATCTTCCGTGAAAACTCGGAAGACATTTATGCCGGTATCGAGTGGAAGGCCGGTTCGCCGGAAGCGACCAAGGTCATCAAGTTCCTCAAAGAAGAAATGGGCGTCACCAAGATCCGTTTCGACGAAAACTGCGGTATCGGCGTCAAGCCGGTGTCCCTGCAAGGCACCAAGCGTCTGGCGCGCAAGGCTCTGCAGTACGTGGTCGACAACGACCGCGACTCGCTGACCATCGTGCACAAAGGCAACATCATGAAGTTCACCGAAGGTGCCTTCAAGGAATGGGCCTACGAAGTGGCGGCTGAAGAGTTCGGCGCGACCCTGCTCGATGGCGGTCCGTGGATGCAGTTCAAGAACCCGAAAACCGGCAAGAACGTCATCGTCAAGGATGCCATCGCCGACGCCATGCTCCAGCAGATCCTGCTGCGCCCGGCCGAATACGATGTGATCGCGACCCTGAACCTGAACGGCGACTACCTCTCCGACGCCCTGGCGGCGGAAGTGGGCGGTATCGGTATCGCGCCGGGTGCCAACCTGTCCGACACCATCGCCATGTTCGAAGCGACCCACGGTACTGCGCCGAAGTATGCCGGCAAGGACCAGGTCAACCCGGGCTCGCTGATCCTGTCCGCCGAGATGATGCTGCGTCACCTGGGCTGGACCGAAGCGGCCGACCTGATCATCAAGGGCACCAACGGCGCGATTTCCGCGAAGACCGTGACCTATGACTTCGAACGTCTGATGGACGGCGCGAAGCTGGTGTCGTCTTCCGGGTTTGGCGATGCACTGATTTCGCACATGTAAGCGAATCGGAACAAAAAAACCGCCTTCGGGCGGTTTTTTTATGACTGGGGGATGGCTTGCGTCAGTTCGACACTGTTTCTTTGTGGGGGGCGGGTGTGGGCAGTTCGTTAGAGGCTGGCGCCGCCGTAATCTTCACGGCGTGCAGGCCTTTAGGGCCTTGGACGATCTCGAATTTCACGAGCTGCCCGGCCTTGAGAGTTTTGTACCCGTCCATTTCAATGGATGAATAGTGGGCGAAGAAATCAATAAGGCAACCATCCTCGTGGCGACCTTCACTGGTGTCGGTATTGATGAAACCGAACCCTTTGGCATTGTTGAACCATTTCACCTTACCGACAGCCATGCTCATATCCCTCTGCAACAGACTCCATCACTGGAGTATCATCCAGTACATCCGCAGTCGAATCCTGTAAATAAGATTGACTCCGCGGACCTTTTTTACCCACTGTGGGCTCTATTGGTTGTAACACCGTTTTGCCGATAGTCAAGGTGACCCGGCAGTCGGTATTGAAATCGTTCATAACCGTCCCCACTACTGTATTCGCACAACTGACGAACCTTTCTTTCCATGCATGCAATCAGCCAGATTCGACTAACATTCAATCAGGATCGCCCTGATTTACACGACGACGATTCCGCAGGCATTGCTGTTCAGGAGGCCAAGCCTGCTTTACAGGCGCCGCCGATGTACAAGGTGGTTTTGTTTAATGATGACTACACACCGATGGATTTCGTCGTCGAAGTGCTCGAGGTGTTTTTTAACCTGAATCGCGAGCTGGCGACCAAGGTCATGCTGGCCGTCCACACAGAAGGACGGGCAGTATGTGGAGTGTTTACCCGCGACATTGCCGAGACCAAGGCCATGCAGGTCAACCAGTACGCCAGGGAAAGCCAGCATCCGCTACTCTGTGAAATCGAGAAGGACGGTTAATCGCCGACCACTTGGGTATGAGGTGAAGCTATGTTAAACCGCGAGCTCGAAGTCACCCTCAATCTTGCCTTCAAGGAGGCCCGTTCGAAGCGTCATGAGTTCATGACCGTCGAACATCTTCTGCTGGCCTTATTGGACAATGAGGCTGCCGCCACCGTTTTGCGTGCCTGCGGCGCCAACCTCGACAAACTCAAGCATGATCTGCAGGAGTTCATCGACTCCACCACGCCGTTGATCCCTATTCATGATGAGGATCGCGAGACCCAACCTACCCTGGGCTTCCAGCGTGTTCTGCAGCGTGCTGTTTTCCACGTACAGAGCTCGGGCAAACGCGAAGTGACTGGCGCCAACGTGCTGGTTGCGATCTTCAGTGAGCAAGAAAGTCAGGCAGTGTTCCTGCTGAAACAGCAGAGCGTTGCACGCATTGATGTCGTCAACTACATCGCACACGGCATTTCCAAAGTGCCGGGGCATGGCGATCACTCTGAAGGTGAGCAAGATATGCAGGACGACGAGGGCGGTGAGTCTTCTTCTTCAGGCAATCCTCTGGATGCTTATGCCAGTAACCTCAACGAACTCGCGCGCCAGGGTCGTATCGATCCGTTGGTAGGTCGTGAGCTCGAAGTCGAGCGCGTCGCGCAGATCCTCGCGCGTCGACGCAAAAACAACCCGCTGCTGGTGGGCGAGGCGGGCGTGGGTAAAACCGCGATTGCCGAAGGCCTGGCCAAGCGTATTGTCGACAACCAGGTGCCGGACCTGCTGGCCAACAGCGTGGTGTATTCCCTCGACTTGGGCGCCTTGCTGGCCGGGACCAAATACCGCGGCGATTTCGAGAAACGCTTCAAGGCGTTGCTCAATGAACTGAAAAAACGTCCGCAGGCGATCCTGTTCATCGACGAAATTCACACCATCATCGGTGCGGGTGCCGCGTCCGGTGGCGTCATGGATGCCTCGAACCTGCTCAAGCCGCTGCTGTCGTCCGGTGACATCCGTTGCATCGGTTCGACCACCTTCCAGGAATTCCGCGGCATCTTCGAGAAGGATCGTGCCCTGGCGCGACGCTTCCAGAAAGTCGATGTGTCGGAACCGTCGGTGGAAGACACCATCGGCATCCTGCGCGGCCTGAAAGGGCGTTTCGAGCTCCATCACAATATCGAATACAGTGATGAAGCCCTGCGCGCCGCTGCCGAACTGGCCTCGCGTTACATCAATGACCGGCACATGCCGGACAAGGCCATCGACGTGATCGACGAGGCGGGCGCCTACCAGCGTCTGCAGCCGATCGAGAAACGCGTGAAACGCATCGAAGTGCCTCAGGTCGAGGACATCGTCGCGAAAATCGCGCGGATTCCGCCAAAACACGTCACCAGCTCCGACAAAGAGCTGCTGCGTAACCTTGAGCGTGACCTGAAGCTGACGGTGTTTGGTCAGGATGCCGCAATCGATTCGCTGTCGACTGCGATCAAACTGTCCCGTGCCGGCCTCAAGTCGCCTGACAAGCCTGTCGGTTCGTTCCTGTTCGCAGGCCCGACCGGTGTCGGTAAAACCGAAGCGGCACGTCAGTTGGCCAAGGCGTTGGGTATCGAGCTGGTTCGTTTTGACATGTCCGAGTACATGGAGCGCCACACCGTATCGCGTCTGATCGGTGCACCTCCTGGCTATGTCGGGTTTGATCAGGGCGGTCTGCTGACCGAAGCCATCACCAAGCAGCCTCACTGCGTGCTGTTGCTCGATGAAATCGAGAAGGCGCATCCGGAAGTCTTCAACCTGCTGTTGCAGGTCATGGACCACGGTACGCTGACCGATAACAACGGGCGCAAGGCGGACTTCCGTAACGTGATTGTCATCATGACGACCAACGCCGGTGCCGAAACCGCAGCGCGTGCTTCGATCGGTTTCACCCATCAGGACCACTCGTCCGATGCGATGGAAGTGATCAAGAAGAGCTTCACGCCGGAGTTCCGCAACCGTCTGGACACCATTATCCAGTTTGGTCGCCTCAGTCATGAGGTCATCAAAAGCGTGGTGGACAAGTTCCTTACCGAGCTTCAGGCGCAGCTGGAAGACAAGCGCGTGCAGCTGGAAGTGACCGACGCGGCGCGCAGTTGGCTGGCGGCAGGTGGTTACGACTCGGCAATGGGCGCTCGGCCGATGGCGCGTTTGATCCAGGACAAGATCAAGCGTCCGCTGGCGGAAGAGATTCTCTTTGGCGAGCTGGCTGACCATGGTGGCGTGGTGCATATCGATCTGAAGGACGGCGAGCTGACCTTCGAGTTTGAAACCACGGCTGAAATGGCCTGACGGTTGTTGATCTGTTGTAAAGCGAAAGGCGCCTTCGGGCGCCTTTTTTGTTGTCTGCTTGGTTTGGGGGCATATCCGTTTCTTTGGTAACGGCGGCTATTGGTTTCGCCCTTACGGCGAGTCACTTGGAAGAGCCCCAAGTAACCAAGGGCTCTTGCCCCTTTCGTTCGGTGGCTCGCTAATGCTCGCCATGCCCTCGCTCCGGTCCTGCTCCGTGGGCCCGCCGCCATCGGCCATCCATGGCCGGGGGCGGCTAACCCGGCATCCATGCCGGGTTGCCCACTGCGCAGAACCTGCGCTCGGCCTCTCGAGGGGGCGCTCAGATCAAAAGCTGAAGGCGAGCTAACGCTCGGCCTGATGAGTGGTGAAAAGCGAAAGCAAACGCGATTCCTTGTAGGAGCCGGCTTGCCGGCGAAAATCGTCTGGGCAACGCGTTCATTCAGACACCCCGCGTTATCGTTGACGTCCATCGCTGGCAAGCCAGCTCCTACAATTTTGAATCGTGTGAACCCAATCCCTTGTAGGAGCCGGCTTGCCGGCGAAAAGCGTTTGGGCGACGCGTTCATTCAGACAGCCCGCGTTATCGTTGACGTCCATCGCTGGCAAGCCAGCTCCTACAATTTTGAATCGTGTGAACCCAATCCCTTGTAGGAGCCGGCTTGCTGGCGATAGCGGCGGGTCAGTCGCGCATTTATCGCCTGAAAGGACGCCATCGCCAGCAAGCCGGCTCCTACAGGGGAATGTGCAAACATCCAAAATTAGTGCAGCCACCACAGTGCGGAAGTGTGCGCACGACCGATGAGCCAGGTCGGCTTTCAGGCCGCCTCGGCGGCTGTGGCGGTGGTCGCCCCCTCGAGAGGCCGAGTGGAGGTTCTGCGCAGTGGGCAACCCGGCATGGATGCCGGGTTAGCCGCCCCCGGCCATGGATGGCCGATGGCGGCGTGCCCACGGAGCAGGACCGGAGCGAGGGTATGGCGAGCCTTAGCGAGGCACCGAACGAAAGGGGCAAAAGCGCTTTGGTTACTTTCGCGCTTTTCGAAAGTGACTCGCTGTAAAAGCGAAACCAATACCAGCCATCACCAAAAAAATGGATATTCACACCAAGCCAAGCCAAACCAAATCGCAGACAAACAAAAACGCCCGGCAAAAGCCGGGCGTCTTGTATTGACTTGATTAGCGAGCGCGGTAAGTGATGCGCCCTTTGCTCAAGTCATAGGGCGTCAGCTCGACGCGCACTTTGTCACCGGTAAGAATACGAATGTAGTTCTTGCGCATCTTGCCGGAGATATGCGCGGTTACGACGTGCCCATTTTCCAACTCCACGCGAAACATGGTGTTGGGCAGGGTGTCGACGACAGTGCCTTCCATTTCGAAGCTGTCTTCTTTCGACATGCAGTAAAGCCCTCGGTGTCCAATGAATGGCCCGGTGCAACTGCGCCAGGCAAAAGCGGCGTGCATTGTGCCCGAAAAATGGGGTTTAAGCCAAGGGGTTCTAGTTCAGGATGACCCAGCGCTGATTAATCAACAGTTCGATCGGGCGATATTGGGTCTTGTAGCTCATTTTTTTGCAGTTCTTGATCCAGTATCCGAGGTAGACCGCTTCAAGCCCCAGGCGCTGGGCCTCGGCGATTTGCCAGAGAATCGCATAGCGCCCCAGGCTGCGGCGTTCTTCAGAGGGTTCGTAGAAGGTGTAGACCGCCGACAGACCGTTCGGCAGCAAGTCAGTGACCGCCACCGCCAACAGCTGGCCCTCCAGGCGAAATTCGTAGAAGCGCGAAAATGGCAGGTCACGCACCAGGAAGGTCGAGAACTGGTCACGACTCGGCGGGTACATGTCGCCATCGGCATGGCGCTGTTCGATGTAGCGCTGATACAGGTCGAAGTACTCTTCGCTGAACTTCGGCTTGGTCGGGCGCACCTGCACGTCGGCATTGCGCTTGAAAATGCGTTTCTGCTGACGATTCGGTGAAAATTGCGCCACCGGAATGCGCGCAGGCACGCACGCATTGCAATTCTGGCAATGTGGCCGATAAAGATGATCGCCGCTGCGACGAAAACCCATTTCAGACAGGTCTGCATAGACATGCACATCCATGGGCTGGCTAGGGTCGAGGAACAGCGTTGTGGCCTGCTCCTCGGGCAGATAACTGCAAGAGTGGGGCTGAGTGGCATAAAACTTCAAACGCGCCAACTCGGTCATGATCAACCCTCGGTATAAGCTTTGAATTAAGTGTAAGCCACGCGCGCGAAAGTCGCTCAGCAAACCCAGGTGGCACGGCTGGGTTGGTCCAGATGCTGCGCAAGATAGCGGGCAAACTCGCGACGAGGAATGGCGCGGGCGCCCAGGCTGTGCAAATGATCGGTGGGCATCTGGCAGTCGATCAGCACGAAACCCGAGTCTTTCAGATGTTTGACCAGGGTGGCAAAGCCGAATTTGGAGGCGTTGTCGGCGCGGCTGAACATGGATTCGCCGAAAAACAACTGCCCCATCGCCAGGCCATAGAGCCCGCCGACCAGTTCCCCCTGATCCCAGACCTCCACCGAATGCGCGTAGCCCCGCTGGTGCAGCGCCAGGTAGGCGTTCTGCATCGCTTCGGTGATCCAGGTCCCGTCGGCATATTCGCGCGGTGCAGCGCACGCGCGAATGACCGCAGCAAAATCCTGATCAAAGGTCACTTGATAGCGTTGCTGACGCAGCAGCTTGCTGAGGCTGCGCGAGACATGCAGTTCGTCGGGAAACAGCACGGTACGCGGATCCGGCGACCACCAGAGAATCGGCTGGCCTTCCGAAAACCACGGAAAGCAGCCATGGCGATAGGCCTGAATCAGACGATCGGCGGACAGATCGCCGCCCGCAGCCAGCAATCCGTTGGGATCGCGCATGGCTTTTTCCAGCGGCGGGAAGGTCAGGGTGTTGCGTTGTAACCAAGTCAGCATGGCATCCGGGCTTACAGAAGGGGAGGGCAGTGGTGGGCGGTTGGGCCCACCGTGAAGTTTGCCGTCAAACGGCCGGAATGTCGTCGAGGTATTTCTCGGCGTCGAGTGCGGCCATGCAGCCGGCGCCGGCGGAAGTGACGGCCTGGCGATAAACGTGGTCGGCCACATCACCGGCGGCGAACACGCCGGGGATCTCGGTGGCGGTGGCATCGCCTTCGCTGCCGCCTCTGATCAGCAGATAACCGTCACGCATTTTCAGCTGGCCTTCGAACAGTCCGGTATTGGGCTTGTGGCCAATGGCGATGAACACGCCGGCCACCGACAGCTCGCTGGTTTCGCCGCTGTGGCTTTCGCGCAGGCGGGCGCCGGTCACGCCGCTGGCATCGCCCAGCACTTCATCGAGATTCTGGTTCCAGTGCAAACGGATATTACCGTTGGCGGCTTTTTCGAAGAGTTTGTCCTGAAGGATTTTCTCCGAGCGCAACTTGTCGCGTCGGTGGATCAAGTGGACTTCCTTGGCGATGTTGGACAAATACAACGCTTCTTCAACAGCGGTATTGCCGCCACCGACTACGGCGACTACCTGGTTGCGGTAGAAGAAGCCGTCGCACGTTGCGCAGGCCGAAACCCCTCTGCCGGCGAAGGCCTCTTCCGAGGGCAGACCCAGATACTGCGCCGAAGCGCCGGTGGCAATAATCAGTGCGTCGCACGTATAAGTGCCGCCGTCGCCGATAAGTTCGAACGGGCGCTGTTGCAACTTGGCTGTGTGGATGTGGTCGTAAACGATCTCTGTGTCAAAGCGCTCGGCGTGTTTTTGCATGCGTTCCATCAGTACCGGGCCGGTCAGGCCTTCGACGTCACCGGGCCAGTTGTCGACTTCGACGGTGGTGGTGAGCTGGCCACCTGCCTGTATGCCGGTAATGACCACAGGTTTGAGGTTGGCGCGGGCGGCATAAACCGCTGCGCTGTAACCGGCAGGGCCGGAACCCAGAATGATCAGACGGCAATGCTTGGATTCGCTCATAAAACACCTCATAAGCCTTTGTCACGAAAGAGAATGCGTGCTCAAATTGAATCGCAATCGGTGCGCCGTTAGCTATGCTGATCCATGGCCTGCCAGCATGGCATCGTACGAACAAACCCGTACAATGCGTGCCGGTCACTTGAATATTCAGTGCGCCCCGTGTTTATAAAAACCGGAGTGCAGTGTTAAAAGTAGTCCCAGTTGCGCCGGTTAACTTTTTTACCTGCCTGGATTGGGCAGTTTTTTATAGTCATTCAACAGATGGACGCGCCATAGGCGCAGGAAAAGAAGCGTTTTGAAGAAATCCACCGCAGCACCTAAACCAGCCGTCGTTCCGCTCTGGCGCCAGCATTTGCACTACCGGCTCAAGGAAGGTGCATTGATCGCCATCGGCGGCCTGTGCCTGTTCCTGATGATGGCCTTGTTGACTTACGGCAAGGACGATCCGGGCTGGAGCCATAACAGCAAGATCGACGATGTTCAGAACTTTGGCGGACCGGTCGGCTCCTACAGTGCCGACATCCTGTTCATGGTGCTGGGTTACTTCGCCTACATTTTCCCGCTGTTGCTGGCGGTCAAGACCTACCAGATCTTCCGTCAACGCCACGAGCCGTGGCAGTGGAGCGGCTGGCTGTTTTCCTGGCGCCTGATCGGCCTGGTGTTCCTGGTGCTGTCGGGCGCGGCCCTGGCCCACATCCATTTCCATGCACCGACCGGTCTGCCGGCCGGCGCGGGCGGCGCGTTGGGCGAAAGCCTTGGCGATCTGGCCCGCAATGCACTGAATATCCAGGGCAGCACCTTGCTGTTCATCGCGTTGTTCCTGTTCGGCCTGACGGTGTTCACCGACCTGTCGTGGTTCAAGGTGATGGACGTTACCGGCAAGATCACCCTCGACCTGTTCGAAGTGTTCCAGGGCGCGGCCAACCGCTGGTGGGCCGCCCGTGTCGAGCGCAAGCAGCTGGTTGCGCAGTTGCGTGAAGTCGATGATCGCGTGCATGACGTGGTCGCGCCGACCGTTACCGACAAGCGCGAGCAAGCCAAGGTCAAGGAACGCCTGATCGAGCGTGAGCAAGCCCTGAGCAAACACATGTCGGACCGCGAGAAGCAGGTCCCGCCGGTGATTGCCCCCGCGCCGCCGAAACCCGCCGCGCCAAGCCAGCGCGTGGAAAAAGAGAAACAGGCGCCGCTGTTCGTCGACAGCGCCGTCGAAGGCACCTTGCCGCCGATCTCGATTCTCGATCCTGCAGAAAAGAAACAACTCAATTATTCCCCGGAGTCGCTGGCGGCCGTTGGCCACTTGCTGGAAATCAAGCTCAAGGAATTCGGCGTCGAAGTCTCGGTAGACTCGATTCACCCGGGCCCGGTGATTACCCGTTACGAAATCCAGCCTGCCGCCGGGGTCAAGGTCAGCCGTATCGCCAACCTGGCGAAAGACCTGGCGCGTTCCCTGGCCGTGACCAGCGTGCGGGTGGTGGAAGTGATTCCGGGCAAGACCACCGTCGGTATCGAGATTCCCAACGAAGACCGGCAGATCGTGCGCTTCTCCGAAGTGCTGTCGACGCCTGAGTACGACAACTTTAAATCCCCGGTCACCCTGGCCCTCGGTCATGACATCGGCGGCAAGCCGGTCATCACCGACCTCGCGAAAATGCCGCACTTGCTGGTGGCCGGTACGACAGGTTCCGGTAAGTCGGTGGGTGTGAACGCGATGATTCTGTCGATCCTGTTCAAGTCCGGCCCGGAAGACGCCAAGCTGATCATGATCGACCCGAAAATGCTTGAGTTGTCGATCTACGAAGGCATTCCGCACCTGCTGTGCCCGGTTGTGACCGACATGAAAGACGCGGCCAACGCCCTGCGCTGGAGCGTGGCGGAGATGGAGCGTCGCTACAAACTGATGGCGAAGATGGGCGTGCGAAACCTGTCCGGCTTCAACGCCAAGGTCAAGGAAGCCCAGGACGCCGGCACGCCGCTGAGCGATCCGCTGTACAAGCGCGAAAGCATTCACGACGAAGCGCCGCTGCTGACCAAGCTGCCGACCATTGTCGTGGTGGTCGACGAATTCGCCGACATGATGATGATCGTCGGCAAGAAGGTTGAAGAGCTGATCGCCCGTATCGCCCAGAAGGCCCGTGCCGCCGGTATCCACTTGATCCTCGCGACCCAGCGTCCGTCGGTTGACGTGATCACCGGTCTGATCAAGGCAAACATCCCGACGCGCATGGCGTTCCAGGTGTCGAGCAAGATCGACTCGCGGACCATCATCGACCAGGGTGGTGCCGAGCAACTGCTGGGCCACGGTGACATGCTTTACATGCCGCCGGGCACCAGCCTGCCGATTCGTGTGCATGGCGCGTTCGTGTCCGATGACGAGGTTCACCGGGTGGTGGAAGCCTGGAAACTGCGCGGTGCGCCGGAATACAACGATGACATCCTCGCCGGTGTTGAAGAGGCCGGTAGCGGCTTTGAGAATGGCGGTGGCGGCGGTGATGACGATGCTGAAACCGATGCGCTGTACGACGAAGCGGTGCAGTTCGTACTGGAAAGCCGTCGCGCGTCCATCTCTGCGGTTCAGCGCAAGCTGAAAATCGGCTACAACCGCGCCGCACGCATGATCGAAGCCATGGAAATGGCCGGGGTCGTGACGTCCATGAACACCAACGGTTCGCGTGAAGTCCTGGCGCCTGGCCCGGTGCGCGACTGATTTGATTTGCAAGGATGGTGCGGTGACGCACCGTCCGAACTCCCACGAATGTTATGAGGACTCCCATGCGTCTTATCCGCATGCTGTTGCTGCCGGTTCTGGCTTTGACCACGCTCTCGGCCCACGCCGATGACAAGGACGTGGCACGTCTGACCCAACTCCTGGAAAAATCCCAGACCCTGACCGCACGCTTCTCGCAGCTGACCCTCGATGGCAGCGGCACCCAGTTGCAGGAAACGGCCGGTGAAATGTCGCTGCAGCGCCCGGGCCTGTTCTACTGGCACACCGATGCGCCGGCCGAGCAAGTCGTGGTTTCCGACGGCAAGAAAGTGACCCTGTGGGACCCGGACCTGGAACAGGCCACCATCAAGACCCTCGATCTGCGTCTGAGCCAGACGCCGGCGTTGCTGTTGTCCGGTGACGTGTCCAAGATCAGCCAGAGCTTCGCCATCAGCGCCAAGGAAGCTGGCGGTGTGATTGACTTCACCCTGAAGCCGAAATCCAAGGACACCCTGTTCGACAGCCTGCGCCTGTCGTTCCGCAATGGCCTGGTCAATGACATGCAACTGATCGACAGCGTCGGCCAGCGTACCAACATCCTGTTTACCGGCGTGAAGGCCAACGAGCCGATCCCGGCGTCGAAGTTCAAGTTCGACATCCCTAAAGGCGCGGACATCATCCAGGAGTAACACAAATCCCTTGTAGGAGCCGGCTTGCTGGCGATGGCGATTATTCATTCAACATTAATGTCGACTGACCCACCATCGCCAGCAAGCCGGCTCCTACAGAGGCCTGCAGTGTTCAAGTAGTGAGGTTTCGCAAGTCGTGATGGACCTGTTTCGCAGCGCCCCGATAGCTCAGCCCTTGGCCGCCCGTTTGCGTGCGGCCAATCTGGACGAGTACGTCGGTCAGGAACACGTGCTCGCTCGCGGCAAGCCTTTGCGCGAAGCGCTGGAGCAGGGTGCGCTGCATTCGATGATTTTCTGGGGCCCGCCGGGCGTGGGCAAAACCACCCTGGCGCGGTTGCTGGCGGAAGTCTCGGATGCGCACTTCGAAACGGTCTCGGCTGTATTGGCCGGCGTGAAGGAAATCCGCCAGGCGGTGGAAATCGCCAAGCAACAGGCCGGCCAGTACGGCAAACGCACCATCCTGTTCGTCGACGAAGTGCATCGCTTCAACAAGTCGCAGCAGGACGCCTTCCTGCCGTACGTCGAAGACGGCACGCTGATTTTCATCGGCGCGACCACGGAAAATCCCTCGTTCGAACTCAATAACGCCTTGCTCTCCCGGGCGCGCGTCTACGTACTCAAAAGCCTCGACGAAGCGGCGCTGCGCAAACTGGTGCATCGTGCGCTGACCGAAGAGCGTGGCCTGGGCAAACGGCAACTGACCCTCAGCGATGAAGGCTTTCAGATGCTGCTGTCCGCCGCCGATGGCGATGGTCGACGCCTGCTCAACCTGCTGGAAAACGCCTCGGACCTTGCCGAAGACAACAGCGAAATCGGCGTCGATCTCCTGCAAAGCCTGCTCGGCGATACCCGTCGGCGGTTCGACAAGGGCGGCGAAGCGTTTTACGACCAGATTTCCGCGCTGCATAAATCGGTTCGCGGCTCCAATCCGGACGGCGCGTTGTACTGGTTTGCACGGATGATCGATGGCGGTTGCGATCCGCTGTACCTCGCCCGGCGCGTGGTGCGCATGGCCAGCGAAGACATCGGCAACGCCGACCCCCGCGCCTTGAGCCTGTGCCTGGCCGCGTGGGAAGTGCAGGAACGCCTCGGCAGCCCGGAAGGCGAGTTGGCGGTGGCCCAGGCCATCACCTATCTGGCCTGCGCGCCGAAAAGCAACGCGGTGTACATGGGTTTCAAAGCCGCGATGCGCAGCGCCACCGAACACGGTTCGCTGGAAGTGCCGTTGCACCTTCGCAACGCCCCGACCAAGTTGATGAAGCAACTCGGTTACGGCGACGAGTACCGTTATGCCCACGATGAGCCGGATGCCTACGCTGCCGGCGAAGACTACTTCCCCGAAGAGCTTGAGCCGCAACCGTTCTATCAGCCAGTGCCGCGAGGCCTGGAGCTGAAGATCGGCGAGAAGCTCAATCACCTCGCGCAACTTGACCGTTTAAGCCCCCGGCAGCGGAGAAAATAGTGCTTCCATTGATTGTTGCGGTTTCCGTCGGCGGGGTCGCTGGCACGCTGTTGCGCTTCGCCACTGGCAACTGGGTCAACGCTAATTGGCCACGGCACTTCTATACCGCGACGCTGGCCGTTAATATCGTCGGCTGTTTGCTGATCGGCGTTCTATACGGTCTGTTTTTGATTCGCCCGGAGGTGCCTTTCGAAGTGCGCGCCGGGCTGATTGTCGGCTTCCTCGGGGGGCTGACGACTTTTTCATCCTTTTCACTGGATACGGTGCGCCTGCTGGAAAGCGGGCAGGTGCCACTAGCCCTGGGCTATGCTGCCATCAGCGTATTCGGCGGGCTGCTCGCCACTTGGGCCGGCCTGTCCTTGACCAAACTTTGATAACGAGAGACCGACATGCTCGATTCCAAACTGTTACGTAGCAACCTTCAGGACGTAGCGGACCGCCTGGCATCCCGTGGCTACACGCTGGATGTTGCGCGCATCGAAGCGCTGGAAGAACAGCGCAAGACCGTCCAGACCCGCACCGAAGCACTGCAGGCTGAACGTAATGCGCGCTCCAAATCCATCGGTCAGGCCAAGCAGCGCGGCGAAGACATCGCGCCGTTGATGGCGGACGTCGAGCGCATGGCCAACGAATTGAGCGCCGGCAAAGTGGAACTGGACGGGATTCAGACCGATCTGGATTCGATCCTGCTCGGCATCCCGAACCTGCCGCACGAATCCGTGCCAATCGGCGATGACGAAGACGGCAACGTTGAAGTGCGCCGCTGGGGCACCCCGACCGCGTTCGATTTCCCGGTCCAGGACCATGTCGCCCTGGGCGAGAAATTCGGCTGGCTGGACTTCGAAACCGCCGCCAAGCTGTCCGGAGCGCGTTTCGCCTTGCTGCGTGGCCCGATCGCCCGTCTGCACCGCGCCCTGGCGCAGTTCATGATCAACCTGCACACCAGCGAGCACGGTTACGAAGAGGCCTATACGCCTTATCTGGTCCAGGCGCCGGCGCTGCAAGGCACCGGTCAATTGCCGAAATTCGAAGAAGACCTGTTCAAGATCGCTCGCGAAGGCGAGGCCGATCTGTACCTGATCCCGACCGCTGAAGTGTCGCTGACCAACATCGTCGCCGGCGAAATCGTCGATTCGAAACTACTGCCGATCAAGTTCGTCGCCCATACGCCGTGCTTCCGCAGTGAAGCCGGTGCGTCGGGTCGCGATACCCGCGGCATGATTCGCCAGCACCAGTTCGACAAGGTCGAGATGGTCCAGATCGTTGAGCCATCGACCTCGATGGAAGCGCTGGAAGGCCTGACCGCCAACGCCGAGAAAGTCCTGCAATTGCTGGAACTGCCTTATCGCACCCTTGCGCTGTGCACCGGCGACATGGGCTTCAGCGCAGTCAAGACCTACGACCTGGAAGTGTGGATCCCGAGCCAGGACAAATACCGCGAGATTTCGTCGTGCTCCAACTGCGGCGATTTCCAGGCCCGTCGCATGCAAGCGCGTTTCCGCAACCCGGAAACCGGCAAGCCTGAACTGGTTCACACCCTGAACGGTTCCGGTCTGGCGGTCGGTCGTACCCTCGTTGCCGTGCTGGAAAACTACCAGCAGGCCGACGGTTCGATCCGTGTGCCGGACGTGCTGAAACCGTACATGGGTGGCCTCGAGGTCATCGGCTAAATGGACTATCTGCCGCTGTTTCACAACCTTCGCGGCAGTCGTGTGTTGGTCGTCGGTGGGGGGGAAATTGCCTTGCGCAAATCCCGCCTGCTGGCCGAAGCCGGTGCGCTGCTGCGGGTGGTTGCGCCTGAAATCGAACCGCAACTGCGCGAACTCGTTGCCGGCAGCGGTGGCGAGTGCCTGGTGCGTGGCTACGTCGAAGCGGATCTGGACGGCTGCGGGCTGATCATTGCCGCCACCGATGATGAACCGCTGAATGCACAAGTCTCCGCCGATGCTCATCGGCGTTGCGTGCCGGTCAACGTGGTGGATGCGCCAGCCTTGTGCAGCGTGATCTTCCCGGCGATCGTCGACCGTTCGCCATTGATCATCGCGGTTTCCAGTGGCGGCGATGCGCCGGTGCTGGCGCGGTTGATCCGCGCCAAGATCGAAACCTGGATTCCTTCCACCTACGGTCAACTGGCCGGTCTGGCTGCGCGTTTTCGCAGTCAGGTCAAAGGCCTGTTTCCGGATGTACAGCAGCGTCGGGCGTTCTGGGAAGATGTGTTCCAGGGCCCGATTGCCGACCGGCAACTGGCCGGGCAGGGCGCTGAAGCCGAGCGCATGATGCAGGCGAAAATCAGCGGTGAAGCGCCGGTTGCCACGGGTGAGGTGTATCTGGTCGGTGCAGGGCCGGGTGATCCCGACCTGTTGACCTTCCGCGCCTTGCGCCTGATGCAGCAAGCCGATGTGGTGCTGTATGACCGGTTGGTGGCGCCGGCGATTCTCGATTTGTGCCGTCGCGATGCCGAGCGGGTCTACGTCGGCAAGCGTCGTGCCGATCACGCCGTGCCGCAGGATCAGATCAACCAGCAACTGGTGGACCTGGCCAAACAAGGCAAGCGCGTGGTGCGGTTGAAGGGCGGTGATCCGTTCATCTTCGGCCGTGGCGGTGAAGAGATCGAAGAACTGGCGGCCCATGGCATCCCGTTCCAGGTGGTGCCGGGCATCACGGCGGCCAGCGGTTGCGCGGCGTACGCCGGGATTCCGCTGACCCACCGCGATTACGCGCAGTCGGTGCGATTTGTCACCGGGCACCTGAAGGACGGTTCCACCGATTTGCCGTGGGGTGACCTGGTTGCGCCGGCGCAAACCCTGGTGTTCTACATGGGGCTGGTGGGCTTGCCGATCATCTGCGAGCAGTTGATCAAGCATGGTCGCGCAGCGGATACGCCGGCGGCGTTGATTCAGCAGGGCACCACGGTTAATCAGCGGGTGTTTACCGGCACCTTGGCCGATCTTCCACGGCTGGTAGCGGAGCATGAAGTACATGCACCGACGCTGGTGATTGTTGGGGAAGTGGTGCAGTTGCGCGAGAAACTGGCGTGGTTTGAGGGGGCTCAGGCGCAAGTCTGAAGACCGAGTCGCTTCCTTCGCGGGCAAGCCTCGCTCCTACAGATTTTATGTTGTTCGCACGATTGCGGGTGGACACAAAACCTGTAGGAGCGAGGCTTGCCCGCGAAGGGGGCCTCAAAATCGAAATAGAACCCGGATCAGGCGCTGTTCTTGCGCCAAACCCCTTTCCCACTCAACCGCGCCCGATCATGCGCCACGGTAAAGTCCTGCTCCGGCCCCTTCGGCACAACACCGGTCGGGTTGATGGTCTTGTGACTGCCGTAGTAGTGGTTCTTGATGTGCTGAAAATCCACCGTCTCGGCAATCCCCGGCCACTGATAAATCTCGCGCAGCCAGTTCGACAGGTTCGGATAATCGGCAATCCGCCGCAGGTTGCACTTGAAGTGCCCGTGGTACACCGCATCAAAGCGGATCAGCGTGGTAAACAGGCGAATGTCCGCTTCAGTCAGGTATTCGCCCACCAGATAACGATTGGCGTCTAACAGCTGTTCCAGTCGATCCAGTTCCGCAAACAACCCGTCAAACGCCTCTTCATAAGCCGTCTGCGATGTCGCGAACCCGGCGCGGTACACACCGTTGTTCACCGCCGGATAAATCCGCTCATTCAACGCATCGATCTCGCCGCGCAACGGCGCCGGATAGAAATCCAGGTCATTGCCGGTCAAGTCATCGAATGCGCCGTTGAACATGCGGATGATCTCCGCCGATTCATTGTTGACGATGCGATTCTGCTGCTTGTCCCAGAGCACCGGCACAGTGACGCGGCCAGTGTAGTCGGCAGTGTCGGCGGTATAGCGCTGGTGCATGAAGTTGAAGTGATCGAGCTTGTCGCCGGTCGAGCCGAAGTGCTTGTCGAAGGTCCAGCCGTTTTCCAGCATCAGCCAACTGACCACCGACACGTCGATCAGGCTTTCAAGGCCTTTGAGTTTGCGCAGGATCAGTGTGCGATGCGCCCACGGACAGGCGAGCGATACGTAGAGGTGATAACGACCCGCCTCGGCGGCAAAGCCACCCACACCGGTCGGGCCGGGCGTGCCGTCGGCGGTCAGCCAGTTTCGACGCTGCGCCTGTTCGCGCTGGAACGCGCCGTCCTTGCTGCTTTCGTACCACTGGTCATGCCAGCGACCTTCGACTAACAAACCCATGTTCAAGACTCCTCAACCGATAAGCGTTGGAGAGGAGTCTATTCCGATAGGTTCGATAAAAAAGCGCAAAGGTTGGGCGCTTATGATCGGTTAAATCGATCTATCCCGTGCATCCCAATATTTCTGGGCTGTTTCGAAGGCGATTTCGCGAGGTTGGCCGAGGCCGCGTAGTGCGAGGGCCATTGTCGCAATCAGCGCCATTTGCGGATAACTGTCGACCACGTCGCCACGCCATACGGCTTTCAAATGTTCGGGATCGAGAGAGGCGGGTTTGACATGGCGTTGCGCCGACAGCTGCGGCCATTCCTCATCCCAGCTCTCGCCACCGGTGGTGCCGTACAGGTGGCTGTCGGTGTCGGGGTTGATCTCGATCTCGCCGCCATCGCCCTTGACCACAATCGCGGTGTCGCCGAGCAAGCCGCTGGCATCGCGATGCACCGCCTGGTAGCCGGGGTGGAAAATGCTTTGCAGGCCGCAGCGGGCGTTCAACGGATTGAGAATGCGCGTCAGGGAGTGGATCGGCGAGCGTAGGCCCAAGGTATTGCGCAGGTCGATCATGCGTTGCAGTTGCGGCGCCCAATCCACCAGCGGCATGAACGCCAGGCCGCCGTTATCGAGCGCCGAGCCGACCTGTTGCCAGTTGCGGCACAACGGGATCTTCAGCTCATCCAGCAGTTGCTCGCTGTACAGCCGCCCGGCCGTATGTGCGCCGCCGCCGTGCATGAAAATCCGCACGCCGTTCTGCGCCAGGCACTTGGCCGCCAGCAGATACCACGGCAGATGGCGTTTCTTGCCGGCGTAGGTTGGCCAATCCAGATCGACATTCAGGGTCGGTGGTTGCAAGCGCTCACGCAGGGCTTCGGTGAAACCGGCCATTTCCTCGGCGCTTTCTTCCTTGTGCCGCAGCAGCATCAGAAATGCACCGAGCTGAGTGTCTTCGACCTTGTCGTCGAGCACCATGCCCATGGCTTCGCGGGCTTCCTCGCGGGTCAGGTCGCGGGCGCCGCGCTTGCCTTTGCCGAGGATCCGCACGAATTGGGCGAAGGGGTGTTCGGCGGGCGTTTCTAGAGTCAGCACTGGATAATCGGTCATAAGCAATTCGTCGGTTTGGGCAGGCCCGCCAGTTTCGCGGCGAGTTTGGCAGGGGTGCCTTTGAACAGTCGGTTCAGGTGCAGGCTGTTGCCTTTTTCCGGGCCGAGCTTCAACGCTGTGTACTTGATCAGCGGACGTGTCGCCGGGGACAGCTGGAATTCGGCGTAGAAGCTGCGCAGCAATTCGAGGATTTCCCAGTGCTCGGGGCTCAACTCGATGTCTTCGGCAGCGGCGAGGGCGCTGGCCACGTCGGCGGACCAGTCGCTCAGTTCAACCAGGAAACCGTCCTTGTCCAACTCGATGGCGCGGGCGCCGACCGTCAGTGCATTCATAACCAGCTGTTGACCTTGTCGTAGTGAATCGACAGTTCGACGAAGGCGGGATAATCGATCGCCTTGGCCGTATCCGGAACCTCCACCGCACGAGCCTGGGCGTCTTCGGCCAACACGAACAGCGTTGGGTTGCCGGTGATCAGTGCGTTGAAGGGCGCGGTGCCCGGTTGCAACGCATACACCGCGTCACCGGTCAGCAGCAGCGCATCGTTCGCGCCGATCAGGCGCAGGCAACTGCTCAGGCGGTCGTCGCCGAACGGGGAATGAGACAACACATGCAAAGTCGACATCAGAGGGTGATCACCTGGTCGTAACGGTCAATAAGGGCGGTGATTTCGCGGGCGGCCAGCACCTGGGCTTCTGCCAGCGACAAGCTGTCCGGGGCCAGGCCGCGTTCAGCGGCGCTGTCGCCAGAGACGAACAGGTCTTCGACGCCGAACATCGGCAACGCTTGCAGGTTGGCGCTCAAGTCTTTTTGTTGCAGGGCCTTGGCGTCCTGTTTCGGCGCGAGCTGGAACACCCCGTCATCAAGAAACAGCAGGCCGATCGGCAGGTCGAAGGCACCGCCGGCCAGCACGATGTCCAGTGCTTCACGTGCGCTCGGCCCGGACCACGGCGCCTGACGGCTGATAATCAGCAAGGATTTAGGCATGTCACGCACCTCCGAAACAGATCAGTCGGTCGGCGTCCTGCACCGCGTCATGCAACTGACCGAGACCGGACAACTCCCACGGCGCGCCGACGGCGACCGCTTCGCGCTGATAACGCTGGGCTTCTTCGTCGTTCAACACGCCACGACGCAGGGCGGCGGCGATGCAGACGACGCCGTCCAGTTGATGTTCGGCCACAAAGGCGCGCCATTGCTTGGGCAGGTCCTGTTCATCCTGCGGCGTGACCACGCTGGCGGACGCGTTGTAGACGCCATCCTGATAGAAAAACAGCCGGACAATCTCATGCCCGCCGGCCAGCGCAGCCTGGGCGAACAGCAAGGCACGGCGCGAGGAGGGCGCATGGGCGGCGGAAAACAGCGCGATGGCGAACTTCATGACGGACTCGATCAGTAAAACTGCGGCCATGATAAGGCGTGGACCGAGTTGTCGCCATCGCCAGCAAGCCGGCTCCTACAGGAAAACCCCCTGTAGGAGCTGGCTTGCCAGCGATGGCGGTCTGTCTGCCGACATAAATGCTGAATGTGCTACGCCGCTCAACGCGGCATATACCCCAACTGCCAACGCCGTGGAATCCTCAACGACAACACGCCAAGCGCCCCCGCCAGCAACCCGCTGACAAACAACGCCCTGAGTCCAAGATGATGCTCCAGCACCGCTCCCAGCACCGCGCCGGCAAACATTCCGGTCCAGGGGATCAACTGCACCCGCCAGCCATTGCGCCGTTCGCCGAGCATCCAGCGTCCCAGGCCGCGACCGAAGCGCGACAGGGCGCCTGTCACGTAAGTAAGCCCCACCGGCAGGCCATTCACTTCTTCGACGGCGGCATTGAGCATGCCCATCGCGATGATCGCCGCCAGCAGCGCCGGCAATTGTTCGTCATAAGGCCAGGCCGCTGCCGCACACAGCAACATGGCGATGCACAACAGCAAGGGCAGCGCGCGGCGCCCACCGACCCGGCTGACGACAATGCCCAAGGCGTTGCCGAGGATGAACGTGGCCACGAGCAGCAGCAGGCGCAGGGTCAGGCCCATGTCGCCGTCGCTGATCGCCACGGCGAGGCGGGTGGTGTTGCCGCTCATGAAGGAAACGAAATCGCCGCTGGCCATGAAGCCGATAGCGTCGGTCATGCCGGCAAGTACCGAGAGTGCGGCCACCAGCGACAGGCCGATGCGGCCGCGCCATTTCTGAGTGTGCAGATGCCCCGGACTGGCGCGGGTCGTGGAGGACGAAGGCAGCATCGGTGGCGGGATCCTTGTGCGGCGACGGTTACGGGGTCAGACCATATAACTCGCAATACTCCAGCCAGTCCATCCCCGCCATTTCGGCCACTTCCCTGTGCACTTCGAGGCGCTGGGCCTCGTAGTCCTCAGACGTCGCAGCGGTCAGTTGCAGGGTCAGCTCCCAGGCAAACAACCCCAGACGTTCGGCCTCGGCTTCGAACGCTTCATGCAAGCGCTCGTCGCGAAACTGCGCTGCGGTTTCGCCCTTGGCCTGAGCCAGCAGCGGGTTGAGGTTGTCGAGTTCGTGGCGCAGTTCAGGTCGCTCATCGAGAAACTTCTGCAGCGCCTGCTCGTGTTGCTGTTCGGTTGCCGCCATGGTCGCTCCTTGAGAATGGGTTACACGGACTGCTTCTTGCTGGCCTTGGCCGCTGCGGCCAGGCATTCGAGGGCAAACTGCTCGCAGTAGGTCATCTGGATTGGCGTGGTTTCGCCCTTGACGGTGCGTTCGCCGTCGAGGATGTAACGGATCCGCTTGTCGGTGACGCCGATTCGCTTGGCGATCCAGGAAGGCGTCTGGCCGATCTGGCTGATCAGCTTGTCGGCATATTCAGCGGTCGGTTTGTAGAATTCGGCATTGGGTGTCATGGACGTTCCAGAAAAAATGAGCCCGAAAACAGGGGCGATGCAGCGGTTGGCGCGACAGGGTGCGCGAATCGTTGCGCGGTGTCGCGGTATAAATGAAGTAAAGCAGAACGATACGCCGGCCCACGGTGATACAGTCCGCTTTTTCTTGATGAGCACACGCAATGCGAATTCTGATGGTGGCGCTGGCCGCAACGTTGCTGGCGGGATGCGCCGGTTCGGTGATGAACGATGCCCGCACGGGCACCCCGTACAAAACCCTGACTTCGGACAAACCGGAAAAAGTCGTCGCCCAGTGCGTGCAGTTCGCCTGGCAGGACGAGGCGGTATTCGGCGTCGATGCGGGCGCTTATTTGCAGCCGGGCAAGAAGGGCGGGTCTACCGTTTACACGCGTTCGGCGGAGTCCTTTGTGGACGTGACCACCGATGCATCAGGGACGGCGTTGAGTTACTACGCGCAGCATGACGACTTTGTCGCCAAGCGCCGTTTGGCGGCGCTGGCTACCTGCCTCTGATCTTTTGAGCACCGCAATACCTTTGTAGGAGCACGGCTTGCCGGCGAAGGCGATTTCACGGACGCCTTCGCTGGCAAGCCATGCTCCTACAGGGAGAGTTCAGCTTTATTGATCAGGCGCTTCTGGAAAAAGAAGCGCCTGTGCCCCGGCGGGTAGTCAACGATCTGCCCCAACTCGCTGAACCCAAGCTTCTTGTAGAACTCCGGCGCCTGAAAGTCGAAGGTGTCCAGCCAGATCCCGATGCATTCCTTCTCCCGCGCCAGGTCTTCGGCCATCTGCATCAGTCTGGAGCCGATGCCTTGTCCCCGGCCCTGTTCCGGCACCGACAGCAATTCGATAAACAACCATTGATAGAAAAACCGGCCGTACAGCCCGCCGAGAATCTCGCCCTGGTCATTGCGCACCAGCAGGGCCAGCGGTTGCGCTTTGCCGTCCCCCGCTTGGGTGACGTTGTAAGCCCGCAACGGTGCGAGGATCGCCTCGCGATCTTCCGGTGTCGGGTTGTGCGACTGTTCGATGCTGAGTGTCATCGGCTACATCCTTATGGCAGTGATGCACGAGCGTATCCGGGTCGCGCCGATTGTTCTATCCCTCGTTATTCAGAGGAACCGTCGCCAGCGCGCAGATGTCTAGCCTTTACAGCGTCATTCCAGAACGCGGCCGATGAGGATTGCCAATGAACATTTTCGAAGCCTTGCGCGAAAGCCACGACCGCCAACGCACCTACGCCGTCGCATTGGTCAAGACCAGCGGCGACACCCCGGAGCGCGTTGAAGCCTACAAGCAGCTCAAGTCCGAACTCCAGGCACACGAAACTGCAGAAGAGCGGCATTTCTACATCCCGCTGATGGAGTTCGACAACGGTGTCGACCTCAGTCGCCACGCGATTTCGGAACATCACGAGATGGACGAAATGATGGAGGAACTCGACGAGACCGAGATGTCCAGCCCGGCCTGGCTGGTGACCGCGAAGAAGCTCTCCGAGAAGGTCCATCACCATCTGGAGGAGGAAGAGCAGAAGTTCTTCCAGATGGCCGGCAAGCTGCTCGACGACCAGCAGAAAGAAACGCTCGCCAGGCAATACGAGAAGGAATACAAGGCTCAACTTTCGTGAGGGCCTTCGTCTAAGATGGGCGTTTTCTGACGAAATAAGGATGCGTTGTCATGCCGAACACAGCCGAGCGGGTCAACATCGTCGAGTCCCAGGTGTTGTCCCACGACTGGTATCTGCTGAAGAAAATCACCTTCGATTACCAGCGCAACAACGGCGAATGGCAACGCCAGACTCGCGAGGTCTACGACCGTGGCAATGGTGCGGCGATTCTGCTGTTCAACCGCGAGAAGAAAACCGTCGTACTGACCCGGCAATTCCGCTTGCCGGTGTTCGTCAACGGTCACGACGGTCTGTTGATCGAGGTGGCTGCGGGATTGCTCGAAGGCGCTGCGCCCGAAGAACGCATCCGCGATGAAGCGGAGGAAGAAACCGGTTATCGCGTGCACCATGTGCAGAAGGTGTTCGAGGCCTACATGAGCCCCGGCTCGGTGACTGAAAAACTGCATTTCTTCATCGCCGAATACGATGCTTCATCGAAAGTCGGCGAGGGCGGCGGGCTCGAAGAAGAGACCGAAGAACTGGAAGTGCTGGAGTGGCCGTTCGAGGCCGCACTGGAAGCGTTTTATCGCGGGGAGATCTGCGACGCGAAGACCATCATGCTGCTGCAGTACGCCGCCATGAAAAATATGTTCACCTGAGCACGCAATCCCCTGTAGGAGCGAAGCTTGCTCGCGAAGGTATGTCAGGCGACAGCACCGTTGCTGACACACCTTCGCGAGCAAGCTTCGCTCCTACATAAAGCAAGGTCAAAAGCCTTCGAAACGCCCGGTTTTACCTCGGCCGCCTTCCAGGGTCAGCAATAATTCCTTCGCCTCAAGCCCACCTGCAAACCCGGTCAATTTCCCCGACGCGCCGATCACCCGATGGCACGGCGCAATAATCGAGATCGGATTCTTGCCATTCGCCGCACCCACTGCACGCACTGCGCTCGGGTTGCCGATCTGCTCGGCAATCTGGCTATAGCTGCGCGTTTCGCCGAACGGAATGGTCAGCAGGGCCTGCCACACCTTTTTCTGAAAGTCCGTCCCGGCAAAATCCAGTTCCAGGTCGAAGCGGTTTCGTGTGCCGGCGAAGTATTCCTGCAACTGTTGAACCGCGCGCACCAGGACCGGGTTGTCCGCCGCCTCACTCATCGGCCCGAGCCGTACGCGATTCGGTTTGTCGTTTTCCCAGAGGATGGCCGCCAGTCTCGAACCGTTCGCGACCAGCTTCAACTCGCCGACCGGCGACGCCATGGTGGTGAAGGTGTAACTCATGCGGGCGGACTCCGAAAACAGGTGAGCAGGCGGCAAGCATACTGCCTCGACGGGGAGGCGCAATACGCAATCCCGACCATACTGCGTACTGCTCTTGAAACGTTTTCTCTGTTTTTTTTACCGACCCTAAAAACAAAAAGAGACCGACTCATGAAGTTCGAACCTTTTGCCAAATCGCTCATCGCGACTTCATTGGCACTCAGTTGCCTGGCGGCTCACGCCGCTTCTGTCGCCCCCGTCGCCGCCGAAAACGGCATGGTGGTCACGGCCCAGCATCTGGCCAGTCATGTGGGCGTCGATGTGCTCAAGAACGGTGGTAACGCCGTCGATGCCGCCGTCGCGGTCGGGTATGCACTGGCGGTGGTGTATCCCGCGGCAGGTAACCTGGGCGGCGGTGGTTTCATGACCATTCAACTGGCGGACGGGCGCAAGACCTTCCTCGACTTCCGCGAAAAAGCCCCGTTGGCCGCCACTGCCGACATGTACCTCGACAAAGAGGGCAACGTCGTCCCGGACCTCAGCACCCGTGGTCATCTGGCTGTCGGCGTGCCGGGCACCGTGTCCGGTATGGAACTGGCCCTGAAAACCTACGGCACCAAACCGCGCAAGGAAGTGATCGCCCCGGCGATCAAACTCGCTGAAGACGGTTTTGTGCTGGAGCAGGGCGATGTCGATTTGCTGGAGTACGCCACCGACGTCTTCAAAAAGGATATGAAAGATTCCGGCTCGATTTTCCTGAGCAACGGCGAGCCGATGCAGGTCGGCCAGAAACTGGTGCAAAAAGACCTGGGCAAAACCCTGCGGGAAATCTCCGAGAAGGGCGCCGACGGTTTCTATAAGGGCTGGGTCGCTGACGCGATCGTCACCTCCAGTCAGGCCAACAAAGGCATCATCACCCAGGCCGACCTCGACAAATACAAGACCCGCGAACTGGCCCCCATCGAGTGCGATTACCGTGGCTACCACGTGGTCTCGGCACCACCGCCAAGCTCCGGCGGCGTAGTGATCTGCGAGATCATGAACATCCTCGACGGCTACCCGATGAAAGACCTGGGTTACCGCTCGGCGCAGGGTATGCATTACCAGATCGAAGCCATGCGCCACGCGTATGTCGACCGCAACAGCTACCTCGGCGACCCGGACTTCGTGAAAAATCCGATCGCCCATCTGCTGGATAAAAACTACGCGAGCAAAATCCGCGCTGCCATCAATCCGCAAAAGGCCGGCGTGTCCCGCGAGCTCAAACCCGGCGTCGCGCCGCACGAAGGCAGCAACACCACCCATTACTCCATCGTCGATAAATGGGGCAACGCGGTGTCGGTGACCTACACCTTGAACGACTGGTTCGGCGCCGGTGTCATGGCCAGCAAAACCGGGGTCATCCTCAACGACGAGATGGACGACTTCACCTCGAAAATCGGCGTGCCGAACATGTACGGTCTGGTGCAAGGGGAGGCCAACGCCATCGCGCCGGGCAAGGCGCCGCTGTCGTCCATGAGCCCGACCATCGTCACCAAGGACGGCAAAGTCGTGATGGTCGTCGGCACCCCAGGCGGCAGCCGCATCATCACCGCGACCTTGCTGACCATCCTCAACGTGATCGACTACGGCATGAACATTCAGGAGGCGGTGGATGCGCCGCGTTTCCACCAGCAGTGGTTGCCGGAGGAGACCAACCTGGAGGCGTTCACCACCAGTCCGGACACGGTGAAGCTGCTTGAAAGCTGGGGCCACAAGTTTGCCGGGCCGCAGGATGCTAACCATATCGCCGCGATCCTGGTCGGGGCGCCGTCGCTGGAAGGTAAACCGGTGGGCAAAAACCGTTTCTACGGAGCGAACGATCCGCGTCGTAACACCGGGTTGTCTCTCGGTTATTGAGGGTTGTGTTTGGAAGGGGACGGATTTAGTTTCTGTCCCCTGACCCAACGACAGATCAAGGATGGAACCATGACCACTGCAATGTTGATCATCGATGTCCAGCGAGCACTTTGCACGGGCGAGTACGAGTGCTTCGAAATCTCACGTGTCATCGACACCATTAACGGGCTCAGCACCCGTGCCCGAAAGGCCGGCATTCCGGTGGTGCTGATCCAGCATGAGGAAGACGGCAGTCCACTGGCGTATAACGCTGAGGGCTGGCAACTTGCCGAGGGGCTGGAAACCTCGCCCAAGGATTGGCACGTACGCAAGACCACACCGGATTCGTTCTACCAGACCAACCTGCAAAAGCTGCTGCCGGTGCAGGATTTCGAACGCCTGGTCATCTGCGGTTTGCAAACCGACTACTGCGTCAACGCCACGGTGCGTCAGGCGCTGCAACTGGGGTACGACGTGGTGCTGGCGGCTGACGCTCACTCCACGGTCGACAACGGCAACATCCCCGCCGAAGACATCATCGCCGAGCACAACAAGGACCTGGCGCATTTGACCGGTTCAGTGGCACGGATCGACGTGATACCCGCCGCCGACATCACCTTCTAGCACCCATGATGACGAACTCCCCCCCAACCCTGTAGGAGCCGGCTTGCCGGCGATGGCGATTTCACTGACGCCATCGCCGGCAAGCTGTCTCCTACGGATCGCGAGGGTGTTGGAGATTTAGGTTTCACGCAAAACCTGTGGGAGCCCGGCTTGCCGGCGATGGCGATTTTACGGACGCCATCGCCAGCAAGCCGGCTCCTACAAATCGCGAGGGTGTTGGAGATTTAGGGTTCACGCAAACCCTGTAGGAGCCCGGCTTGCTGGCGATGGCGATTTCATGGACGCCTTCGCCGGCAAGCCTGGCTCCTACGGATTGGGGTGCGTACCCATCGATTTTTCCTGATCGAAAACCTGCAACCGCTGCACCAACGCCTGAAAGCGTTCCGACGCCACCCAGGCCGGATCCGCGTCGTCCACCAGCAGCATGATTCCCAGGTAATGTTCCAGATGCAGCGTAATGAGCTGCTCCTCGACCTCCAGGTCCCAATAACGCTGATCCAGCCCGCTGGCCTGTACGACCCACGTCCCGTCGAGTGCTTGCCTCAATTCATCGGCGATCCGGTCGAACAGCGCCCGGTCGGATGTATCGGACAGGTAGATCGTGGGGGTGGGTTCGCTCATGTTGAGCCTCCGGAAAGTCCCGCGACTTTACGTCAGCCGCAAACCCTGTGGCGAGGAAGCAGATCCAATCTCTGAGTGGGGGGATGTGCAGAGGCTTGAACTCAATCTACACTTAAGAACCGTTCTCTGTTGCGGTTAAATTCCAATAGCTTTTCTTTGAGGGAGGCAAGCTCCTGGTGGATGCCCTTGTGCTGCTTTTTAACGGCCTGACCGAGTGGGTGATCGAGCCCGTCACTCGCCAGTTCCTGGGCCTTTTCGATCTGAATGGGCGCATGGGTGTACTGTTTCTGTTCTCGTCTTACAGCATCGCTTACGCCCTGTTCCGGTTCAGGAAACATCGAGGTCTCACCGACGCGCAGTCGTTCGGGCAGTTCATCGGCGGGCGTCGGGTGTATTTCCATCGTTCGGCGTTGCTCGATTACCGCTACTACTTCGTGCGGGCGATTCTGAAAGTGGCGTTGGTGTTGCCGATTGTCGGTCTGGTGGACCCGCTCGTCCTGCGCTCCGGAGACTACATCGCCTTTTTCACCAACCTGTGGGGCGCGCGAGTGCAAGTGGAGCAGAATCTTTCACTGTCCTTGCTCTACGGGCTGGGCGTTTTCCTGGTGAAAGACTTCATGGCCTACTGGGCGCACCGCGCCTTCCATTCCAAATGGCTGTGGGCATTCCACAAGGTCCACCATTCGGCGCCGGTGCTGGTTCCAGCGACCGCTAGCCGGGTTCATTTCGTGGAAAAAATTGTCGAAAAGCTCTCGACGATCATCGGCATCGGCGCCTTTGCCGGCGTCTTCTGGTACGCCTGCGGCGGCGAGATCAGCCGCTATACTTTGTTCGGCGTGACCTGGCTGGTGTTCATCCTCAACGGGCTGGTGGGAAACCTGCGTCACAGTCATGTCTGGCTGTCGTTCGGCCCGGTGTTCGAACATGTGCTGAACAGCCCGGCCCAGCACCAGATTCATCACAGCGACGCACCGCGCCATTTCAACAAGAACTTCAGCATCAACCTGTCCCTGTGGGACTGGATGTTCGGCACGCTCTACGTCACCACGTCGAAACCCGAAGCCCTGCGGTTCGGCACCGGTGAGCAGGATTCTGAGCGTTACCTGACGGTTTACAGCCTGATCGTCACGCCGTTTGTAGACATTGCCCGCAAGATCCGTTCGACCAAACGACCTGATCGTTCGCGGGCGCCCTTGCGAACAATCCAGAATGCGTTAGCAGAAGTGGAGGTGAGACATGACAACTGATTCCGCAGAAAAAGAGTCTGTCAAAGAAGCCGTCAAACTTTATGTCGAGGGTATGGTCTTCGCTGACGAAGCCTCGTTGCGAAAAGCATTTCATCCGTCTTGTCGCATCATCGGTCACTTCCAAAAAGCGCTTGAATGGCTGTCCCTTGATGAGTTTATCGACGCGATCAAAACCGAAGGCCCGGCGGCAAAAGAGGTGAAGCCTTTTTGGGAGGTGATTGACCTGGATATAACAGGCGACGCCGCCGCCGTAAAAATCATCGATGATTATGCGGGGATGAGGTTTACCGATTACCTGTCGTTGCTGAAGATCGATGATCGCTGGGTCATCATCAACAAGCTGTACTACTACCATGAGTCGTGAACCGCACGGAGACCATTGAGATGGATGTTCAGGTACATCGCGCCGACGCAACGCACATCGATCAAGTCGCCAGCCTCTTCGACGCCTATCGAGGGTTTTATGGCCAGCCCTCGAACCTGAATCAGTCCCGCCACTTTATCGCCGAGCGCATTGCCCGGGATGAGTCCGTGATCTTCTTCGCCCGGGACACCGACGGCGAAGCACTGGGGTTCGTCCAGTTGTTCCCGACCTTTTCGTCTATCGACGCGCATCGCACCTGGCTGCTCAGCGACCTGTTCACCGCGCCTGCTGCCCGAGGGCGCGGGGTCGCAACGCGGCTGATGAACACCGCGCGCGACTTCGCGGTGTTGAGCGGTGCCAAAGGCCTGGTGCTGGAAACCGCCACGGACAATCACGGTGCGCAGCGGTTGTATGAAGCCTTGGGCTATGTGCGCGATACGGGTTACTACACCTATTGCCTGGATTTGAAGCAGGGCTGACCGGTCACCGTTCCGGCAGGTTCCAGCGCTCGCGAATGTGCTCGTATTGCGCCTCGGGCATTTGCACCAGCAGGGGAGACTGCTGCGGATCGAGCCAGTCGAACAATCGGCTGATGTCCGCCTGATCCATGGCCGTGCAACCCGCCGTCGGCGATGTCGGGCTACGCCAGATGTGGAAAAAGATGCACGAGCCCGAGGCGGGGGACGCCGGTGTGTTGTGCTCGATGACAATGCCTTTGCGATAGCCTACTTCGCTGCGCATGCGTTCGGAGCTGTTCCAGTCCTTGGGCATCGCCGCGCCGTCGACCAGGGTGTTGTAGTGTTCGGAATGGCTGTCGTCCACGCATTCGGTGGTCGCTGTCAGGGCGAGGTAGGGCAGTTTCGTGCCGGCGCTGGTCTCGTAACCGAACGCTGTTCCCAGCTTGAAAATCCCGGCCGGCGCTTTTCCATCGCCTTCGTGTTTGACGGGGTCTGCACCTGGCTCAACGTTGTCCAACCCTTTGCCCCAGGCCATGCCGTTTTTGCCGACCACCACCGCAAACGCCTCGCCATATTTGCGGAAGCTGTTCCCGTCGCGTTCATAGCGCTGGGCGCTGCCTTGCAGGTCATCCCAGTTTTTTGTGGTGACCACAATCAGCTGATGGCTGGCGTCGAGTGCGGCATTGGCGTCGAGCGGCGTGATGGGGAAATCCATCACGTTGTTCGGTGCCTGTGCGCTGCCATAAGTGAAGTGCCACCATTCTTTCGAGTACCCGGAGAAGCCTTCTTTGGCCATGGCGCTGCCGAGCCGCTGGCGATTGTCCTGCGCGGTCGCATTGATCGTCGGGTTGGCGGTATGCGCCCGCTCATCGAAGCAATCGAAGCCGGTGCCCATGTCGAGTGCGCCGTCATGCCAGCGCTGATCGTAGGGGGCGGTGCAATCGACCTGCGTGGCCGAGGGCGTCCAGGCGCTGGCGGGCAACGCCTTGGGCCCGGTGAGTGTCAGGTCCACGGTCGAGCCTCTGGAGTGATTCGACACCCGCGCCACATACCCCAGGCGCCAGAAGTCCTGCTTGTCCACGCGCGGGTAGAACTCGGCCTTGCGTGGATCGCCCGGTTCGGTGGCAAAGCGGCCCATATCGGCCACCGCCCGATTCGGTCGATAACAATCAAATACCTTCAAACCGTAGCCTTGCGTGCGCAACGACGCTTGCACTCGGGCGAGCGCCCTGGCGGCGTCCAGCGTCAACAGGCATTCGGCGGCGGCATAACCGTCGAGTGGGTGACCGGTGAAGTTGTGGGGGCCGGCGTAGCGAATGTCTTGCTCGATGCTCGGATCAATCGCGCGCAGATAGACCATGTGTCCGGGCCGTGGCTCGGCACTGGACATGCCCGCCAGGACGCTGCCCAGCAACAGCAGCGATTGCAGCCAGGGGCGGGCGATGGTGCGAAGAGGGCGCATGCGATGTCTCCAGGATGCCGGGTACGCAATGAACGGGGGAAAGGTAGCAGACTGAGGTGAGGGGGACTAACCTCAGTCTGCATTTCCGGATCACGACGTTAACCTCGTACAGATCATGCGGAGCATAAATCCAAGATGCAGGATCATCGCCCAAATCCGACGCTTAATCTGGAGTATTGTGCCGATCGCCCGATATTCATGGACTTCTTGCAACAGGCACAGCGCTCGCCTGACGCCATTGCGGTCGTCTCTCACGACGCGACGTGCAGTTATCGTCAGCTTGAACAGATCAGCCATGGCATTGCGTCCTTCCTGAAGGTCAATGGCGCGACCGAATCCGACCGGGTGGTTATTGTTTCCAATCGCTGTGCGGGGTTGGTCTATGCAATGCTTGGCGCCTTGCGTGCCGGGTCGACGTTCACCGTTGCCGACGTTGCGTATCCACCTGCGCGCATCGGACAAATCATCCGAATGCTAAAGCCTTCCTTTGTCCTGCTTTGCGGTGGGGCCACCGTCGATCTCGATTCCGAACACCTGGAGGCCGGGCGTCCGGCTCCACGGATCGTCAGCATTGCGGAAAACCCCGCCGATTCATTGCGTGAGTTCGCCTTTCACCAACATGCCTTGCCGCAAGTCGACCCTGCACAGCCGGCCTATATCACCTTCACATCGGGCAGCACCGGCGAACCGAAGGGCATCGTGGCCACTCATGCGCCGTTGGTGCATTTCATTGAGTGGCATACCCAGCGCCATTCCTTGTCAAAAGACGATTGCTTTTCGCTGCTGTCCGGGCTGGGGCATGACCCTGTGTACCGGGATGTATTTACCCCGCTGTCGATTGGCGCAAAAGTTATCGTTCCCGCACAGTCGACCGTCATAGACCCTGTGGCATTGGCGGCGTGGATACAAAAAAATGCCATTTCGATTATTCATCTGACGCCGCCGTTGGGAAGGCTGATAGGAACCGGCGCAACACTTCAGGGTGCAAGATTCAACGCGCTTCGATACTTGTTCTGGGGTGGCGATGCATTAGGCATTTCGCTGTTCGAGCAAATGTGCGTGATCGCCCCCAATGCCGTCAGTGTCAATTTTTACGGTACGACGGAAACGCCTCAGGCAATGGCGTACCACCACGTCGACCCTGAAGCCGACAATTCCAGGATTCCACTGGGTAGAGGCATTAAAAACGCGCAATTGCTGGTCGTGAATGACACCCGTCAATTGGTGCATGAAGGTGAGGTCGGAGAAATCCTGATACGCAGCCCTTACTTGGCGCAGGGTTACTGGGAGGACATCGCGCAAACCCGGGAAAAGTTTGTGGTGAATCCGTTTACCAATGTCGAGAACGACATTTGTTATAGAACCGGCGACCTTGGGACTTATCTTTCAGATGGCAGAGTCAGCTTTCTGGGGCGGGGCGATAGTCAGGTCAAGATTCGCGGACATCGTATTGAGCTGGCTGAAATCGAAGGCGCACTTTCGAAACATCCGCTGATCAAGCAGTGCGTTGTGCTTGCCGTCAATGACAACGCGCAGGTCAGGCTGGTGGCCTATTGCGTTTCAATCAACGCTGTTTCAACGGGTGAACTGCGTGAGCACCTCAACACTCGGCTCCCGGAATACATGGTGCCGGCGTTGTTCGTCTTTCTGGATGCGATTCCACTGACGCCGAACGGAAAGATCGATAGGCGGGCGCTGCCGCGGATAGCTGCCAACACAGAGGCGGCGTCCAACCATTCCGATCGGGATCTATCGCCGCTTGCGTTAAAACTGACGCAGGCTTGGGCCGAAATACTCCAGGTCCCGCGCATCGACGCAAACCTGACGTTTGTCGAGCTGGGTGGGGATTCGCTGTCGTTCGTTCAGGCCTCAATGGTGCTTGAAGAACTGATCGGCCATCTGCCCGATCAATGGGAAATGACACCGGTACATGAACTGTGTGGGTTGGCCGGTAAAACCAGCAGTTCAAAGCTGTCCATCAGGGCAATGGAAGTCCCTGTCCTTTTACGTGTTATCTCGATAATCCTGATTGTCATTGGGCATCTTCATCTGTTCTCGACCTGGTCAGTGGTCGGCGAGACGACGGTATTGTTTCTGATCTCGGGCATCAGTCTGGCGAGGTTCCAGTTTCAAGCCATCAATGAACGCGGCAATGTGCGTACGCTGGTCAGGTCAGTGGTCTTTATTGCGGTGCCGACCATCCTTTACACACTTTTGAATCAGATACTGTTCGACCAGGTTCATTGGCAAACGATGTTGCTGATCTCCAACTGGTTTCCACCGACGATGATGGGCGGCTTTGCCTACTGGTATGTTGAAGTGCTCCTGCAGATGATTGTCATCATCGGGTTTGTTCTGTCGTTCGAGCGCGTCAGGAACATTATTGTTGCGAACCCGTTTCGCTGCCTTGTTCTGGCGGCATGTGCATTGGCCGTGGCCGACATTGTGATCAGTGCGTTTCTGTTTGACGCGTCACCGCTCTATAACCGCGTGCCACAGCACTACCTTGCGGTCATGGTGCTTGGAATGGCCGTTCACTATGCTCATTCAAGTGCCCAGAAGTGGATCGTCAGTGCGGTTGCTGTGGTTGTGATGGGTGGGGAGGATCTTCTGGCAATCTTCGGGACGGGGGCGCAGGAAGTTGCGAAGGACTATGTTGATATCGCCATCCCTGCAGTTCTCTCTCTGATTTGGGTCAAGTCAATTCCGGTGCCAGGTCTCGTCGCCCGGGGGCTTGCGCTAGTTGCATCGTCAACGCTGTTTATTTATCTGACGCATTTTCAATTCCAGTCCCTGGCCCGGCATATTGTTGACCTGCCTGTGTTCGCGGTGGTCTTTGCCGTCGTAGGTGGCATCGGGGTCGCGTATGGGTGGAACAAAGTTGTTCGATTCGTTTTGGTGCGCTGGAGTGGCGCAGGCAAGAAGAGCGGTTCGGATACGGTTGAGCGTGTGGCTTGATGGTGAGCTTTTGTCTATTGGATGGGGGGCGAAGCGGCCTACCGGCGTCTGCACACGTTCCCCCTGTAGGAGCCGGCTTGCTGCGGGCGGCGTTCCGACGATGGCGTCCTTTCAGGCGACAGATGTGTCGATTGACCCACCGCTATCGCCAGCAAGCCGGCTCCTACAGTTGATTGGTGTCATGTCTAAGTAGCCTGCCCGCTTGAGCCTCGCTGTGGCTCGGCATGCCCTCGAGGGGCGCTCAGATCAAAAGCTGAAGGCGAGCTAACGCTCGACCTGATGAGTGGCGAAAATCAAAAGCACACGCGAATCCCTGTAGGAGCCGGCTTGCTGGCGATAGCGTCCGTTCAGCCAATACATGCGTTGACTGACACATCGCCATCGCCAGCAAGCCGGCTCCTACAGTTGATTGGTGTAGCCAGTCCGTTTTAGGTGCCGCCCCGGCCATGGATCGGTGCGCAGCTCAAGGTCGATATCACCAGCGCTTTTAAGTTGCATCAACCTTCACGCTCTGTGATGGGGTGGCAAAAAAAACACGGGTTACGCTGGTCGTTGCAGCGGGAACTTCAGGGGGCCGGGCAGGTCAGTTGGAGCCCTGTATCGAGTGCTGTGGTCGGTTGTACGATCGTGCCACGAGAGATCAATCGAGTTCGCCCACTGATGCCAGCCAAACGTTTTCTGACAGGTTTCATTCTGGTGTTCTGCGCCAGCGCGTCGCTTTATTCGGTGGCTGCTGAGCGAAGAGCGACAGCGCAAAGCAACAGCGCATCAACCACCTTGATCGAAACGGCTTCGCGGCAGTATGAAAATGGCCAGTTGGATCAGGCTGCTGCCACGCTGGAACGGGCCCTGCATATTCAGCCGAACAATCCCGCGACGCTGCATTACCTCGGTGTGTTGCGTCTTCAACAGGGGCAGTACCAGCAGGCTGAAACCTTGGGGATGCGCTCGAACATTCGGGTGGGGCGTAACGTCGAGTTACGTAACCGCAACTTGCAATTGATTCAGGCTGCGCAGCGGGCCCAGGCTACCGGTATCCCACCCAGTGCCAACGCAGACAGGGTCGCCGTACTGAACAAGCCGGAAGTGGAGACCCAAAGGCGCAGCGAAGAAGAAATCAGCATTGCTGAACACCCCGCTCAGAATGCTGGGCGCGACGCTGGCAGCTTCGCTCGCGCAGAGGCTGCGCCGGTATTGGACTCGCCTATGGTTGGCAGGCCGGGGCCCGAAGGAAACATGCAAATGGCTTCCACCGAGCCTGCGGGTACAAACGATGCGGTCGAGATTCCCCGCGGCCATTGGCCGCCGCCGGGCAAATGCCGAATCTGGTTCCCGGATCGCCCGCCGGGGCATCAGCCCGCACCCGGCAAATGCAAGAAGCTGCGACATCGGGTTCCGCCAGGGGCCTATTTGGTCCGCGGTTGAGCTTCTGGGTGACCATATATGGACTTATTTGAGGACAGGAGGGTGAGCTTTGCCATCACCGATGAAGGGCCAAAACCCTCAATCGCGAATCGCTGAATCCTGGTCGATGGCACGTTGAAAACGCTGCTACGAACAAACTGAAAATCTGCCTTTCCAGCGCTTGACCTTAAAGTTCAGTTTAACGTTAAGGTGATTTCAAGCCGGCCTCAGAAGCCGGCCCTGGCCGACGCCATCAAGCAGATGCAATCACCTGGAGAGAGACAGATTGAAACTCGCAAGCGCCGTTTTAACAGGATTGCTGTTCAATACGTTCGCCAACCATGCGTTGGCGGGAATGCCTGAAATGCCCAGCCCGACCGACACAACCATGATCGATATCGCCGGTCACCAGGTGCCCGTCGTAAAGGGCGGTTTGTACGATCGCTTTCGCTCCAACCCTCCTTTGTCGGTGATTGCAGCAGAAGTACCGGGCGTTGATTTGAGCTGGTTCAAAGGGTTGGAGAAGAACAAGGTCGACATAGGCTTTGAATCGTTCTCGCCAAACTTTTACTACCAGAACAGTCGCGTAACGGCTGTCTATACGGCAGATCTGGACAAGCTCCGGGCACTGATGCCACCCGAAGTCCTGGCAACCGCCCAGCCTCTGCAAATCTGGCCTGGTCGAGGCCTGATTGCGTTTACCGCGTACACCTATGAACACTGCGATAACGACGCCTATAACGAAGTCGCGGTGTCGATCATCACCAACAAACCGGGCAAAGCCAATCTGGGGCCGTTCACGCTGATGGGCCAGTCGATGTCTGGAGACTTTTGGGGTTATGTACTCAAGTTGCCGGTCAATACAGAGCTTGCGAGGGTTCGTGGTGTCGTCGGTTACAACCTGCCGAAATGGCTGACGGGGATTGACCGCAAAGAAGATGCCCATTCGGTGGTCTATGACATTACCGATAGCGAGACCGGCAAAGTGGACGTGTCCTTCAAAGCGCAGAAGCTCGACGACCTGTCCAGTGACGTCGATATCGTCACCAGCAGTTTCACCAATCTCGATCACCAAGGCCGGTTAGCCTATGGGTATGCTGTTTCCCGCCAGCTCAGCCACGGCTCCAGCAGAAACGAGGATTCGGCAACCCTCACGCTGGGCGACGGCAGCCTGTCGAACTACATCCGCTCCTTGAAGCTGGGGAAAATGATGAAGTACGAATACGTGCCAGCGTTCCAAAGTGCGCTCTACGCGCCGAAGCCGTTAGCGGCACTGGCTGACACGCACTGATTTAACCCGCCGGCAAATATCTGTCAGGCCTCATAAGCCTGACAGGTGACGCCTTACTTGGACGATGCGGTATCACGGCCGCGCGGTGCTGCCGCCACACCTTCCTCGCGCAGGCGATGCAATAACAACTGCGTGTTGTCCACGCAACCCATGCCTTCCGGCTTGCTTTCAATGCCCTCGATAACCAGAAGAAGTTGTGCCTTATTCTGGGCCAGCCGTTGCTGCAGGACTTCGATTTCCTCAACCTTGCGTTTGAGCCCGCTGAGCAACTCTTCATGCTGCCAACCGTTCGCATTCATCGGCAGCAATTGTCGGATTTCTTCCAATGAAAAACCCGCCGCCTGAGCGCCCGTGATGATCTCCAGAACCCACTCCGTGTCCGGTGCGTAGTCCCGATACCCATTGGCTTTGCGCACGACAGATTTAATCAGGCCGCTCGCTTCGTAGAAACGGATACGTGAAGGCGCCAATCCGCTGATTTTCGCCAGTTCGCCTATTCTCATATTCCCCCCAGAAAACCATTGACCTTAAAGTTGACTTTAAACCTAAAGTGATTTGGTGGCCAAGCGGCGCGGATGTCATGCGTTGCTCAAACGCCATGGAATGCAGGGATAGGCGAAAGCCGGACCGGGACCCGTCTCAGAACCGCCTATGGGGTGGGCTGCACTTGTTCAACAAGGGGCACGATCAGTACACGATTCTGGTCATGGCCTCCATTTCATTCGGGAGATGCGAACATGGGTTATGTCACTACGCAGGACGGTGTTGAGATCTTTTATAAAGACTGGGGACCACGCGATGCCCCAGTGGTCTTTTTCCATCACGGATGGCCGCTCAGCGCGGACGACTGGGATGCGCAAATGCTTTTTTTCCTGGCGAACGGCTACCGGGTGGTTGCACACGACCGACGCGGTCATGGGCGATCCAGCCAGGTCTGGGACGGGCACGACATGGATCACTATGCTGATGACGTCGCGGCCGTAGTCGACCATCTTGGCGTGCAGGGCGCAGCCCATGTGGGGCACTCCACCGGCGGTGGTGAAGTCATTCATTACATTGCTCGCCACGGCGAAGACCGAGTGTCCAAGGCCGCCATCATCAGCGCCGTGCCTCCGCTGATGGTTCAGACCCCGGCTAATCCAGGTGGCTTGCCGAAGTCGGTTTTCGATGACTTGCAGGCCCAGCTCAAAGCCAACCGTGCACAGTTCTACCACGACGTTCCAGCGGGACCTTTCTACGGTTACAACCGCCCGGGCGCCAAACCGTCTGAGGGCATCATCCTGAACTGGTGGCGCCAAGGCATGATGGGCTGTGCAAAGGCACATTACGACGGGATCGTAGCCTTTTCCCAGACCGACTTTACCGACGATCTGAAGAGCATCAAGATCCCTGTGCTGGTGATGCATGGTGATGATGATCAGATCGTGCCTTATGAAAACTCCGGGCCCTTGTCAGCCAGACTCTTGCAGAACAGCACGCTGAAAACCTACTCGGGCTACCCACACGGAATGCCTACAACGAACGCCGATACGATCAACGCCGATTTGCTCGCTTTCCTGCGAGGCTAGGCAACCGGAGGAGGGCGGGTGAAAATCCTGCCCTTATTTATGTATGGACTCGCCCCCACTGTCTACCAGCTTTATCAAACACTGCTACCCGACCACAAGGCAAACCAATAGGAAATGTCGCCCAGGTTAACGAAATGGATCGTGACGCGCTCTTCAACGCTGAGTTCGTGATAAAACATGGCAACACCCTACCGAAGCGGTCAGGTGTTGCACTCAGTTTTTGCCGCTGCCAACCAATTAAAATCACCGGCCCAGCGCCGGCGTTATCGTCACGCAGCGTACAGCTAGCCCGTCAGGCTCATTGGCCTGGCCGCTATTCACTGCGCAGAGCCGCCACCGGATGCAGGCGGGCCGCCCGCAGTGCCGGAGCCAGGCCGGCGAGAATGCCGAGCACCGCCGCCAGCAGCAGCGCCAGTAGCAGAAACAGCGGCTGCAGCGCCAAGGGCAGGCTCGGCATGGCCAGGTGCAGTAGCCCGAGCAGGAGGCCCATCAACAGCAGACCAAGCAGACCACCGGCCAGGGACAGCAGTGTCGCTTCGGCGAGAAACAGCCCAAGCACCTGCCGCGGACTGGCACCAATTGCCCGCAACAGGCCGATTTCCGCCGTGCGCTCGCCCACAGTGGTCGTCATGATGGTGAGAATGCCGACGGCGCCGACCAACAGGGAAATGCCCCCCAAGGCACCGATGGCCAGGCTCAGGGTGCCGAGAACGCGGTTGAAGCTGCGCAGCATGTCGTCCTGGGTGCTCAAACTGAAGTCCTCCACGCCGTGCCGTTCGCCGAGCACCTGGCGAATCTGCCGACTCAACGCCCGCGAAGTGGTGCCGGCGCCGAACACCACATGGACTTTGACCACCCCGGTGCGGTTGAACAGGCTTTCGGCCCAATCCACCGGGATGTAGGCGATATCGTCGAGGTTGAAGCCGAGCAATTGGCCCTTTTCCGCCATCACGCCTATCACCCGGAAACGCACGCCCCCGACGCGGATCAGCTCGCCCAGCGGATTGCGTTCACCGAACAGCTCGACACGCAACTGATGGCCGAGCACCACATAGGGCGGCGAACGACCGTCACGGGCCACGGGCAGGAACTCGCCCAGGCTCAGCTGCATGCGCCAGGCCTGCGCCAGCTGATGGCCGCCACCGAGAATGTCGCTGCGCCGGCTCAGTTGACCGAACTGGATATCCCCGCTGCCCTGAATGATCGGCACCGCCGCCTCGACATGCGGCAAGCGCCGCAGGGCGTCGGTATCACTGATAGTCAGTGGCCGTACGCTGCCGAGCAGACCGCCGAGGCCGCTGGTCTGGGTCTTGCCCGGGCGCACAGTGATGATCCGCGTACCAAACTGCGAGAAGTTCTCCAGCACATAGCCGCGCACGCCTTCGCCTATGGCCGTGAGCAGCGTCACGGCGGCTATCCCGATCGCTACCCCGAGCAGGGTCAGCAGGCTGCGCAAGGGTCGACAGGTCAGCGCCGAGCTGGTCAGCCGGAAACCATCTTGCCAGCGCATCAGTGCGCTCCCGGCGTGCGTAGCGCTGCCACCGGCTCCAGCGCCGAGGCCCGAGCGGCCGGCAGCCAGGCGAACAGCAGCGCCGTGCCGAGTGCCAGCAGCACTGCGCTAGCCCGCGCCCACCAGGGTGCATAGAGCGGCAGATCGAACGCCAGGCGCCCCAGCCAGAGCAAGGTTTCGGCCAGAAGTAGCCCCGCCAGCGCCCCCGTCAGTGCGAGCAATGCCGCCTCACCAAGGAACAGCAGGCGCAGCTGCGCCGCCGTCGCACCTATGGCTTTGAGCAGGCCGATCTCGGCGCTGCGCTGGCTCACCGCAATCCAGGTCACGTTCATGATCAGGATGCCTGCCACCAGCAGGCTGATCGCGGCAATCCCGGCGACCGCCAGGGTCAGCACCCCGAGTATGTCGTCGAAGGCGCTGAGCAGGCTGTCCTGGCTGATCAGGGTGATGTCTTCCTTACCCTCGTGGCGCTCCTTGAGCGCGGCGAGTATCAGCCGCTTGCTACGGTCGAGAAAGCTCGGACCACGCACCTCGACAAACACCCGCAACAACCCCTCGCGATTGAACAAGGCCTGGGCACTGGCCACCGGGATGATCAACATCTCGGCGAAATCCATCCCCAGGGATTCGCCCCGCTCACCGAGGATGCCGACCACCCGGAAGCGCCGGTCGCCGGCGCGCAGCCATTCACCCAGGGCCGGGCGCGCACCGAATAGCTCGCGCCGGAGTTTGCCGCCGATCACGCAGACGGCCTCGGCCTGCTCAGGGTCCAGCGCCGGCAGGGGCTGACCTTGGACGACCGTCAGTTGGCGAATGGCGAAGAAGTCCCGGGTGGTGCCCAGGGTCAGTACCTCACGATTGCGGTTGCCGACTATCACCTCCATCTGCCCGGCCTGCAGCGGCGCGACCCGGCGGATGCCCGGCAACTGGGTGATGGCCTGGACGTCCTGCAAGGTCAACTCGTGCGGCGTCAGGCCGGTGAGCGGCGGCAAGCGCCCCGTGGTTTCCTTGCGGCCCGGGAAAACGATCAGGATGTCGCGCCCGAGCAGCGAGAACTCGTTCAGGACGAAGGCCCGCGCCCCCGCGCCGAGACCGGTGAGCAGATTGACCGCAACCACTCCGATAGAGATGGCCAGCAGCAGCATCAAGCTGCGCGAGCGATGCCCACGCAAGGCGCCGAGCCAGAAGCCCAGGGCATCGGCAGCGCGCATCAGGTCAGCGCCCGCTGCGACGCAGCAGTGTGGATCCGCCCGTCACGCATGTGTAACTGGCGCTGCGCGCGGGCGCCCAGGCTGGCGTCGTGGGTCACCACTATCAGGGTCAGGCCCTCGCCGTTGAGCTCCTCCAGCAGGCTGAAGACCTCGGCGCCGGCCTGGCTATCGAGATTGCCGGTGGGCTCGTCGGCCAACAACAGCGCCGGTTGCATGACCATCGCCCGGGCGATGGCGACGCGCTGGCGCTGACCACCGGACAGCTCGGCAGGGCGGTGGACAATGCGCTCGCCCAGCCCCAGGCGCGCCACCAATTGGCTGCTGCGCTTGTGCCGTTGCGCCGCGCCGATGCCAGCGAGGACCATCGGCAGCTCGATGTTTTCCAGCACCGTCAGCCGTGCGATCAGGTGGTAGGACTGGAACACGAAACCTATCAGTTGGCTGCGCAATTGGGCGCGCCGCGCCTCGCTCAGCGTCGCCGTGGCCTCGCCCTGCAGCCAGTATTCGCCGGCGCTCGGCGCATCGAGCAAACCGAGGATGTTCAGCAGGGTCGACTTGCCCGAGCCCGACGGGCCCATCACCGCCATGTAGTCACCGGCGGCGATGTCCAGATCCAGGCCGTCCAGCCCCATCACCTGCTGCTCGCCCAACTGGAAACTGCGGCTACCGCCGCGCAGACGGATCATTGCTCAGTCTCCGCCGCATCCACCGGGATCACCGCCACGTTGTCCTTGAGCCCTTCCTGCTCGAGGCTGGCGACTATACGTGCGTCCTCGTCCAGCCCTGCGAGCACCTCGGTCCAGCGCCAGTTGCTCAACCCGGTTTGCACCTCCACCTCGCGTAACACCCGGGTGGTCGGGTCATATCGCAGCACGTGCTGCCCCTCCAGCAGGGTCTCGGTGGGGATGCGCAAAGCACGTGCGCGCTGCTCCAAGAGGATCTCGACATCGGCGCTATAGCCGGTGAGCAGGACCAGATCGGCCGGCGGCTGGTCGAAGCGCACCTCGACATCGACGGTGCGCGCCTGCTTCTCCAGTTCACGCACATAGGGCGCGATGCGGCTGACGCGGCCGGCGAAATGCTGGCCACGGAAGGCATCCAGGCTGATCCGCACGGCGGTTCCGGGGCGAACCCGGGCAGCGTCCACCTCATCGATCGGCGCCTCGACATACAGGCAACTGTCGTCGATCAGGTCGATCGCCGGCGGCGTGGGAATACCCGGCGGCGAAGGGGTGACGAACTCGCCGAGTTCGCCGTTGATTTCTGCGACTATGCCGGCGAATGGCGCACGCAGGGTCGTCTGCTCCAGCAGTGAACGCTGCAACTGCAGGCTGGCGTCGGCCTCGCGGATCAGCACGGCAGTGGCACTGCACATCAGCTTCGCCAGGTGAGCCTTGGTCTCGGCCTGATCGAGGCGATCGGCGGCAACCAACTTGCGGTCGGCCAGAAGGCCCAGGCGATCTAGGTCGCGCCGGTCCAGATTAGCCTGCTGGCAGCGCTGTTCGCGGGCGTTGCGTTGGGCCTCCAGCCGCGCCTCGGCCTCCTGCAGCCGGGCCTGTTGCTCGTCCTGTCGCAGGCGCATGAGCACCTGCCCCGGCTGAACCCGCTGGCCCTCGCCGATCAGCAACTCGGCAACCTGGCCGCCGACATTGAAGGACAGATGCGAGCGTCGACAGGACTTCAGCGTACCCGCGCGAGTGTTGGCCACCAGCGTCTCCACCGGCCCCCGCTCAACCTCTAGCAGCCTGACCGGCAACGGCTGTGGTCGACTCAACCAGCCGCCAAGCACCATCAGACAGGCCAGCATCGACGAGCCAATCAATAATTTGCGCATGGACTGCACCTCCTCCCACATGGCTTGAGCCTAGGTCAGGAAGGTAAAAGCTCAACGCGAAGCGCCATTTATCCGACGATTTTCAGACGAGCGTCATAAAAATGGCGAATGAGATTTATTTCTCTCGCAACTGCTATCCCCCAGCCATGCCAACTCACTAAAACTCCTTGCCGCGGCGACGCTACGACGTCGAAATATCCCCGGAAACTGTGCCACGCTTTGCTCATACCCGAATGTCTTCAAGCAGCCCAGGCTGTCGGTCAGCATTGGCTCAAATTGGCCGATAGCTGCGTGTTGAACTCAAGGTCTCAAACTAGTGACGCAGGTCTAGGTAGACCGGGTAGGCGCGACTGGTTTTCGTGCTCGAAGAAAAGCCCCCGCACTCGGCTCAAGTGTGGGGGCTTTCTGGTTGAGCGAAGGGGGATTTTCTCACTTCGGTTCGGGTCGTTACGGGTAACACTGTGGTTCAGTCCGGAGGGCGATCGGCCTCATCCACCGTCAGAGCGTTCCGAGGGGCAACTCCATCGCTACGAAAGTGCTCAACGCCAACATAATCAGCAACGCTATAAACATCAGGCTCAAATGAGCGACCTGCTTATAACGGGGTATCAGCCTATTCGTGATTCGAGCAATTGATTTAACAGTGGAAGACATCACCAATCCTCACTTTTGCGCAAAACACCCAATAGTTCCTGAAGGTGTACATCAGAATCACCGGCAGGATGAACAGCGTGCCAATCAAGGTGAACAGCTAACTGGTGGCCGGTGATGTCGCCGTCCACAGGCTGACGGATGGCGGGATGATGTCCGGCCAGCAAGGTCAGCAAGGCATCCGGCGCGGCCTTTGGGGCGGCCGGCGGGTTAGTAGTTGCCGAAGGGGCCGCCGGTGGTGGCGGACCGAAATCATCCAGCGGCATTGCGTTGGCGGTGGTCAGGGTAAGGCGCATCGGACAGCGCAGCCTTGACCCGAGCAGCAAGGCGACGGAGCGGCATGGTGGTGTCGCGCGTTTCATTTTTCACCCCTCCTGTCATGCCGAATCTGCCAAGCCCTGTCGTCTGCATGATGTCCGGGACGACAGCTATTGCGGGTACGAGGGGGCGGTGCAACTAATGAGCCATTTCAATAGAGCGAAAAAAGTTCAACTTAATTAATAAACTGCTTCCGGGCGTTTCGAGTTAGAGAAAAGGTGAGTGGGGAATAATCCTCAAATCAGGTGGTAAACGCCCGGAAGCGTGGGTGTAATTCCCCATTTATGGAGATCGTAGCGACCCTGTTTCACCAGACCGCTTCTGGCCGATTTCTGCCTGTCCCCACAGTCACCTTTGAGTCGATCCAAATCATACAGCCGCCAATCATGCGCCCCGTGAAAAGCTTCGCTGGAAATCTTTTCTGATAGCGCTGAAGGGCGCACGTGTCAGTAAGGCACATGCACGGGCTTTCTCTTGTGGTTCTAACATGACGTCCGGACGACCAGCGTCATATTCGTCGAAGATCAGCGCCGTGGGGAAACCGGGGCCAGACCACCATTATCCTAAATCCCAATCTGGATGGCGGTGGGCTTGCTTGTTTTCGACGGTGGCCGCTATTTGTGGCGCACGCGGCGGTTAGCAGGTAGACAAAATGTGGCGAGGATAAGGCAGATTTAAGGGCATCCCCTGTCTCCTTCATCGAGCATCTGCGTTGAAATCCAGCACCCGCGTGGCACCGACAAAGTGACGCAATCTCGTGCCCAATGGATCAGCAACGGCTCTCAGCCTTAGGGGCAGGTAGCCAGAGGCCAACCGATGCGCGCTGCACGGAGGAGGCTGGCCTTAACAACCAAGCGGTGAAATGGGGCAATAACGAATATGTAGGCTCGGCCTAGACGGTTGTGGCACTGGACCACGGTTGAAAAAACGAGTTGGCGACTGCCTTCTGGCTCTGCCTCTCCAGAACACAGGATCGATATCCGGAAGTCGAGGTGCTTGTCGTCCTCTCCCAACACGATTTCAGTCTGGTTCGAGCTGTAGACCTTGAAGATTTGAATCCGATCAGCAAGCGTTGCCAAATGTCTGGCTGTCTTGATACCAAAACAGGCAACGATAGTGTCTCGGACTTTCATGAGCCATCCGATCCAGGATGGCTGGTGGGAAAGGATGAATCGAGCCAGCACATCTGGATTGCCGGAGGTGCCCGCCGGGAGCTGAATCGCAAAAGCGTCCGCCAGGTTCATCGACTTGTAAAGGTGAGTGATGCCGGACCTCGAGGGTACTGGCACGGACATAATGAGCTCAAATTCTCGGGGCATCGGGGATCTCTCCTGAGTTCCAACTACCAATTAGATGACATGCCATGTCGCGTTTCTTGTTGCGATGGTCTGTCGTATAACGCTCCTTGTCGGATGCTGAGCCCGATCAAGGCATCATAGAGCTCTTGCTGCCCAGCTGGCAAAACAGGAAGCAACGTCGCACGGCGCTTGCCGACATCGAACCAGGATTCAACCAACCATCCCACCAGATAGAGCGCCGAAAGGCATCCGCCAGCCGTTGCAACGTTCCCCTGGCAAACAAGAGGCTGGTCCACGGGTTCAAGTCCCAGAGCTTGCAAGCTCGATCGTGCATCCGGGTGTGTAGTTGCTTGGCCGCTGAGCAGCCCAAGCCGTTCGAGAATGAACGCTCCGGCGCATATGGAGCCGATTCGCTGGCGTCTGGAGTCAAGTTCAAACGACGGCAGGAAATCCGGGGCGGCAAGTGCAGCGGGTATCCCTTCCTTGCCGCTGACGAACAATACCGCGTCGGCACTATTGGCCTCGGAAAGCGGACCGTGCACCGAAACAGGCAGGCCATGCGCCGATCGCACGATAGCGCTGGAACCCAATATCCGGACGTGCCAGTCCTCAGTGTTGCGACCCAAAATGTCCCACATCAGGAACAGGTCGATATCAGTGAATTGGTCGAAAGCAACCAGAACGATTTTCTTCAAGGCGAGCTCCATGAAAAGTGCTAGCGTGCAAAACGCAACGGCTATCTTTGCTGGTGTTCGCAGCGTATCAATCGGTTGCGCGCCATACACAGTCTGTATGGCGCTAAACATGGAGCGAAATAACGGGTGGGAAAATTAACTCGCAACCATTGGATCGCGGCTGGTTTTGAGGCCCTCGACCAGATAGGACATAGTGGTGTTTCGGCCGAGAGTCTATCGCGCCGATTGAATGTGACCCGCGGATCGTTCTATCACCATTTCCGCAATCGCGAAGACTTTGTCCGCGCCTTGCTGGCCGCTTGGGAAGAAGACTACACGGAGCGCATGCTCACTTATGCGGCGCAGGGTCGTAGCGCGGGCGAAATCTTGAAACGCTACTTGAGTATTGCCGCTGAGAAACAACCTGGGCGGGAGGTTTCCATCCGCGCCTGGTCACTGCACGATCCATTGGTAGGCGAGTTTCAGCAGCGTGTTGACACCAGACGACTGGACTTCGCGATACGCACGTGCCGCCGCTTGGTCCCTATGCCAGGCGAAGCAGAAGTGATTGGAAGGGTGGCCCATCTGTGCCTGATTGGTGGTCAACAGGCAGGGCTGCGGCGTGATGCCGCTCGCTTCAACAGTTTTCTGAGTCGAGCCTTTTCACTTTTCGAAGGGGCTCTTCCACCGTGGCGGGTCTAAGTCATGAGCTAGATTGGGTTAACTGAATAAATAGAGTTCGCGTGCCGCTAAATTCTCGGCAGCACTCAATTCCCTCACCGAATGGGTCGATCCAAATCATACAGCCACCAATCACCCGCCCCGTGAAAGGCTTCATTGGAAACCTTCTCTGATAGCGCTGAAGGGGGGAACACGTCAGTAAGACGCGTGCACGGGCTTTCCCTTGTGGTTCTAACATGACGTCCGGACGACCAGCGTCATATTCGTCGAAGATCAGCGCCATGGGCCTGCAGTACCCAGGGCAGGATGACTTCCTAAACGAAAAGGGGGACGGATTTATTTCCGGAAAAATCAATCCTTCCCTTTTTTACGTGCGCAACGCTGGGCGAAAGCGCGATCTTTCGATGCCGAAGCGTATTTTTTCTTGGCATCGCTCACAAATCCATTTCGCGAGAGCTCTCCGAATAGTTTGACTTATACTTTTGGGCTGAGAGGCGGAATGTGACCACTTCATCTGATTATATCGCCCTGCATGGCAGCATAATCGACATGAACGCATGGCTAATCACCTGGGAGAGGCTGGATGCACGGCCAGAGCCCTACGAGAAAGTTGCGGCCATACTTAGCGGCCGGCGGTCAAAACGCTCAGTGGCTGAGTTTATGGAATTCCTTTACCTCCGCGCGACGTGCGATGCCTCGGATATGGCGTACTACGCTAACCGTCCAAAAAAAATGATCGGACGTGCCCAGTATCAGCTGTCGATAAATGGGGTGCCCCATGAACGTATTTCCATTGGGGGAAATCCTTGCTTGTATGGGCGCCGCGTCACGAATCTAAAAATTTCGCGAGACGGCGAGGATGAAGTTTTAAAGTGGCGCGAGCCGCCTACTTTTTGTTGGAAAGGGACGTCACGAACCAAGATTGAAACGGCAGAAGGGGGAGAACTGAAGGAATGTCGGCGCCCAGGAAATCGCCCGCTTAGTGAAGACGCTTACCGCTGGAGAAAATAGGAGGCGCGCATATCTGCGATGCTAATAGTGTGAAAGCATTGATGCCGCCTGGATAGCAGCGACCGTCCGCAAAGGGCCGAAAGGGCCGATTGCTGCCTGTCGCGAAGGGCTGCATTCGACCGGTTGAATCCACAACCCCCAGTAGTTTTTGGTCGTTCTGTGCTCCGCGATATTTCGTGACATGTCCTGCATTCTGCGGAGGTTTTTAGCATTCACGTTGAGAGCCTTTACGTGGGCACCGAAACTGTATGCACAGCTATGCTGGCCTGATGCCCCCAAAGTGGTAGGGTTAGCTGGCCAATGGCCCGCACGCCTCGTCTGGCTATCTCAACGCGATATGTATGAACTGCCCACCGGAAGGACCCCCTGATATGACCGAACAGGCCATCACCTTAAAGACTGTCAACGAATTACGGCTAGGTGATGAAGGAAAACCTCAGCGTTATTTTATTGCTGCTTATCAACGCGGCTACCGCTGGACGCCGCTGCAGGTAACGCAACTTCTGGAAGATATCCGTGAATTCACCAAGCGCCGTAATCCTCAGCCGGAAGACTTCTATTGTTTGCAGCCGTTGGTTATGCGTGTCTGCGAAGAGGGTGGTTATGAGGTTGTGGATGGTCAGCAACGCCTGACTACCCTGATGCTGATCCTGCGTCATTTCAATGAACGGCTTACCGAGAAATACCGGCAACCGTTGTTTAAGCTCGAGTACGAAACAAGGCCAGAGCTGCTGAAGTTTCTTGATGAGCCCACTGAAGAGCTTGCCAATAGGAATGTGGATTTCTTCCATTTGAAAATGGCCATGGATGCCATCGAGAGCTGGTTTGCGGACAAGGATAGCGAGCTTGAGGAAATCAAAGCTGCGTTTCAGGGCAAGGTTAAGGTCATCTGGTACGAAATTGCAGAGACTGAGCACCCGGTGGATGTGTTTACCAGGCTTAACGTCGGGAAAATTCCGCTGACCAATGACGAGCTGATTCGTGCCTTATTCTTAAAACGCTCCAGTGCCGATCAGGCAGAGTACCTCAATCTGCAAACGCAGATTGCCTACGAGTGGGACCACATGGAGAAAGCACTCCAGGCGGATGCGTTCTGGTACTTCGTCAGTAATGACCTTGATCGCGCGCAGAACCGCATCGGCTTATTGTTCGAGCTGGTGGCCAGCGCCGAAGGTATTCCCGAAGCGTTCAAGCATGACCCGTATGGTGTCTTTTTTACTTTTGGCACACGATTGAAGCAGCCAGATATCAGCCTTGAGGCTGAGTGGCGCAAGATCAAACAGGCTTTTCTGCTGCTTGAGGAGTGGTATGAGGATCGTGTGCTTTTTCACATGATTGGTTATCTAGTCAGTGAAAACACCGCGATAAATACTATTCGTGAGCTGTCTTCCAACTGCTCGAAAAGCGGCTTTCAACAGCGGCTTCGGCAAGAAATTTTTGCCAAGGCAATTGATGCGCGGGTGATCTGGCCATTGAGCAAACAGGAAATTCGTGAGCAGGTAGCTGAGAGGCTGGACACCCTCACGTACCCTACCCCCAAAATTAAGTCACTTTTGCTGTTATTTAATGTGGCAACGCTGCTACAAAACACTCAGTCGAACCTGCGCTTTCAGTTCGATAGTTTTAAAGGTGCTAGCTGGAACATTGAGCATGTCCGCTCCATCACGGACGATAAGCCTGAGCGTCATCATGAGCGAGTCAAATGGTTGGGCAATTGCCTAAGCTACCTTGAGTCGAGCAGCGCTGAGCTGGAGCTTCAAGACGACATCAGATCGTTTCTGGCGTTGCCTCAGCTCGATGCCAGCAACGATATTTTTGACCCACTGTATGACCGGGTTCTCGCCAATTTCAACGAGGGCTCTGACGAGGCGGCCGACCACAGTATCGCTAATTTAGCCCTGCTTGATGAATACACCAACAAGAGCTACAAAAATGCGGTTTTTGCCGTGAAACGGCAGAGACTTCTGCAGTTAGATCAGGCAGGTATTTTCGTGCCCTTGTGTACTCGTAATGTGTTCCTCAAGTGCTACAGCCCAGAAGTCGGCAACATGATGTTCTGGGGCGAAGAGGACAGTAACGGTTACCTCGGGATTATGAACAATACGTTAGCTGATTTCTTCGTTGGAAACATGGAGTGTGGGCAATGAGTGCACTGGATAGCCGGATTAATTTCAAGCAGCTGCTGGATCGCCATGGCAGAGTTTGTATTCCCATAATTCAGCGTGACTATGCGCAAGGCCGCCCAGAGGAAGAGGAGGTGCGCCAGGAGTTTCTTCAGGCAATCAAGGTTGCTCTGGATAAGCCAGCGGATGACCCCTCGTTACCATTCAACCTCGACTTTATTTACGGCAGTGTAGAGGGGCGTGAGACCACACGGTTCTTGCCGCTTGACGGTCAGCAACGACTGACAACGCTCTTTCTTTTGCATTGGTATCTGGCTTGGGTTGATGGGAGGTGGGAACGGTTTTCCGATATGCTCATAGCCGAGAGTAAGTCGCGATTTTTCTATAGAGTTCGCCCCAGCAGTAACGAGTTTTTTGATGCTCTCGTCAGTTACTTACCAGATGAGGACGCAACTGATGTTACTTCGCTTAGCGCATTGATTACTGATCAACCTTGGTATTTTCGTAGCTGGCGTTTAGATCCCACCATTCAATCTGCGCTGTTCATGCTGGATGCCATCCACGATCGTTTTGCCTCTACCGCCGATCTTTTCGAGCGGTTGGTCAGCGAGAGTCAACCGGCCATTACTTTTCAGCTGCTTGATCTGGAAAATTTCGGCCTGTCCGATGACCTGTATATCAAGATGAACTCGCGCGGAAAGCCGCTTACGCCATTTGAAACCTTCAAGGCTCGTTATGAACGCGAGTTGAAATCGCAGTTTGTGAGCCGTTCGTACGAGTTCGCAGGGGCAGCACACTCTGTTGCAGAGTACGTTGCCTGGCGGATGGATAATGCGTGGGCAGATCTTTTTTGGGCCGCTCGTGACAAGTCGAACAATCAGTTCGACGGCGCAATCATGAGCGTATTTCGAGCTGTTGCCCTAGTCACCAGGAGCCCGGAAAGTGAACAGTACTTGGAGGACATAGAACGCTTGCGACAGAGTGAGCGCGCACCAAACTACAGTGATTTCCATGCGAGAAACTGGCTGGATGAAGATTTCACGCTTTCTGTTATTGCGCTACTCGATACCTGGAGTGGCTGCAGTGAAGGGGTGCAAACACATCTGCCTGAAAACCATCCATTCGATGAGCGTGCGTTCTTCCAGAAGGTAGTCACTTCGAAAAAATCACTTTCTTACACCGAGATAGTTCAGTTTTCCGCTTATGCCTTATTTTTGTCGTTTAACGAAGACGGCTATGAGGTCAAGCATCTCCAAGACTGGATGCGAGTCGCGTTTAATCTTGCAGAGAATACTGAGTACAATCGTACAGAAGATCTCCAGCGAAGCATCAGTGGCCTGCAAGAGCTGCTACCTCAGTCGAAAGATATACTTGCATACTTTGCTGATGCGGACTCGATGGTCGCCGGTTTTTCAAAACAGCAAATCGAAGAGGAAAGGCTAAAAGCTCAACTGATCAGAGCGGAAGCTAGTTGGTCTGAGTGTGTCTATCGTGCCGAGGCACATGGCTACTTTCGTGGCCAGATCGAGTTCCTAATCAACTTTTGTGGTATTGAGATCGGGGTTCCGCTTCAAAACTGGAACGACGGACAGCATCGAGAGATGCAAGAAAGGTTTCAAGAGTACCTAGCCAAAGCGTCCACCATGTTCGACGAGAGAGGCCTGAAAGCGTTGCCTGATTTTATTTGGGAGCGTGCGTTGCTTTGCATTGGCGATTACTTACTATCTAAGGGGAGAAACTATTCGTTATTAGTAAATTCATCTACCGACACAGTCAGTTGGAAACGCCTGCTAAGGGGGGCGGGTGAGTATACATTTGCGCGCAGAAAGCTTTTAAAACAGCTTTTTGATCATATTGACCCTACTGCTAATCTTGTGACGCAGCTAAGTGCTTTGATTGATGACGCTACGGAGCTAGATCCATGGGTTGAAGCACTTGTCCAAACTCCCCAGGCTTTGGCTTATTGCCAATCTCGCTGTCTCCGGTTTGACCAAGCAACTGAGCAGATTTACCTGCTGAGTAAAACGCAGATGAATGGCATGCATGCTGAACTTTTCAGCTATGCGCTCTATCACAAGCTGAAAGCTGATGTAGATAGGCTTGGAGCTCTTGAACTGTTGTATTACTCAGAGGTCAGTGGCTCTGAGTCGGAGCCGTGCTTCTATATTTCACTCACAAAAAATGAAGTGCCTTTGCCAATATCAGTCCGATTCGACCAAGGCCAATTTGTCATTGCATATGAGAGTTTTGGGGCAGACCTTCAAGAGAGTGAGGCGAAAGCGCTTCGGGCCTTAGGGTTTATGGAGGGAGAAGACATACAAGAGTGGCTCGTTGATCGAGAGGAGGTTGAGTCATGGCTCCTTGAGTTGGCTGCGTCCACTGTGAGTGAAGTGGGTTGAGATGCCCATCGCTGAATTAACCCTCTGAATACAGTGTTGAAGAGCCACATTGCTAATCGAAGCAATGTGGCTGTTTTTGGCCGATTGCTGCCTGTCGCAAATAGCTGCAATCGACCCATAGCAGCCCCTCGTGATGCCCCAACCGCAGCTACATCTTTGGCATTTTTTATGACAGCGTTGCGATCATGTCTTTTCCTTGACGCTCTAGAGGCAGTAGAGTAGCTAGCTCGCTTGAATCTATGGGCCCCGGACATTGCTTGGGCGTTAAGCAACAGCTGTAATAAACCACCCTTCGAGGGCTGCTCTCCAGGCGCCCTTTGATCATTCAGCCGCATTCAAACGGCGGATCGCTTTTCGATTGGAAATGACATGGACGTTTACTACGTTGGTACGGATAAAACCAAGCGCACCGCGCTGCTGGCTTCTGATGCAGATGTGATCCTGTTGCTCTTTGACCGCTGGGACGATTTCAACTTCAAGACGACCTTCCCTACGTATTGTCGGATTGGCGGTGAGGTCGTCGAGCTGTGTCCTATCCGAATTCTTTTCGATGGACAAAAGGTTTCTTACAGCTATCTCGATGAGCTTGTGGCTAACGGTTGGAATGGAAAATTCCCCGTACAGGGCGTGCACTACATCTCCACACCCCATTCGCTTACTTTTTACGAACAGATCGATGGGCATCTTGATTTGAACACTGCCGCTGAGGTTGCTCAGGTTCTGCGCGACGCCAGCTTCATGGTTCACATCGCCGCTGACCCAGATAGCCTGAGGTTGACGCAAAGCGACGGCTTCTCTAACTCGCTACAGCGTGAGCGGGCTTCGGTAGCTGCCTTTTTGGATGGATGGCGTTTCTTCCAACAGCTCGGGATCAGCATCGGCAACCTGGTGTTCAACTTCAAAGACACCGAGGGCGTCGTACAGCCTCTGCAGCTCAATTTCGGTGCGAACAGCCCGCTACCGCATGACATCAATGTGCTGATAGGGCCAAATGGGGTAGGTAAATCCCAAACCCTCATTCAGCTGGTGAGATCGTGGCTCAAACTCAATCCGACCGAAAAGGAGGATGTGGGCTTTCAAGAAGCGGTCAACATCAATCAGGTTGTCGTGGTGTCTTACAGCCCTTTCGAATTGTTTCCGATGAGTAGTGAAGGAGATCGCCACTATGACCCTGGGGAGCGATCTGACCAAGGGGTGTATCAGTACTTTGGTCTCAGAGCCTTCTATCCCATCACCGATGAGTTAGGCCAGGAGCGCCACGGTATAAGGCTCTCACGAGATTGGCCGCGTCGAAATGCTGCCCACTCACTCATACAATGCGTGGCTGATGACCAGCGTTATGGAGCGATCAAGAGTTGGTCGGCAAAGGTCCAGACTCTCAAAGACGTTCTGCAAGGTGCCATAGAATTTGATGAGATTGCCCTTGGGATGACCGGCCACTTCGAGGAGGACGCGTTTTTCGAAGAGCCCACCTGGGTTTCAAGTTTGATTGAGGTCGAGCCGCAGGAAAGTGAATCCAACCTGCCTGACGCCTACCTGCTTGTGGTTCCAACTGAAGTGCATGCGTTAAAAGTAGATGGCATGAAAAAGTACGTGCATGACCGCTCCGGCATCGTATTCATAAAGGATGGCCAACCTGTACAACTCAGCTCCGGCCAACGACTTTTTTCATACATTGTCGCCAATATCCTTGGGGCAATGCGCCGCAACAGCCTTATCGTGATCGATGAGCCTGAGCTTTTCCTGCATCCGACGCTAGAGATTGCTTTCGTAGGTATGCTTAAACAGCTCCTGGCCAGCTACGCCTCGAAAGCGCTGCTCGCGACGCATTCTCTTGTGACTGTCCGAGAACTCCCAAGGCACTGTGTACACGTCTACGAGCGCACTCCCGACGGAGTGTTCATCAACCATCCGCCGTTTGAAACGTTTGGTGGCGACATTCAGCGAATCTCCTCTTACGTTTTCGGCGATAAGTCAGTCTCAAAACCATTCGAGGAATGGCTGAAAGTCAAGTTGCTGGAGTTCGGATCTGCTGACGCTTTGATCAATGCACTCGGGGATAATATCAACGAAGAAATGCTGATCCAGATTCACGCGATGGCGGAGGGTAAGTGGTGATACGTCTGGACTTACCGCATTTTCATCTAAGTGAGCTTGAGATTGTCGATCAACTGGTGCTGGAACGACAAAATGGTGTCAATCGACTCTATTTCAACGCCATCCATGCAGAGTGGCGAGCGCGCGTCGGCCTTTACGTTGCTGTGAATGGAAACCCTGAGGCTATAGCGCCTTGGCCTAACGTGAGTGCCAAAGAGGTAGGGGACAGGTTCAGGAATCTCTATCTTTCACCTGGAGCTCAGTCAGTTCAAAAGCCCATTCTGGATGTGCTAAGACGGCGTACATTAACGTATTGTCCTGCATGTGGAGAGGATGGAACACCGAACACTTTGGATCACTACCTACCCAAAGATACCTACCCAGAATTTGCTGTCTCTCCCGTGAACCTGTTCCCGATGTGTGATATCTGCCAGGGAGCCAAGGGAACAAAGCTGTTGAGCACTGACAATGAGCGATTGTTCTTGCACCCATACTTCGACGCGTTCATTGATACTCAGCTTGTCGAGTTGACCATTGACGGCCCATACAATGCACCGGAAGCAATACACCTGACGGCAGCGGCAGGCCTATCTGACGCCAGCCGTTTTTTGATAGAGAGGCACTTGCAAGAGCTGAGCATCCCGTCGCGTTACTATCGTTACTTTTCCGAAGCTTACCTGCGTCTTCTGCGACACGTACAAAGGATGAGAAGTAAGGGTTCGGATGTCTGCTCAAGGCTTGAAGACTTCAGAGACATGGAAGCATTGAAGTCTGTGAATGCTTGGGGGCACATTTTCTATGATGGGGTCCTGCGCAACGACGCCCTGTTGGATTATCTGTTAAACAGTCCAGACCTTCCTCAAGTCTAGGCTTTGTATGAAAAGTGAATCGTCCTGAATCGTTGGCACTCGATGACCGCTTCTGGCCGATTTCTGCCTGTCCCCACAGTCAGCTTTGGGTCGATCCAAGTCATACAGCCGCCAATCATCCGCCCCGTGAAAGGCTTCATTGGAAACCTTCTCTGACAGCGCTGAAGAGCACACGTGTCAGTAAGACACGTGCACGGGCTTTCCCTTGTGGTTCTGACATGACGTCTGGACGAGCAGCGTCATATTCGAAGATCAGCGCCATGGGCCGACAGTGCCCAGGGCAGGATGACTTCTTGGAGTTCACAAGTCCGGTTTGTGCTGCAGGCAAGATGCAGGCTTAGTTCACCATCACCTCATCCAGTGCCTGCTCGAGGGTGCTGATCGTGCGCTCGATATTTTGCAGCTTTTCGAGTCCGAACAGACCTATGCGGAAGGTCTGGAAGTCGGCCGGCTCGTCGCATTGCAACGGCACTCCGGCGGCGATCTGCAGGCCATGGTTGGCAAATTTCTTGCCGTTCTTGATGTCGGCATCATCGGTGTAGCTCACCACGACGCCAGGGGCCTGAAAGCCGGCTGCGGCCACGCTTTTGATGCCTTTGCCGGTCAACATGGCGCGCACCCGATCGCCCAGCGCCTGTTGTGCGTCGCGTACCTTGTCGAAACCGTAGGCTTGCGTCTCTTTCATCACTTCGTTGAATCGCGCGAGGGAATCGCTGGGCATGGTCGCATGGTAGGCATGTCCGCCCTGTTCGTAGGCCTGCATGATCTGAAGCCACTTTTTCAGGTCGCAGGCGAAGCTGCTGCTCTGCGTCTGCTCGATGCGTTCGAGGGCCAAGGAACTGAACATCACCAGGGCGCAGCAAGGGGAGGCGCTCCAGCCTTTCTGCGGTGCGCTGATCAGCAGGTCGACGGCGCATTTGTGCATATCAACCCAAATAGTGCCTGAGGCGATGCAGTCCAGCACAAACAGGCCACCCACCGCATGCACGGCGTCGCCGACGGCCCGCAGGTACTCGTCGGGCAGGATAATCCCTGATGAGGTTTCAACGTGGGGGGCGAAGACAATCTGCGGCTTCTGCGCCGCAATGGCTGCCAGCACTTCGTCCAGAGGGGGTGGGGCGTACGCAGCCTGGCGACCCGTGTCGACCGGTCGGGCTTTCAGCACCGTGGTGGCCGCCGGGATGTTGCCCATCTCAAGGATCTGGCTCCAGCGATAACTGAACCAGCCGTTGCGTATCACCAGGCATTGCTGGCCGGTGGCAAACTGTCGCGCCACCGCTTCCATGCCAAATGTGCCGCTGCCCGGGACCACCGCAACCGCCTGGGCGTTGTAGACCTGTTTCAGGGTCCTGGAAATGTTCTTCATCACGCCTTGAAATGACTGCGACATGTGGTTGAGCGAGCGGTCGGTGTAGACCACTGAGTACTCGACCAGCCCCTCAGGATCGATACTGGGATATAGCTTTGACATGGAGTGACTCCTTTGGCAGAGATGTCAGTGGTATCGACCCTGCCTTAAGCCTTGGCAAATGACAAGATTGCTCGGGATGGAATGGCGACTTCTGTCGAGCGGCTGGCATCATCAGGTCGATAACGACCAGTTACGAAGGGTAGCAGCCGACCCATTGCTGCCCTTCATGCAGGGCAGCAATGGGTCATCAGTTGAAAAAGTCGGATTTTCAGCCCGCCAGAACTCAGGCATGACTTCCACGCGTAGCGTGAGAACGATCAACCTCAATCAAAACTGCTTTGATGCGCTGGCAATGCGCTGGTACTTACGCAGCTGTCGGTTAATGTTGCGGATATCCAGAAAAAATATCTCTGCGCTACGCCAGAGCAGCATCCACGCGGTGACGGTAACGACTCCCACGGGGATGGTGCCTTCAATGCCCAGAGCCGTGCCTGCCAGCACCAAGGCTAGTGCCAAGCCCAGGAGTGTCAGCGCTACCAGCCGGTGGGTGCGAATATCCCCTCTGAGTTGTTCGCTCTTTTCCGCAAAGGTATTGCTGATGGCTTGCTGCAGGCGTTCTCGCTCATCTTCCGGGCAGCGAATGTGCAGACACAGTTCGGAGTGGTACCAGGCGCTATCTGACAGGTAGTCCACCAGCTCGGGGCTTAGCTTGGGGTTGTCCGGCGAGGCAAACGGATTGAGGTAATCGTGGGTAATCGTCAGATCGATTTTTTTTGTCATAACGAACCTTCACCTGATTGAGCAGTGGACTGAGATTTTAGTGTTCGAGGTAAAGCTAGTCGCAAGACAGCTGCTCTGCCTGATCGGCAGTTGCACGCGCTGTTGCAAGAGCGGATTTATCCGCGATGCGTTGGCTGAATGTGCGCCGCGACCGTCTGCATCAGCGCTGATTGTTATCACTCTCTCCGTGAGGGACATCAGGCAGCGGGCGGCGCATGCGCGGATAAGGGCTAGAGGCAGCTTTTGGCCGCTTTCTGCCTGTCGCGGTGTCGCTGACCGACTCTGCATGAACACCGTGAGCACCAGGACAGCATCCGGCCACAGCCAGTAAACTGCGGGCCGGAGCTGGATCGGGGAGGAGCGTCATATGTGCATAGGTGAACTTGCCAGGTTGTCGGGGTGCACTCCCAAAGCCATTCGTTTGTATGAGCAACTGGGCCTGCTGGGCCCTCAGCGCCACGGCAGTTACGGGTTGCCCCAAGGGACAGAGTCAAGCGCTGGCGTCATGTCAATCGAAGGTGACGGCATAGGACCAGGCACTTCAAAGGTCATTGGTTTTGTGAAATAACACCACCCATGTATTGATTTAAATCGCGAAAATCCTTAACGCTCCATGACTGCGGCGATAGCTTTACTCCATTCTCACGCAAGGTTCTTGGAATTAAGTCGCCATTTGGGCGAAGTATTATCGAAGATACAATCACGCCCGGATAATCATTTAATCGTTTTTTGAAAGCGGACGTTGTTAGATCAGGTGTAGGCGGATTGCTTTTATTGGCCAGCGGTCCTGTTGCCTTGAGATCCATTCCGTGGCACATGCTGCATCGCTGTAGATAGAGATTTTTTCCATTAGCATTATCCGCGAAGGATAGTGATGTTTGAGTCAGCGATAAAATTCCTAGCGAAGCGATGAATAATATTTTCATTGTTTTTATCTTCCTTGATGGGATCGGCGTCGATTGGACGCGATTTGGAACGCGGGAAAGATATCAGCCATCGCGTCGGCACACAGTCATTTCTGCATTTCTGATGCCCATTAAACCAACACGTTTTCCCGGCGCATCCCGGTGACCATTCTTGGCCGATTTCTTCCTGTCACGATGGGCAGAAAACGACCCATAGCGGTCTCTCGCATGTGGTTGCAATTGACCAGTTCAGGGCGGCACCTCTCTTCGTTACATAGCATCTTGTCACTGGTCTGATTCGCTCACGTACGAGTAAACAAAGTGGGCAAACAAGTACGGCCTAGCTAGGATTTGAGCCCCTAGACGGGGTAGGAGCGCAGCGGACTAGCAATGATCGGCTCTAAACAAAAAATGCCGTGATAGCATTTTGATCTAAGAGTTTTTAATTCACCCGACGCACCTAGTCTACGCTCGCATTAGTGTCCCTTCGTCAGGGGCAGAGCCGAGTCGCGTACATTTGGGCACGACTGTCGATAAGGATGAAGTTACGGTCGCCGACGCTGCCAGAGTGTCCAATGATGCGATCGAAGATGAAAGACGTGGTCTTTTATATAACATCAGGATTCGATTGTTGAAGGATACAGTTGTGGTGATGGGGTAGGGTATTCAGTTGGCACTTTGGGGGCGGTTTCAGCTGAAGTAAAACTGATAGCGGAAGAGTGATTGGTTGTGTGCTAATTCCTCTAGATCGCCATATTTCTGGAAGTGTGAGGGAGCGATGCTGTGAGGTTTTTTATTCTGGTTGCGGTAGTGTTAGCTACTGTGTGGATGTGGCGTAGTGTCATGACTGAAAGTCAGCAGGTCAATTATTTTTTGGTAGATGGCGTGAAGTACTGTTTAAATTCAGATTTGATTTCTAAAGGAGTTAGTTCAAAGGGGGCGCATCAGACGCTTTTGATCAACGGTGTAGATATCGTTGGTAGTAGTGTTGGAAAGGTTACGGTGCTTGTTGATCGTAATGATGTTGGCATGAATGACCCAGGTAGGTCTGCTTACGAATTCAACACAAGAGGGGGGAGGACCTTGGAGGTGGTGGAGGCGACGAATGATTTCGTGGTCTATCGCTTTGATGAGGTTGACCGCAAGAAAGAATTGATTTTTAAAGATTTGCGTGATGAAAAATATTTTTACTATGATTGTATGTTTCGGTTTACCTGCTCTATTCGCGGAACTTATGAAGGGAAAATTAGATTGCGAGTGGATTTTCACCCTGGTGAAAGAATGCTTTCTAACGATAGAGTATTAAGGGTTTATCGGGCGGTTAAACATATTGTCTTCGGGACTTACGCGAAGGGCCCATGTTGAGTTTATCGCTAAAGTTTTTTATATGCTACTGCCAACACTCGGGAACAGCAGCCCATTACGTTGAAGATCAGGGAGCTGTCTATTGCGCTCTTACCTTTGGTGTACGCAAGTTGTTGGATGGGCTGAATCTAATGGTCGAGTAGCACCTTCTTCCATCCACCCAACTGAAGACCAATCCGGTCGCCATTGATCCGTTTGACATTGGCGACGCCGTACTTGGCGACTTCTTCGAGTAAACATTCGGCAATTGCTGCAACGGCAAGTCTTCTGTTTCTTGCAGGAATTTGGGAATGACCGTATATGGACTCCTCCTCGTTGCAAGCCCCCTTCGCTTTGGCGCCCGTGCCGACTGCACACGTATATTCGGCCTCTGATTTCAGCATCGATTCGATGCAGGGCCATGATGGGCTATTCGCG
>NZ_JACVBK010000015.1:0-65487 GCF_014852325.1 Pseudomonas sp. PDM01
CAGTGAAACGATGCATCGCCGATGGTAGTGTGGGGTTTCCCCATGTGAGAGTAGGTCATCGTCAAGATTAAATTCCGAAACCCCAATTGCGAAAGCAGTTGGGGTTTTGTTTTGCCCGCAGGAAAGTTCGTACAGCATTACCGGACAGCTCCCGGCTGTCACAGTCCCCCGACAATGCTAAGGTTCGGCCCTAGCTTTTGTATTTCTCCAAGGAAGCCTTTATGCCGGACGCGACGTCCCTCAGTGCTGGTTTTATGGTGGTTCACGGTAACCGCCTGGACGAGCTGCGCAGCCTGGTGGTCAGCTGGATGCGGCGATACCCGCTGGCTCCCTTGGAAAATGAAATCGCTCTGGTGCAGAGCAACGGCATCGCCCAGTGGCTAAAGCTGGCACTGGCGGAAGACCCGGAAGAGGACGATATGGGCGGCTGCGGAATCGCCGCAGCCATCGACGTGCAGTTGCCGGGCAGCTTCATGTGGCAGCTCTATCGCATGGTGCTTGGTCGAGATGAAATTCCCGCCAAGTCATTGCTCGATAAGGCCCCGCTGACCTGGCGACTCATGCGGCTGCTTCCGCAGTTGATAGGTCAGCCCCACTTCGAACCTCTGCAACGCTTTCTGACCAATGACACCGATCTGCGCAAACGCTATCAATTGGCCGAGCGACTGGCAGACCTGTTCGACCAGTATCAGGTGTACCGAGCCGACTGGCTTGAAGACTGGGCTGAAGGTCGTCATCAATTACGCAACGGTCGGGGTGAAGCCAAACCCCTGACCCCGGCCAACTGCTGGCAGGCGGAATTGTGGCGTGCGTTGTTGCTGGATGTGGGGGAGCAAGGCATGTCGCAAAGTCGTGCTGGCGTCCATCAACGATTTATCGAGCGCATTAACAACCTCGATGTCGCCCCCGACGGATTACCATCCCGAGTGATCGTTTTCGGGATTTCTTCGCTTCCCGCTCAGGCTCTGGAAGCACTCGCCGGACTGGCCCGTTTCAGCCAGGTTCTGCTTTGCGTGCACAACCCGTGTCGTCACCATTGGGCGGACATCGTCGCTGATAAAGACCTGTTACGGCATCAATACAAACGTCAGGCTCGCAAGAGTGGCATGCCGGTCGTGCTGGATTCTCAAACCCTGCATCAGCATGCACATCCGCTGTTGGCAGCGTGGGGTAAACAAGGGCGGGACTACATTAATCTGCTAGACAGCTATGACGATCCCAACAGCTATCGCTCGGCGTTTCGTGATGGGCGCATTGATCTGTTCAGTGACAGCCAGCCACAGAACCTGCTGAACCAGCTGCAGGACGACATCCTCGAATTGCGTCCTCTGAATGAAACGCGCGAACGCTGGCCGGCAGTCGATACAGACGCGGATCAATCGATCCGTTTTCACATTGCCCACAGTGCTCAGCGCGAAGTAGAGATACTTCACGATCAGTTGCTCGCACGCTTCAGTGCTGATCCTGGGTTAAGACCGCGCGACATTATCGTGATGGTTCCGGACATCGACAGTTATGCACCGCATATTCGTGCCGTGTTCGGCCAGCTTGAACGCCATGACCCACGCTTCATTCCATTCACGCTCGCAGATCAAGGCCAGCGCGGTCGTGACCCGTTGCTGATTGCTGTCGAACACCTGCTCAAACTGCCCGACAGTCGCTTCCCCGTCAGTGAGATCCTTGATCTGCTGGACGTTCCAGCGTTGCGCGCTCGCTTCGGTGTAGAGGAACGTGACCTGCCGACCCTGCATCGCTGGATCGAAGGCGCGGGCATCCGCTGGGGCATGAGCGCCGAGCAACGAGCGGGGCTTGGATTGCCGCAGGAACTGGAGCAAAACAGTTGGCGATTCGGCTTGCGGCGGATGTTGCTTGGGTATGCAGTCGGCAGCGCCGGTGCCTGCCAAGGTATCGAGCCCTACGATGAGATTGGTGGTCTGGACGCCGCGCTCATAGGTCCATTAGTGGCGCTCCTGGATGCGCTTGAAATTGCTCACCAGGAACTCACCCGACCTGCGCCGCCCCTGCAATGGGGGATGCGCCTGCAAGCGTTGGTGCAGTTGTTTTTCCAGGCCAGTAATGAGCACGACGACTACTTGCTTGCCCAGCTCGAAGAGTTGCGTGAAACCTGGCTTGAGACCTGTGAGTCTGTCGGTCTGCATGACGAGTTGCCGTTGACCGTTGTTCGTGAAGCCTGGCTCGCCGGTCTCGATCAGGGGCGCTTGTCCCAACGTTTTCTCGCCGGTGCAGTTAACTTCTGTACCCTGATGCCCATGCGCGCGATCCCGTTCAAGCTGGTCTGCCTGCTCGGGATGAATGATGGCGATTATCCGCGTGCGCAACCGCCACTGGACTTCGACCTGATGGGCAGCGATTACCGTCCGGGTGATCGCTCCCGGCGCGAAGATGACCGCTATCTGTTGTTGGAAGCGCTATTGTCAGCGCGTAACCAGCTCTACATCAGTTGGGTTGGCCGCAGCATTCGCGATAACAGCGAGCGCCCGGCTTCTGTGCTGATTGGCCAACTGCGCGACCATCTGGCCAGCGGATGGCGACTGCAAAATGCCGATGAAGACTTGCTTGAGGCAATGACTCAGGAGCACCCGTTACAGCCGTTCAGTGCCCGCTATTTCCACGAAGGCGATGACTTGTTCAGCTACGCCAGCGAATGGCAGGTGCTTCATCATGCTGTTGAGTCGGCAGCCGATAACGGCATCCTCGCCCCCTATGTTCAGGAAGAGCCGCTAAGCCTTGGCCAACTGCAGGACTTTCTGCGCAACCCGGTGCGGCACTTCTTCAGTCAGCGGCTGAAGGTGTTCTTTGAAGCGGCTGAAGTGCCGCTTGCCGATGAGGAGCCATTTGTCCTCGACGCGCTGCAACGCTACAGCCTCAGCGACAGTTTGCTCGACGCCGCGCTGGAGCATCTGGATCAGTCCGATCAGGCGTTGGAGGCGCAGGCCAAGCGTCTGCAAAACAGCGGCCTGCTGCCCATGGCCGGCTTTGGCGAATGCCTGCAACGGGAATTGATCGAGCCATTGCCGGATCTGCTGCAGCGTTATCAACAGCTTTTGGCCCTATGGCCGACACCGCTCACCAGCGCTTTACCTGTGAGTCTTGAGCTGCAAGGGCTGCGCCTCGAAGGTTGGCTCAGCGGTCTGCATCAGCGAGCTGACGGTGGTTTGCTGTCGGTCACCACGATTCCCAACAGCATCGGCTCGATCAAGTCTCGCAAATGGCATCGTCTGACACGGTCATGGGTCAATCATCTGGTTGCCAGCGCCAGTGGAATGGCCATGACCACTGCGCTGGTGGCCAGTGACGACAGCCTGTTGCTCGGCCCAATGGAAAAGGATGTTGCATTCCGAACCTTGAGCGACCTGCTGATGGCCTGGCAAGCAGGCATGCGCCAACCTCTACCCATTGCAGTAAAAACGGCGTTTGCCTGGCTGGCCCAGACTGATCCTGCCAAAGCCGACGCCGCTGCTCGTAAGGCCTATGAAGGCGACGGCCTGACCACTGACGGCGAGCGCCGCGAAAGTCCCGCGCTCGCCCGGCAGTTTGCTGACTATGACGCACTGATTGCCGACGAGACCTTCGCCGATTGGTGCAACGCCTTGTACAAGCCAATGCTGGAAGCCCCTTGGCGCTCATTGACCAACGAGGAGCCGCGCTCATGACCAGCCAGACACCGTTGGCCCTGGCGTTCCCGCTGCGCGGCAGTCAACTGATCGAGGCCAGTGCCGGGACCGGCAAGACCTTCACTATTTCCGCGTTGTACCTGCGTCTGGTCTTGGGCCACGGCGGGGAATCGAGCGGATTTGGACGTGAACTGTTACCGCCGCAAATCCTCGTAGTGACGTTCACCGACGCCGCGACCAAAGAGCTGCGCGAACGTATTCGAACGCGTCTTGCCGAAGCCGCACGATTTTTCCGCGATGAAACACCGGCGCCGGATGCCCTGATTGCAGAGCTGCGTGAACAGTACCTTCCCGAGCAGTGGTCCGGATGCGCAAACCGTCTGGACATCGCTGCTCAGTGGATGGACGAAGCGGCTGTCTCGACCATCCACAGTTGGTGTCAGCGCATGTTGCGCGAGCACGCGTTCGACAGTGGCAGCCTGTTTACCCAGACCCTGGAAACCGATCACAGTGATTTGCTCGGCGAGGTTCTGCGCGATTACTGGCGATTGTTTTGTTACCCGATGCAAGGCGATGCGCTGAATTGGGTGCGCGGTAATTGGGGCGGGCCCGCAGCCCTGTTGCCGCGAGTTCGTGGTTTGTTCGCCAGTGAGCGCCACAGCGCTGAAGGCAAAGAGCCTGTCGAGCTGATCACTGAGTGTCTGCAAGAGCGACGAGCCGCATTGCTCGAACTCAAAATGCCTTGGCGTCAATGGGCGGACGAGTTGCTTGCCATCTGTCATGAGGGCGTCGCGAGTAAAAACGTCGACGGTCGGAAGATGCAGGCACGCTATTTCGAACCCTGGTTCGAAAAGATAAAAGCCTGGGCCGAAGATGAATTGCTTGAGCAGTTGGATATTGGCACCGGCTTCACTCGCCTGACGCCTGATGGCATGGCTGAGGCGTGGAAAAAAGGCGAAGTGCCCAATCACCCGGGACTGGACGCAATGCCTGGCCTCAAGGCCAGTCTCGACAGTTTGCCGACCCCCGATGCGGCAGTCCTGCAACACGCCGCTCAGTGGGTAGGCGCGCGGTTCGAGGAGGAAAAACGTCGCCGCGCGGAAATGGGTTTCGATGACATGCTGCTGCGCCTCGATGCCGCGTTGCAAGCCGAGGGTGGCGAACGTTTGGCAACCCTGATCCGCGAGCAATTTCCGGTAGCGTTGATCGACGAGTTCCAGGATACCGACCCGGTTCAGTACCAGATCTTCGAAAGCATCTATCGTATCGAGGACAACAATCCTGAATGCGGCCTGTTCCTGATCGGCGACCCGAAGCAGGCGATCTACGCCTTCCGTGGTGCCGACATCTATACCTACCTGCGTGCCCGCCAGGCCACCACTGGCCGGCTGCATACCCTGGGCACCAACTTCCGTTCCAGCCATGGCATGGTCGATGCGGTGAACCATGTGTTCGAGCGCGCCGAGTCGCGGGAAGCGGGGCGGGGCGCATTTCTGTTCCGTGAAAAAAGTGGCGAAAATCCGGTGCCGTTCCTGCCGGTCGCCTCCCAGGGCCGCAAAGAAGTTTTGCAGGTTAAGGGTCAGGTTGTACCCGCTCTGAACATCTGGCATCTGCCCGCCGAACAACCATTGTCCGGCGCCGTTTACCGACAGCAATTAGCCGCTGCTTGCGCCAGCGAAATCACCGCTTTGCTCAATGGCGGGCAACAAGGCCTGGCGGGTTTCATCCAGGACGGCAAGGACTTCAAAGGTTTGCTGCCAGCGGATATTGCGATCCTGGTACGTGACGGCAAAGAGGCTCAGGCCGTACGCGCCGAACTCACGGCCCGGGGCGTGCGCAGCGTGTATCTGTCGGACAAGGACTCGGTGTTCGCCGCACAGGAAGCTCACGACCTGCTGACCTGGCTCAAGGCTTGCGCCGAGCCGGATGTAGAGCGTCCGCTGCGAGCGGCGTTGGCCTGTATCACGCTGAATCTGTCGCTGGCTGAGCTGGAGCGCTTGAATCAGGACGAGTTGGCGTGGGAAGCGCGGGTCATGCAGTTCCGCGGTTATCGCGAACTCTGGCGCAAACAGGGTGTGCTGCCGATGCTGCGTCGCTTGCTGCATGACTTCCAGCTACCTCAGGCACTGATCGCGCGAAGCGACGGCGAGCGTGTGCTGACCAACCTGTTGCACTTGTCCGAACTGTTGCAACAGGCGGCCGCCGAACTCGATGGCGAGCAAGCGTTGATCCGGCATTTATCCGAACACCTGGCGTTGTCCGGTCAGGCTGGTGAAGAGCAGATACTGCGTCTGGAGAGCGACGAGCAACTGGTCAAGGTCGTGACGATTCACAAGTCCAAGGGGCTTGAGTATCCGTTGGTGTTCCTGCCGTTCGTGTGTTCGGCGAAGCCGGTCGACGGCAGCCGCTTGCCGCTGCATTACCACGACGAGACCGGCAAGGCCCAGGTGACGTTGAAGCCGACACCCGAGTTGATCGCGCTGGCCGATCATGAGCGCCTGGCCGAGGATCTGCGCTTGTTGTATGTGGCCTTGACCCGTGCACAACATGCCTGTTGGCTCGGTGTTACGGACCTCAAGCGCGGCAATAACAACAGCTCGGTGCTGCACCTTTCGGCACTGGGTTATTTGCTGGGCGGTGGTGCGCCATTGACCGAATCGGCGGGGTTGACGCGTTGGCTTGAAGACTTGCAGCAGGACTGTCCGGCGCTGAACTACAGTGAAATGCCTGAAGAAACCGTCGAGCATTACCACCCGCCGCAAAACGATGCGACGTTGCTTGCCCCGCTGATACCCAAACGCAAGGCCAGCGAAAACTGGTGGATTGCCTCCTACAGCGCCCTGCGCATTGGCGACAGCCTGAGCGTGGGCAGTGACGAAGCACCGGAAAACCCGCAAGCGCAAAAGCTGTTTGACGACGAGCGCCTTGACCCGGAAGCGCCGAGAGAAGTGGTCGCTGGCGGTGCCGATATCCATCGCTTCCCTCGGGGTCCGAATCCCGGCACCTTTCTCCATGGTTTGCTTGAATGGGCCGGTAACGAAGGTTTTGCCGCCACACCACAAGCCGTGGAAGATGCCATTGCCCGCCGCTGCAACCGTCGTGGCTGGGAAGGCTGGATCACCACGCTGAGCGATTGGCTGCAGCACCTGCTCAAGTCCCCGCTGCACATCGGTGCCGGACAGGCGCCAGTGATATTCGAGCAATTGACCCAGTACCGCGTCGAGATGGAATTCTGGTTCGCCAGCCATAAAGTCGATGTGCTCAAACTCGACGAACTGGTCCGCCAATACACCCACAACGGCGTTGCCCGTGTTGCAGCCGAACCGGTGTTGCTCAATGGCATGTTCAAAGGTTTCATCGATCTGACGTTCGAGCATGATGGTCGCTATTACGTCGCCGATTACAAATCCAATTGGCTGGGCGTCGATGACATGGCTTATACCGAGCAAGCCATGGAGCAGTCGATTCTGGACAATCGCTACGACCTGCAATACGTGCTGTACCTGTTGGCCCTGCACCGCCAACTCAAGGCGCGGCTTGCCGATTACGATTACGACCGGCACGTCGGTGGGGCGCTGTATCTGTTCCTGCGTGGCACCCGCGCATCCAGTCAGGGCGTGTATTTCGCCCGTCCGCCAAGAGAACTGATCGAGCGTCTTGACCGGCTGTTCCAGGGCAAGCCAGAACCCAAGGCCGAACCCGCTTGGGAACAGGGAGTACTGCTATGAGTCGCACCTTCGCCGATTTGCTGCCGACGCCATTGGCAGCGGAAAGTCTGGCGAGTCTGGCACCGTTGAGTCGCGCCGATGACTTGTTGCTGCTGCTCACCCGTTGGGTAGAGCGGGGCTGGTTGCGAGCGCTGGACAAGGCCTTCGTTGCGTTCTTGCACGAACTCGCTCCCGACGATGACCCTCTGGTGCTGCTGGCTGCGGCGTTGACCAGTCACCAATTGGGCCACGGCCATGTCTGCCTGGACCTGTTCGAGACCCTGAAAGAGCCGGACTTCGCGTTGTCATTGCCGCCGGAAGGCGATCTGCAAAGTGGCGCGATGCTGCTGCCATCACAATTGCTCGAGGCGCTGGACGGTGCCCATTGGTGCAAGGTGCTGGCCGCCAGCAATCTGGTCGCATTGGCAGCAGACAGGAGTGAAACGGCTCAACAAAGGCCGTTGGTACTGTCGGGAAAACGCCTTTATCTGCGCCGCTATTGGGCTTACGAGCGGCGCATCGATGACGCCCTGCGTGTGCGTCTGGCCGAACACGAAACCACGCCGAGTGATCTGCCCCAGCGTCTTGTCGGCCTGTTCGGTCCGGCCAAGCCTGGCGAGCTGATCGACTGGCAGAAACTCGCGTGTGCCTTGGCGACCCGCAGTGCCTTCAGCATCGTCACCGGCGGCCCGGGGACGGGGAAGACCACTACGGTCGTGCGCTTGCTGGCATTGCTTCAGGCGCCAGCGGTGGAGGCTGGCAAACCCTTGCGCATCCGTCTCGCCGCCCCCACCGGGAAAGCTGCGGCACGGTTGACGGAGTCCATCAGCCAACAAGTCCGCACGCTGGAAGTCGCTGAAGCCGTGCGAGATAAAATTCCGTCAGACGTGACCACCGTGCACCGTCTGCTCGGCAGTCGGCCCGGTACGCGACATTTCCGGCACCACGCCGGTAACCGTTTGCCGCTGGATGTGCTGGTGGTGGATGAAGCTTCGATGATCGACCTGGAGATGATGGCCAATCTTCTCGACGCGATGCCGGCCCATGCACGACTGATTCTGCTGGGTGACAAGGACCAACTGGCCTCGGTGGAGGCCGGCGCTGTGCTGGGTGATCTGTGCCGCGACGCCGAGGCTGGTTGGTATAGCCCGCAGACGCGTCAGTGGCTGGAAACGGTCAGTGGTGAAAATCTCGCAGCCAGTGGTTTGCAAGAAGACACTCAGGGGACTCATCCACTGGCCCAGCAAGTGGTAATGCTGCGTCACTCGCGCCGGTTCGGCGAGGGAAGCGGCATTGGCCAACTGGCGCGCTGGGTCAACCGGCAACAACCCGAAGAGGCTCGGCAGCTTCTGGCGACTGGAAGCCACAGCGATGTATTTTCCCTGCCCCTCAAGGGTGAACAGGACCGGGCGCTGGAGCGCCTATTGCTCGAAGGCCATGGTGATGGGCCGCAAGGCTACCGGCATTACCTCAGCCTGCTGCGCCACCTGCGGCCATCGCCCGACAGCTCGCTTGAGGATTCACGCTGGACCGATTGGGCACGCCAGGTGCTGCAAGCCTTTGACGCCTTCCAGTTGTTGTGTGCCGTTCGCAAAGGGCCATGGGGGGTGGAGGGCTTGAATCAGCGCGTGACCGATGCGTTGCTCAAGGCCCGGTTGATCGACAGCAATCAGCAGTGGTACGAAGGCCGGCCGGTGCTGATGACCCGTAACGACTATGGCTTGGGTTTGATGAACGGCGACATCGGCATTGCCCTCAAGCTGCCAGAGCGCGATGGCCCCGAGGCGGGTCGTCAGGTATTGCGCGTGGCCTTTCCGCGCAATGATGGCCAGGGTGGCGTGCGTTTTGTCCTGCCGAGCCGGCTCAATGATGTCGAAACCGTGTACGCCATGACCGTGCACAAATCCCAGGGCTCCGAGTTTGCCCATACGGCGCTGATTTTGCCGGACGCCCTGAACCCGGTTCTGACCAAGGAGCTGATCTATACCGGCATTACCCGGGCCAAGGACTGGTTCACATTGATCGAGCCACGTGCCGGAGTGTTTGAAGAGGCGGTGCGACGCAAGGTCAAGCGGTTGAGCGGGTTGATGCTGGAGTTGGACGAGGCAGTCCAGCCGAGGCAATAAATGGCGGCGGCACCGGACGCCGGAAACTGTCCGAAGTGCCGTCGTACGTGGCCTCGCTGGTGTTTCAGCGCTGTGCTATCGTTGCGGCACCCTCCCGTTACGATCGAAGAGAATCCCTGCATGAAGGTGGCTGTCTGGATGACAGAGTGCGTTGCTGGCTGCAAGCAGGCCGTACTTGCAGGCTTTCTCTGTTTGCTGAGCGGCTTCGTTTTCGCTCAAGCGCAAACCCCACCAGGCATGGCCGACCAGCGCGCCAAATCGGTCACGCAGGTTGTACTTGGGATACTCAGCTATGCCCGCTGGCCAGTCGAGCCCGCACAACTTCGTTTGTGCATCGTCGGCCCTACCGAATACACCGACGACCTGGTCAAGGGCACCACCCAGGCCACCGGCCGACCCGTTACCGTGCGCCGCCTGCTGGCCGACAACCCATCCATTGTCAGTGAGTGCGACGCGGTGTACATCGGCAAACTGACAAGCGAAGAGCGCAGCCGTTTGTTCGCTTCGCTGAGCGGGCATCCGGTGTTGAGCATCAGCGAAAGCGACGATCAATGCACCGTCGGCAGTCTGTTCTGTTTGCGTGTCGGCGATGAACAAGTGTCCTTTGAGGTCAACCTCGATTCCGTCGCCCGTAGCGGCGTGCGAATTCACCCAAGTGTGCTGCAACTGTCCCGCCGTAAACCGGCGGCGCCATGAGTCTACTCAAGCCGGGCAGTCGTCCGACCTTGCGTTCGGTCATTGGCCGCGGTCATTTGATCGTCGCGCTGGTCGGCGTGGCCATGGCCAGCATCTCGCTGACGCTGCTCGGCGTCCTGGCGTTGCGGGTCTATGCCGACCACAACCTGCACCTGATCGCACGATCCATCAACTACACCGTGGAAGCTGCCGTGGTGTTCAACGACAAAGCCGCCGCCACTGAAGCGCTGGCGCTGATCGCTTCTACCGAGGAAGTGGCGGATGCCCAAGTACTGGATGAGCAAGGCAAGTTGTTGGCGCGTTGGCAGCGGCCAGAAACCGGATTGTTCTCTGATCTCGAAATGCAGATGGCCAAAGCCTTTCTGGAAGAGCCCATCAGCATGCCGATCATCCATCAAGGTCAGGAAATCGGCAGCACTCTGCTGATCGGCCACGGCGGCAGCCTGATGCGCTTCTTGCTCAGCGGTCTGGTGGGCATCGTTCTGTGCACCGCCGCCAGTGCCTGGGTAGCGCTTTATCTGGCTCGCCGACAACTGAGCGGGATCACCGGTCCGCTGCGCAGTCTGGCGTTCGTGGCGCACGCTGCGCGCAGCGAACGAGCCTTCGACCAGCGTGTGCCGCCTGCCGACATCGCCGAACTCGATAACCTGGGCAATGACTTCAATGCCCTGCTCGATGAACTCGAATCCTGGCAAACCCACCTGCAAAGCGAGAATGAAACCCTCGCCCACCAGGCCAGTCATGACAGCCTCACCGGGTTGCCGAACCGGGCGTTTTTCGAAGGACGATTGATTCGTGCACTACGCAACGCCAACAAGCTCAACGAGCGGGTAGCGGTGCTGTTTCTCGACAGTGACCGGTTCAAGGAAATCAACGACACCTTCGGTCATGCCGCTGGCGATGCAGTGTTGGTCGCAGTCGCCAATCGGGTTCGCGCGCAACTGCGCGAAGAGGATCTGGTGGCGCGTCTTGGGGGGGACGAGTTTGCTGTCCTGCTGACACCGCTGCACAAGACCGAAGACGCCGAGCGGATCGCCGATAAAATCATTGCCAGCATGGAAGTGCCGATCCCGTTGCCGGGTCATACTCAGGTTTTGACTTCTCTGAGCATCGGCATTGCCGTGTACCCGGATCATGGTGCTACACCGGGTGCTCTGCTCAATGCTGCCGATGCGGCCATGTACCAGGCCAAACGCTTTTCCAGAGGTGCACAGCACACGTCAGGGTCGGAGCACCCTGTCGCCGATGTTCAAACCAGGAGCTAATGTTCGTGTTCTCATTCAATCTGCGATTTCTTGCGATCCCCTTGTTCATGGCTTTGCTGGCACTGACCGGTTGCCAGACGGCACCACAAAAAGGTTTGAGTCCGGCACAGGTTGCAGTGCTGCAACAGCAAGGTTTCGAGTTGACCGACGAGGGCTGGGCGTTTGGCTTGTCCGGCAAAGTGTTGTTTGGCAGTGATGTCGAAAGCCTGAATCCGCAGAGCACCGAGATCGTCGAGCGCATTGGCAAGGCGTTGCTGGGTGTCGGGATCGATCGGGTGCGGGTTGATGGTCACACCGATGCGTCAGGCAAAGAGACCTACAACGAACAGCTGTCCCTGCGCCGCTCGAACAGCGTCGGCAAGGTCCTGACCGCGGTTGGCATGAAAGAACAGAATATCGAGCTAAGGGGCTTTGGCAGCAGTGAGCCGGTAGCCTCCAACGATAACGCGGCCGGTCGAACCGAAAACCGCCGGGTGTCGATTGTGGTGAGCGCCGATTGATCGGCTGACCCTCTTTTTAACTATTCTTTTTGGGGGAATACATACCCCCGTAGATGAACGGAACACGACGACTGCCACATGGAAAAAATAATAAATTACTGCCGCAACCACTTCTGGAAAAAATGGCTTCGCCAGCATAAATGCAAGATCGCTGGCGGGGTGTCATCGCTTAACGCCAAAACCACGTTGCTGGTGGAAGAGAATGTTTCGCTCGGCCATGTGGTGGTCGGCACCAAACGGTTAAGCATTGGTGCCCACACTTACATTCGAAGTGGTTGCGTGCTGTCCGCGGTGTCCTCGATAGGACGGTTTTGTTCGATTGGAAATGACTGCTACATCGGGCAAGACAAAAATACCCACCCGTCCGATTGGGTCAGTTCGCACCCCTTCCAATTTACCCGTACAAAACTGTCCTTCGAACCAGAGATCGTTGATGTAACGATCGGCGACGACGTCTGGATCGGACATGGCGCCATGATCATGGAAGGTGTCACGGTGGGCACGGGGGCCATCATCGCCACCCGCGCACTGGTTGCCCACGATGTGCCGCCCTATGCGGTTGTCGCCGGGATTCCGGCGAAGGTCATCAAGTATCGGCACCCGCCAGAGGTGGTGGCGCAGTTACTTGATAGCCGATGGTGGGAATGTAATGTCGATTTCCTTCTGACCTTGCGCCTGGACGATCCCCGTTCTGCTTTGCCGATCATTGCCGATTCGCGCAGCGCCAATCAGGTTGTTTACAAGCAGGTGGAAGTCACCCGCAAAGGCTGCCAATTAGTCAGCACTCTTGGATTGGCCGCTCCGACGCTCAGTCTGCAAACCGAAGATCCCGCGTCTCGCCCAGTAACAACGGGCCATTCAGTTCAGTGACCTCCCTGATGTAATCCCACAACAGGGTGATCCGCTTGAGCTTGCGCAGGTCTTCGCGGCAGTACATCCAGAACTGCCGGGTGATGTTGATTTCCTCCGGCAGCACCGGCAGCAACCGCGGATCCTGAGCCGCGAGGAAGCACGGCAGAATCGCCAGCGAACGCCCTTGCTGCGCAGCCACGAACTGCGCAATCACGCTGGTGCTGCGCAAGTTGGCGCTGGCGCCGGGCAGCACGTTCGCCAGGTACAACAGCTCCGAGCTGAAGGCCAGGTCGTCGACATAACTGATAAATGAATGCTTGCCCAAGTCTGTCGGGCGGCGGATCGGTGGGTGTTTGTCCAGATAGTCCTGGGTCGCGTACAGCTGCAACCGGTAGTCGCAGAGTTTGCAGCAGACGTACGGGCCATGCTCCGGGCGCTCCAGGGCGATGACGATGTCCGCCTCGCGTTTGGACAGACTGATGAAGTGCGGCAGCGGCAGAATGTCCACCGAGATCGCCGGGTAGGCGTCGACGAAATGGCTCAGCTGCGGGGTGATGAAAAAGCTGCCGAACCCTTCGGTGCAACCCATCCGCACATGACCGGACAGCGCCACGCCGGAACCGGAAACCTGTTCGCACGCCATGTGCAGCGTGCTCTCGATCGACTCGGCGTAACCCAATAAACGCTGGCCCTCAGCGGTCAGGACAAAACCGCTGGTCCGGGACTTCTCGAACAACAACGTGCCCAATGCCGCTTCCAGCGAGCTGATACGCCGCGACACCGTGGTGTAGTCCACCGCCAGGCGCTTGGCCGCGGTGCTGGCCTTGCGGGTGCGGGCCACTTCGAGGAAAAACTTGAGGTCATCCCAGTTCAGCGAACCTAAAGACGTGATGTTTTTTTGCATGATGGACCGGCTTTTATGTGCGTTCTTATTAGAAGTTTGCACATCTATACTCCAAAAACAGTCCGACAACCAATTCGCGACACACGCCTCATCTCAAGGCGACTTATCCGCCTTGGCTCCCTGCATAACAACAAGTCCAGGAGACCAGCATGAACGCATCGCTCACGCCCAACGAAACCACTGTCCAGAACGTCAAACTGTTGATCGACGGTGAGTGGGTCGAGTCCCAGACCACTGAGTGGCACGACATCGTCAACCCGGCGACTCAGCAAGTACTGGCCAAGGTTCCGTTTGCCACAGCCTCGGAAGTCGACGCCGCGATCAGCGCCGCCCATCGCGCCTTCCAGACCTGGAAGCTGACGCCGATCGGCGCCCGCATGCGCATCATGCTCAAGCTCCAGGCGTTGATTCGCGAACACTCCAAGCGTATCGCCGTGGTGCTCAGCAATGAACAGGGCAAAACCATTGCCGACGCTGAAGGCGATATTTTCCGTGGCCTGGAAGTCGTCGAACACGCGTGCTCCATCGGCAGCCTGCAAATGGGCGAGTTCGCCGAGAACGTCGCGGGCGGCGTCGATACCTACACCCTGCGTCAGCCAATCGGTGTTTGCGCCGGTATCACCCCGTTCAACTTCCCGGCGATGATTCCTCTGTGGATGTTCCCGATGGCTATCGCCTGCGGCAACACCTTCGTGCTCAAGCCGTCCGAACAGGACCCGATGTCGACCATGCTGCTGGTGGAGCTGGCGATTGAAGCGGGCGTTCCGGCGGGCGTGCTCAACGTGGTTCACGGCGGCAAGGACGTGGTGGACGCGCTCTGCACCCACAAAGACATCAAGGCGGTTTCCTTCGTCGGTTCGACTGCCGTCGGTACTCACGTTTATGACCTGGCCGGTAAGCACGGCAAGCGCGTGCAATCGATGATGGGCGCTAAAAACCACGCCGTGGTGCTGCCGGATGCCAACCGCGAACAAGCGCTGAATGCGCTGGTCGGTGCCGGTTTCGGTGCGGCCGGTCAACGCTGCATGGCAACGTCGGTGGTGGTATTGGTCGGCGCGGCCAAGCAATGGCTGCCGGACCTGAAAGCGCTGGCGCAGAAACTCAAGGTCAACGCTGGCAGCGAGCCGGGCACGGACGTTGGTCCGGTGATCTCCAAACGTGCCAAAGCGCGGATTCTGGATCTGATCGAAAGCGGCATCAAGGAAGGCGCCAAGCTTGAGCTGGATGGTCGTGACATCACGGTTCCCGGCTACGAGAAGGGCAACTTTGTCGGTCCGACCCTGTTCTCTGGCGTGACCCCCGAGATGCAGATCTACACCCAGGAAATCTTCGGCCCGGTACTGGTAGTGCTGGAAGTGAATACGCTCGACGAGGCCATTGCCCTGGTCAACGCCAACCCGTTCGGCAACGGCACGGGCCTGTTCACCCAAAGCGGTGCGGCGGCGCGCAAATTCCAGAACGAAATCGACGTGGGTCAGGTCGGCATCAACATTCCGATTCCTGTGCCGGTCCCGTTCTTCAGCTTCACCGGTTCGCGCGGTTCCAAGCTCGGTGACCTCGGCCCGTATGGCAAGCAAGTGGTGCAGTTCTACACTCAGACCAAGACCGTCACCAGTCGCTGGTTCGATGACGACAGCGTCAACGACGGTGTGAACACCACCATCAACTTGCGTTAAGGAGCCGGACATGAAAATCGCTTTTATCGGTCTCGGCAACATGGGCGCGCCGATGGCGCGCAACCTGATCAAGGCCGGCCACGCGCTGCGACTGGTTGATTTGAACAAAACCGTTCTGGCCGAACTGGAGCAACTGGGCGGCAGCATCAGCGCGACGGCTCGTGAAGCGGCTCAAGGCGCAGAACTGGTGATCACCATGCTGCCCGCCGCTGTGCATGTGCGCAGCGTGTGGCTGGGTGAAGACGGCGTGCTGGCGGGGATCGCCAAAGGCGTGCCGGCCGTGGATTGCAGCACCATCGACCCGCAAACCGCGCGTGATGTGGCGGCGGCCGCAGCCAAGCAAGGCGTGGCCATGGCCGACGCGCCGGTGTCGGGTGGCACTGGCGGAGCAGCGGCCGGGACCCTGACCTTCATGGTCGGCGCCACGCCTGAACTGTTCGCCACCCTGCAACCGGTGCTGGCGCAGATGGGTCGCAACATCGTCCATTGCGGCGAAGTCGGCACCGGGCAAATCGCCAAGATCTGCAACAACCTGCTGCTGGCGATCTCCATGGTTGGCGTCAGCGAAGCCATGGCGCTGGGTGATGCACTGGGGATCGACACTGGCGTGCTGGCCGGGATCATCAACAGTTCCACGGGACGTTGCTGGAGTTCGGAGATGTACAACCCGTGGCCGGGCATCGTCGAAACGGCACCTGCGTCGCGAGGTTATACCGGTGGTTTTGGTGCCGAATTGATGCTCAAGGATCTGGGACTTGCCACGGAAGCGGCACGTCAGGCGCACCAACCGGTGGTGCTTGGCGCGGTGGCCCAGCAGTTGTATCAGGCGATGAGCCAGCGTGGGGAGGGGGGTAAAGACTTCTCGGCGATCATCAACAGCTATCGCAAACCGCAATAACGACCTGCTTCAACCTGTGGGAGCAAGCCGGCTCCTACAGGTGTGTGCGCATCGACATTTACCGGGAAATCACGTCGGGTGATCTCCCGGTTTTTTTGCATCAGGCAAACACGAAATACTTGCGCACGGTTTCAACCACTTCCCACGTGCCTTTCATCCCCGGCTCGATGACGAAAATATCACCGGCACGCAGATGGATCGGCTCCTTTCCTTCCGGGGTGATGATGCAGTAACCCTCGCGGAAATCGCAGTATTCCCACTTCACGTATTCCACATACCACTTGCCCGGCGTGCAGATCCAGGTGCCCATGATCTTGCTGCCGTCTTCGCTGGTGTAGGCGTTGAGGTTGACGGTGTGCGGATCGCCTTCGAGTTTTTCCCATTTGCAGGCGTCGAGCACTGGCAGCGGGTGGGTGTCGCGAAGAACGGTAATCGGTGCGGACATGATGACTCCGAGCGTGATGGAGAACTGAAGTCGCACCCTATCGGGCTTGGTGCGGCGTCAGTTGTCTGTGCTCGACATCGGGGTATCCAGAAACGCTGGATTCACTGTGCTCGCCATAAAAAACGCCCCGGCATTCATCGAATGCCGGGGCGTTTTTTTTACGCGATTACTGAGTCACTGACAGCTTTCGGTGCCTGGCCATGCGCAACCGATAGCAACCGTAGATGAGCAACACCCACACCGGCATGGCGTACACCGAGGCGCGCACCGGCGGGATCATCCAGATAACGCAGATGATCACGGCCATGAACGCCAGGCACAGGTAGTTGGTATACGGCGACCAGAACGCCTTGAAGCCTGGCACGATGCCGCGCTGGACCATGGCCTTGCGGAACTTCAAATGCGTGAGGCTGATCAGCGCCCAGTTGATCATCAAGGACGCGACCACCAGGGCAAACAACAACTCAAGCGCTTCATGCGGCGCGACGTAGTTGACCAGCACCGCCAGCATCGTGATCAACGCCGAAACGCCCAGTGCCAGCAATGGAACGCCCTGCTTGTTCAACTTCATCAGCACTTTGGGGGCGTCGCCTTGCTCGGCCAGGCCGTAGAGCATGCGGCTGTTGCAGTACACGCCGCTGTTGTAGACCGAGAGCGCGGCGGTGAGCACCACGAAGTTGAGGATCTGCGCGGCGGTGTCGCTGCCGATCAGGGCGAAAATCTGCACGAACGGACTGCCGCTGTAGGCGTCGCCCGAAGCGCCCAGTGTCTGCAACAGTTGGTCCCATGGGTACAGCGACAGCAACACGGTGAGGGCGCCGACGTAGAAGATCAGCACTCGGTAAACCACCTGGTTGATGGCCTTGGGAATGACCTTGCGCGGTTCGCTGGCTTCAGCGGCGGTGATGCCGACCAGTTCCAGGCCGCCGAAGGAGAACATGATGAACGCCATCGCCATCAGCAAACCGTTGGTGCCATTGGGGAAGAAACCGCCGTGGCTCCACAGGTTGCTCACCGATGCTTGCGGGCCGCCGGTGCCGCTGAACAGCATGTAGCAGCCCAGGAGGATCATGCCGATGATGGCCACGACCTTGATGATCGCGAACCAGAACTCCATCTCGCCGAACACTTTGACGTTCAGCGTATTGATCAGGTTGACCAGCACAAAGAACACCGCCGCGCTGACCCAGGTCGGCACCTCCGGCCACCAGAACTGCACGTACTTGCCGACGGCGGTCAGCTCGGCCATGCCCACCAGCACATACAGGACCCAGTAGTTCCAGCCGGACAGGAAACCGGCAAAGCCGCCCCAGTAGTTGTGCGCGAAGTGGCTGAACGAGCCGGCCACGGGTTCCTCGACAATCATTTCGCCCAGTTGGCGCATGATCAGGAACGCGATGAAACCGGCAATCGCATAGCCGAGGATCATCGACGGTCCGGCGGACTTGAGCACTCCGGCGGAGCCCAGGAACAGCCCCGTACCAATGGCGCCGCCCAATGCGATCAGTTGAATGTGCCGATTTTTCAACCCCCGCTTGAGCGTTGCCTGTTGCAAGATTTCATCCGCCATCTGGTTCCCTTTTGGTTGTTGTGGCCAGGCTTGATTTGAAAGGGCAGATATTACTCTTCGCAGCCTTCGTCATACAGGTGCCTGTTGGGCCAAACACTGGTTTTCAAAGGCTCCCGGCCCGGTTTGCAGCGCACAACGCGTCGAGCAAGGCTCTGGCGTAACCGGGCAGGCCAGCAAACGAGCGGGCGCACAGCAGCAGTTTGCGCTGCGCCCAGGCTTCCTGCAGGGCAACGTATTTGAACGGTTGATCGACGGCCCGGCGCTCGATCGCCGCCAGCGGCACGATCGCCAGCCCCGCGCCGCGAGCGACCATGCGAATCACCCCGTCGAAGCCTTCCGCACGGATGCGGATCTGCATGCGCACGCCCGCGTGCAGCGCCTGTTCTTCGAGGTACACCGCCAGTGCGCTGTTGGCGCTCAGGCCGACGTAATCGTGATGCAGCGTCTCGCTGAAGCTCGGTGTTGCGCCGTCAGCCAATGGATGCCCGGGCGGCATGATCAGCACCAGCGGATCGTCGCGAAAGGGTAGGGTTTCGAGGGCGTGGGTGTCGACGGCGTCAGAGACGATGCCAAGGTCCGCCGCACCCTGACGCAGAGCATGGACGATGCGCAGGCTCGGCAATTCCTGCAGATCAATGTCGAGGTTGGGATGGCGGCAGAGGAAGTCCGCCAGCACTTCCGGCAGGTACTCGGTGATTGCTGTGGTGTTGCATAACAAACGCACCTGACCTTTGACGCCTTTGGCGTATTCGGCCAGGTCCTGCTGCATGCGGTCGGCGTGTTGCAGTAGTAGTCGGGCGTGTTGCGCGAGGGCTTTTCCGGCGGGCGTGGGGGTGACGCCGCGACGACCGCGTTCCAGAAAGTCGATGCCGAGCGAAGCCTCCATCGCACGGATTCGCGCGCTCGCCGCCGCCAGGGATAAATGGCTGCGCACGGCGCCGGCGGTGATGTTGCCGGTGTCGAGGATGTTCAGGTAGAGGCGCAGGTCGGTCAGGTCGAAGTGCATGGGTACAGCCTCGGGAGGTGTGTTGACTGGGCAGCCGCCTTCGCGGGCAAGCCTCGCTCCTACAGGGTCACAACAGTGCAAATACCGCATTAACTGTAGGAGCGAGGCTTGCCCGCGAAGGCGTCAGCAGCAACAACGAAATCATCAGCCTCTATCAAAACAAGAGACACCCTCAGTATATGGCGAATTTTCACGCGGCCAATCCAGGCGCAGGATCAGCCCATGAATACACTCGCCACGTTCTACCAAAACCTTGGTCTGGCCCTTTCTCTGCTGGTCATCGCCACCTTCCTCCTGGCCGGCATGATCAAAGGCGTGATCGGCCTAGGCCTGCCAACCATCGCCATGGGTCTGCTCGGTCTGGCTATGGCGCCGTCGCAGGCTGCGGCGCTGCTGATCATTCCGGCGACCCTGACCAACGTCTGGCAATTGGCATTCGGCGGGCATTTGCATGGGTTGGTCAGGCGGCTGTGGCCGATGCTGCTGGCAATCTTCATCGGCACCGGTGCCGGGACGGTCTGGATCGGCATGACGGGTGGTCATTGGGTGGTGCGGGGGTTGGGCGCGGCATTGCTGCTTTATGCGTTGAGCGGTTTGTTCCTGCCGACTTTGCGCGTCAGCCGTCAGACCGAGCGCTGGCTCGGTCCACTGTGCGGCGTGCTGACCGGCGTCATCACCTCCGCCACTGGCGTGTTCGTGATTCCGGCGGTGCCGTATCTGCAAGCACTGGGTTTGAACAAGGATGAGCTGGTGCAGGCGCTGGGCCTGTCGTTCACCGTATCGACCCTCGCCCTCGCTGCCGGCCTGTTGTGGCGCGGCGCGCTGGGCGGTGGCGAATTAAGCGCGTCATTGCTGGCGCTGATCCCGGCGGTGCTCGGCATGTTGCTCGGGCAATGGCTGCGCCAGCGGATCAGCGCCGTGCTGTTCAAACGCGTGTTCTTCATCGGCCTCGGTGTGCTCGGCGGCCACTTGCTGATCAGCGGGTAGCGGACGACGGGCTGAGCATCTCGATGGCACGGATATCGAAATCCTGTTCCAGGAATTCGTCGCGCTGTTCGAGGAACTGCTTCATGTGCGGCAGGTTCGAGTGCACGTCGAGGTGCGCCTGGGATTGCCAGATCTCGAAGAAAATAAACAGCGTCGGGTCCTGTTTGTCGCGCAGCATGTGGTACTCGATGCAGCCCGGCTCGGCACGACTCGCTTCGACATAGCCGCGGAAGAACGCTTCGAAGGCGTCGGATTTTTCCGGGCGGGTTTTGGCGTGCAGGATGAAGCCTTGTATTTCACTCATCAGGAGTCTCCTCAAAGTCAGAATCGGCGCCAGTTTATGGCAACAATCGCCTGTTGATTCGTGCGTATAGGTCAAATGAATTTTGCGAATTCAGGACTTATTCCGCGCGAGGCCGGTCGCTAACCTGCCGCCATCCACTTTCTGACCCTTCCGAGATTCCTCATGAAAAAAGTACTGTTGCTCAATGGCGGCAAAAAGTTTGCGCACTCCGATGGCCGCTACAACACCACCCTGCATGAAGCTGCGTTGAGCGTGCTGGATCGTGGCGGCGTTGACATGAAAACCACGTTCATCGACGAGGGCTATGACGTCGCTGAAGAAGTTGCCAAATTCCTCTGGGCCGACGTGATCATTTATCAAATGCCGGGCTGGTGGATGGGCGCGCCGTGGACGGTGAAAAAGTACATCGACGAAGTCTTCACCGAAGGCTACGGCAGCCTCTACGCCAGTGACGGCCGCACCCGTTCCGATGCTTCGCAAAAGTACGGCAGCGGTGGTTTGGTGCAGGGCAAGCAATACATGTTGTCGCTGACCTGGAACGCGCCGCAGCAAGCTTTCGACGACCCGACCGATTTCTTCGAAGGCAAGGGCGTGGACGCGGTGTACTTCCCGTTCCACAAGGCCAACGAATTCCTTGGCATGACCGGTTTGCCGACATTCCTGGCCGTTGATGTGATGAAACGCCCGAACATCGAAGGTGATGTGGCGCGTTATGAGCAGCACCTGACCGAGGTGTTCGGCCTGAAGGCGTAAGGTTCGGCTACTATCGTCATCTGGAATCCGAACCTGTAGGAGCCGGCTTGCCGGCGATAGCAATCCTGAGGACGCCATCGCCATCAAGCTGGCTCCTACAAAAAGCGATAGGGAACACAGGTGAAAGCCAGATCCGATGAGTTGCAGATTTTCGTCTGCGTGATTGAGTGCGGATCGATTTCCGCTGCGGCCGAACAGGTCGGGCAGACGCCTTCGGCGGTCAGCCGCACGCTGTCGCGGCTGGAGGCCAAGCTCGATACCACGCTGATCAACCGCACCACGCGGCGCATGGACCTGACGGAGGAGGGCAAGTATTTCTTCGAGCACGCCAAACTGATTCTCGATCAGATGGAGGAACTTGAAGAACGCCTCAGTACACGTCAGCAAACCCCGTCCGGGCGTCTGCGGATCAACGCCGCCTCGCCGTTCATGCTGCACGCCATCGTGCCGTACATCGACGAGTTCCGTCGGCTCTACCCGGACATCCAGCTCGAACTCAACAGCAACGACCTGATCATCGACCTGCTCGAACAAAGCACCGACATTGCCATCCGCATCGGCACGCTGGCCGACTCGACCCTGCACGCCCGTTCGTTGGGTTGCAGCCCGCTGCACATCGTCGCCAGCCCGGCTTACCTTGAGCAACACGGCACACCGTTGGTGGTCGAGGACCTGAGCGGGCACGCGCTGTTGGGCTTCACCCACAATGAAGGCCTCAACCAATGGCCGCTGCGTTATGTGCATGGCGATCGCTGGCCGATTCAGGCGTCGATCAGCGCGTCCAGTGGCGAGACGATCAGGCACCTGGCGCTGGAAGGTCAGGGCATTGCCAGCCTGTCGCATTTCATGACCATCGAAGACATCCGTGCCGGGCGCCTGAAAGTGCTGCTGGCGGATTTCAACAGCGGTTATCGCCAGCCGATCAACGCGGTGTATTACCGCAACTCGCAACTGGCCCTGCGGATTCAGTGCTTCCTGGACTTTATCCAGGGCAAATTGGCGGTGTACGCGAATGCGGATTTTGAAGGTTGATTCATGATTCCTGCGCAAGAGTGAATTGGGTCAACGGGGATTTTTCAGTCGTGATGACTGCTTGATACTCGTTGCATCACTTATTCAGGCAGGGAGTTTCTCCATGAACGTATTCGTTACCGGCGCTGCAGGTTTCATCGGTGGCTCCATCGCTACGGGCCTGGTTCGCGCTGGCCACAAGGTCACCGGCCTGGTGCGCAGCAGCGAACAAGCCAATGAACTGAGCGCGTTGGGCATCACGGCGGTGATCGGCACTCTTGACGACAGCGCACTACTGGCCGAACAGGCCCGCGCTGCCGACGCCGTGATCAACGCCGCCAGCAGCGACCATCGCGGCGCGGTGGAAGCCTTGGTCAATGCCTTGCGCGGTTCCAACAAGGTGTTCCTGCACACCAGTGGTTCGAGCATCGTCGGCGATGCGTCGGGCGGCCAGTTCGGCGACGCCATTTATTACGAAGACACGCTGCCGGAGCCTACTGTCGACAAGGCGGCCCGCGTGGCCATCGACAACCTGATCCTCGACGCGGCGAACGACGGGGTGAACTCGGCGGTCATCTGTAACACGCTGATCTACGGCCACAGCCTGGGCGTCAATCGCGACAGCGTGCAGTTGCCGCGCCTGCTGAAACAGGCTCGCAAAAGTGGCGTGGTTCGGCATGTCGGCACCGGCCAGAACATCTGGTCCAACGTGCACATCGAAGACGTGGTGTCCCTGTACTTGCTGGCGCTGACCAAAAACGTACCGGGCACGTTCTATTTCGTTGAGAGCGGTGAAGCGTCGTTCGTCGACATGACCACGGCGATTGCCCAGGCGTTGAATCTCGCTGAGCCGCAAGACTGGCCGCTGAAAGAGGCCGAAGCCGAGTGGGGTTATGAAATGGCCAACTACGGTTTGGGTTCCAACAGCCGGGTGCGCGGCAAGCATGCGCGGGAGTTGCTGGGTTGGGTGCCGAAGCGGACTTCGGTGGTTGAGTGGATTCTTAACGAGATGGTGTGAGTTCGCTTTAGACCGCGTCATCGTTCTTCGCGGGCAAGTCGGATCGCCGCACCGCTCGCTCCTACAGGGGTTGTGTCGCTCACAAAATGGGTGAACGACACAACCCCTGTAGGAGCGAGGCTTGCCCGCGAAGGCGTCTTCAGCACCACCACAACTGGCCGGGTCACCCTCAATTCCGTACCATCCGCCCCCTCTTTCCCAGTTGTGTCAGCTCCCCCATGAAAGCAAACCGTCTGCGCGCCGATGTCCTGGCCGGGCTCACCACATCCTTCGCCTTATTGCCAGAATGCATCGCCTTCGCGCTGGTGGCTCACCTCAATCCGCTGATGGGCCTGTACGGCGCGTTCATCATTTGCACCCTGACCGCGCTGTTCGGTGGTCGGCCGGGCATGGTGTCGGGCGCGGCCGGTTCGATGGCCGTGGTGATCGTCGCGCTGGTGGTGCAGCACGGTGTGCAGTACTTGCTCGCGACGGTGTTGCTGGGCGGGTTGATCATGCTGGCGTTCGGGTTGCTGAAGCTCGGCAAACTGGTGCGGATGGTGCCGCATCCGGTGATGCTCGGCTTCGTCAACGGCCTGGCGATCATCATCGCGCTGGCGCAACTGGAACACTTCAAGAGTGGTGACAACTGGCTCAGCGGCTCACCGCTTTATGTGATGAGCGGATTGGTGGCGCTGACGATGGCGATCGTCTATCTGCTGCCGCGCCTGACCCGCGCCGTGCCGCCAGCGCTGGTGGCGATTCTGGGCGTCGGGCTGGCGGTGTATCTGCTCGGTTTGCCGACTCGCACCCTGGGCGACATGGCGCACATCGCCGGTGGCTTGCCGACGCTGGCCTTGCCAGACATTCCATGGACGCTGGACACCCTGCGCATCATCGCCCCCTACGCGATATTGATGGCGCTGGTCGGCCTGCTGGAAACCCTGTTGACCCTGAACCTGACCGACGAAATCACCGAGAGCCGTGGCTTCCCGGATCGTGAGTGTGTGGCGCTGGGCGCGGCCAACATGGTCTCCGGTGTGTTTGGCGGCATGGGCGGCTGCGCGATGATCGGCCAGACCGTGATCAACCTCAGCTCCGGCGGCCGAGGTCGGCTTTCCGGCGTGGTGGCCGGCGTGCTGATTCTGCTGTTCATTTTGTTTTTGTCGCCGCTGATCGAGCGCATTCCGCTGGCCGCACTGGTCGGGGTGATGTTCGTGGTGTCACAGCAAACCTTCGCCTGGGCTTCGCTGCGGGTGGTCAACAAGGTGCCGCTGAACGATGTGCTGGTGATCGTCGCCGTGACGGTCATCACGGTGTTCACCGACCTGGCCACCGCCGTGCTTTGCGGGATCATCATTGCAGCGCTCAACTTTGCCTGGCAGCAGGCCCGCGAGCTGTATGCCGACAGTCACCTCGAAACCGACGGCAGCAAACTTTACCTGCTGCATGGCACGCTGTTTTTTGCCTCGACTACACCGTTTCTCAACCAGTTCGATCCTGCCAACGACCCGTCCGTGGTGACGATTGATTGTCGTCACCTGAGCTTCGTCGACTACTCGGCCATCGCGGCGCTGAAGACCCTGCGCGAACGTTACGCCAAGGCGGGCAAGCATCTGCGGGTGTTGCACCTGTCCGAACGCTGCAAGAAGTTGCTTAAGCGCGCTCGGGTGAGTCACGACTGATCTATCAACCCTCTGGGCTGCGGCCATTCCCTGTAGGAGCGAGCCTGCTCGCGAAAAACGTTCAGACAACGCGTTGATTCAGGAAGTGCGCGTTATCGTTGACGGCCATCGCCGGCAAGCCGGTCTCGCTCCTACAGGGGAATGGATGAAAGTTCGCCTGCCTGATTTTCATATTCACCGACCTCGCATACCTCTGCGCGACATCCCTTACCCCTGCACGAAAATTACTTTCACCTCGTTTGAGTTTCGCGCTTCGAAATGTTTTAAGAGTTTCACAAAACTGTCGACGTGACCCTTTCGAGGAGTACCGCATGACCCTGTCCTTCGGCTATTGGCTGCTGGTATATGCCGCCATCGCCATCATCGCGCTGATCGTTCTGATCGCCCGTTACCGGCTTAATCCCTTCATCGTCATCACCCTGGTCTCCATCGGCCTGGCGCTGCTGGCCGGCATGCCGCCGTCCGGCGTGGTTGGCGCCTACGAGGCCGGTGTCGGCAAGACCCTGGGGCATATCGCGCTGGTGGTGGCGCTGGGCACGATGCTCGGCAAGATGATGGCCGAGTCCGGCGGCGCCGAGCAGGTGGCGCGCACCTTGATCGACCGTTTTGGCGAGAAGAACGCGCATTGGGCCATGGTGTGCATCGCGTTTCTGGTCGGGCTGCCGCTGTTCTTCGAAGTCGGTTTTGTGTTGCTGGTGCCGATTGCCTTTACCGTGGCGCGCCGGGTCGGCGTGTCGATTCTGATGGTCGGTTTGCCGATGGTCGCCGGGCTGTCGGTGGTGCATGCGCTGGTGCCGCCGCACCCGGCGGCGATGCTGGCGGTGCAGGTGTATCAGGCGTCGGTCGGGCAGACGTTGATGTATGCGATTTTGATCGGCATTCCAACCGCGATCATCGCCGGTCCGCTGTACGCCAAATTCATCGTGCCGCGCATTCAACTGCCGGCGGAAAACCCGCTGGAACGGCAGTTCCTTGAGCGCGAACCGCGCGACAGTCTGCCGGGTTTCGGCATCACCATGGCGACCATTCTGTTGCCGGTGCTGTTGATGCTGATCGGCGGCTGGGCCAACCTGATCTCCACGCCGGGCAGCGGTTTCAACCAGTTTTTGCTGTTCATCGGCAACTCGGTGATCGCGCTGTTGCTGGCGACCCTGCTGAGCTTCTGGACCCTCGGCCTCGCCCAAGGCTTCAACCGCGAATCGATCCTCAAGTTCACCAACGAATGCCTGGCACCGACCGCCAGCATCACCTTGCTGGTCGGCGCCGGCGGCGGCTTGAACCGGATCCTGGTGGACGCCGGGGTCACCGACCAGATCGTCAGCCTGGCCCACGAATTTCACCTGTCGCCGCTGCTGATGGGCTGGCTGTTCGCCGCGCTGATGCGCATCGCCACCGGTTCCGCCACCGTGGCCATGACCACCGCCTCCGGCATTGTCGCGCCGGTGGCCATTGGTCTGGGTTATCCGCATCCGGAGTTGCTGGTGCTGGCGACGGGCGCCGGGTCGGTGATCTTTTCCCACGTCAACGACGGCGGCTTCTGGTTGATCAAGGAATACTTCAACATGAGCGTTACCCAGACGTTCAAGACCTGGACCGTGCTGGAGACCATTATTTCGTTGGTCGCCTTCGCGCTGACCGTGGGTCTTTCTTACCTGATTTAATCGGAGCCGCCTGCCATGGACATCCTCTACCAGATCCGCGCCCGTCAGGATTCCTTCAGCGCCGGCGAAGGGCGCATCGCGCGGCTGATGCTCGACGACGTAGGATTTGCCTCTGCTGCCAGCCTCGACGAGCTGGCGCTGAGAGCGGAAGTCAGCACCGCCACGCTGTCGCGTTTCGCCCGCACGGTGGGTTGCCGCGACTTGCGCGACCTGCGCCTGCAACTGGCGCAGGCCAGCGGCGTCGGCAGCCGTTTTCTCGACCCGGCGGGCACGCCCGATCAGTCGGCGTTCTATGGGCAGATTGTGGGCGATATCGAGTCGACGTTGCGTCAGCACTTGTCGGCGTTCGACGAGTCGCGCTTCGCCGACGCGGTGAAACTGTTGGGCAAGGCGCGGATGATTCATGCCTTCGGCATGGGCGGTTGCTCGACCTTGTGCAGCGATGAACTGCAAGTGCGGCTGGTGCGCTTCGGCTACCCGATTTCGGTGTGTCACGACCCGGTGATGATGCGGGTCACCGCAGCCAGCCTCAGTGCCGAGCACGTGGTCATCGTCTGTTCGCTGACCGGCATCACCCCCGAGTTGCTCGAAACGGTGGAACTGGCCCGCAACTACGGCGCAAGAATTTTGGCCATCACACGCAGCGACTCGCCGTTGGCGCAACTGGCCGACATCGTGCTGCCACTGCAAAGTGCGGAAACCTCGTTCATCTACAAACCCACGGCGGCGCGCTACGGCATGCTGCTGGCCATCGACGTGCTCGCAACCGAGCTGGCGCTGGCCAATCCTGAAGACAATCAAGAACGTCTGCGGCGGATCAAACTCGCCCTCGACGATTACCGCGGCGGCGACGATCACTTGCCGCTGGGAGACTGACATGATGTACGACACGCTGATTCGCAACGCCCTGATCATCGACGGCAGCAACGCCCCCGGTTACCCCGCCGACGTGGCGATTCTGCATGGCCGCATCGAGCGCATCGGCGACCTGCACGACGCCACCGCCACCGAAGAAATCGACGCCGCTGGCCGAGTGCTGGCGCCGGGTTTCATCGACGTGCACACCCACGACGACACGGTGGTGATCCGCCAGCCGCAAATGCTGCCCAAGCTCAGCCAGGGCGTGACCACGGTGATCGTCGGCAACTGCGGGATCAGCGCTTCGCCGGTGAGTTTGAAGGGCGATCCGCCAGACCCGATGAACCTGCTCGGCACCTCGGCGGCCTTTGTTTACCCAACATTCCGCGACTACCGCGCGGCGGTCGAAGCGGCAAACACCACGTTGAACGTCGCCGCTCTGGTCGGCCACACCGCGTTGCGCAGTAATCACCTCGACGACCTGTTTCGCACGGCCACGCCGGATGAAATCAGCGCGATGCGTGAGCAACTGCGCGAAAGCCTTGAAGCCGGCGCGTTGGGTCTGTCCACTGGTCTGGCGTACGCCAGCGCGTTCTCGGCGTCCACCGATGAAGTGATGCAACTGACCGAAGAACTGACCGCGTTCGGCGCGGTGTACACCACCCATTTGCGCAGCGAATTCGAGCCCGTGCTGGAGGCCATGGACGAGGCGTTCCAGATCGGCCGTCATGCGCAATCACCGGTGATCATTTCCCACCTCAAATGTGCCGGCGCCGGTAACTGGGGGCGGAGTCCGCAACTGCTGGCCTCACTTGAAGAGGCCGCGAAAACCCACCCGGTGGGCTGCGATTGCTATCCCTACGCGGCGAGCTCTTCGACCCTGGACCTCAAGCAAGTTACCGATGCGCACCGCATCACCATCACTTGGTCCACGCCGCACCCGGAACTCGGTGGCCGCGACCTGATGGATATCGCCGCCGAGTGGAACGTTCCGCTGCTGGAAGCCGCTCGCCGGCTGCAACCGGCTGGCGCGGTGTACTACGGAATGGACGAGTCGGACGTACGAAGCATCCTCGCGCATCCGCTGTCGATGGTCGGCTCCGACGGCTTGCCGGAAGACCCGTTCCCGCATCCACGTTTGTGGGGCGCTTTCCCACGCGTCCTCGGACATTTCAGTCGCGATGTCGGGCTGTTTCCGCTGCACACCGCGGTACACAAAATGACCGGGTTGTCCGCAGCGCGATTCGGCTTGAAGAAGCGCGGCGAAATCCGTGAAGGGCATTGGGCGGACCTGGTGCTGTTCGATCCTGCAACGATTCGTGATGTCGCGGATTTCAACGATCCGCAGCGGGCGGCAGAAGGCATCGACGGGGTGTGGGTCAACGGTGTGTTGAGTTACAGCGAAGGGCTGGCGAACGGGAAACGGGAAGGGCGGTTCCTGGCGCGGGAAGGCGATTTGCGTGACGGTTTTCAGAGCCTCCACAAACCCCTGTAGGAGCCAGGCTTGCCGGCGAAAGCGATCAGCCAGTCGACAAATCTTTTGAACTGCTTCACGTGGTGGCACATTGCAATTAAAGAAAGCCATCGCCAAGCCGAAGCGCTGACACTAGCCCGGCTACACTCTGGGCCTTACCAGTCTGGGAGCAACTTGATGAGCTTCGGCAAAACCACCCCGATCCTGCGGATTTTCGACGAAAACAAGGCCGTGGAGTTCTACGTCGACTTCCTCGGTTTCAAGATCGACTGGCAGCACCGTTTCGAGCCGAATTTCCCGCTGTACCTGCAAGTCTCCCGCGGCGAATGCGTGTTGCACCTGTCGGAACATCACGGCGACAGCACACCGGGCTCGGCGCTGCGCATCGAGACCGATGAGCTGGAGGCGTTTCAGCAGCAATTGCTGGCCAAGGACTACACGTTTTCGCACCCACAGATTCAGGCCATGCCGTGGGGCAGCCAGGACATGACCATCGCTGATCCGTTCGGGAATCGGTTGGTGTTTACCAATGCGATTAGTGTGTAACGCGGCAGGAAAAATCACGCCTCGTGATAGTGTCGTCCGTTCAATTTCGACGAGCACAGGAGGCGCTTATGGCCAGCATTACCATTGGCAATCTTGATTCGCAGCTCTACGAGCAATTGCGAATCGCGGCAGAGAGTAATTGCCGTTCAGTTGAAGAGGAGGCTCTCTTCATCTTGAGGAAAGCGCTCGACTGCGGTTTGGGGACTCGAATCAATAATCGATTCAGAGAGAGTGGCGGTATCGAATTAAATCTACCCCTTCGTTAAGGCGGTGAAGGCGAGGCTAGGGGCTGACCCCAGGTATCCGTTGTCTCTTCGATTGCATTCGCGGGCAAGCCTCGCTCCTACAGGGTTGATGTTGTTCAGATGATTTTCCGAACGACATCAATCCTGTAGGAGCGAGGCTTGCCCGCGAATGGGCCTTTGCTTCACCGCAAAGTGAACGTCAAACCCTGAAGTGACTCACCATCATCTGCAACTGATTACCCAACCGCGCCAGTTCAACACTGGATTTAGCGGTTTCGTCGCTGGCAGCGGCGGTCTGTTCGGACACGTCGCGTACGTTGATGATGCTGCGGCTGATCTCTTCGGCCACGGCGCTTTGCTGTTCGGCGGCGGCAGCGATCTGCTGGTTCATCGACTGGATGTTGGACACCGTGCGGGTGATGTTTTCCAGTGACACACCGGCCTTGCGGGTCAGGGCGACGCTGCTGTCGGTGAGGGCGCGGCTGTTGTTCATCACGGCGGACACTTGTTGCGTGCCGTTCTGCAAACCGGCCACCAGGCCTTCGATTTCCTCGGTGGATTTCTGCGTGCGCTGGGCCAGGCCACGCACTTCGTCGGCCACCACGGCAAAACCGCGACCGGCTTCACCGGCACGTGCCGCTTCAATGGCAGCGTTGAGCGCCAGCAGGTTGGTCTGTTCGGCCACGGCCTTGATCACGTCCATGACGCTGCCGATCTTGTCGCTTTCGTGTTGCAGCACGCTCATGGCTTCGGTGGAACGCACCACTTCGCTGGCCAGGCGCTCGATCTGGGCGATGGCTTCGTTGACCACTTTGTCGCCTTCGCGGGCTTCGCCGTCGGCGGCGGCCGCTGCTTGTGAAGCTTCTTCGGCATTGCGCGCGACTTCCTGCACGGTGGCGGTCATCTCGTGCATGGCGGTGGCCACCTGATCGGTCTCGATCTTCTGGCTGTTAACGCCGGCGCTGGTCTGGCCGGTCACGGCGGATAACTCTTCGGCGGCGCTGGCGATCTGGGTAACGCCGTCGCGGATACCGCTGATCAGGTCACGCAGGGTCACGCCCATGCGCGCGATGCCTTGTTGCAAGACGCCGAGTTCATCGCGGCGCGTCACTTTGACATCCTGGGACAGGTCGCCGCCGGCGATGCGCTCGACCACTGCCAGCGTGTCGCGCAGCGGGCGGGTGATCTGACGGGTGATGATGACGGCGGCAATGATCCCGACCAGCAACGCCAGCAAGGTGCTGATCAGTTGCAAGGTGCGCGCCTGGGCGCTTTCGGCGTCACGACGGTCGAGCTGGATCTGATACAGCTGCTCACTCAGGGTCACGATGGCGGCGCCCTGATCGGTCATTTCCTTGCGCGCCTGCACAGCATCGTTGCTCGCGGCCTTATAGGCCTGCAAAGCGCTGCGGTAATTGCTCAATGCCGTTTCCAGCTGACGCAACTCGTCCAGCATGGTGTCGGCGAATTGCACGTTGAGTTGTTTCAGGCTGGCGATGGCCGCGTCCAGTTGGCCGACGGCTTTCTGCTCGGTCTCGGCGTTGGTGGTCGCGGTATAACCGCGCACTTCGTAGCGGGCCAGCATGAACGCTTCCTTGGCGGCGGTGATGGCCTGGAATTGTTCGAAGCGCTGATCGCTCAACGGCATTTGTTGTACGCGGGTACTGATGGCGTTGATCAGCGAATTCGCGTTTTCCGCGTTGGCGCCCATGGCGTCGCGCGCGCTGTTGCCGGCGCGGTAGGCGCTGCGCATTTTGTTCAGGGACGTTTTGTACGCGTCAATTTGCGTACCTTGCTCTTTGAGCAGCTTGAGGTTTTCCGGGCTCTTGAACTTCACCAGCAGCGCTTGTTGCTGAGCGGCAAACGCATCCAGGGTGGTCTGGACGTTCTGCGCGGTGGTTTCATCGCCGTTGGTCAGCATGTATTGCAAGCGAACCACACGCAGTTTGGTCAGGCCGGCATTGAGCTGGGTGATGTCGCTCATCCAGTTGCTGCGGTCAATCAGGCTGCCCAGGCTCGTCCAGCCGGTCAGGGCGAGGACGCAGGTCAGTGCCAGGACCAGGCCAAACCCCAGGCCCAGTTTCATGTTCACGCTGATGTTTCCGAACCAGCTATTCATCAAATTCCTCCAGGAACGTTGCGCTTTTGGTCGTCGGTTGGCTGGAAGATTGTTGTTTTTGGTAGCCAAGGGTGTGTAGCAGGTCTGTATCGGCAGCAATCGCGAGAGCTGAAAGGATTTTGTCAGACGGTTCTGTAACAAAAGTTTTTGCAGGGGGCTTAAGCTTTTTTTCACATGGGTTTCACCGGCTGCCGACGCGAGCCTCTCTACCCTCGCGGCATCGAATGTAAGTGATGCATGCCGGTGAGGCGGCCTGATGTGGAATTGAGACTGAGTCTGTTCGGGGTCAAACGCTCGATTGATCTGAGCCGTTTTACCCGCTATCGAAACACCGCAGTGGTACTCGCCTCGGCGCTGTTGGTGATCCCGTTGACCGTCTGGCTGTTGCGGCCTGCCGCCGTTCCGGACCTGGCCCATGGCAATGTCTCGGGCGCCCGGGCGTTGTTATCCGGTTGGGCCAAGGGCGACATGATTGTGCTGGTGCGCCATGTCGAGCGCTGCGATCACTCGACGGCCGCGTGTCTGACGGGCAATGACGGCATCACGGATCGTTCGCGCAGCGTCGCCGTGAGTGTCGGTGCGCAATTCGAAAGGCTCGGCCTGGGCGAGGCTGACATTTACAACAGCCCGATGATGCGGACCGCACAGACGGCCTCCTACATGTTCAACAAGGTGAGTACTCATGAGGAGTGGTTGATCAATTGCAAGGGCACTATGTTGCGTGACGCGCTGGCGCACAAAGTGCCAGGGCGTAATCTGATTTTGGTGACCCACAGTGAATGCATGGCGCAGATCGAAAAAGGCCTCAAGCTGCCGACGGCCACTCTTGGCTATGGCTCCTCTTTGTTTATCTCCGCCGAATCGCTACAGGCGCCGCGAATGCTTGGTTACATCGAAGCTTCCGACTGGCGCTCGGTGACCAGCCAATGAGTAATCCCATGCGTTTTTACTACTTCAACTTCGGTATCCCACTGGCCTGCGCAGCCGTCGTTTTTCTGATGTTCGACATGACCAAAATCGACATCGCGTTCAGTAATCTTTTTTTTGATCCGCTGACCCAGACCTTCCCGCTTGACCAGATTCACTTCTTTGAAAAACTCACCCATAAATGGGCGCGCATCATTCCGAACTGGACTGCTGAAATTGCCTTGATCGGCGCGATGCTGTCGTTTGTCTGGCCGCTGATCAACCCGCAAAAGCGTCCGCGTCTTGGCCTATTCCTGGAGCGGAGCAAAGCCGCTCCGGTGCTGAAGTTTGCCTATGACCATCGTCGGGATTTTCTGTTTGTGGTGTTCGCGTTTGCCATTTGCACCGGGGTGATCCATTTCCTCAAGGCGCACACCAGCGTGTATTGCCCAATTGAAACGACCCTGTATGGCGGGAAAATTGCCCACATGGAGTGGTACGAAAACTTCCAACTGTTCAGGGAAGCGGGTGAGGGGCGCTGCTGGCCGGGCGGGCATGCTTCGGGCGGGTTCACCATGCTGGCGTTGTACTTCGTGGCGCGCCGCTATCGCTGGCGCTATTCGAAAGCGCTGATGTACGGCTCGCTGCTGCTCGGTTTTGTCTACGGCACGACGCGGGTCCTGCAAGGCTGGCACTACATGTCCCACACGTTCTGGGCCGGGATCTTCGTGTGGCTGGCGTGTTTGCTGACGGCGTTGGCGTTTTATGGGCGAGCGCGGCTGGATGTGCCGGTGGATCAGATGACATCACTGTCGGCTGGCCGTCCGTCATCGCGAGCAGGCTCGCTCCCGCAAGGGAACGCGGTCCAGTGTGGGAGCGAGCCTGCTCGCGATTAACGATGACGCGGTATGCCTGCCTACTCCTGCGGATCAACGTTATCCAGTGCCTGGTTCACTGCCAGCTCCGCCAGCATGATGATCTGCGCAATGGCCAGCGCGGTGTTGCGCTGTGAACCGTCGAGGTAGGTGGCTAAATCGCTGGTCATGACGCTGGCGGATGCCAATGACTCGCAGGCATGGGCGAGGAGGTTTTCAGTGCCGATGTCGGGAAGGATCGTGAAGAAGGGGCTGGGGCGGTATGGGGAGGTAGTCGGGGGATCGGGGATTAATTTGTCCATACAAATTTTCCTTTTGCGTTGGAGCCGCCGCTTGCCGTTTCTCACGCGGCTAAGAGGTGGCAGCTATGTGCGGGGTGAGAAAACCGGTCATGGACACCCGGGCCAGACCAAAGTCTGCCCGCACACAGCCGCCATAACGCATTTGCGGACAGCGGATAAGCTGGCGCGATTATGCGGTTACAGGCTCTGTATGACCATAAGTTGCCAGGTTCTCACACCCGATCACTGAGTTTTCAGTGACAAGCAAAGACTAAAGAGCCCGCTTCCGAGCAACAACCTTAAAAATCTGTGGGCGTTTTCTTCGTTTTTGGTAGGAGATGTCCTGCAATGACGACGACATTTTTATCGACAGTGAAGCCGCCATCGCGAGCAGGCTCGCTCCTACAGGCGACTGCGGTCGTACGCGTAATCCGTGAGCAAAGTCATCAAGCGGATGGCGTACGGCTACCGGGACAGCGAATTCTTTTTCATGAAGACCAAGAGCGTCTTTCCCGGTAATCCGTGAAGAACCAAAAAAAAGCCCGCGGGAGGGCGGGCAAACCGTAGTTTCTTGAATGAGCGAGCGCAATGTACCGGTTGCCGGGGCGCGATGGGGTGAAGAAAAATTCATCTGCGCCGCGGCAAAGTCGGGGCTTACGGCAAATGATCGGCCGCAAAGTCCGCCTCCGACCGTGCCCGCAAACGCCCCTTGCGACAGGCTTGCTGGAAGCGTTCGAAGTCTTGGTCATTCTGTTCGGTATAGGATTTCGCATACTTGAACAGCGCATCGGCCAGTGCATCGCTTTTGCCGATATAACCGCTGATCTGCGCGGCATGCCCGGACGATTTGGCATGTGCACGGGCGAGGGCGCGGCCGCAGATTCGGCCATAGGCGGCAAAGGCTTCGGCGTCGAAGGTTTCCAGTTCGGCGGAGATTTTCATGTCGCGCAACTGACGCACGTAAAAATGGCGACCGTTGGGGCCGGTGGTCCAACCGAGGAACAGATCACTGGCGGACTGCATCAGCCGTTGGCCATCGACCACGCGCTGACCGTTATGCCGCACGCGAGACTTGGCCTTCACGTAATCGGCGAGCACCGACCGCCGTGCTTCCTTGAATTGCAGGAACAACGGGAACTCTTGCTCGTCAGTCAGCAGCGCCACCAGGCAGCGCGTGCCGACACTGCCGACGCCGACCACTTTGAACGCCAGGTCCTGAACATTGAAGCGCGACAGCAGCCCGCGCCGGTCGGCTTGCAGGGTCATCCGATATTCATTCATGAACGTCTCGTAGAGCGGTCGCCAGTCCGCGAGCCGCAGCCAGTCATCGTCGGCATCCAGCAGCGTGGTGTTTTTGTGCAGATGGAAAATTTCCGGCAGGTCATCGCGAATGATCAGACGGCCTGCGGCGTCACGTTCACTGATTTTCGGCAACAATTCGGCATGGGTGCGGCGTTCGGCTTTGGCGATGGCGCGCTCCACGTGCTCCAGCGTGGCTTTACTCGCCTGTTGCCGCAGATCGTCATAACTGATGGACTCGTACCAAGTCTCCAACGCACTTTGCTCCGCGCACTCGAGCATCGTTTGCTGATACGCGGCGACCACTTCGCGGCAGACGTTTTCTTCCACGGTTTCGCCATGGCGCAGGTCACGGGCGGCCACCATGAAACTCGCCACCAGACGTTTGACATCCCACTCCCAGGGGCCGGGATGGACCTCATCGAAGTCATTGACGCTGAACAGCAGGTTGCGCTCTGGCGTGGCGAAACCGCCGAAGTTCATCAAGTGACTGTCACCGCAGATCGTCGACACCAGACCCATGTTCGCCGTGCCGGCCAGGTCGTGAGCCTGCAACAGCGCGTTGCCGCGATAAAAGGTGAATGGCGACACCAGCATGCGGCCGTAGCGCAACTCGACCAGAGAATTGACCCGTCCCTCGCTGGAGCGCTTGATCAGTGGCAGCGGGTCACGATTGGTTTTTCCGGTGGCCGCTTGAGCACTGCGAGGGCAGTTTTTTCGAGCGTCCTTGCCTTGCTTCAAGCGGTCTTTGAGGGTGGTCATGGCGACTCTGCGTTGTGGGCTTGTGCGGATTGAGTGTAGGAGGGCCATGAAACTTCGTTCATAGAAAAAAACGCGGAAAGCGTATGAATCGTGGCCTCACGCAAGCGAAACTCGCCGAACTTGCCCGATTGACGCGGCGCAAAGTCATTGCTGTGGAGAAGGGCGCTCTTTCGGTGAGCATGCTTGCTTACTGAAGGGCGGTAATTCGCCTTGGCCGAGGCTTCTTTGGTTACGGGTTCACGCTGTCGTTGCTGGTGTGCGTTGTTGGGGCTGCAACGACTGTCCACGGCGCTGGAAGACCTGGAGTACGACACGTTGATGTAGTCTCGTTGGCGATTCTACTGGCACAAAAAAAGGCACTGGGAAAACCACCAGGAGCCTTTTTCTGAGCCAGGACATTACGTCGACCGAGAGTGGTGGGAGCTCAACAAAAAACACGACCAGTATGAGTAGACGTCCGGATCGTGGTACTGTTTTAACAGCCGGCTGATACCGAAATATTTTAGAAAAACAATAGGTGGAGTGCAGGGCTTTATTGTAAAGTATCGTCTAATTTAATAGTTGTTAAAAAAATAACAGTGGTCGAATTGCAGCAAAGGATGTCGTCATGCTGGTTGTCTTTGTGGAAGAAATGGTGGAAGTTTGTGATTGATTTTAAAGTTAAGCCAGTCATGAATTCGAAGTGCCTGATTTTAGCCGGCTCTTTCGCTCTGGTCACTTGTTTTGTATTGTTGCTTTGTTCATTGTTGTTTCCGATATGGGAAACAAATGATGATGTTGCAATGTCGATGATCGCTCATGGTTACGGTATTGCATCCAGTGGTTCTCCACCGACTCTTATGTTTTCAAACGTTTTGTGGGGGTACTTTGTACGATTTATTCCGGAAGTTAATGGTGTATTAGGTTATTCCATTGCTACCATGGGGACTCTGGTTGTAGTTGGGGCGTTTATTGTTAATGGGCTGTTCCGGCTTGGCGTGAGTTACTTGGGTTGTTTGTCTGTTTTGATACTTTTGCTTGCGCGCCCAACACTTTTTCCTCAATTCACCATTAACTCTGGTTTTTTGATGGTGGCCGCATTTGTCTGCTGGCATTTGTATGAGAGGGAACGTGATTTTCGAATGTTGGTGTACGGCTGTGTTCTAGCCTTTTTTAGCTATATGATTAGAAGTCATGAATTTTTGCTGGTGCTTCTCGTTGCATGGCCGCTACTTCGCTGGAAAAAAATACTTTTACTAAAACAGGCGAAAATTTCTTTTGTTGTTCTCGCTTTGGCGGTGGCAGTAGCAGCCTTCATCGACCACCGAGCCTATCAGGGCGACGAATGGGGAGCATTCAGTGAGCTTAACCCGGCGCGCGCCCCTTTTACGGATTTTGGTGCTGCAGAAAACCTTAAGCAGCGGCAGGATATTCTATCGCACCATGGTTACAGTTCTAATGATGTAAGCCTGATAGAAAACTGGTTTTTTGTGGATTCAGTTGTTGCAAAGCCACAAGTATTACAGGCAATGCTGGACGAGTTGGGTGCCGTGCCGACTCAGGACATTGCACTGGGTAACGGTTGGCTAGGAATCCAGGTCTTGTGGCATCCTGTGCTCTTGGTTTCTGTATTGGCTGCGTTATCGTTGCTATTAATCAGGCCAAGTTGGCGATTGGCGGTAAGTTGGGGTTTGTGTGTTTCTGCGATGTTTGCATTTGGGTTGTTGGGGCGCCCTGGGATCTTGCGGGTATATGTTCCACTTGTCGGCTTGCTGTTAATTGCTCCGTTTTTTACTGTGATGGCTTCGGGGTGGCGCAAGAAGTTGAGTGTCGCTATCCCGCTTGTGGCTGCGTTGATCACGGTGGTAAATTTATATCCGGAAGTTGAAGGCTCAAAAAATAGAATAGTAGCAGCCAGTGAATCTTTTCACGACTTCCCTGATTACCCGATAGTTGTATGGGGGGTTGGCGTACCCTTTGAAGCTATTTATCCTGTAATGGGCGCTGCAACGACGGCGATGCAGTATCAGTTTTACGGTCTGGGCGTTTCTACGCTTGCGCCTTTTTCAGTCGCTTTTTCAGAGACTGCAGGAGGCCGAGGGATGGTTGATAAACTCCTGGATAAGGCTGGAGTGCCCGTGATATCCAGTGAAAAGATGCTTGAGTATCTTGATATTTATTGCGGTGAGCATCATGGAGGTGTCTTGAAATATTTAAGCACACAACAGTTCGGTCCTTATGTACTGAATAGGGTCCGATGCGAAATCCTGAAGTAGTCGTGGGTCATGTACTCATCAAGTCGTTTGCTATGGCGCACCGCGTATGGAGGTGTGGCGTTTTAGGTGGTTGGCCGAATCGAATGGAGAGCGCCCAGGTAAAAAAGCCGTAAAAATTCAATTTCCCGAGGATTTACGGCTTTCTTTTTTTTCAGCGACAACGCGTGATCAAGGCGTTGCTATAGCCAACCATTGTGACTGATGGCGATGTGGGGGGGAGATGTTGCAGCGAATGCGCGATCCTGAAGAGGCGCTGCTCCTTTCGTCAGGCTGCCTGGCGACTGATCAACGAGCGAAGCCCAACCATGCGGACACAAAAAAGGCACTTGCGATAATCGCCAAGTGCCTTTTTTGTCTAGCTTGTTTGGTGGAGCCGGGGTAATCTGAATTGATTCTGTATCGTATTGATTTTTATTGATTATTTTTGGTTAGATTTTCTATTGGAATACCTTATGGAATACCATTCGCGAATCTTTTTAAATTCCTGCCTTTACGTCGACCAAAGCTCAATTCCACAGCTGTACTTCGGATTTCGCCTTTGAGCGGAACCAACGGCTACTGATAGCGATTGCTGGCGCTTGGTTCATTCCTTCACTCGCTCTGGCGAGTCGGCGCGTGCCTTATTGCTGTCGCTTACGGCAAACTGCGCTCGTGCTCCAACTCCTCAACCCAATCCTCGCCATCGGGAGACGCCTCGGCGTAAGCGAGCCTACGATTCTGACGCAGAGTCGTCAGGGAAGCCTGCTTGAATTGTTTACCTGTGCGCACGTCCAGCCTTGGCGACGGCGGCTCAGGGGCTTAATGTGCGCGGAAATTCGCAAACACGGGGCTGACCGTAGCTCAATGAAGGGCTGGAACTTGGATGTAAAAAGTGCTCTGGCCGATTGATGCCAATGCGACATAGAAGGATCCGGCAAATTGTATGAAACCTTCAAAGAACTCGAGGAGCAATCATGACATGGGTCATCCCTGAGGCCACCGCTTACGGCGGCATCCTCTTGAACTCCGGTGGTCAGGTTCTCCTGCGCGAGCCAGCCAATCATTACGATGGGTATGTCTGGACATTCGCCAAAACGCGGCCCGAGGGTGATGAGAAACCGGAGCAAACGGCTCGTCGTGGAGTGCGCGGAGAGGTTGGGCACGATGCGAAGGTTATAGGCGTACTACCAGGTGTCTATAGGGGTGGGACCACGACCAACGCATATTTCTTGATGATTTCCGACCATGGGCATGGTTCGGTCAGTCAAGAGACCCAAAGCATTCGCTGGGCAAGCTACGAAGAAGCACGGGTGTTGATAAAAATGACCACCAACCACGTAGGCCGGCAGCGTGACCTGCAGATACTCGAGGCCACTCAGCGGTGGCTGGAGGTCAATTACAAAGGTGTGATTGCGTTTGAGCAAAGCGGCTCAAGCGGGTGGGTCATCAAAGGAGACTGGATGACCGAGGAAATGCCGGATCGTTTTGTGACCTTGCCCTTGGATTTCTATCTTGGGCCTAAGGACGCTGAGGCGATCCGCAAAGGTTACATTCCGTCTGCGATGGAAGAGAAATGGTTTAGCTATTTTGTGGACAACAAGCTTTACCAGCACCGGAGCTGGACAGGCTTCTTGATTGATAGCATCAGTTTTGTCGAGGAGCGGGGGGGATTGCGCGCGGTGCAGGCGGATGTGAATAGGCAGCGCGAGCAGTACTCACAAACAGACGATGCAGAAGATGTCGCTCGGATTGAACTGATGGTTCGCAAATTGGCTGAGCAGAATCAAAGTTTTCGACACTGATCAAATCGCAGAGGGGCTGGAGGGGATTTGTACAGTAGTCGAAGAGCACACACCCGATAAGCCTATCGGATCTTTCAGGTCAGGGATCCATTGATCGCGTCCGGCTTTACGACGGTCAAGGCTCAGGCTAAGGTGCTGGCATAAGGACATGATTTTCTAACATTTGTCCACGGAAGGTTCCTGTATCAGTCGTAGTGAAACTACCGCCCTTCCTTTCCGACTTTGTTGTGCCCTGAAAAACGCGTGCCGAGCAAGGTGCTGTCATCGATCACCAACGGGATTGGCGATTGACGCATCAATGTGGTTGTTGCATGCGTCCCGAACATCAAAAAATTGCTAAATTGAAGGCGGAAAGTATGGATTTTTCGACGCTGTTGCATCTATGGGGTGCAGCAAGCTCCGAGCAGCTGATCGCGCCAATAACGGTAGTTGGCTTCGTTTTCATTTTGTGCGCTTGGTACTTTGTCCGTTATTTTTGTCCATCTTTCAAACTTAGCAGTCAGCTGAAAAAACTGACTAAACGTGTGCACGGTGTGAAAGCGCTCGCCCCGTCTCAACGGCGCTCTGAATTGGAGCAACTGTTCAATGGAAGCAAGCTGGAGCACTCCTGGCACGAATACGCTGAAACGCTGCACGACCAGTTTGAGTTTCAAGAAGGCGAACAGGTTCTTGTCCGGTCGCGCGCCACCGCCGGAGCCGCGCATTTTTTCTCACCTCAAAGCGTGGTTGATACCCCGCTGGGAACCGAGTTTTATAAACACCTGCCTGGTATTTTGACCGGCATCGGTATTGTCGGAACCTTCTTCGGCTTGATGCTAGGCCTACAGCATTTTGATCCAAGCACCCCTGAGCAGGTAAATGCCAGCGTCGATAAGCTGCTCAAGGACGTGTTGTTTGCGTTCATCGGCTCCTTTATTTCAATCATGGCCTCTATAGCCGTCACGATTACTGAAAAGTGGCGTCTGGGCCAATGCTACAGGCTTCTTGAAGCGTTCAACGAAACCATCGACGGGCTTTTCGACAGCGGTGTCGGTGAGGAATATCTAGCGGAGCTTGTGCGCTCGAGTGCTGAAAGCTCCGTGCAAACCCGTCAGCTCAAGGACAGCCTGGTAACCGATCTGCGGGAAATGCTGCAGAACCTCGTTGATACCCAAGTCCGCGAAAGCCTCAAATTAGCGGATACCTTGTCAACGACCTACCGTGACTCTGGGCAGTTGTTGGCCGATCAGGTAAGCAGTGCGATTGAGAACAGTCTCAAATCCCCCCTTGAAGCTATCGCGGGTGCGGTTCAGGCCGCCAGTGGCGACCAGTCAGGGCAAGTACAGAACCTTCTTCAGGATGTTCTAGTTGCCTTCATGAACAAGCTGGAAGGTACGTTCGGCCAACAGTTCAACGGTCTACACGAACTGATGGGGCAGTCCGTTGCCGCCATGCAGTCGATGCAGCAAGGCTTTTCGACGCTGATCCAAGATATGCGTTCGGCTAGCGAGTCCTCGACCCAAAACAGCTCGACTATGATCGCTCAGTTACTCTCCGATATGCAGGCCGGACAGAACGCCATGCAAGCGGGGATGAACGAGATGCTCGCCAATCTCCAGGCTTCGGTTGCCCGTATCGGCAACGAAGGGGAGGGGGCAGGTGCTCGAATGGCCGAGCAGTTGGAGAAGTTGTTTGCTCAAAGCGAGGCTCGCCAACAGGCAATGGCTGAGAATCTCCAGGCTTTTGTTGAGTCGATCAAGCAGAACATCGGCCAAGGTCAACAGGAAACCATGGCGAAAATTGCGGGCTCCGTTGAGGTGCTGGGTGAGCAACTCTCGGCAGTCTTCAAGCAATTGGAGCACGGCCAGCAGCAGATGGATCAAACCACCCGCGCTGCACAGGCTGACCTGCATCAAGGCACCCGTGACTTGGTGGGCGGTCTTGACGAACAGGTCAAGGCGTTGCTGCAAACAGTGTCAGAGCAACAGAAATCTGCGCAGGACACCGTTAAGGCATTGAGTGCCCAAACAGAGCAGCATTTGCAGAGCATGCAGCTAGGCGCAGACAAGATGCGGGCGGCGGCTGAGCGGTTTGAAACGGCCGGACAAAGCGTTGCGCGTGCCAGTGAGTCGACTGCGGGGCTGATGGGCACAGTCCAGGGCGCAGGTACTGAGCTTGCACAGGCATCACGTGAGTTGAACACCGTGGTCGCGGACTATCGAAACAATCGTGAAGCGCTGGCGAAAACTCTCGCGGTCATCGAAGGGGTTGTCGCAAGCGCGCAAGGGGAGGCCAGCGGCCGCAGCCAGTATCTCCAGGACCTGAAGGTGCAAAGCGAGCGGATGCAGGCGCTTAACCGTGAAGTTTATGAATACCTGGAAAACATCAGTGGTGTGTTGGGTAACGGCTTTAAAGAGTTCGGTGATGGTATGGATCGGACCTTGAGACAAACGCTGGGTAGTCTGGATGCCGAGCTCGATAAAGCAGTCAAGAGCCTCGCTGGCGGTGTAGAAGGGGTCAAGGAAAGTCTCGAAGACTTCGGCGACATCATGGAACGAATCAGGCAGTAACGGAGGCTAGTCGATGTTTGGTAAGCAAATGCCTTCGGCTGCCCGTTCAAAAGACGAGGGAGAGAAGCCTTTCTGGATCTCCTTCGCTGATTTGATGACCGCGATGATGATTCTGTTCCTCGTGGTCATGGTGGCAGCTTTGAGCTCTGTGACGCAGCGTATAAATCAAGCGGAGCAAGGAGAGAAGCAGCGCAGTAAGGACATTAGTCAGATCTGTGAGCATCTGAGCCTTAAGGCGAAGACTGCCAGTAAGACCATCGTGGTGGATTGCAAAGACAACCGGATTAGCTTCGGCGATGCTGGCCGCTTTGGGCATAACCAGTACGCGCTGAGCAACGATGGTCAGTCGGCGCTTCAAGAGGTTGTGCCGATGATTCTGGACGCGGCCAACAGTGAAGTAGGCCGTAAATGGTTCAAACAGGTTGTGATTGAGGGATCGACAGACACTGATGGCTCCTACCTTTATAACCTGCACCTTTCACTGCAACGTTCAGAATGGGTGATGTGCAGTCTGCTCGATAGCCGCAGTCCACTCCAAGTTGGATTGTCGCCAGAGCACCAACAGCAAATCAGGTCGATGTTCCTGGCGGGCGGTGTGTCCTTTAACAATGCGAAGGACACTAAGGAAGAAAGCCGGCGAGTGGAGTTGCGCATGCAGTTCTTTGGCTTGAAGGAAAAAGAAGACAACCTCAAGCCAGAGGTGCCGGTGTTCAATAACACTGATATGGAAAAGTGTCAGTTGGCAATGAACCGATGACCAGCCCAATCGCGCGGCTTTCCGCGGCTATCAACCTGAGTCTTTCCGCGCATCGAACGGGGCCGGCGCCTGAACCGTTGGCGCGATTCCCCCGTCTGGGTGCTGCGGGAATTGATCTTTACGAAAGATTCGAGCGCGCTGAAAAGGCTTTGCCGCCACCTCAGGAAAAGCGCCGCGCTGCGATAAGCAAATTCCGCAATGTACTCCCACTCAACGCCTCAGAATGGCGCTTGGTTTTCGCCGGCCTCTCGGACAAGAGTGAGCGAGTCGGGCCGATACTGGACGATGACCAGCTCTTTGACCGAGTGCACAAAGAAATCTATCACCGTATCGAAAAACGAAAGCTTAGCCGCCGCGATTGGTTGGCGCTGTGCTTTAGCTACTTTGGGTACGAGGCCGCCACGCCTGATCAGAACGCCAATTGGTGTGTGTTGCGGGCAGACGTTCAGCTTGGCTTCGATTGCGTCAGAGGTCAGCAAAAACGCGAGAAGGAATGGGTGCATATCGTCCAGCAACATCAGGAGCTTTTTTCCGAGCAGGCAGGTGCCAGGCTGGGCGACCAGATGTTCAATGGTGAAATCAGCGACCTTTCAGCGTTGCAGACGATTGCGCAGATCCCTGACAGCAGTTGGCTGTGGCGAAGGATCTTTAACGTACTGATCTCTCGTATTTTCATGTTGGATGACGCCGAGTTTTCTCAGCGCTTAGCCGACCTTGTCGACATCGGCCGGCAGCATCCGCGCTACATGAACGACATTCTGAGTGCGTGTCTGTCGCGCTATCACGTAGCTGCTTATCGAGAAAAGCCGTCGTCGCTGCTCAAACAGGTTGCACTCGACAATTGGGGCAGCCCTCAGATCCGTTCCAGGCAAAACAGCTGGCTGCAGTATGTTGAAAAAGATGTCTGTGCAATGGTCGTTGCATGGTTTGCGAAGGAGGACCTTGAGCACTTCTTTAACCTATTGAAGGGAGACTCCGAGGTTGATCAATCGCGTCTGCACTACTGGCTGCGATTTGCCAACCAAATGAGTTACACCCGAATTGTTATGGGGTCGGATGCGTGGAATGACCGCGCGCGGGACTTCGTTCATTTCCGTGAGAAAAACAAAGGGCGCTTGAGCAAGCTAGTAGGCGGCCCTGGGCACAACAATGCTGTAGTCATGCAAATTGGGAATTACTTTTTCGTGGAGTTCTCCGGCACAGGCAATGCCTGCTATGTGTACAAAGCAGATGATTCGCCATTCAACCCAGACAAATCCCAGCTTGAGCTTACTGCAGAGTTGAAGCAGGCAAATCGTGCGCTGGATCGAATGCGGCATTCACCGGCACCTAGCCGCCCAAACCGTATAGAGGGTTGGCTGAGCAAATTCGATGACTCTCTAGGGAAATTGGGCATTCACGTGCAGGGTCAAACCGGCACGCCCGGGTCATCCAAGCCCATGGCTTTTGAAGACCAAGTCCGCGACGCTCTAAAGTCGGTCAAACACAAAGTCTATGACCAACGCGCGCGCGGCGGCGCGTTTCAGGTCCAGCTTGATGACAATGATCAGTCTGCCGTTGCAGCGCTCCAACGCCTGGGCTTCAAGCCCGTCAATCACCAGCCACTCAGGTTCTGGAGGCAGTAATGCTCAAGCGTTTCCTCAAAGGCATTGGCCTGCAGCCGGATACGGCGGTAGTAAATACTGAGCCTGCTTTTTCCATTGAGGAGCAGGGCATTTGTTATCCCCTGAGCTTGGCGGAGAATGCACAGTCCTGGCCGCTGGCAAGCTATCTGGATCAGTTGGAAGAAGAGGAGTTCGTCTCCCAACTCAGCGATCGCTGGCTGCTGACGTGGGATGAACTCTATCGGCTTCTAGATGAGCCAGAGCACTTAACAAGTCTGCCGCTATTGGGGTTGCCGCCAAAGACAGCTCTCATTCCTCAACTGAGCAGCCAGGGCAGTATTGCCTCCGACGACTTCAAGGTCGCTGTCAGTGGATGGCGTGATCCACAATCCAACTCAAATGTGCAGGTGCAGCGCATGGGCGCCATCGTCCAGCACCACGGAAAAATGGAGATTTTGCCTGAGTCGTGCTGGAAGCTGACCGGCGCGGTACGGCAACTTTACCTGGCTCAACAAAATGAGCCGGGTGAAGTAACCAACCAGATCGGCTGGGCCAGCATCAGGAAGTTGGCACGCAAGGCTGGTGCCGGTATGGATGGCTTCCTGGATAAGACCGTCGTTATCAAACCTGAAAGCCTGCGGCTCAACCCGCGAAAATCGACAGTAGGTAATACGCCTGTTATCGAGCTGGAACCAAGCTTCGAAGGCCAGCCGGCAAACTGGCTTGAAAGTTTCGACGGTGTCAATCAGGTTCAGGATCGATATCGGGTGACTGGTGATGATGGATCGCTGACACACGTCCTGATTGATCCCGAAGTCAAATCTGTATTGGACTACGTGCGCTCGTTGCCCGGGCGTCGGGTCGCTGGCGACGATGCTCTTTCTTTCGTCCGCAACCCTTACAGCGCACTCGGCGAAAGTGCCGCGCAAGTGTTGGATGCCGAGACTTATGAAAACGACCTGGCCGAGGCTGGGATTTTCTTTCATCGCTTTCATCTGGAGCCCAAACTGGATGAAGCGGGACAGCGCATCGAGCAGGTAAATCTGACGCTCGAACCGATCTCGCCAACGCCGCAAGCGCCCATCGAAGTTGAATTCAAAGCGGCCTATGAGCTCGCGCCGTTCGTGCATGAACTGCAACTGAAGTTGGCCGCTGGAATGCCAGCTGGTTTCTGGCAGGGCTATGAGCTGGAACTCAGCGATTTTGATTTGCGCCAGTTGGCAGGTATCAGCGACCTGCTTAAGCGTTGGCAAAACGAAGCGGCCGGTATTGAGTTCGACTCAGTCCTGGACCTGTCTCTTTACGGCGACCGTGTGACTGGCATCGGGGAAGCGGAAAGAATTACTTCGCCTTTCCTCGTCAAAGAGGCGACCGAGAACTGGTTGCCGAAGGATGTGGCGGCACTGGGCATTGACGCAGAAATCCTTGGGCGTTGGGATCCTTCCGACCGAGCTCAATTTGAAGCGTTTGAGCAGCGACTGGACGAAGCTCGCGCTGCTGGTGATGAAACGGTCTGTTTGCCAGAGTCCGAAACACCGCTCTCGATTGCCGCTGCCGAGCAACTTTTTGATGCCTGGTCAAAGAAGATCGCCCCTGTCGAGACCTGTCTGGTCCAGCCGCTGGAAAAGGTTGGCCGCGCCGTACTGCAAATCGGCCACAATATCGACGAGCCGACCTACGTTCAGATACGCCAGGCAGCATTACGCGGCGCTTTGGACGCAACGCCAGAGCTGCCCAGCTTGCTCAAGCCTGAGGTCGTATTGCGTGAGCACCAGCTTCAAGGCGTCGCGTGGTTGCAGCATTTGTTCCGCTTGTCCCCCGCGGACGTGTCAGGTTGCTTGCTCGCTGATGACATGGGGCTTGGGAAAACGATCCAGTTGCTCACCTTCCTTGTCTGGTACCTGGAAAAATATCCACAAGACAAACCGACACTTATCGTCGCCCCAGTTTCGTTGCTTGATAACTGGGAGCGTGAGCTTCATCGGTTCTTCTTCGCTGATGCGCTACCAGTGTTGAAGCTGTATGGCTCAGCCTTGAGTGCAGTGAAGTTCAAGAAGGAAGAAATCCCTGCTGACTTGAAAGCAAAAGGCATCAAGAATTTGCTGCGCCCAGGTTGGATGGGCGGCGCCCGAATCGTCCTGACGACTTACGAGACACTTCGCGATCAGGAGTTTTCCCTGGCGCGCCAGCAGTGGTCAATCGTCGTGTGCGATGAAGCACAGAAGCTGAAGAACCCCGCGGCACTGGTGACTCAGGCGATAAAAGCCATTCCTGCGAGATTTCGAGTGGCGTGCACCGGTACGCCTGTCGAAAACACCCTGATAGATCTCTGGTGCCTCTTCGACTTCATTCAACCAGGTTTTCTAGGTGGTTTGAACCAGTTCGGTCGCGAGTATCAGCGCCCAATCGAAGCCGCGTTGGAGCGTGACACGGTTGCCCTGGAGCGCCTTCGAGGGCTTATCGATCCGCAGACTTTGCGCCGAACCAAGCAGGACATTGCCAAAGACCTGCCCGCCAAAATCGAAGACACAGCATGCCGTTCACTTAGCATGCATGCCTTGCAACGCAATTTGTACCTGTCCGAAATATCCGCGTACAGCCAGAAGCAGCAGATTGAAGAACAGCTCGATCAAAAGACCTCCGGCATGCTCGGGTTGCTGCACAAGCTCAAGCTCATTTGTGCTCATCCTTACAGCGTTCAGCCAGACAAGCGATTGCGCGACAACTCGCCGAAGCTGCAATGGTTGATGCAGGCCCTTGAGTCGATCAAAAGAGCTGGAAATGGCGACAAGGTCATTGTCTTTACCGAGTTGCGTGATGTTCAGCGGGAGTTGCAGCACTCGATCCAGGAGCATTTCGGGTTTCGGGCAACCGTCATCAACGGCGATACCAGTACCAGCAGCCAGAGTGCGAATAGCCGGCAGCGGCTGATCGACCAATTCCAGGAGCTGCCGGGATTCGCAGTCATCATTCTGTCGACCATCGCTGTCGGGTTTGGGGTGAACGTGCAGGCAGCCAACCACGTCATTCACTTCACCCGTTGCTGGAATCCGGCCAAGGAAGATCAAGCAACTGACAGGGCTTATCGGATTGGGCAGGAGAAGGATGTCTATGTGTACTACCCGACGGTTCGTGATGCGCAGATGCCGACGTTCGAAGCGACACTCGATGAGTTGCTGAGTAAGCGGCGGGCGTTGGCGCGGGACATGTTGAGTGGGGCTTCGGATATTCAGGCTTCGGACTTTGAGGCGCTGCTGAAAACACGCTGAGCCCGACTTGCAGGAAAACGTTGCTTGGCGATATGTCAAATATAAGTACAGGTAAGTTCCTGCTCGGGTTTGCAAATAGGCAAAAACCAGCCAAGTGGCGCTTGTCTGGTACAACCTGTGAGCGGATTGCTTACCTGTAGACGTTTGTAGCTGGATTGCTTAGGGTGTGGCCATTCGATATTGCCCTTTCAGGGAACGAAAATGAGTACGTCATTGCAAGATGTTGTCAAAAAATTCGAGCGCAGCTCACCCTTTTCAATTCTTGCCGCAGACTGGCCTACGGCCGTCCGTAATGATTTCGCCGAGTTTGTACTGGCGGTGCATGACTCAGGTCTCGACCTATGGATCATCGCAGATGGCCAGATACGCTTGGGCAACAAGAGCGGTACCCGTGATCGCGCAGAAGCCTGTCTCGCCTGGATAATTGCGCAGAAAAACGGGCCCATCATCAGCTTCTCACGCCTCGTTGCTGGCGCTGACACCCCTTGGGAGGTAGTCGGAAAACCCGTGCTGGCGCGTTTGCAAGCGCCAGGCTTTTTGAAGACATATCCAATCAAGAGCCGTGTTGTCAAATGGCCCAACGAGTACTCGCTTGATCAATCCGAGAATGGAGAGCCGTTCTCAACGGCCTCACCTGTGCCTGGCCAGTTCAACGGGCATGCTCTAACCGTTGAACAAATCGTAAGCGGTCTCGAACAAGCGGGATTTGTTTTGACACCCTTGCCGGGAAACAAAGTATTCCGCCTGATGCATCCAGCGTTGGATGAGCCGATTTATGTCAAGAGGGGGGCAGGTCAATCGACGCGTGCACCGTTGGTGCTGCATCCCATGCATGCTTCAAAGCTTGTCGAATGGTCCGAAATAACCGGTGTCGAGCGTCCAGCGGAGCTTTACTACCACAATAGCAACCTGCGTGGTTTTCCCAAGCGTCTCCATAGCGGCACTACGCCCATAAACTATGGGATTGCTTTTGGCTTTCGTGACACTGCAGCAATGGATGCTCTTGTCCAATCTCTGCTTGGTCACGAGTCCCTTCCTGACGAAGTGCCAGCTATGCCGGCTGCGATGACTATCGATCTGGGTGAGGTAGCTCTGACTGACACAGAGCGAGACGCTTTGATCAAAGCTCGTATCGGTCAAAGCCGTTATCGCGATTCCCTTGTGGCTTATTGGGGCGGTTGCTCAGTAACCGAGTGCTCCATTCCCCAATTGCTGCGTGCCTCGCATATTAAGCCTTGGCGGTCAGCGAACCATGCCGAGCGACTTGATCAGTTCAATGGACTGCTTCTGACCCCTAACCTCGACTTGGCCTTTGATCAAGGCTTGATCAGCTTTGATGACGATGGCGACATTTTGCTGAGCCCTGAAGTAGATGCAGCGACAGCGGCGGCGCTCCATTTGAGCCCTGCATTGAGGTTACGACAGATCGAGCCGCGCCATCGCTCCTATCTGACATGGCACCGTGAAAACCTATTCCGGAATTGATCCGCTCTAACCCGATGTGTGACCACCTCCTAAATTTTCTGCCCTGAATCACCGGATGGCTGGCCATGAACGAACTACTGCATCACCGTGGCTCGCTCTGCGCTTAGCCTAAACGTGCTGTCCCCACTAAACTCCAGAATTGGGTTAAGTTTTTCTTCTGTCACTGCTGTGATCCAGCTGCAATGCTGCCATCGCCGCTCTAGTAGTTCCGCTGTCGCCACACGCGATACGACCTTGTTCGAGGCTATCGGGGTTATCATGTCAGACCGTGGCCGGCACGAAGGTTGAAGCACTCAAGTGGCCTAGTCATCATCCGCAAAATTAACGGCTTAATTCGCCGTACTCGTTCATACGCGATCTGGGCAGTGGTAAATCATGAATGCAGTAGAAATTGAGTCCGCTATTTCGGACCTGGCCCTTGAGCCCTTTGACGCGGTGGAATTTCCGTTTGTCTTCCTGGCCGCTTTTGGCAATAAGGAAACAGCCCTCAAACGCTTGCGTGCCGGCAACAACAACGCTTCCGACGTGCCCGGCGGTGTGCTACTGCGCAGCAACATCCATATCGCCGCATGCGAATCTGGTAGCGTAGGCGAAACACTCAAGGCATTGCGCGCCAGCCCTGCCACCACAAAAGCCAAAGCCAAGTTCATCCTTGCCACCGACGGGCAAACGCTTGAGGCCGAAGAGCTAATCACGGGTGAAACCATCACCTGCGATTACCCGGACCTCCCCAACCACTTCGGCTTCCTGTTGCCCTTGGCCGGTATCTCCACTATTAAGGAGATCAAGGACAACCCCATCGACGTGCGCGCCACCAGCCGCCTGAACAAGCTATATATCGAGCTGCTGAACGAGGACCCTGACTGGGCCAAGGACGAGCGCCGCGCCGACATGAACCATTTTATGGCGCGGCTGGTGTTCTGCTTTTTTGCGGAAGACACCGACATTTTTAATGGCGATGGCCTGTTTACCAAAACGGTTGAGCAGTACAGCGAACGCGATGGCTCCAACACCCATCAGGTGCTGTCTGAAATTTTCCGAGCCATGAACATCAAGCTGGCCGAGCGTGCCACTGTTCAGCCCCGGCTGCCCAATTGGGCCAACGGCTTCCCCTATGTGAATGGCGGCCTTTTTTCCGGCAGTACCGAGGTGCCGCGCTTCACACGCATGGCGCGTACTTATCTACTGCACGCCGGCAACCTGAACTGGAAGAAAATCAACCCAGACATCTTCGGCAGCATGATTCAGGCCGTAGCCGATGATGAAGAGCGTGGCGCATTGGGCATGCACTACACCAGCGTGCCCAATATCCTGAAGGTGTTGAACCCACTGCTACTGGATGATCTGCGCGCCCAATTGGATGCGGCTGGCGATAACAAGGCCAAGCTGCATAATCTGCGCAAACGCATGGCGCGCATCCGCGTATTCGACCCAGCTTGCGGTTCCGGAAATTTCCTGGTCATTGCCTACAAGCAAATGCGCGAAATCGAGGCGGAAATTAATCGTCGTCGGGGAGAACCTCATCTAGGCAGCGATATTCCGTTGACCAATTTCCGTGGCATCGAGTTGCGAGATTTTCCGGCGGAAATTGCCCGCCTGGCGCTCATCATTGCCGAGTACCAGTGCGACGTGCTGTATCGTGGCCAGAAGGATGCACTAGAAGAGTTTCTGCCGCTGGATTCGCAAAACTGGATCGTTTGCGGTAATGCGCTACGGCTGGACTGGCTGAATATCTGCCCGCCAACGGGCACGGGCGTGAAACTTCACGCCAATGATTTGTTTGCAACCCCACTGGATCAGGCTCAGATCGATTTTGAGAATGAGGGAGGGGAAACGTATATCTGTGGTAACCCGCCGTACAAAGGAAACGCAAAAAAAACTGCCGAGCAAAAGAAAGACATGGGCGATTTGCTCGATAAGAAGGTTGATGGATGGGGCTTACTTGACTATGTGTGTGGCTGGTTCTTCAAAGCTCACGAATATGCAAAGCAAACACGGGCGAAATTTGCTTTTGTGGCAACGAACAGCGTTTCTCAAGGACAACACGTAACAGGCTTTTGGAAGCCGCTTTTCGACGACGGATTGAAATTCAATTTTGCAGTTCGTTCTTTCAAGTGGAGCAACCTGGCGACAAACGATGCTGGAGTTACCGTTGTCTGCATCGGTGCTGGGGTACAAGCGGCGTCCGCAGACCTTTACGACGATGACAAAAAACTTTCGACTAAGAACATCAATGCGTACCTGATGCCGGCAGATGACTATTGGGTTATGCCATCATCCCGCCCGATTTCGGTCATCCCCCCGATGCTGAAGGGCAACTACTACGGCATGTCAGAGCATTTGATTTTTGATACGGAAGGAAAGAATAAATATTTGAATGCAGGGTTGGATGCTGCGTTTATACGAAAATTCTATGGTGCATCAGAAGTTACCAAAGCCAGACCGCGTGCTTGCTTCTGGTTTCCTGATGATCCGGCAGCGGAAATTCTTGAGATTGCAGATATCAAGAAGAAGCTGGAACAAGGCAAGGCTGCGCGGCAGACATCAAAAGATGCCGTATCCAATGGCATGGTTAAAAGGCCGCATCAGTTTCGTGAGATGCGAAGCTGTGAAAACTATTTCTTCGCCATTCCTGTTGTATCTTCGGAGAACAGAAGCTACTTGCCAGTTGATTTATTAGACAACCAATCCATCATTTCTAATAAATGCTTCGCCCTTTACGACGCCCCGCTCTGGAACATGGCCCTCATCGCCTCACGCTTGCATTGGGCCTGGATTGGTGCGGTCTGCGTGCGAATGCGTACCGATTTTTCGTACTCGAACACCCTCGGTTGGAATACTTTCCCCGTGCCATTGCTCACCGAGCAGAATAAAGCCGACCTGACCGCCTGCGCCGAAGCCATCCTGCTGGCCCGCGAAGCGCATTTCCCCGCCGCCATCGCCGACCTGTACGACCCGGATAATATGCCGGATAACCTGCGTCGAGCTCACGAGTGCAACGATGAAGTGCTGGAGCGCATCTATATTGGTCGTCGTTTCAAGAACGACACCGAACGGCTGGAAAAGCTGTTTGACCTCTATACCAAGATGGCGGCAAACGCAGCGAAGGCCGCGCCGAAAAAGCCACGAGGGAGAAAGGCATGAGCGACACCCCTATTAGCCTGAGCATGCCACCCGAGGGCTACAGCGACTGGCTGATCGACCTCAAAGGCCGTATTCATAATGCCCAGCAGCGCGCCACACTGGCGGTTAACCGCGAATTAGTGCTGCTCTACTGGCAGATCGGTCACGATATTTTGACCCGGCAAGCACAACAGGGCTGGGGTGCCAAGGTTATCGAGCGCTTGGCGCAGGATTTGCGCGCAGCCTTTCCCGATATGAAAGGGTTTTCGCCACGCAACCTCAAGTACATGCGCGCCTTTGCCGAGGCGTGGCCGGATGCGGAATTTGTGCAGCAGGCTGCTGCACAATTGCCTTGGGGTCACAATCTGGTGCTGCTGGACAAACTGCCTGGCCCCGAAACCCGCCGCTGGTATGCCGCCAAGGCCATCGAGCACAACTGGTCGCGCAACATTCTGGTGATGCAGATCGAGACTCGTCTGCTGGAGCGCAGTGGCAAGGCAGTCAGTAACTTCGAGAACCACCTGCCCAAACCGCAGTCCGACCTGGCCCGCGAGTCGCTGAAGGATCCTTACCGCTTCGACTTCCTCGGCCTGACCTTTGATGCGCAGGAGCGTGAGATCGAAAACGCTCTGGTCAAGCATGTCACCGAGTTCCTGCTGGAACTGGGCGCAGGTTTTGCCTTCGTTGGCCAGCAAGTGTTGCTGGATGTGGGCGGTGACGAGTTCTTCATCGACCTACTGTTCTATCACCTCAAGCTGCGCTGTTATGTGGTGATCGAACTCAAGGCCGGCAAGTTCAAGCCCGAGCACCTGGGCCAGTTAAGTTTTTACCTCACCGCAGTGGATGCCCAGCTCAAGCACCCACAGGACGGTCCCACCATCGGCCTGCTGCTGTGCAAGAGTAAGAACAAGGTAGTGGCCGAATACGCCCTGCGTGATAACGCCCGCCCCATCGGTGTGGCCGAATACCAATTGGTGGAGTCCCTGCCGGCAGAGCTGCAAACCAGCCTGCCCAGCATCGAACAGATCGAGCGCGAGCTGGCAAGTGATGACGCATCCATGGACGACGACTCGCAATGACCGAACAGAACCACAACCCAACCAACACTTACACGGTGCCATCGGTATCCATCACCACGGCGCACACCGGGGCTTCCAGCAAAGCCAATGAGCTGGGCATGCGTACCATGCAAGAGCGCGCCTATACCAAGCGCGGCGAACAGTACCTGCTGATCAAGTCGCCCCCTGCATCAGGTAAGTCGCGCGCCCTGATGTTTATCGCGCTGGACAAGCTGCATAACCAGGGCTTGCAACAGGTAATTGTCGTGGTGCCGGAGCGCTCCATTGGCGGCAGCTTCGCCGATGAGCCGCTGAGCAAGTTTGGTTTTTACTGGGACTGGCAAGTGGCTCCGCAGTGGAACCTATGTAATGCTCCTGGCATCGATGAGCCGCGCGTGGCCAAATCCAAGGTGGAAGCCGTACGCGCTTTCCTGAAAAGCACCGACAAGACACTGGTTTGCACCCATGCCACCTTCCGTTTTGCCGTAGAAGAGCTAGGTATCGAAGCTTTCGACAACCGCCTAATCGCCATCGACGAATTCCACCACGTTTCCGCCAACCCGGACAACAAGTTGGGCGGCCAACTGAGTGCGTTTATCGGCCGCGATAAAGTGCATTTGGTGGCCATGACTGGCTCTTATTTCCGTGGCGACAGCGAGGCCGTGCTGGCCCCGGCGGAAGAAGCCAAGTTTGAGACGGTGACTTACACCTACTACGAGCAGCTCAACGGCTACCGCTGGCTCAAGTCGCTGGACATCGGGTACTTCTTCTATACCGGCAAGTATGTGGATGCCGTCGCCAAGGTGCTGGACCCAGCACTGAAAACCATCATCCATATCCCCAATGTGAATGCCCGCGAAAGCCTCAAAGACAAGGAGCGCGAGGTCAACGAAATCATGAGTGCGCTGGGCGATTGGCAGGGTGTCGACCCGGCCACCGGCTTCCACCTCATCAAAGCCAAGGACGGTCGCACGCTGAAAGTGGCAGACCTGGTGGATGACAGCGACGCGTCCAGGCGCTCCAAAGTGCTCAGTGCACTGAAAGACCCTGCGCAGAAGAACAACCGCGACAACGTGGATGTGATCATCGCACTGGGCATGGCGAAGGAAGGCTTCGACTGGATCTGGTGCGAGCATGCGCTGACCATCGGCTACCGTTCGAGCCTGACCGAAATTGTACAAATCATTGGCCGCGCCACGCGTGATGCCGAGGGCAAGGAGCGCTCGCGCTTCACCAACCTGATCGCTGAGCCTATGGCCGACCAAGCGGCTGTAGCCGAAGCAGTGAACGATATGCTTAAGGCCATTTCCGCCAGCCTGCTGATGGAACAGGTGCTCGCCCCGCGCTATGAGTTCAGTCCGAAAGATACCGGGCCGAAAGACGGTTTCATTTACAACGGTGGCGAGGGCTATCAATCAGGTGGCACCAATCTGGGCGTGAATGAAGCCACAGGCCAGTACCATGTCGAAATCAACGGTCTGACCACGCCGCAAAGCACAGAAGCCTCGCGCATCTGCAAAGAAGATTTGAACGAAGTGGTAACCAGCTTCCTGCAGGACAAAACCGTGCTGGAACGCGGCCTATTCGACAAGGAAAACACCCTACCCGAAGAGCTGACCCAACTGCGCATGGGCAAGATCGTGCGCGAGCGTTACCCCGACTTGAGCGACGTCGACCAGGAAGCAATCCGTCAGCATGCCATCGCAGCCATGAACATTACCCAACAGGCCAAATTGATGTTGGCTCAGACCGATGCCAGCGAGAGTGGCGCCTTACAAGGCAGTACGTCTCTGCTGGAAGGCGTGCGCAAATTCGTCAACGTGCGCGAGCTAGATATTGATCTGATCGACCGCATCAACCCTTTTGAAGCCGCCTATGCGGTGCTGGCTAAGGCGATGGATGAAAAATCCCTGCGCCAGGTGCAGGCCAGCATTGCAGCCAAGAAGGTGAGCATTCCTGAAAGCGAAGCACGAGACTTAGCAATGCGCGCCCTGCAGTTCAAAAACGAGCGTGGCCGGCTGCCAGACATCAACTCCGCCGATGTCTGGGAGAAACGAATGGCTGAAGGCGTGGTTGCGTTCGCACGTTACCGTGCCCAAGCCAAAGCGGCACAGGGAGAATCCACTAATGGCTAAGATGAACGATGACGACCTACTGGATGCGCTAGGGGTAGAAGTACCCTCGCTAAATACAGCCACTCGAACCCCTCGCGAAGAACGCATCTTCGCTGGCTTTGAGGACATTCGGCGCTTCTATCAGACCCATGGCCGAGCCCCACTACATGGCGAAGACCGCGACATTTTCGAGCGCTTGTACGCCGTGCGATTGGATCAGCTTCGCAAGTTACCGGAAGCACAAGCCCTACTGGCAGGCTTGGATAGTCACGGCCTACTGTCAGGTTCTGTGGTAGCCACGGTAAATGTAAATGACCTGGATGAGGACGCCTTGCTCGCCGAGCTGGGCATCGGCAGTGAGTCCGTCGACCAGGACGATATCACCGTGCTGCGGCATGTGCGTTCCAGTGCGGCAATAAAAGCGGCAGAAGAAATTGCCGCCCGGAACCCATGTAAAGACTTCGAGAGATTTAAGCCACTGTTTGACGAGGTGGAAGCAGGCCTCAAGCAAAAACTATGGGTAACCAAGCCCTTTGGCAAGAACGCCAGCATCGAGGTCGGGGACTTCTTCATTCTGAGCGGACTCATTGCCTATGTCGCCGAGGTGGGAGACACCTACAAGACGCCGAATGCGGAGACGAATGGTCGTTTGCGGGTCATCTACTCCAATGAGACAGAAAGCGATCTGCTACTACGATCCTTGCAGCGGGCGCTCTACAAAGACGGTGACGGGCGTGCAGGGTCTCGGATCATCAAGGTAGACTCTGGCCCACTGTTCAGCGACATAACCGAGCCGGACGACATCGAGACTGGCACCATTTATGTGTTACGCAGCCGGTCCAACCATCCCTACGTAGCCGAGCACCGCGAGCTGATCCACAAGATCGGCGTAACCGGTGGCCGAGTGGAAACGCGTATCGCGGCGGCGGCGAAAGATGCCACCTACCTGCTGGCCGATGTGGAAGTGGTCGCAACTTACAAGCTTCACAACCTGAACCGCACCCGGCTGGAAAACATCTTCCACCGCCTGTTCGGCGCAGCGCAGCTGGACTTGACCATCGAAGACCGCTTCGGCCATCCAGTCAGACCTAGGGAGTGGTTCCTGGTGCCGCTGCATGTGATTGATGAAGCGGTTGAGCGCATCCGAGATGGGTCAATTACCGAAATGGTCTACGATCCCCACTCGGCTCGCCTGGTCAGCTAAAGACACTGATGAGGTAAACGATGACTAGATCGATGTCGCGCGCTTGCACGCGACATCGATCTAGTCTGATCCCGAAACTCCTCTGGGCGTCCGCTAAATTGTTCTGCTTACTGCAAGTGGCGCTACTGCCGATGTCAGTATGGTATGCACGATATCTACAGATCCCGGCTTTCATGCCGCCGCTCGTTCTGCTTTACGTTTTCTCTTTCCTGAGCTTTTGCCTACGACTATACGGCCCGACGGACTTATAGGAAGGGGTGTTATTCACTAGATGTCGAAATAGTGGCATTGAATCGCTTTTTAACGAATGATGGCGGTTATGAAAGCGATGCTGCGTGTCTGTGGCAGTAAGTCCAGCTCGTAAGCAAGGGATGCTCCGCAAGCAAGGAAGCTCAGATGTGGGCTGATGTCGATACAAAAAGCGATTTTCTGAATTACTCAGAAGTGGCGGATCTGGTTGTGGACGTCATCCGTGATCCGTCCATGCGTCCGGTTACCATAGGCGTGTTCGGTTCCTGGGGTACTGGGAAGTCCACGCTGCTCAATCTGATTGAGCATGGACTGAACCCTCCTCGGGGAGCGTCTGAATTCGTCGTCGTTCGTTTTGACGCCTGGTTGTATCAGGGCTTCGATGACTCCCGCGCCGCGCTGATGGAGGTCATCGCCTCCACTCTTATCGACGCTGCCGAAGAAACCAGCTTTCTTCCTGAAGCGAAGAAGCTTTTTGCGCGGGCAAACAAAATGCGAATGCTTGGTCTTATGGTCGAAGGCGGAGCGCTTGCTTTGGGTATGCCAGCTTTCGGTTTTGGTGCGAAAGGGGTGGAGGCTCTGGGGAAGCTCTTTTCCGGTGAAGCGGATCATGACTCGTTAGGAACTCTCAAAGATGAAGGTGGTAAGGCGAAGGACAGCTTTACCGGGCTGCTTGGCCCAGAAAAGCAGCAAACTCCCCCCCAACAGATCGAGGCGTTCCGAAAGGAGTTTTCAAATGTCCTCATCGGTCTCGACAAAACGTTGGTCGTTTTTGTCGACAACTTAGATCGCTGCTTGCCCAAGCAGACGATCCATACCTTGGAGGCTCTGCGTCTATTCCTCTTCATGAACCATACGGCTTTTGTCGTGGCGGCAGATGAGGAGATGGTTCGCCATTCGGTCAGTGAGCATTTCAAAGATCCTGGTGATCGTCATGTGACTGATTACTTGGATAAACTTATTCAAGTGCCTGTTCGTGTGCCAAGGTTGGGCGTTCAGGAGGTTCGGGCGTACCTATTCATGCTGTTTGCCTCGGCCGGTAACAAGGTCCCTGGCGAGCACATCGAGGCCTTGAGAGTCGGGCTTGAAGATAACTTGCGCAAGGCATGGAGAGACGAGCCCATCAGCACAGAGAGGGCCTTAGAGTTGCTGGGCTCTAATGTGCCTGTGGAAGTTGCCGAAGCTTTTCCGATTGCTGATCGAATTGCGCCAATGCTCGCAAGCTCCAGCTCCGTGTTGGGTAACCCCAGAATCGTGAAGCGTATGCTCAACGTCGTTCGAATGAGGGTACGGGTAGCAGCACTGCGTGAAATGCCTGTAAACGAGGCCCTAATCGCCAAGGTAGCTCTTTTTGAGCGTTGCATGGAGGAGAAAGCGGTCGCCCATCTTTACTCGATGATAAATAGTGCTGCCGGCGGCAAACCTGAAGTGTTGGCCGAACTGGAGGGACTACTGGAAGACCCCGTGAAATTTACGGAGGCTTGTCCGGATTTATGGACCAAAGTAGACCTCGTGCGAGATTGGATCAGGCTCGAACCGCAGCTTTCGACTGTAGACCTTCGTCCGGTCGTTTATCTGAGCAGGGAAACCACTCCCTTACGGGTATTGCGCGCAGGTCTTTCTGCTGATGCGGCTGAAGCGCTTGCTGTGCTCAAACGGACGTCCAACACCTCGTCACCTTCTGCAAAAGCTGCTCTACAAACCATATCCGGTGGTGAGCACGCGGCCGTCATGACCCAGTTAATTGAATCGATGCGGTCGCATTCTGAGTGGACAAGCAAGCCAGTCGGCTTCGACGGTGCGCAGTTGCTTGCCGAGAAGTCACCCGAAGCCGGTGCGCTGCTATCGGACTTCATTCACACCGTAATGCCGGACAAAATTCGGCCTTGGCTCAGCAGCAAGCTTAAGGGCGCGAGCTGGTACAAGGAGCGGGAGAAGAAGTAATGGGAACCTCTACGTCAAGCAAAGGGCCTGGGGGTAATTCTCCATTTGTGCCTGGGTGGGTGGACACCGATGGGCAGCAGGTACCCGAGGCTCCTCCGCAGCGATTTAAAGACTTCCGCACAAATCTGGGGAGATTCGTCTCGACAGGAGACGGCGATTACCTTCGCTCTGCGATAAGCAGCTATGCAGGCGGTGCAACCGGTGGCAGTGGCATTGGACCTGCCCGGTTTGGCTCCATGGCCGGAGCCGGTGGAGCCTTATTTGGTGCGATGGCCACATTGAGGGAAGGGCATTCCCCTCTGGGGCTGGATCTCGCTGCGTTGAACGGCCAGGACACGGACATTGCTATCGACATGATCGTGCAGGCGCTTGCCACTGAGGACGGCGATTCTGATCGCGTTCGGGTTGCGATGAACGAGGCGCTTTCTGAATGCCTAGAGGGTTACCAAGAGTTTGATTTCGCGAGCATCACTGACGAGATGCTTGTACAGATGATGCTGGTGTACGTCACCAAATGCGTGTTTGGACAAGTGGTGCTCGATTCGAACGATGCGTTCGCAAAAGCTGAATCACCTGGCCAAGTCGAGCAGGCCGAGAAGGAACTGTACTCTCTCGTTGAATCGGTGACCGACAAGCACATGCGTCCCTTGTTGGGAGGCAGTCTGAAAGCGCTCTCCAGCAAACAAATTGAAAAGATTCAGATGGCCGCCATCCGCGAAGTGTGGAGTGAATGGGAGGCATACCAAGAGTGACAGACCTCATTTTCCATCACGAAGCTGATCAGCTTCGCTCGCAAACGGCTAATGAAATTCCCGTACTGATGTACGGCAGTCGCCCACCGACGCGGGGCACTTGCTCTATAGGGGGGCCGGTTCGCGCTGCAGTGAGGCGTTTGGGTGCTCCGGTCAGTAGAACCGGGTTCGATTTGTTGACTATAGCCATGGCCGTAACAGCCGCAGATACTTTTGTTGATAAAGCAGACGCTGATGATGGTTGGGCCCGGGACCTTCGTTTATTCATCCCCATCGCTGATCCGCAACTTTGGCAGGCCGCGATACCGCTTTTACAGAAGGCTCTGCATTTCTTAAGCGGCGATCTTTGGGAGATCATCCTATTGCCTGATGGACCCAGACAGCTCACGTCTCAGAACCGTGGTCGCATCACCGTTATGGCCGGCCACGATTGCGTCAGTTTGTTCTCGGGGGGGATGGATAGCGGCATTGGAGCGTTGAATTTATTAGCGGAGGGCAGACGCCCATTGTTGATAAGTCATGCATATCGAGGTGACTCGGAAAAGCAAATCATGGTTCGGGATCATCTACCGGTGGAGGTCTCAAGATTCGCTGCGGTGGCAAATCCGGTGTCCTTGACTGGGAGAAAAACCGATGTGCAGATGCGCACTCGAAGCTTCAATTTCCTCGCTTATGGTGCACTGGTTGGGGCCACACTGGCGCAGCTACGAGTCACTGGCACACCAGTAGAACTTTTCGTTCCCGAGAACGGGCTCATTGCGCTGAACCCTCCAATGACTGCTCGCCGCATTGGCGCGTTGAGTACTAGGACGACGCACCCACATTTTTTGGGCCTATTCCAAAAAATTCTGGATACGGTCGGCCTGCCTGTACGAGTCGAGAATCCGTACGCGCTTCAGACGAAGGGAGAGATGCTTTCTAGGTGTTTAGATCAAGCGAACTTGAGGGTCCTAGCATCGGAAACGGTATCGTGTGGTAAGTGGAAGCGGACACACCAGCAGTGTGGTAAGTGCGTCCCGTGCGTCATCCGACGCGCCTCGTTCCACGCTGCCGGAATGACGGACGGCACCGCGTACCATGCCAGAGGAGCGGATCTGACTTCAGTAGTTCGGGATGCGAATGCCAGAGATGATCTGATGGCCATGATCCTGGCAGCCCGCAGATTGCCCGCAGAGGATGTCGCGAAATGGGTGCGTCAATCCGGCCCGCTTCCACTCCACCGCCAGTCTCGTGATTATTTAATAGATGTGGCCAGCAGAGGCATGGGAGAGGTTAGAAACTACCTATGGTCTCTTGGTCTGCTCTGAAGGGAGCTGTAATCTTGAGGTGCCAGATCAGAAATTTTCTGGCCGTTCCCTAATCGCTTCCAGACCAATAGGGCGGTGAGCCGATAGTAATACCGGGTAGCATCGGAATGGTCTTTCAGGTACTGAGTGAGAAACCAGCGCACGTGCTTGATCTGCCAGGTCCAGGGATTGTCTCGCTGCCATCGTTGTTGAATGGCCGCTTGCATGATTCGGGCTTGGCGCAGGTGGCGTTGCTGCGTGGCCGTCGAGCCAGTCAGGACGCCGCTCAGGAACAGCGCCATATCGAAGGGCTTGGTCACGCTCTCCCTCCAATGTAGGCCGAAACCACATCGATCCGGTTATGACCGAGTTCAAGGCTGATCTGTTGGCGCACCTGTTGATCCAGGTCGCGGTCAATGCGATAGCAGTGGCCACCATTGACTGGTGCGGCGTGGCCCGTGAGCTGCTCGTAACGCTCGCAGGCGTAGGCCGCTCGCAGTTCATGGAAACCCTTCAGCCCGTGTTCATGCAGCGTTTGGCGTGCGGGGAGCACGGTCTGATGCAGGAATGCGGCGTAGCTTTCGTCTCGGGCCAGCAAGTTACGGCTGCCGGTCGGCGACGCCTTACGAGCCAACAGCAGTGCCGCCTTAACCTCTTCATTGGCCACGACCCATCGCGGCGCTGAAGCGCCTGAGCGGCCGCCTTTGGTGCCGTCCTGGATGTTGATGCGGCCTAAGTGTTCGGCTTCGCGGTGCAAGCGTGGCAGGTCAGCCAGGATTGCTTCGCGTAGGCGCATGCCGGTTGCTCGGGCCAACAGGACAATCGCCGCCACCCGCTCGTGTTGCCGTTCGCCAAGCACCTCAAACACTCGCCGCACCTGTTGGCGGTCTTGGCCATCCGGGGCGCGGGTGCGTGCGGTCGAGCGCTTCTGTCCCAACGCCTGGCTCGGGCTGGCGATCCTCACATCTTGATCACCGCGCAGCGCCGCGAGGGTGCGGTTGACGCTGCTCAGGCGGTTCTGCGCGGTGGCGATGCAGAGTTCACCTTGCTGGATCTGCTGGCGCAGGTAAGCGGCGTAGTCTTGTAGTGTGCGTCGATTGATCTGACGCGCATCGTTGTAACCGGGGCCGTCCTCTGACCGACACCAACGCACGAACGCTTGCCAGCGATCGCTATGCGCTTTGACCGTAGCGAAGTGGCCGCCGGCAAACAGATCCTTGAGCGCTTGTGGGCCGGCGTAGCTCAGCTGGCGGCCATAGCCAAAGTTGCGACCCTCACGCCGACCGACCAAGGCCATTGTCATCACCGTTTTCGTTCGTTTGCAGAAAGAGCAGCAGGGCTTTCCAGTGAGGGCTGAGCCTGTCCATCTGCCGCCAGTGTGTCGGGCGGATCAGGAGGGCGTTCTCCTGGTGTTGCAGCAGTGCTCCTTCCTCACGCAGTTGCTCGATCAGTCGGGCGAGGTAGGCAGGGTCCAAGGGTGGTGTGGCGACAGCGGCGACAGTGGCGACAGCCCGCGTCGTTTCTGGCCTGGTGCGTGGCGACAGGGTGGCGACAGCGGCGGCGACACGCCGCGATTCTGGCTGCGGTTGATGTTGCGCCTGGTAGCGGCGCACCGCGTCATTGAGGCGAAACATGGCGGACCTCGAAAGTTTTTCCGTCGCGGCTGCTCAGCCAGCGATGAGTGATCAGTACGACCAATAAAGAGGCGGTATGGTCAGCGCTCTTGCGGGCAAAACGAGGGCCGTTGCGATTGACGTCACGGATGGTGAAGTGGGTCCAGCCTTTCTGCACCAGCCAGCGCAGCAGCCGATCTGCTTCCTCGCGTCGGCTATTGACCGGCTCCTGTTCGGTCAGGCGCTGAATCTCGGCCAGGTAGTAATCCATCAACGTGGAGGCGCGCTGGATGTGTGCTTCGTCCAAGGCACTGGCCTCTTCAACCATGGCCAGTACACCTGCGATGCGCAGCACATTCGCCGCCGCCTTGCTCGCGACAGGCTGGACGCCGGCCAGCTCGCCGAACTCGCCCGACTGGCACTCGATGGTGTCGTGAATATCGATCCAGGCCCGTCGGGCCCGGGGAGTCAGCTCCAGCGTGGTGGGATTGAGTGAGCCATCCTGGTGAAGCAACCAGGGCTTTTGCAGCAGGGCGGTGATCCGCTGCTGGTAGCGCTGGACTTTGGCATCCCGGCTCAAGTCGATCGCCCTATAGAGCCGCTGGCCGGCCAGGCGCTCGGGCCAACTGATCAGACAACGGCCCAGGATGCCTTGGCCATTGATCACCGGGTCTTTGAACAGTTGGTTGGCCAGGTAGGGTTGCAGCATCAGATGCAGGCTGAGGCGGCGGTCATAGGCCCGCAGGCTTTCTCCGGCCATGGAGCGCGCCCGGTCGATCGGGCTGCCATCCCACAGCATCGACAAGGTGGTGATTGCCTTGAGCAGATTCTCTTTGCTCATGGTGCTGCTACCCAAGAATTGGCCACCTTCATCATTGAACAAACCCATGCTGGGCAAGCCATGGCACAGGCTTTTGACCAGGGCCTCGATGGTCGGTTCGGCAATGATCAGTCTTGGCGGTACCGGTTCGGACTGCTCACCGCCTTCCGCCTCCGCGTGTTTCTTTGCGGTTTTGGGCTTGGCCATGATGTTGCTGGCGGCGCGATAGGCTTTGAGCTTTTCCGCATACTGGGTCCACTGCTGTCGTTCCCAGTCGCGCGCCGCCTTCAGTGCCAGATGGTCCACCGCGCTTTTGCGATCACCCGAGGACGCCACCGTCAGTAGGTAAAGGGACAGCGGATAGGTTCGACCGTCGAGTTGGACATTGGCATGACCCTGGCTCACCAGGGCAGTAGTAGCCAGTATCGATTGAGCGGCCATGGCGCAGGGCACGCCGATCACCTCGGCCAGTCGTTCGACCGCAGGGCCCAACAGATCCCCTAGGGCTTCGACCGGGTACGGCAGTGGCGCCTGCTGGTATTCCAGCAAGGGTTGTGGTGGCTCGAACGCTTCACACAGTTGCATCGCCATTCTCCTGAGATGATCGACTTCGTCCTCACTCATCCCGCCACGGTTGCTGAGTGTTATCAGGGATCAAGGTCCCTGCGACCTGTGAGGTTTGTCCACTGACGCGGGACTGGCGGCTCTTTACAACCGAGAGCTTGGGCATCTCATGATCTGGCCTCCTGAACACCGATAGCGGTGGGCGGGTGGAGGCTGCACTGGCTGACGAGACCGGTGCCGCGAGATCCTGAGTCAGGTGAAGGCAGTGAGGCGATGACCGGGGCGTGCCTGACTGTCAGTCAGGTGCAGTCCATTCCTTGGGCTGCGCCACCATCATCGGCATCGCTGTGGCGAGTGAGCATTCGGTGTTTGTCACGCCGATTGTCACGAGGGGGAAAGCCGCAAAGCCCCATGCGAGCGGGGCTGCAGCAATGTGAGATGCGCCCGTCTCTTTAGGGGGCAAAGAGACGGGCAAAAGGTTGGCGCAAGAAATGGCCAAGCGGATAAGTTGCTGCAGAACAGCCAGGAGGGGGCATGAGTTGCCGCAGTGGGCATTCTGGAAGAAGTGGCATCCATCACATCGCTGTGACCGTGCGAGCCGCCGGACGCTAATCGCACTTGGGGAGAACCACCACGATGTGGCGTAGCCTCAAAGGTTCTGGCTACCTGGGTGCTGTCGAGGACAGCGCTTGTACAATTCTTGTTTAGCGCTCGTTCCGCTCTCGGTCAACAGTATTTTGGGGGCGGCTGTTGCGCCAATTGGTAGCGCTGGAAGACCTTGGAGGCCGGTGGTTTTCCATGGTCGGGTGGTCGTTCGTCGGTCTTTAATGTGAGCCTGCGTAATTGCATGGACTTGACCAGTACACGCCGTAGTGACGACCGGCGGAGAACGGCCAAAAGCAATGGGATGGACTCCTCCTCACCTCGGCATCTTGAGTGCCAGACTGAAGGTGCGAACCACAGTCAACCGTGAGAAGGAGTCCACACATGAAGCTTATGCGCATTGGGGTCGACCTG
>NZ_JACVBK010000016.1:0-49840 GCF_014852325.1 Pseudomonas sp. PDM01
ATCCCGAACTCAGCAGTGAAACGATGCATCGCCGATGGTAGTGTGGGGTTTCCCCATGTGAGAGTAGGTCATCGTCAAGATTAAATTCCGAAACCCCAATTGCGAAAGCAGTTGGGGTTTTGTTTTGTCCGCAAGAAAATCTGCCCAGTACGGTTTCTATGCAACGGCTCAAGGCATGGCTATCATGCGGGCCTCATTGTGAGGCGAGACTTGCATGCTGACGTTGTTAAAGCTTCTTAAGGATGGCCGATTCCATTCAGGCCAGGCCCTGGGCACCGCTTTAGGTGTCAGTCGGAGTGCTGTGTGGAAGCAGCTTCAGCTGCTCGAGGCTGAGCTTGGCTTGTCCATCCACAAGGTGCGGGGGCGTGGTTATCAATTGGCCTCGCCGTTGACACTGCTTGACTCTGTCGCAATAGCAGAGCAGGCGCCTTCTTGTAATTGGCCCATTCTGGTTTTCGATTCAATTGACTCCACTAACGCCGAGGCGCTGCGTGCAATAGAGCGCGGTCAGGTAGCGCCATTTCTTGTGCTTGCCGAGCGGCAGACGTCTGGCCGTGGGCGCCGCGGGCGTAAGTGGGCGAGTCCTTTCGCGGAAAATATCTATTACAGTCTGGTGCTGCGTATTGAAGGTGGCATGCGCCAGTTGGAAGGCTTGAGTCTTGTTGTTGGGCTTGCTGTCTTGCAAACCTTGCGAGCGCTGGGCGTATCAGATGCAGGCTTGAAGTGGCCCAATGATGTTCTGGTTGGTCAAAAAAAGCTCGCGGGGATACTGCTTGAGTTGGTAGGCGATCCTGCTGATGTGTGTCATGTGGTTCTGGGTGTCGGGATCAATGTGAACATGCAGATGACCGAAGAGGTTGATCAGCAGTGGACGTCCTTGCGGCTCGAGTCGGGGCGGACATTCGATCGCAATCACTTGGTCGCGCAGTTGGGGCAGATGCTCCAGGTATATTTGAGTCGACATCAAGTCGGCGGATTTTCCGCTATCCAGGCTGAGTGGGAGCAGAATCATCTGTGGCAGGGTCGGGCGGTGTCGTTGATCGCCGGAGTTAACCATATAGATGGCGAGGTACTGGGTATTGATAGTCAGGGTGCTCTGCGCTTGAAGGTGGGCGGTGTGGAAAAAGTCTTTAGTGGTGGTGAGCTCAGCTTGAGGTTGCGTGATGATTCTTGAGCTCGACTGCGGAAACAGTTTTATCAAGTGGCGAGTGCTTGAAGCTGATGCTCGCCAGACGGTTGGCGAGGGCGTCGTCGACTCCAATCTTGCATTGCTGGAGAGTTTGAGCGCGCTCAAGGGGCTCGCCCTCAAGTTTTGCCGATTGGTCAGTGTCCGAACGCCAGAAGAGACCGGTGCATTGATTGCTCTGCTGACCGACACTTTTGGAGTGTCAGTAGTTTGCGCTGCGCCCGCTCGCGAAATGTCGGGGGTTCGCAATGGCTATGAAGAGTTCGAGCGCCTGGGGCTCGACCGCTGGCTGGCGATGCTTGGGGGGTTCCAATTAGCGTCGGGTGCATGTCTGGTGCTTGATTTTGGTACTGCTGTCACTGCGGATTTCATCGCCGGTGATGGAGAGCATCTCGGGGGGTTTATTTGTCCGGGAATGCCATTGATGCGAAATCAATTGCGCACCCATACCCGTAAAATTCGTTATGGGGATCTGGCAGCTGAGCGCGCCATGGAGAGTCTCGTTCCAGGTCGCACAACCGTCGAAGCGGTTGAGCGGGGGTGCTCGTTGATGCTTAGAGGCTTTGTTCTGACCCAGCTGGAGCTTGCGCGTAGCTACTGGGGGGCGGATTTCTCCGTGTTTCTGACCGGTGGGGATGCAGCGTTGGTTTCTGAGATTGTGCCAGAGGCTAGAGTGGTTCCGGACCTGGTATTTGTGGGTTTGGCTATGGCATGTCCTTTGTCCTGAGGTTCTTATGCGTTGGTTGTTTCTGCTGCTGCTTGTTTTGAATGTGTTCTATTACATCTGGCACCAACAAGAGGCTCCTCTGCGCGCGAAGGATGTCACTCCTCTCAGTTTGTATAGGGGAGGGCAGCAGGATATTCGCTTGTTGAGCGAGGCGGCTGATCCGGTCCTTGATAAGGGGAAGGCCGCTCTGCCGGACAATAGCTGTTTGTACTTGGGTGGTTTTGTTCGTCAAGAAGCGGTTCAGGCAGTTGAGCGGCGCTTGAATGGCATGGAAATCAAGTATCAGCTCCTGCCAAAGGATCATCTTGAATTCGCGGGTTATTGGGTTCGGATCGCCCCTGAAAGCCGGCGTTGGCTGGGCGAGGTTCAGCTGCAAAACCTTTCTAGAGAATTCAATGAGTTAAAACATAAAATAATGCCGTGCGAGGGGGTTGCACCCGCTGAATAGTTTGAATAGAATGGCGCCCGCTTCGCAGTGAACGCCTTTAACGGCAAACACAACGAAGCGATGTCAACGCAGCTAACCTCAGGTTTTTAATGAGAAAATGCTTGACAGAAGGCTGGCATGATATAGAATGCCGGCTCGCTTAGGAGGGGTTCCCGAGCGGCCAAAGGGATCAGACTGTAAATCTGACGTCTACGACTTCGAAGGTTCGAATCCTTCCCCCTCCACCATTTTTAGCGAGAGCTGCAAGCCTCGCGGGTATAGTTTAGTGGTAGAACCTCAGCCTTCCAAGCTGATGATGCGGGTTCGATTCCCGCTACCCGCTCCAAGTTTGCAGGTCCTGCAAAGTGTTACGCTCTTGTAGCTCAGTTGGTAGAGCACACCCTTGGTAAGGGTGAGGTCAGCGGTTCAAATCCGCTCAAGAGCTCCATATAACAAGGCAGATATGAAAATATCTGCCTTTGTTTTAAGGGTTGCGATCAGGCCTTGTTGTTTTTTGTTGGCTGGTTGCGCGGGTGGCTTTGGTCTTAGGGGCGAGGCTGTCGAGTAAGGTGTTGTAATGTCTTTTTCGGGTCGGCATAATGGTCGGCCTGATTTTGTTTTAGGTCAGTAGCTCAATTGGCAGAGCGACGGTCTCCAAAACCGTAGGTTGGGGGTTCGATTCCCTCCTGACCTGCCAGATTCACCTGGTGTGTCTGGCTTTCTTTTCACAGGATCTTCATAGATGACTCCTAAAGCTGAAGCTCAAGGCTCTCGCTTCGATCTGCTCAAGTGGCTAGTAGTAGTCGCTTTGGTGGTTGTTGGCGTTGTTGGTAATCAGTATTACTCTGCTTCGCCGATCCTGTACCGCGTACTTGCATTGCTTGTCATCGCTGCTGTGGCTGCCTTCGTAGGCCTGCAAACAGTCAAGGGCAAGTCTTTCTTTGTACTGGTTAAGGAAGCTCGCACCGAGATTCGTAAAGTCGTATGGCCAACTCGCCAAGAAACCACGCAGACCACGTTGATCGTTGTCGCTGTTGTGTTGGTTATGGCGTTGCTGTTGTGGGGTCTTGATTCCCTGCTCGGCTGGCTTGTTTCCTTGATTGTCGGCTAAGGGTGTCCCGTGGCTAAGCGTTGGTACGTTGTGCATGCTTACTCCGGTTACGAGAAGCATGTCATGCGCTCGTTAGTAGAGCGCGTAAAGCTGGCTGGCATGGAAGATGGCTTTGGCGAAATTCTGGTTCCCACTGAAGAAGTGGTTGAAATGCGTAATGGCCAGAAGCGCAAAAGCGAGCGTAAGTTCTTCCCAGGTTATGTGCTGGTTCAGATGGACATGAACGAGGGTACTTGGCACTTGGTCAAGGATACTCCTCGGGTGATGGGTTTCATCGGCGGTACCGCTGATAAGCCTGCACCAATCACAGACAAAGAGGCAGAAGCGATTCTGCGTCGTGTCGCTGATGGTAGCGATAAGCCTAAGCCGAAGACGTTGTTCGAGCCTGGTGAGTCGGTACGTGTCAACGACGGGCCGTTTGCCGACTTTACCGGCACGGTTGAAGAAGTTAACTACGAAAAGAGCCGGATCCAAGTGGCAGTGCTCATTTTCGGTCGCTCTACTCCGGTAGAGCTAGAGTTCAGCCAGGTCGAAAAAGTCTAGCTGAGCAAGCATCCCAACCCCGCAGCCCTAGGCTGTGGGGTTTTGTCGTCACTGGGATAAACGCGCAAGTAACCGGGGAGCCTTTCGAGGCGTTCGAACCCGTAATTGGAGTGCCTCATGGCCAAGAAGATTACCGCTTACATCAAGCTGCAAGTGAAGGCCGCTCAGGCTAACCCAAGCCCACCTGTTGGTCCTGCTCTGGGTCAGCACGGCGTGAACATCATGGAATTCTGCAAGGCTTTCAACGCCCGTACTCAGGGTATTGAGCCAGGTCTGCCGACTCCAGTGATCATCACTGTCTACAGCGACCGTAGCTTCACTTTCGAAACCAAATCCACCCCTGCTTCGGTTCTGCTGAAGAAGGCGGCTGGTCTGACTAGCGGTTCCGCTCGTCCGAACACCGTTAAGGTTGGCACCGTGACTCGTGCTCAGCTGGAAGAAATCGCGAAAGTTAAAAACGCGGATCTGACTGCAGCTGATATGGAAGCAGCCGTGCGTACCATCGCCGGTTCTGCTCGTAGCATGGGCCTTAACGTGGAGGGTGTGTAATGGCTAAGTTGACCAAGCGTCAAAAGGCTATCGCCGGCAAAATCGAAGCAGGCAAGTCCTACAACTTTGTAGACGCTGCTGCTCTGCTGGCTGAGCTGTCGACTGTCAAGTTCAGCGAGTCGTTCGACGTTGCTGTGAACCTGGGTGTTGACCCGCGTAAATCCGACCAGGTCGTTCGTAGCGCTACTGTGCTGCCGCACGGCACTGGCAAGACTGTTCGCGTTGCTGTGTTCACCCAGGGTCCAGCTGCTGAGGCCGCTCTGGCTGCCGGCGCTGACCGCGTAGGTATGGACGACCTGGCTGCCGAAATGAAAGGCGGCGACCTGAACTATGACGTAGTTATCGCATCCCCGGATGCAATGCGCGTTGTAGGTCAGTTGGGTCAGATCCTCGGTCCACGTGGCCTGATGCCTAACCCTAAAGTCGGCACCGTAACTCCAGACGTAGCTACCGCGGTTAAAAACGCCAAGGCTGGTCAGGTTCGTTATCGCACCGACAAAAACGGCATCATCCACACTTCCGTTGGCAAGATTGGCTTCGACGCCGTCAAGCTGAAGGAAAACGTTGAAGCCCTGATCGCTGATCTGAAGCGTATCAAGCCAGCTTCCTCGAAAGGCATTTACGTCAAGCGCGTTACCCTGAGCACCACTATGGGCCCAGGTCTGGTCATCGACCAAAGCTCGCTCGACGCGTAAGACACAGGTTGGCGTAAGCGATTGCGCCAATTGAAAGATTGGGGTCCCTGCCTGGCGGGGGCTATCCAAGACCGTAGGCGACGCAAGTCTTAAACCTCAAGCCTACGCAGATGGTGCTCCCGGTTCCTTACCGAATCAGACACCAAAACGACATCCGGCTCCGGTTGGATGAAACGGTAACAAGCAGGAGTTAAACCCGTGGCAATTAAACTCGAAGACAAGAAGGCCATCGTCGCTGAAGTCAACGAGGCTGCCAAAGTCGCTCTGTCCGCTGTCGTGGCTGATGCCCGTGGCGTAACAGTAGGCGCAATGACCGGACTCCGTAAAGAGGCTCGTGAAGCTGGCGTTTACGTACGTGTTGTACGTAACACCCTGCTCAAGCGCGCCGTTGCCGACACTGAATACAGTGTTCTCAACGACGTGTTCACCGGCCCTACCTTGATTGCATTCTCCAAAGAACATCCGGGCGCTGCTGCTCGTATCTTCAAAGAGTTCGCAAAAGGTCAGGATAAGTTCGAGATCAAGGCAGCTGCGTTCGAGGGCAAGTTCCTCGCAGCTAATCAGATCGACGTACTGGCAACCCTGCCGACCCGTAACGAAGCTATTTCTCAGCTGATGAGCGTGATTCAAGGCGCTACCAGCAAGTTGGCTCGTACTCTGGCGGCAGTTCGCGACCAAAAAGAAGCTGCCGCAGCCTAAGGCTCGTCTCCTTCTCGCGTTTTTTGTTTATTTCGATGGTCGCGTAGGCCGTCCCCAATATCAGGAATTAGATTCATGTCTATCTCTCAGAACGATATCCTTGAAGCAGTTGGCAACATGTCCGTAATGGAAGTTGTTGAGCTGATCAAAGCTTTCGAAGAAAAATTCGGCGTTACCGCTGCTGCTGCATCGGCTGGTCCAGCTGCTGCTGCCGCTGTTGTTGAAGAGCAAACTGAATTCAACGTCATGCTGACCGAAGCTGGCGAGAAGAAAGTTAACGTGATCAAGGCTGTACGTGAACTGACCGGTCTGGGCCTGAAAGAAGCCAAGGCTGTAGTTGACGGCGCTCCTGCCATGGTTCTGGAAGCTGTTGCCAAAGACGCAGCTGACAAAGCCAAAGCAGTACTGGAAGAAGCAGGCGCTAAAGTCGAGCTGAAGTAAGCATCGACTTTGCTCCTCCAGCCCGAGCGTTAAGCGAAAGGCTGATGGCTGGTGGCTCTTGCCACCGGCCTTTTTCCGTTATTGGCAGCCGACTGGGTCGGTGCTGATAACGAGTTGTAACCACCCGATGCGGTGGCGCAAACCATGGGGTTTGCACGATTTTCTGGCTGCTCCCGTCGGGAGGGGCCAAACAAGCAGGTGACCAAGCTGGGGAACGCTGATGGCTTACTCATATACTGAGAAAAAACGTATCCGCAAGGACTTTAGCAAGTTGCCGGACGTCATGGATGTGCCGTACCTCCTGGCCATCCAGCTGGATTCGTATCGTGAATTCTTGCAAGCGGGAGCGACTAAAGATCAGTTCCGCGACGTGGGCCTGCATGCGGCCTTCAAATCCGTTTTCCCGATCATCAGCTACTCCGGCAATGCTGCGCTGGAGTACGTCGGTTATCGCCTGGGCGAACCGGCATTTGATGTCAAAGAATGCGTATTGCGCGGTGTAACTTATGCCGTACCTTTGCGGGTAAAAGTGCGCCTGATCATTTTCGACAAAGAATCGTCGAACAAAGCGATCAAGGACATCAAAGAGCAAGAAGTCTACATGGGTGAAATTCCCCTGATGACTGAGAACGGTACCTTCGTAATCAACGGTACCGAGCGTGTAATCGTTTCCCAGCTGCACCGTTCCCCGGGCGTGTTCTTCGACCACGACCGTGGCAAGACGCACAGCTCCGGCAAACTGCTGTACTCCGCGCGCATCATTCCTTACCGCGGTTCGTGGTTGGACTTCGAGTTCGATCCGAAAGACTGCGTGTTCGTGCGTATCGACCGTCGTCGCAAGCTGCCTGCATCGGTACTGCTGCGCGCGCTCGGCTATACCACCGAAGAAGTGCTCGACGCGTTCTACACCACCAACGTCTTCCACGTGCAAGGTGAAAACCTCAGCCTGGAACTGGTGCCTCAGCGCCTGCGTGGTGAAATTGCTGTCCTGGATATCCTGGATGACAAAGGCAAGGTTATTGTCGAGCAAGGTCGTCGTATCACCGCTCGCCACATCAACCAGCTGGAAAAAGCCGGGATCAAAGAGCTGCAAGTGCCTCTGGACTACGTCCTGGGTCGCACTACCGCCAAGGTCATCGTGCATCCGGCAACCGGCGAAATCCTGGCAGAGTGCAACACCGAGCTGAACACCGAAATCCTGGCGAAAATCGCCAAGGCTCAAGTTGTCCGCATCGAAACTCTGTACACCAACGATATCGACTGCGGTCCGTTCGTCTCCGACACCCTGAAGATCGACTCCACCAGCAACCAATTGGAAGCGCTGGTCGAGATCTATCGCATGATGCGTCCAGGCGAGCCGCCAACCAAAGACGCTGCCGAGACTCTGTTCAACAACCTGTTCTTCAGCCCTGAGCGCTATGACCTGTCTGCGGTCGGCCGGATGAAGTTCAACCGTCGTATCGGTCGTACCGAGATCGAAGGTTCGGGCGTGTTGTGCAAAGAAGACATCGTCGCGGTTCTGAAGACTCTGGTCGACATCCGTAACGGTAAAGGCATCGTCGATGACATCGACCACCTGGGTAACCGTCGTGTTCGCTGCGTAGGCGAAATGGCCGAGAACCAGTTCCGCGTTGGCCTGGTACGTGTTGAGCGTGCGGTCAAAGAGCGTCTGTCGATGGCTGAAAGCGAAGGCCTGATGCCGCAAGACCTGATCAACGCCAAGCCCGTGGCTGCGGCGGTGAAAGAGTTCTTCGGTTCCAGCCAGCTGTCCCAGTTCATGGACCAGAACAACCCGCTGTCCGAGATCACCCACAAGCGTCGTGTGTCAGCACTCGGCCCTGGCGGTTTGACTCGTGAGCGTGCCGGCTTTGAAGTTCGTGACGTACACCCGACTCACTACGGTCGTGTATGCCCGATCGAAACGCCGGAAGGTCCGAACATCGGTCTGATCAACTCCCTGGCCGCCTATGCGCGCACCAACCAGTACGGCTTCCTCGAGAGCCCGTACCGTGTGGTGAAAGACGCTCTGGTCACCGACGAGATCGTGTTCCTGTCCGCCATCGAAGAAGCTGATCACGTGATCGCTCAGGCTTCGGCCACGATGAACGACAAGAAAGTCCTGATCGACGAGCTGGTAGCTGTTCGTCACTTGAACGAGTTCACCGTCAAGGCGCCGGAAGACGTCACCTTGATGGACGTATCGCCGAAGCAGGTAGTTTCGGTTGCAGCGTCGCTGATCCCGTTCCTCGAGCACGACGACGCCAACCGTGCGTTGATGGGTTCGAACATGCAGCGTCAAGCTGTACCAACCCTGCGCGCTGACAAGCCGCTGGTCGGTACCGGCATGGAGCGTAACGTAGCTCGTGACTCCGGCGTTTGCGTCGTGGCTCGTCGTGGCGGCGTTATCGATTCCGTGGACGCCAGCCGTATCGTGGTTCGTGTTGCTGATGACGAAGTTGAAACCGGCGAAGCTGGTGTCGACATCTACAACCTGACCAAATACACCCGCTCTAACCAGAACACCTGCATCAACCAGCGTCCGCTGGTGCGTAAAGGTGATCGGGTCCAGCGCAGCGACATCATGGCCGACGGTCCGTCCACCGACATGGGTGAGCTGGCTCTGGGTCAGAACATGCGCATCGCGTTCATGGCATGGAACGGCTTCAACTTCGAAGACTCCATCTGCCTGTCCGAGCGTGTTGTTCAGGAAGATCGCTTCACCACGATCCACATTCAGGAACTGACCTGTGTGGCACGTGACACCAAGCTTGGGCCTGAGGAAATCACTGCAGACATCCCTAACGTGGGTGAAGCTGCACTGAACAAACTGGACGAAGCCGGTATCGTTTACGTAGGTGCTGAAGTTGGCGCAGGCGACATTCTGGTCGGTAAGGTCACTCCGAAAGGCGAGACTCAACTGACTCCGGAAGAGAAGCTGCTGCGTGCCATCTTCGGTGAAAAAGCCAGCGACGTTAAAGACACCTCCCTGCGTGTACCTACCGGTACCAAGGGTACTGTCATCGACGTACAGGTCTTCACCCGCGACGGCGTTGAGCGTGATGCTCGTGCACTGTCGATCGAGAAGACTCAGCTCGACGAGATCCGCAAGGATCTGAACGAAGAGTTCCGTATCGTTGAAGGCGCCACTTTCGAACGTCTGCGTTCCGCTCTGGTCGGCCATAAAGCCGAAGGCGGCGCCGGTCTGAAGAAAGGTCAGGACATCACCGACGAAGTTCTCGACGGCCTTGAGCATGGTCAGTGGTTCAAGCTGCGCATGGCTGAAGATGCTCTGAACGAGCAGCTCGAGAAGGCTCAGGCCTACATCGTTGATCGCCGCCGTCTGCTGGACGACAAGTTCGAAGACAAGAAGCGCAAACTGCAGCAGGGCGATGACCTGGCTCCAGGCGTGCTGAAAATCGTCAAGGTTTACCTGGCAATCCGTCGCCGCATCCAGCCGGGCGACAAGATGGCCGGTCGTCACGGTAACAAAGGTGTGGTCTCCGTGATCATGCCGGTTGAAGACATGCCGCACGATGCCAATGGCACCCCGGTCGACGTCGTCCTCAACCCGTTGGGCGTACCTTCGCGTATGAACGTTGGTCAGATCCTTGAAACCCACCTGGGCCTCGCGGCCAAAGGTCTGGGCGAGAAGATCAACCGGATGATCGAAGAGCAGCGCAAAGTCGCCGAGCTTCGCAAGTTCCTGCACGAGATCTACAACGAGATCGGCGGTCGTAACGAAGATCTGGATAGCTTCTCTGATCAGGAAATCCTGGATCTGGCGAAGAACCTGCGTGGCGGCGTTCCAATGGCCACTCCAGTGTTCGACGGCGCCAAGGAAAGCGAAATCAAGGCCATGCTGAAACTGGCAGACCTGCCAGAAAGCGGCCAGATGCAGCTGACCGACGGCCGTACCGGCAACAAGTTCGAGCGCCCGGTTACTGTTGGCTACATGTACATGCTGAAGCTGAACCACTTGGTAGACGACAAGATGCACGCTCGTTCTACCGGTTCGTACAGCCTGGTTACCCAGCAGCCGCTGGGTGGTAAGGCACAGTTCGGTGGTCAGCGTTTCGGGGAGATGGAGGTCTGGGCACTGGAAGCATACGGTGCCGCTTACACTCTGCAAGAAATGCTCACAGTGAAGTCGGACGATGTGAACGGCCGTACCAAGATGTACAAAAACATCGTGGATGGCGATCACCGTATGGAGCCGGGCATGCCCGAGTCCTTCAACGTGTTGATCAAGGAAATTCGTTCCCTCGGCATCGATATCGATCTGGAAACCGAATAACACGTGACGCGAATCGAGAGCGGGGCAGGATTGCCCGCTCTCTGCTCCGCCAGGAGGAAAGGCCTTGAAAGACCTACTGAATTTGCTGAAAAACCAGGGTCAAGTCGAAGAGTTCGACGCCATCCGTATTGGATTGGCATCGCCTGAGATGATCCGTTCGTGGTCGTTCGGTGAAGTTAAAAAGCCGGAAACCATCAACTACCGTACGTTCAAACCTGAGCGTGACGGCCTGTTCTGCGCCAAGATCTTTGGCCCGGTAAAGGATTACGAGTGCCTGTGCGGTAAGTACAAGCGCTTGAAGCACCGTGGTGTGATCTGCGAGAAGTGCGGCGTTGAAGTCGCGCTGGCTAAAGTTCGTCGTGAGCGCATGGCGCACATCGAACTGGCCTCGCCAGTTGCCCACATCTGGTTCTTGAAATCGCTGCCGTCGCGTATCGGCTTGCTGATGGACATGACCCTGCGTGATATCGAACGCGTTCTCTATTTCGAGAGCTATGTCGTTATCGATCCAGGCATGACCACCCTTGAAAAAGGTCAGCTGCTGAACGATGAGCAGTACTTCGAAGCGCTGGAAGAGTTCGGCGACGATTTCGATGCCCGCATGGGTGCCGAAGCTGTCCGCGAACTGCTGCACGCTATCGACCTGGAACACGAGATTGGTCGTCTGCGTGAAGAAATTCCGCAAACCAACTCCGAAACCAAAATCAAGAAGCTGTCCAAGCGTCTGAAGTTGATGGAAGCCTTCCAGGGTTCCGGCAACCTTCCAGAATGGATGGTGCTGACCGTTCTGCCGGTTCTGCCGCCAGATCTGCGTCCACTGGTCCCGCTGGATGGCGGTCGCTTCGCGACTTCCGACCTCAACGATCTGTATCGTCGAGTGATCAACCGTAACAACCGCTTGAAGCGTCTGCTCGATCTGTCCGCTCCGGACATCATCGTGCGCAACGAAAAGCGTATGTTGCAGGAAGCCGTCGATGCACTGCTCGACAACGGTCGTCGTGGTCGCGCTATCACCGGTTCCAACAAGCGTCCTCTGAAATCCCTGGCTGACATGATCAAGGGTAAGCAAGGTCGTTTCCGTCAGAACTTGCTCGGTAAGCGTGTTGACTACTCGGGTCGTTCGGTAATTACCGTAGGTCCGACCCTGCGTCTGCACCAGTGCGGTCTGCCGAAGAAAATGGCTCTCGAGCTGTTCAAACCGTTCATTTTCGGCAAGCTGGAAATGCGTGGTCTCGCTACCACCATCAAAGCTGCGAAGAAGATGGTTGAGCGCGAGCTGCCGGAAGTTTGGGATGTTCTCGCTGAAGTTATCCGCGAACACCCAGTGCTTCTCAACCGTGCACCGACCCTTCACCGTCTGGGTATCCAGGCGTTTGAACCAGTTCTGATCGAAGGTAAGGCTATCCAGCTGCACCCTCTGGTCTGTGCTGCGTACAACGCCGACTTCGACGGCGACCAAATGGCCGTGCACGTACCGCTGACACTGGAAGCCCAGTTGGAAGCGCGTGCGTTGATGATGTCGACCAACAACATTCTGTCGCCAGCCAACGGTGAGCCAATCATCGTTCCGTCGCAGGACGTTGTATTGGGTCTGTACTACATGACTCGTGAAGCGATCAACGCCAAGGGCGAAGGTCGTGTGTTCGCGGATCTGCAGGAAGTTGACCGTGTGTTCCGTGCCGGCGAAGCCGCGCTGCACGCAAAAGTCAAAGTGCGGATCAACGAAACCGTCAATGACCGTGATGGCGGCAGCGTGACCAACACTCGTATCGTCGACACCACTGTCGGCCGTGCGCTGTTGTTCCAGGTTGTACCAAAAGGTCTGTCGTACGACGTCGTCAACCTGCCGATGAAGAAAAAGGCGATCTCCAAGCTGATCAACCAGTGCTACCGCGTGGTTGGTTTGAAAGAGACCGTGATCTTCGCTGACCAGTTGATGTACACCGGTTTTGCCTATTCGACTATTTCCGGCGTTTCCATCGGTGTTAACGACTTCGTTATCCCGGATGAAAAAGCCCGCATCATCGGTGCTGCTACCGACGAAGTGAAAGAGATCGAAAGTCAGTACGCCTCCGGCCTCGTAACCCAGGGCGAGAAGTACAACAAAGTGATCGACCTTTGGTCCAAGGCGAACGACGAAGTTTCCAAGGCGATGATGGCCAACCTCTCGAAAGAGAAAGTCATCGACCGTCATGGCGTCGAAGTCGACCAAGAGTCCTTCAACTCGATGTACATGATGGCCGACTCGGGCGCACGGGGTTCTGCTGCGCAGATCCGTCAGCTCGCCGGTATGCGTGGCCTGATGGCCAAGCCGGACGGTTCCATCATCGAAACGCCGATTACTGCGAACTTCCGTGAAGGTTTGAGCGTACTTCAGTACTTCATCTCGACTCACGGTGCTCGTAAAGGTTTGGCGGATACCGCGTTGAAAACTGCGAACTCCGGTTACCTGACTCGTCGTCTGGTAGACGTGGCGCAGGATCTGGTGGTGACCGAGATCGATTGCGGCACCGAACATGGCCTGGTAATGACTCCGCACATTGAAGGCGGTGACGTTGTTGAGCCGTTGGGTGAGCGCGTATTGGGTCGTGTCATTGCCCGTGACGTATTCAAGCCAGGTACCGAGGAAGTTATCGTTCCTGCCGGCACTCTGGTAGACGAGAAGTGGGTCGAGTTCATCGAGCTGAACAGCATCGACGAAGTGATCGTGCGTTCGCCGATCAGCTGCGAAACCCGCTATGGCATTTGCGCCAAGTGCTACGGCCGTGACTTGGCTCGTGGTCACCAGGTGAACATCGGTGAAGCGGTCGGCGTTATCGCTGCCCAGTCCATCGGTGAGCCGGGTACCCAGCTGACCATGCGTACGTTCCACATCGGTGGTGCGGCAAGCCGGACCTCCGCAGCTGACAGCGTTCAGGTGAAGAATGGCGGTACCGTCCGTCTGCACAACCTGAAGCACGTTGAGCGAGTGGATGGTTGCCTGGTTGCTGTGTCCCGTTCCGGTGAGCTGGCAATCGCTGATGACTTCGGTCGTGAGCGCGAGCGTTACAAGCTGCCGTACGGTGCTGTGATTTCGGTTAAAGAAGGTGACAAGGTCGACGCTGGCGCAATCGTGGCCAAGTGGGATCCGCACACTCACCCAATCGTTACCGAAATGAAAGGTACCGTGACCTACGTGGGCATGGAAGAAGGCATCACGATCAAGCGTCAGACTGACGAATTGACCGGTATGACCAACATTGAAGTCCTCGACGCCAAAGACCGTCCAGCTGCCGGTAAAGATATCCGTCCTGCTGTGAAGATGGTTGATGACAACGGCAAGGATCTGTTGCTGCCAGGCACTGACGTTATCGCTCAGTACTTCCTGCCAGCCAACGCCCTGGTCGGTGTTGCGGACGGTGCGAAAATCGCGATCGGTGATGTTATCGCTCGTATTCCGCAAGAGACTTCGAAGACCCGTGACATCACCGGTGGTCTGCCGCGTGTTGCCGACTTGTTCGAAGCCCGTCGTCCGAAAGAAGCCTCGATTCTGGCTGAAGTCAGCGGCACCATCGCGTTCGGTAAAGAGACCAAAGGCAAGCGCCGTCTGGTCATCACTCCGAACGACGGTAGCGATCCGTACGAAGAGCTGATTCCGAAGTGGCGTCACCTGAACGTCTTCGAAGGCGAACAGGTAAACCGCGGCGAAGTTATCTCCGACGGCCCGAGCGATCCACACGACATCCTGCGTCTGCTGGGTGTAAGTGCGCTGGCCAAGTACATCGTGAACGAGATCCAGGACGTTTACCGTCTGCAAGGCGTGAAGATCAACGACAAGCACATCGAGACCATCCTGCGTCAGATGCTGCGTAAAGTTGAAATCGCTGAATCCGGCGATTCCAGTTTCATCAAGGGCGACCAGATGGAATTGACTCACGTACTGGTAGAAAACGAGCGCCTGGCGAACGACGAGAAATTCGTTTCCAAGTTCACTCGCGTGCTGCTGGGTATCACCAAGGCGTCGTTGTCCACCGAATCGTTCATCTCGGCGGCTTCCTTCCAGGAAACCACTCGCGTACTGACCGAAGCGGCGGTAACCGGCAAGCGCGATTACCTGCGTGGCCTGAAAGAAAACGTGGTCGTGGGTCGTCTGATCCCGGCTGGTACCGGTCTGGCTTATCACAGCGAGCGTAAACGCCGTCGTGATGCTGACAAACCGTTGCGCGTAAGCGCCAGTGAAGTGGAAGCTGCACTGACCGAAGCGCTGAACTCGAGCGGTAACTGAGTTCTGCGATAAATGAGCCAAGGCCCTGATCGTTCCGTTCATCGAATCAAGACATTTTGTCGAGGTTGGATAAGCGGGAAGGTCGGGGCCTTGTCTTGACTGGGGGCAAGATCCTCTTTAGACTCTTGTACCCCTAAATTTGGCGGGAATTCGTTCCTGCCATTTTGCTTTTCTTGCAAGACAATAGCGTCGCAAGACAACAGTGGAGCTAGTAGATGGCAACTATCAACCAGCTGGTACGTCAGCCGCGTAAGCGTATCGTCGAGAAATCCGACGTGCCTGCGCTGCAGAACTGCCCGCAACGTCGTGGCGTATGCACCCGTGTGTATACCACCACGCCGAAAAAACCTAACTCGGCACTGCGTAAAGTATGCCGTGTGCGTCTGACCAACGGTTTCGAGGTTTCCTCGTACATCGGCGGTGAAGGCCACAACCTGCAAGAGCACAGCGTGGTACTGATCCGCGGCGGTCGTGTAAAAGACTTGCCAGGTGTTCGTTACCACACCGTTCGCGGCTCTTTGGATACTTCCGGCGTTAAAGGTCGTAACCAAGGTCGTTCGAAGTACGGTACCAAGAAGCCTAAGTAGTAGTGGCTTTTTGTAAAAACTGAATCATCTATTTTTCTGAGTCGATAAGAGTAAGGTCGGAGGCGTCCCGAAAGGGCACCGATTCCGAGCGAACCTGAAGACCGTTTGAGGGCTTATCCATGCCAAGAAGACGCGTAGCAGCCAAGCGCGAAGTGCTTGACGATCCAAAATACGGAAGCCAAATCCTGGCCAAGTTCATGAACCACGTGATGGAAAGCGGCAAGAAAGCCGTTGCCGAGCGTATCGTTTATGGCGCGCTGGAGAAGGTTAAAGAACGCAAGAACAGCGACCCCCTGGAAATCTTCGAGAAAGCTCTCGACGCCATCGCTCCGCTGGTCGAAGTAAAGTCGCGCCGTGTAGGCGGTGCTACTTACCAGGTTCCGGTCGAAGTTCGTCCGTCCCGTCGTAACGCTCTGGCAATGCGCTGGTTGGTAGACTTCGCCCGTAAGCGCGGCGAGAAGTCTATGGCTCTGCGTTTGGCTGGCGAACTGTTGGACGCTGCTGAAGGCAAAGGTGCTGCAGTTAAGAAGCGTGAAGACGTGCACCGTATGGCTGAAGCCAACAAGGCTTTCTCGCACTACCGCTTCTAATTTTAGCGTCACTAATTTTGCGAGGGCTTTATGGCTCGTACTACACCGATTAATCGCTACCGTAACATTGGTATCGTTGCTCACGTGGATGCTGGTAAAACCACCACCACCGAGCGCGTCCTTTTTTACACTGGCAAAAGTCACAAAATGGGCGAGGTGCATGACGGCGCCGCGACCACAGACTGGATGGTGCAGGAGCAGGAGCGTGGTATTACCATTACTTCTGCTGCTATTACCGCCTTCTGGCAGGGTTCCGAGAAGCAGCACAAAGATCAGTATCGCTTCAACGTCATCGACACCCCGGGCCACGTTGACTTCACTATTGAAGTTGAACGTTCCCTGCGTGTTCTCGACGGCGCGGTCGTTGTGTTCTGCGGTACCTCGGGTGTTGAGCCTCAGTCGGAAACCGTATGGCGTCAGGCCAACAAGTACGGCGTTCCACGTCTTGTTTACGTAAACAAGATGGACCGTGCTGGTGCAAACTTCCTGCGCGTGATCGGTCAGATCAAGCAGCGTCTCGGTCACACTCCGGTGCCAATCCAGTTGGCTATCGGTTCCGAAGACAACTTCCAGGGTCAGATCGATCTGATGTCCATGGAAGCTGTTTACTGGAATGACGCTGACAAAGGCATGACTCCACGTCGCGAGCCTATCCCTGCTGAATTGCAGGAATTGGCTGACGAGTGGCGCAGCAACATGATTGAAGCTGCGGCCGAAGCCAGCGAAGAGCTGATGAACAAGTACCTCGAAGGTGAAGAACTCACCAACGCGGAAATCAAGGCCGCTCTGCGTCAGCGTACTATTGCTGGCGAGATCGTTCTGGCTGTTTGCGGTTCTTCCTTCAAGAACAAGGGCGTTCCCCTGGTTCTCGACGCCGTTATCGACTATCTGCCTGCTCCTACCGACATTCCTGCCATCAAGGGTACTGACCCGGATGACGAGACCAAGGAAATGGAGCGTCACGCAGACGACAGCGAGCCGTTCTCGGCTCTGGCGTTCAAGATCGCTACCGACCCATTCGTGGGTACTTTGACCTTTGTTCGAGTTTACTCGGGCGTGTTGGCCTCCGGCGACGGCGTGATCAACTCGGTTAAAGGCAAGAAAGAGCGTGTGGGTCGTATGGTGCAAATGCACGCAAACGCCCGCGAAGAGATCAAGGAAGTTCGCGCTGGTGACATCGCGGCCTTGATCGGCATGAAGGACGTCACCACTGGTGAGACTTTGTGCAACGCTGACAAGCCAATCATCCTGGTTCGCATGGACTTCCCGGAGCCGGTTATTTCGGTTGCCGTAGAGCCTAAGACCAAGGATGACCAGGAAAAAATGGGTATCGCTCTGGGCAAACTTGCTCAGGAAGACCCGTCTTTCCGCGTCAAGACTGATGAAGAGACTGGTCAAACGATCATCTCCGGCATGGGCGAGTTGCACCTGGACATCCTGGTTGACCGGATGCGCCGTGAGTTCAACGTCGAAGCCAACATCGGTAAGCCTCAAGTTTCGTACCGTGAGCGCATCACGAAGAGCTGCGAAATCGAAGGCAAGTTCGTTCGTCAGTCCGGCGGTCGTGGCCAGTTCGGTCATTGCTGGATTCGCTTTGCTCCTGCTGACGAAGGTCAGGAAGGTCTGCAATTCCTGAACGAAGTAGTGGGTGGTGTGGTTCCTAAGGAATACATCCCGGCTATCCAGAAGGGTATCGAAGAGCAGATGAAGAACGGCGTTGTTGCCGGCTATCCGCTGATCGGCCTGAAGGCTACCGTGTTTGATGGTTCCTACCATGACGTCGACTCGAACGAGATGGCGTTTAAGGTGGCTGCTTCCATGGCGACCAAGCAACTGGCCCAGAAGGGCGGTGGTGAGTTGCTTGAGCCGATCATGGCTGTAGAGGTTGTTACACCTGAAGACTATATGGGTGACGTGATGGGCGACCTTAACCGTCGTCGCGGCATGATCCTGGGTATGGAAGATACGGTTTCCGGTAAAGTAATTCGTGCCGAGGTTCCGTTGGGCGAGATGTTCGGTTATGCGACCGACGTTCGTTCCATGTCCCAAGGTCGCGCAAGCTACTCTATGGAATTCAAAAAATACAATACAGCTCCGTCGCACATCGTCGAAACTGTAACCAAAAAACAAGGCTGATTCAGTCCTTTAGGCTAGGAGTTAATTGTCGTGGCTAAAGAAAAATTTGATCGTTCCCTTCCGCACGTCAACGTTGGCACCATCGGTCACGTTGACCACGGTAAAACTACTCTGACTGCTGCTCTGACTCGCGTCTGCTCCGAAGTTTTCGGTTCGGCTCGTGTTGACTTCGACAAGATCGACAGCGCACCAGAAGAGAAAGCTCGTGGTATCACCATCAACACCGCGCACGTTGAATACAACTCGCTGATCCGTCACTACGCTCACGTTGACTGCCCAGGTCACGCTGACTATGTGAAGAACATGATCACCGGTGCTGCTCAGATGGACGGCGCTATCCTGGTTTGCTCGGCCGCTGATGGTCCGATGCCACAAACCCGTGAGCACATCCTGCTGTCCCGTCAGGTAGGCGTTCCGTACATCGTGGTTTTCCTGAACAAGGCTGACCTGGTAGACGACGCAGAGCTGCTGGAACTGGTTGAGATGGAAGTTCGCGATCTGCTCAGCACTTACGACTTCCCAGGTGACGACACTCCGATCATCATCGGTTCTGCTCGTATGGCTCTGGAAGGCAACGACGAAAACGAAATGGGCACCACTGCCGTTCGTAAACTGGTTGAAACTCTGGATAGCTACATCCCAGAGCCAGTTCGTCTGACCGACAAGCCGTTCCTGATGCCAATCGAAGACGTATTCTCGATCTCGGGTCGTGGTACTGTTGTGACTGGCCGTATCGAGCGCGGTATCGTTCGCGTTCAGGATCCACTGGAAATCGTTGGTCTGCGTGACACCACCGTCACCACCTGCACCGGTGTTGAAATGTTCCGCAAACTGCTCGACGAAGGTCGTGCTGGCGAGAACTGCGGCGTTCTGCTGCGTGGTACCAAGCGTGACGACGTTGAGCGTGGCCAGGTTCTGGTTAAGCCAGGTTCGGTTAAGCCGCACACCAAGTTCACCGCAGAAGTTTACGTTCTGAGCAAGGAAGAAGGCGGTCGTCATACTCCGTTCTTCAAAGGCTACCGTCCGCAGTTCTACTTCCGTACTACTGACGTGACTGGTAACTGCGAGCTGCCAGAAGGCGTTGAAATGGTAATGCCAGGTGACAACATTCAGATGACTGTTACCCTGATCAAAACCATCGCAATGGAAGACGGTCTGCGTTTCGCTATCCGTGAAGGCGGTCGTACCGTCGGCGCTGGCGTCGTAGCCAAAATCATCGAGTAAGCTCTTTTTGAGTAAGCTTTGATGAGTTGAAAAAGCCCCCGCTTAGCGGGGGCTTTTTTATTGGGTTGACACCTATCTGGGGCGTCTATAGAATTGCGCCTCCTTTTAACGGGCGTATTGCGCCCGGTGGGAATAGCAGCCGGAGTCTGAAATCCAATGCAAAATCAGCAAATCCGTATCAGGTTGAAGGCTTTTGACCATCGCCTGATCGACCAATCCACCCAGGAAATCGTGGAAACCGCGAAACGTACTGGTGCTCAAGTGCGTGGTCCAATTCCACTGCCTACCCGTAAAGAGCGGTTCACCGTTCTGGTCTCCCCGCACGTCAACAAAGACGCGCGTGACCAGTACGAGATCCGTACTCATAAGCGCGTTCTGGACATCGTCCAGCCAACGGATAAAACCGTTGATGCTCTTATGAAGCTTGATCTTGCGGCCGGTGTGGAAGTGCAGATCAGCCTCGGCTAAGACTCGGTCTTAGTCGTGTAACGCTCTGAAATGGGCGGCCATAGCGGGTGAAAGCCCCGTACACTCATGAGGTTTACAACATGACTATTGGTGTAGTCGGTCGTAAATGCGGTATGACCCGTATTTTCACCGAAGAAGGTGTCTCCATTCCGGTCACGGTCATTGAGATCGAGCCGAATCGCGTCACCCAGTTCAAAACTGAAGAGACCGATGGCTATCGTGCAGTGCAAGTCACTGTAGGCGAGCGTCGTGCTTCGCGTGTTACAGCTGCTCAGGCTGGCCACTTCGCTAAAGCGAACGTTGCCGCTGGTCGTACCGTAATGGAATTCCGCCTTGAAGAAGGCGAGTACCAGGCCGGCGATCTGATCAACGCTGAAATCTTCGCTGCTGGTCAACTGGTTGATGTAACCGGTCAGTCCAAAGGTAAAGGCTTCCAGGGTACGATCAAGCGTTGGAACTTCCGCGGGCAAGATAATACCCACGGTAACTCCGTGTCCCACCGCGTTCCAGGCTCTATCGGCCAGTGCCAGACTCCTGGTCGTGTATTCAAGGGCAAAAAAATGTCCGGTCATATGGGCGCTGAGCGCGTGACCGTGCAGTCCCTCGAAGTAGTGCGCGTGGACGCTGAACGCAATCTGTTGTTGGTCAAGGGCGCTGTTCCTGGCGCTACTGGCGGCAACTTGGTTGTACGTCCAGCAGCCAAGGCTCGCGGTTAAGGGGAAGCTGACATGCAATTAAATGTAAATGACGCTCAAGCGATCGAAGTTTCCGAACTGACATTTGGCGGCGAATTCAACGAGACGCTGGTTCACCAAGCAGTCGTGGCCTACATGGCTGGCGGCCGTCAAGGTAGCAAGCAGCAAAAGACCCGTTCCGACGTTCGTGGTGGCGGTAAGCGCCCATGGCGTCAGAAAGGTACTGGCCGTGCTCGTGCCGGTACTATCCGTAGCCCAATCTGGCGTGGCGGCGGTACCACTTTCGCAGCTCGTCCTCAGGATCACTCCCAGAAGCTGAACAAGAAGATGTATCGCGCAGCAATGCGTTCCATCCTTGCTGAGCTGGTGCGTACTGATCGTCTGGTCGTGGTTCAGGATTTCGCCGTTGAAACGCCGAAAACCAAAGACCTGCTGGGCAAACTGAACAACATGAGCCTGACCGACGTTCTGATCGTGTCGGACGCTGTTGATCAGAACCTGTACCTGGCTGCTCGCAACCTGCCGCACGTAGATGTACGTGATGTGCAAGGTTCCGATCCAGTTAGTCTGATCGCATACGACAAGGTGTTGATCACCGTGTCGGCCGTGAAGAAATTCGAGGAGCTGCTGGGATGAACCAGGAACGCGTATTTAAAGTTCTGCTTGGCCCGCACGTTTCCGAGAAGGCTACGGTTCTGGCAGACAAGAAAGGCCAGTTCGTTTTCAAGGTTGCCACTGACGCAACCAAGCTGGAAATCAAGAAGGCCGTCGAAAGCCTGTTCAGCGTGAAAGTAGAGCGTGTTACTACCCTGAATGTTCTGGGTAAGAGCAAGCGCACTGCTCGCGGTCTGGGCAAGCGTAATGACTGGAAGAAGGCAGTTATCTCCCTTCAGCCAGGCCAAGATCTCGATTTCAGCAGCAGTGCTGAGTAAGGAAGGGGTGCATCATGGCAATCGTTAAATGCAAACCGACTTCCCCTGGCCGCCGTCATGTGGTCAAGGTGGTCAACCAGGAGCTGCATAAAGGCGCTCCTCACGCACCGCTGCTCGAGAAGAAATCGAAGTCTGGTGGTCGTAACAACAATGGTCGTATTACCACTCGTCACATCGGTGGTGGCCATAAGCAGCATTATCGTCTGGTCGATTTCCGTCGCAACGACAAAGACGGCATTCCAGCCACTGTCGAGCGTATCGAATACGATCCAAACCGTACTGCTCACATTGCTCTTATGTTGTACGCAGACGGCGAACGCCGTTACATCATCGCCCCTAAAGGCGTGAACGCTGGTGACCAGCTGATTTCGGGTGCTTTGGCTCCGATCAAGCCGGGCAACCAGTTGCAACTGCGCAGCATTCCAGTTGGTAGTACCGTACACGGCATCGAATTGAAGCCAGGTAAAGGCGCGCAAATCGCTCGTTCCGCTGGTGCTTCGGCTCAGCTGATCGCTCGTGAAGGTGTCTATGTGACCCTGCGTCTGCGTTCTGGTGAGATGCGTAAAGTGCTGGCTGAATGCCGCGCGACCCTGGGCGAAGTCTCGAACTCCGAGCACAGCCTGCGTTCGCTGGGTAAAGCTGGTGCCAAACGCTGGCGTGGCGTTCGCCCAACCGTTCGTGGTGTTGCCATGAACCCGGTTGACCACCCACATGGTGGTGGTGAAGGTCGTACCTCTGGTGGTCGTCATCCGGTATCGCCATGGGGCTTCCCGACTAAGGGCGCGAAGACTCGTGGTAATAAGCGTACCGACAAAATGATCGTCCGTCGTCGCAAGTAAATAGAGGGATACGACAGTGCCACGTTCTCTGAAAAAAGGTCCTTTTATCGATCTTCACCTACTGAAGAAGATCGAAGTGGCGGCGGAAAAGAACGATCGCAAACCAGTTAAAACCTGGTCGCGCCGTTCGATGATCCTGCCACAAATGGTCGGTCTGACCATCGCAGTACACAACGGTCGTCAACATGTGCCAGTTCTCGTGAACGAAGACATGGTCGGCCACAAACTGGGCGAGTTCGCCGGTACCCGCACTTATCGTGGGCACGTGGCTGACAAGAAAGCCAAGCGTTAAGGGGTTAGGAAATGGAAGTAGCCGCTAAGTTGTCGGGCGCTCGAATCTCCGCCCAGAAAGCCCGCTTGGTCGCCGACCAGATCCGCGGGAAGAAGGTGGGCGAAGCGCTCAACTTGTTGGCTTTCAGCAGTAAGAAAGCCGCCGAGATCATGAAGAAAGTGCTGGAGTCGGCCGTAGCCAACGCCGAGCATAACGAAGGCGCAGACGTTGATGACCTTAAAGTCAGCACCGTTTTCGTCAACGAAGGGCGTTCGCTGAAGCGAATCATGCCACGTGCCAAAGGCCGTGCTGATCGCATCGTCAAGCGGTCTTGCCATATCACTGTCAAGGTTGCTGACAAGTAACGGAGTCGAAGAGATGGGTCAGAAAGTACATCCCATTGGCATTCGCCTGGGAATCGTCAAGGAGCACACCTCCGTCTGGTACGCAGACGGTCGGACTTATGCGGACTATTTGTTCGCTGATCTGAAGGTGCGTGAGTATCTCCAAGACAAACTAAAAAGCGCGTCCGTAAGCCGTATCGATATCCATCGTCCGGCCCAAACTGCACGTATCACCATCCACACCGCTCGTCCAGGTATCGTTATCGGGAAGAAAGGTGAAGATGTTGAGAAACTGCGTCAGGACCTGACCAAGCAAATGGGTGTGCCTGTGCACATCAATATCGAAGAAATCCGCAAGCCGGAACTCGACGGTATGTTGGTTGCGCAGAGCGTAGCTCAGCAGCTGGAGCGTCGCGTAATGTTCCGTCGCGCTATGAAGCGCGCTGTACAGAACGCCATGCGCATTGGTGCCAAAGGCATCAAAATCCAAGTGAGCGGTCGTCTCGGCGGTGCTGAAATCGCACGTACTGAATGGTATCGCGAAGGTCGTGTGCCACTGCACACCCTGCGTGCCGACATCGACTATGCCAACTACGAAGCTCACACCACTTACGGTGTGATCGGTGTAAAGGTTTGGATCTTCAAAGGCGAAGTAATTGGTGGTCGCCAAGAAGAACTGAAACCACAAGCACCAGCGCCTCGTAAAAAAGCTGCTAAGTAAGGGGTACGCCAAATGTTGCAACCAAAGCGTACGAAGTTCCGCAAGCAGATGACTGGTCACAACCGTGGCCTGGCATTGCGCGGTAGCAAAGTCAGCTTCGGCGAGTTCGCGCTGAAGTCTGTAGCTCGTGGTCGTCTCACCGCTCGTCAGATCGAGTCAGCGCGTCGTGCACTGACCCGTCACGTTAAACGTGGCGGCAAGATCTGGATCCGTGTATTCCCGGACAAGCCTATTTCCAAGAAGCCACTCGAAGTTCGGATGGGTAAAGGTAAAGGTAGCGTGGAATACTGGGTTGCCCAGATTCAGCCAGGCAAAGTCCTGTATGAAATCGAGGGTGTTTCTGAAGAGCTGGCGCGTGAGGCATTTGCCCTGGCTGCTGCAAAGCTGCCGCTCGCCACTGCCTTCGTTAAACGGACGGTGATGTGATGAAAGCGAACGAACTTCGTGAAAAAGACGCGCCGCAGCTTAACGAGCAACTGCTCGGCCTGCTGCGCGACCAGTTCAATCTGCGCATGCAGAAAGCAACTGGCCAGTTGGGGCAGTCTCACCTGCTCCGGCAAGTTAAGCGTGACATCGCTCGCGTGAAGACTGTGCTCAAACAGCAGGCAGGTAAGTAATCATGGCTGAAGCCGAAAAAACCGTCCGTACGCTGACTGGCCGTGTTGTCAGCGACAAAATGGACAAGACCATCACCGTTCTGATCGAGCGTCGCGTTAAGCACCCGATCTACGGTAAATACGTTAAGCGTTCGACTAAGCTGCACGCGCACGACGAAACCAATCAGTGCCACATCGGCGACAAAGTCACTATTCGTGAAACTCGTCCTTTGGCCAAGACCAAGTCTTGGGCGCTGGTTGATGTTCTCGAACGCGCTGTGGAAGTCTAAGGACTAGGGGTCGGAGAAATTATATGATTCAGACTCAATCCATGCTCGATGTGGCCGATAACAGCGGCGCTCGCCGCGTTATGTGCATCAAGGTGCTGGGTGGCTCCCATCGTCGTTACGCTGGTATCGGTGACATCATCAAAGTTACCGTGAAGGAAGCAATTCCTCGCGGTAAAGTGAAAAAAGGCCAAGTGATGACTGCTGTTGTAGTCCGCACTCGTCACGGCGTTCGTCGTGCTGATGGCTCCATTATCCGCTTTGATGGCAACGCTGCTGTTCTTCTGAACAACAAGCAAGAGCCGATCGGCACCCGTATCTTTGGGCCAGTGACCCGTGAACTTCGTACTGAGAAGTTCATGAAGATCGTCTCGCTCGCCCCAGAAGTGCTGTAAGGAGATCCGACATGCAAAAGATTCGTCGTGACGACGAGATCATCGTGATCGCCGGCAAAGACAAAGGTAAGCGCGGTAAGGTGCTTAAGGTTCTCGCTAATAACCGTCTGGTTATCGGTGGTCTGAACCTGGTCAAGCGTCATACCAAGCCTAACCCGATGTCGGGCGTACAAGGCGGTATCGTCGAGAAAGAAGCTCCACTGGACGCTTCTAACGTAGCCATTTTCAACGGCGAAACCAACAAGGCTGATCGCGTTGGTTTCAAAGTAGAAGACGGCAAGAAAATTCGTGTCTTCAAGTCGACCCAAAAAGCGGTTGATGCTTGAACACTGCTAGGTAGATGAGACCATGGCACGACTAAAAGAGATTTACTGGAAAGAAATCGCACCGAAGCTTAAGGAAGAACTTAAGCTTTCGAACGTGATGGAAGTTCCACGCGTTACCAAAATCACCCTGAACATGGGTCTGGGCGAAGCAGTCGGTGACAAAAAAGTCATCGAGCACGCTGTTGCTGACCTGGAAAAGATCACCGGCCAGAAAGTCGTTGTGACTTACGCTCGGAAATCCATCGCTGGCTTTAAAGTCCGTGAAGGTTGGCCGATCGGCGTCAAAGTGACCCTGCGCCGTGAGCGTATGTACGAGTTCCTGGATCGTCTGCTGTCGATCTCCCTGCCTCGGGTTCGCGACTTCCGCGGCCTGAATGCCAAGTCCTTCGATGGTCGTGGTAACTACAGCATGGGCGTTAAAGAGCAGATCATCTTCCCGGAAATCGACTACGACAAGATCGATGCTCTCCGCGGTCTGGACATTACCCTGACCACCACTGCCAAGAACGATGATGAAGGTCGCGCCCTGTTGCGTGCTTTCAAATTCCCGTTCCGCAACTGATTGGAGTAGGAAAATGGCCAAGATGAGCATGAAAAACCGCGAGCTGAAGCGTCAGCTCACGGTTGCCAAGTACGCCAAAAAGCGTGCAGCACTGAAAGCTATCATCGTTGATCTGAACGCAAGTCCAGAAGCGCGTTGGGAAGCTACAGTAGCTCTGCAAAAGCAGCCACGTGACGCAAGCGCTTCGCGCATGCGTAACCGCTGCCGCCTGACCGGTCGTCCACACGGCGTTTACCGCAAGTTCGGCCTCGGCCGTAACAAACTGCGTGAAGCTGCAATGCGTGGTGACGTACCTGGTCTGGTTAAAGCCAGCTGGTAAGCACTATCAAAGTCTCGGTGTTCGGGATCGCAAGATCCTGACCGCCGGTGACCTTGAACTTGAATCAAGCCCCTTTTGGGGCTTGATTCATTTGTGGGGTGTGTCTAGAATACCCGGCTCGCCTGAGCCCGTGCTTTTTTTGCATGGATGTCCTCGGCGACACGTAGTAGCCGCAAGGCTAATTTTTTGTGTATTAGGAGCGTCTAGCCCATGAGTATGCAGGACCCGTTAGCGGACATGCTAACTCGAATCCGTAATGCCCAGATGGCTGAAAAGTCCGTCGTAAGCATGCCATCTTCTACTTTGAAGGTAGCTGTTGCCAAAGTCCTGAAGGACGAAGGTTACATTGCGGGTTATCAGATCAGCAGCGAAATCAAGCCACTGCTGTCCATCGAGCTGAAGTACTTCGAAGGCCGTCCGGTCATCGAGGAAGTGAAGCGCGTTAGCCGTCCAGGCCTGCGTCAGTACAAGTCCGTCGATGATCTGCCAAAAGTTCGTGGCGGTCTCGGTGTGTCTATCGTCTCCACCAACAAAGGTGTGATGACGGATCGTGCTGCGCGCGCTGCCGGTGTCGGCGGCGAAGTTCTTTGCACTGTGTTCTAAGGGGGGATAAGCATGTCACGCGTCGCTAAGAACCCCGTTAAGCTGCCAGCCGGCGTCGAAGTCAAATTCGCAGGCCAACAGCTTTCGGTGAAGGGTGCCAAGGGCACTCTCGAACTGAACATCCATTCGTCCGTTGAGATCGTTGAAGAAGCTGGTGAGCTGCGTTTCGCTGCTCGCAATGGCGATCAACAAACTCGCGCAATGGCTGGTACCACTCGTGCGTTGGTAAACAACATGGTCCAAGGCGTAAGCCAAGGCTTCGAGCGTAAGCTCCAGCTGGTCGGTGTTGGTTACAAAGCGCAAGCAAAAGGCACAGTGCTGAACCTGGCTCTTGGCTTCTCGCACCCAGTGGATTATGAACTGCCGGAAGGCATCACCGCTGAGACTCCTAGCCAGACCGATATCCTGATCAAGGGCATCGATAAGCAGCTGGTAGGTCAAGTGGCCGCCGAGATCCGCGACTTCCGTCCACCAGAGCCGTACAAAGGCAAAGGTGTGCGCTACGCGGACGAAGTCGTCCGTCGTAAAGAAGCCAAGAAGAAGTAGGGCATAGCAAATGACCGACAAAAAAGTTACTCGACTGCGTCGCGCTCGCAAAGCACGCCTGAAAATGCACGAACTCGAAGTCGTGCGTCTCTGCGTGTTCCGCTCGTCGCAGCACATCTACGCCCAGGTCATTTCGGCCGACGGCAACAAAGTCCTGGCATCTGCCTCGACTTTGGATAAAGAACTGCGTGATGGCGCCACTGGCAACATCGACGCGGCCACTAAGGTTGGCCAGCTGGTCGCTACGCGTGCTAAAGCCGCTGGCGTCTCGCAGGTGGCTTTCGACCGCTCTGGCTTCAAGTACCACGGCCGCGTCAAGGCGCTGGCTGATGCTGCTCGTGAAGCTGGGCTGGAGTTCTAAGTTATGTCAAATAACGACCAAAAGCGCGACGAAGGCTACATCGAGAAGCTGGTTCAAGTTAACCGCGTAGCCAAAACCGTTAAAGGCGGCCGTATCTTCACTTTCACCGCGTTGACCGTGGTTGGTGATGGTAAAGGGCGTGTTGGCTTCGGCCGTGGCAAGTCACGTGAAGTGCCTGCTGCGATCCAGAAGGCAATGGAAGCTGCTCGCCGCAACATGATCCAAGTTGACCTGAACGGCACCACTCTGCAGTACGCAATGAAGTCCGGTCACGGCGCTTCGAAGGTGTACATGCAGCCTGCTTCTGAAGGTACCGGTATCATCGCTGGCGGCGCTATGCGTGCTGTCCTCGAAGTTGCTGGCGTTCAGAACGTTCTGGCCAAGTGCTACGGCTCGACTAACCCGGTAAACGTGGTTCACGCCACTTTCAAAGGTTTGAAAGCTATGCAGTCTCCTGAATCCATTGCCGCCAAGCGTGGCAAAAGCGTCAAGGAGATCTTCTGATCATGGCTACCGTTAAAGTTACGCTGATCAAAAGCATGACCGGCCGCATCCCTAACCACAAACTGTGCGTTAAGGGTCTGGGTCTGCGTCGCATCGGTCACACTGTAGAAGTACTTGATACTCCCGAGAATCGCGGGATGATCAACAAGGCTTACTACATGCTGCGTGTCGAGGGTTAATCGATGAAACTCAATGATCTGAGTCCAGCGCCGGGCTCCCGTCGCGAAAAGCATCGTCCGGGCCGTGGTATCGGTAGTGGTTTGGGTAAGACCGGTGGCCGTGGCCACAAAGGTCAGTCCTCCCGCTCCGGTGGCACCATTGCTCCAGGCTTTGAAGGCGGTCAACAGCCGCTGCATCGTCGCCTGCCGAAGTTCGGTTTCGTTTCCCTGAAAGCCATGGATCGCGCAGAAGTGCGTTTGTCCGAGCTGGCTAAAGTGGAAGGCGACATCGTCACCGTGCAGTCCTTGAAGGATGCCAACGTGATCAACGTCAACGTACAGCGTGTGAAAATCATGCTGTCCGGTGAAGTGACTCGCGCTGTTACCATCGGAAAGGGAATCGGCGCCACCAAAGGTGCGCGTGCGGCTATCGAAGCAGCTGGCGGCAAGTTCGAGGAATAAATGGCTAAGCAAGGTGCTCTCTCTGCGCTCGGCAAAGGCGGTATGTCTGAACTCTGGGCTCGTCTGCGTTTTCTGTTCCTGGCGATTATCGTCTACCGAATAGGCGCACACATCCCGGTTCCAGGTATCAACCCGGACCGACTCGCGGACCTGTTTCGACAGAATGAGGGGACCATTCTTAGCTTGTTCAACATGTTTTCCGGCGGCGCGCTGGAACGGATGAGCATCTTTGCATTGGGGATCATGCCGTACATTTCGGCATCGATCATCATGCAGCTGATGACCGCCGTCAGCCCGCAGCTGGAGCAGTTGAAGAAGGAAGGTGAAGCTGGCCGTCGTAAGATCAGCCAGTACACCCGCTACGGCACTGTCGTCCTCGCTCTTGTTCAGGCAATTGGCATGTCCATTGGTCTGGCAGGGCAGGGCGTTGCGTTCACTGGTGACTTTGGCTTCCATTTCGTCGCGGTATCCACATTTGTGGCTGGTGCGATGTTCATGATGTGGCTGGGTGAGCAGATTACTGAGCGTGGTGTTGGCAACGGTATCTCGATGTTGATTTTTTCGGGTATCGTCGCCGGTCTTCCGAGAGCGATCGGGCAGTCTTTCGAGTCTGCACGTCAGGGTGATATCAACATCTTCGCCCTGGTTGCCATCGGTTTGCTGGCAGTAGCGATTATCGGTTTCGTGGTGTTCATTGAGCGTGGTCAGCGTCGTATTGCTGTTCACTACGCCAAGCGTCAGCAAGGCCGTAAGGTCTTCGCTGCGCAGACTAGCCACTTGCCGCTGAAGGTGAACATGGCCGGTGTTATTCCGGCCATTTTCGCGAGCAGCATTTTGCTGTTCCCGGCTTCGTTGGGTGCCTGGTTCGGCCAGTCTGAAGGTATGGGCTGGTTGCAGGACATCTCGCAGTCGATCGCTCCTGGTCAGCCGTTGAATATTCTGCTGTTTAGTGCAGGGATTATTTTCTTCTGCTTCTTCTATACGGCGTTGATGTTCAATCCGAAAGACGTAGCGGAAAACCTGAAGAAGTCCGGTGCCTTTATTCCGGGCATCCGTCCAGGTGAGCAGTCTGCGCGCTACATTGATGGCGTTCTGACTCGCTTGACCATGTTCGGTGCTCTTTACATGACGGCCGTGTGTCTGCTTCCCCAGTTCCTGGTGGTTGCGGCAAACGTACCGTTCTACCTTGGCGGGACCTCGTTGCTGATCGTCGTCGTGGTTGTGATGGACTTCATGTCCCAAGTACAATCGCACCTCGTTTCGCACCAGTACGAATCCCTGATGAAGAAAGCCAACCTGAAGGGTTACGGCAGCGGCATGTTGCGCTGAGTACCCATAAGGTTCGAGGAGTTGGTGATGAAAGTTCGTGCATCGGTGAAAAAGCTGTGCCGTAACTGCAAGATTATTCGCCGCGAAGGTGTTGTTCGAGTAATTTGCAGCGCGGAACCGCGTCACAAACAGCGCCAAGGCTGAGTGTGATTGTGCTTCAAGCCCGGTAGCTAGTGCGCTACCGGGTTGATTATTTGTTATTACAGCGATATTATCTCGCGCCCTATTTCTTGGCTTCCGGGGCGTAGGTAGCTGTCAATTGGAGTCCCACTGAATGGCCCGTATTGCAGGCGTTAACATTCCAGATAACAAGCATACTGTTATCTCGCTGACCTACATCTATGGTGTTGGTCGCACTACTGCACAGAAGATCTGTGCAGTGACTGGGGTAAACCCAGCCGCAAAGATCAAGGATCTGAGCGACGAGCAGATTGAACAGCTGCGTGGCGAAGTGGCGAAGTTCACCACTGAAGGTGACCTGCGTCGCGAAATCAACATGAAAATCAAGCGTTTGATGGACCTCGGTTGCTATCGCGGTCTGCGTCATCGTCGTGGTCTTCCAGTACGCGGTCAGCGTACCAAGACTAACGCGCGTACCCGTAAAGGTCCGCGTAAGCCGATCCGCAAGTAATCGCCCCAGCGAATCGACAGGAAATTAATCATGGCTAAACCTGCTGCTCGTCCTCGTAAAAAAGTTAAAAAGACAGTGGTTGATGGCATCGCCCACATCCATGCTTCTTTTAACAACACAATCGTGACCATCACCGACCGTCAAGGCAACGCTCTTTCCTGGGCTACCTCCGGTGGTTCGGGTTTCCGCGGTTCCCGCAAGTCCACCCCGTTTGCTGCTCAAGTAGCTGCTGAACGTGCTGGTCAAGCTGCGCTGGAATACGGTCTGAAAAACCTCGACGTTAACGTCAAAGGTCCAGGCCCAGGTCGTGAATCTGCAGTCCGCGCTTTGAACGGCTGTGGCTACAAGATCGCCAGCATCACCGACGTGACGCCAATCCCGCACAACGGGTGCCGTCCGCCGAAGAAGCGCCGCGTGTAATCCAGGAGATTGTAAAGAATGGCTCGTTACATTGGTCCAAAATGCAAACTCGCTCGTCGCGAAGGCACCGATCTCTTTCTGAAGAGCGGCGTGCGCGCGATCGAATCGAAGTGCAACATTGAAGCAGCACCTGGTATCCACGGCCAACGCCGCGGTCGCCAGTCCGATTACGGCACCCAACTGCGTGAAAAGCAGAAGGTCCGTCGTATCTACGGCGTTCTCGAGCGTCAATTCAGCGGCTACTACAAAGAAGCTGCTGGCAAGAAAGGTGCAACCGGTGAAAACCTGCTGCAACTGCTCGAATGCCGTCTGGACAACGTTGTATACCGTATGGGTTTTGGCTCTACTCGTGCCGAATCCCGTCAGCTGGTATCGCACAAATCCGTCAGCGTTAACGGTCAGACCGTAAACGTACCGTCTTACCAGGTTCGTGCTGGTGACGTGGTCGCGATTCGCGAGAAAGCAAAGAACCAACTTCGCATTGTCCAAGCTCTCGATCTGTGTGCCCAACGTGGCCGCGTAGAATGGGTAGAAGTAGACACTGAGAAGAAGTCGGGCGTTTTCAAGAACGTTCCAGCTCGCAGTGATCTGTCCGCCGACATCAACGAAAGCCTGATTGTCGAGCTCTACTCCAAGTAAGGGCTAGAAAATAGGTGCATCCATGCAGATTTCGGTAAATGAGTTCCTGACACCCCGCCATATTGATGTGCAGGTTGTCAGTCCAACCCGCGCCAAGATCACTCTCGAGCCTCTCGAGCGTGGTTTCGGCCACACCCTGGGCAACGCGCTGCGCCGCATCCTGTTGTCCTCAATGCCCGGCTGTGCAGTAGTCGAGGCCGAGATTGACGGTGTACTCCATGAGTACAGCGCAATCGAAGGCGTACAGGAAGACGTAATTGAAATCCTGTTGAACCTTAAAGGTCTGGCTATCAAGCTGCACGGTCGTGACGAAGTTACGCTGACCTTGTCGAAGAAGGGTTCGGGGGTGGTTACCGCTGCCGATATTCAGCTGGATCATGATGTCGAGATCGTTAACCCCGATCACGTAATCGCTAACCTGGCGTCTAACGGCGCCCTGAACATGAAGCTCACCGTAGCTCGTGGTCGTGGTTATGAACCGGCAGACTCGCGTCAGAGCGATGAAGACGAAAGCCGCAGCATCGGTCGCTTGCAGCTTGACTCTTCGTTCAGCCCGGTTCGCCGTATCGCATACGTGGTGGAAAACGCCCGTGTCGAACAGCGTACTAACCTGGACAAGCTGGTTATTGATCTGGAAACCAACGGTACTCTGGATCCTGAAGAGGCTATCCGTCGCGCTGCAACCATTCTGCAACAGCAGTTGGCTGCGTTCGTCGACCTCAAAGGTGACAGTGAGCCAGTGGTTGTCGAGCAGGAAGACGAGATCGATCCGATCCTGCTTCGCCCGGTTGACGATCTGGAACTGACTGTACGTTCGGCTAACTGCCTTAAGGCGGAAAACATCTACTACATCGGTGACCTGATTCAGCGTACCGAAGTAGAGCTGTTGAAGACTCCGAACCTTGGCAAGAAATCCTTGACTGAAATCAAGGACGTTCTGGCCTCCCGCGGTCTGTCCCTCGGCATGCGCCTCGACAACTGGCCGCCTGCAAGTCTTAAGAAGGACGACAAGGCGACTGCCTGATCGTCGTAATCACCGAACGTCGTGTTTGGTAAGGAATGAACCATGCGTCATCGTAAAAGTGGTCGTCACCTGAGCCGCACTAGCTCGCACCGCAAGGCCATGTTCCAAAACATGGCAGTGTCGCTGTTCGAGCACGAGCTGATCAAAACTACACTGCCGAAAGCTAAAGAACTGCGTCGCGTTGCTGAGCCGCTGATCACTTTGGCCAAGACAGACAGCCTGGCTAACCGCCGTCTGGCTTTCGACCGTACTCGTTCGAAAGCTATCGTTGGTAAGCTCTTCAACGACCTGGGCAAGCGTTACGCTACCCGTGAGGGTGGCTACCTGCGCATCCTCAAGTGCGGCTTCCGCACTGGCGACAACGCGCCTATGGCGTACGTCGAGTTGGTTGATCGTGCTACCGGCGGTGAAGCTGTATCCGCTGAGTAAGACGTCAGTCTGAAACGAAGAACCGGGCCTAGTGCCCGGTTTTTTGTGGGCGTCTGAAAAGTAGGCTCTTCGTTAGTAATTTTCTATCGACACTTACAAGTTAATGAATTTGTAGGTGTAACGTTGGTGATCAATACTTCCTCTCAGCCGATTAGCCGGCAGTTCTAGACTGACAGAGGAAGAGATCGCATGAGCCAAAATAAAATACTTACCACCGCCAGTGGCGCTCCTGTCGCCGACAACCAGAATTCCCGCTCCGCCGGCCCTCGTGGCCCATTGCTGCTCGACGACTTCCACCTGATCGAGAAGCTTGCCCACTTCAACCGTGAAAATATTCCTGAGCGCCGCGTACACGCCAAGGGCTCGGGTGCTTACGGCACGTTCACCGTGACGCGTGACATCACTGAGTACACCAGCGCCAAGCTGTTCGAATCGGTCGGCAAGCAGACCCCAACGTTTCTGCGGTTTTCCACCGTGGGCGGTGAGCGCGGCTCGGCTGACACAGAACGCGATCCACGTGGCTTTGCCCTGAAGTTCTATACCGAAGAAGGCAACTGGGACATCGTTGGCAACAACACCCCTGTGTTTTTCATTCGTGATCCGCTCAAGTTTCCGGACTTTATCCATACCCAAAAACGCCTGCCGCAAAGCAACCTGAAAAGTGCGCAGATGATGTGGGACTTCTGGTCGCACTCGCCTGAGGCGCTGCACCAGGTCACCATCCTGTTTTCGGACCGTGGCATCCCTGACGGCTACCGTCACATGCACGGCTTCGGCAGCCACACTTACAGCCTGATCAGTGCCAGCGGCGAGCGTCACTGGGTGAAGTGGCATTACAAGACCCAGCAAGGGATCAAGAACCTGGCGCCGGCAGAAGCTGCTCGCCTGGCGGGCACCGATCCGGATTACGCACAGCGCGACTTGTTCGAAGCGATTGAGCGCGGCGACTTCCCAAAATGGCGTGTATGCATTCAGATCATGACCGAGGCCCAGGCTGCGGCGCATTACGAGAACCCTTTCGATGTGACCAAGACCTGGTCGCAGAAAGAGTTCCCACTGATCGAAGTGGGTGAGCTCGAGCTCAACCGCAATCCGCAGAACTACTTCGCGGAAGTTGAACAAGCGGCGTTCGGTCCGAGCAATATGGTGCCAGGTGTCGGCCTGTCGCCAGACCGCATGCTGCAAGGGCGAGTGTTCGCTTACGCCGATGCGCACCGCTACCGTGTTGGTACCAACCATCAGCAACTGCCGGTGAATGCGCCGCGCAGCCCGGTCAAGAGCTACCAGCGTGATGGCTCCATGGCGTTTGGCAGCAATGGTGGTGCAGCGCCGAACTACGAGCCGAACAGTTACGTAGAGTCGCCAAAACAGGCGCCTCGTTATGCTGAGCCTGCTTTGGCATTGAGCGGTGCGGCTGATCGTTACGATCATCGCGAAGACACGGACTACTACAGCCACGCAGGTGCGTTGTTCCGTTTGATGAGTGATGAGCAGAAAAACCTGCTGACCAACAATATTGCGGGCGCGATGGCAGGGGTCTCCGCTGATGTAGTGGATCGCCAGTTGCAGCATTTCTTCAAGGCCGACCCGGCTTATGGAGACGCAATCGCAAAGGCGCTCAACGTACAGATTAACGAAGTCTAAACGAGAAGCAGAACCGCCCTCATTAGGGCGGTTTTTGCGCTATTTAAACTACTTTTCTCAGAATATCTTCGCTTTTATCGCGCAAACCAAGTGACCAAACAGTCGCTGTGGTTCAAACTACAGACTTTCAAGCAGGGAGATGTAGGGCGATGCAAGGCCACCCAGACGTAATCGATTACCTCAACACGTTGCTGACCGGCGAACTGGCCGCGCGTGATCAATATTTCGTTCACTCGCGGATGTATGAGGACTGGGGATTCACCAAGCTCTACGAACGAATCAACCACGAGATGGAAGAGGAAGCGGGGCACGCCGATGCGCTGATGCGCCGAATTCTGATGCTCGAAGGCACGCCACGCATGCGTCCGGACGATCTTGATGTCGGCACCACGGTTCCTGACATGCTAGCTGCCGACCTGCGACTGGAATACAAAGTCCGCGCCGCACTCTGCAAGGGCATCGAACTCTGCGAGCAGCACAAAGACTACGTCAGCCGCGAGATGCTGCGCATTCAACTGAACGATACCGAAGAAGACCACACCTACTGGCTCGAGAAGCAGTTGGGTCTGATCAAGTTGATCGGTCTGGAAAATTACCTGCAATCTCACACCTGACATTGAACCGTAGGAGCACAGCTTGCTGGCGAAGGCGTCCTTGATATCGCCATCGCCAGCAAGCTGTGCTCCTACAGTGTCAACGAAAAAGCCCCTGTCACCGACAAAGTGACAGGGGCTTTTTCATGGGCTTGATTCAGTCCCTGTCGCGAGCCAGCAGCGGTTTGAGATAGAAACCGGTGTGAGACTGCTTCATCTCGGAGACTTCTTCCGGCGTACCGACGGCAATGATCTGCCCGCCTTTTGAGCCACCTTCCGGCCCCAGATCCACCAACCAGTCAGCGGTCTTGATCACGTCCAGGTTGTGCTCGATCACCACCACGGTGTTGCCGTGGTCGCGCAGTCGATGCAGCACGTCGAGCAGTTGCTGAATATCCGCGAAGTGCAAACCGGTGGTTGGCTCATCGAGGATGTACAGCGTCTTGCCGGTATCGCGCTTGGACAGCTCGCGGGACAGCTTCACCCGCTGCGCTTCACCACCGGACAGGGTGGTCGCCGATTGCCCAAGCTTGATGTACGAAAGGCCGACATCCATCAACGTCTGAAGCTTGCGTGCCAGTGCCGGCACCGCGTCGAAGAACACCCGGGCTTCCTCGATGGTCATCTCGAGGGTTTCGTGGATGCTCTTGCCCTTGTACTTGATCTCCAGCGTTTCGCGGTTGTAGCGCTTGCTCTTGCAGACGTCGCACGGAACATAGATGTCCGGCAGGAAGTGCATTTCAACCTTGATCAGGCCATCGCCCTGGCAGGCCTCGCAGCGTCCGCCCTTCACGTTGAAGGAGAAACGCCCCGGCCCGTAACCGCGGGAACGGGATTCCGGCACGCCGGCGAACAGTTCGCGAATCGGCGTGAACAGCCCGGTGTACGTCGCCGGGTTGGAGCGTGGCGTACGGCCGATCGGGCTCTGGTCGATGTCGACGACCTTGTCCAGGTGCTCCAGCCCTTTGATGCTGTCGTGAGCCGCAGCCTCAAGCGTTGTCGCACCGTTGAGTGCCGTCGCACTCAAAGGAAACAGCGTGTTGTTGATCAACGTCGACTTGCCCGAACCGGAGACGCCGGTAACGCAGGTCAGCAGGCCAATCGGAATCTCCAGATCGACGTTGCGCAAGTTGTTGCCGCGAGCGCCCTTGAGGGACAGCGACAACTTCTTGTTACGCGGTGTGCGTTTGGCTGGAACGGCAATCTTCACCCGACCCGACAAGTACTTGCCGGTCAGCGAGTCAGGGTGAGCCATAACTTCCGCTGGCGTACCTTCGGCGACGATATGCCCCCCGTGCACGCCGGCACCCGGGCCGATATCCACGACATAGTCAGCCAGGCGAATGGCATCTTCATCGTGTTCGACCACGATCACCGTGTTGCCGATGTCGCGCAGGTGCTTGAGCGTGCCGAGCAAACGGTCGTTGTCGCGTTGGTGCAGACCAATCGACGGTTCATCGAGGATGTATAGAACGCCCACCAGGCCGGCACCAATCTGACTGGCCAGACGAATCCGCTGCGCCTCGCCACCGGACAACGTGTCGGCACTGCGATCCAGCGACAGATAGTCGAGGCCGACGTTGACCAGGAACTGCAGGCGCTCGCGGATTTCCTTGAGGATCTTGTCGGCAATTTCACCACGACGCCCGGTCAGCTTCAGCACACCGAAGTATTCGCACGCATCGCCGATCGGCAGATTGGTCACCGCCGGCAGTGTCTTCTCGCCGACCCAGACATGCCGCGCCTCGCGACGCAGGCGGGTGCCACGGCAATCCGGGCAATGCTGGGTGCTGAGGAACTTGGCCAGCTCTTCACGCACCGAAGCCGATTCGGTTTCGCGGTAGCGACGTTCCAGGTTTGGCACGATGCCTTCGAACGGGTGCGAACGTTTGACGATGTCGCCACGGTCATTCAGGTATTTGAAATCGACGTTCTGGGAGCCGCTGCCGTGCAGGATGAATTTCTGCTGTTCGGCCGGCAGTTCGTTGAACGGTACTTCGAGGCTGAACTTGTAGTGCGCCGCCAGCGACCCGAGCATCTGGAAGTAATAGACGTTACGCCTGTCCCAGCCGCGAATCGCACCTTCGGCCAGAGTCAGTTCGCCATTGACCAGTCGCTTGATGTCGAAGAATTGCTTCACGCCCAGACCATCGCACGTCGGGCAGGCGCCGGCCGGGTTGTTGAAGGAGAACAGCTTGGGTTCCAGCTCGCTGATCGCGTGACCGCAGATCGGGCAGGCGAAGCGCGCTGAGAAGATCATCTCTTCGCCGGGTTCGTCGTCCATCGGTGCGACCAGGGCAATGCCGTCCGCCAGTTTCAGCGCGGTCTCGAAGGATTCGGCCAGACGCTGTTGCAGATCGGCGCGGACCTTGAAGCGGTCGACGATGACGTCAATCGAATGCTTCTTCTGCTTGTCCAGCTTCGGCAGTTCGTCCAGTTCGCAGATCCTGCCGTTGACCCGGGCCCGGACAAAGCCCTGGGCGCGCAGTTCTTCGAAGACCGAAAGGTGTTCGCCTTTGCGCTCGCGAATCACCGGCGCCAGCAGCATCAGTTTGCTGCCCTCCGGTTGGGCGAGGACCAGGTCGACCATCTGGCTGACGGTCTGCGCTTCCAGCGGAATGTCGTGATCCGGGCAGCGCGGAATACCGACGCGAGCGTAGAGCAGGCGCAGATAGTCGTAGATTTCGGTGATGGTGCCGACCGTCGAACGCGGGTTGTGCGAGGTCGACTTCTGCTCAATGGAAATGGCTGGCGACAAACCTTCAATGGTGTCGACGTCAGGCTTTTCCATCATCGACAAAAACTGCCGGGCATAGGCCGACAGCGACTCGACATAGCGGCGCTGGCCTTCGGCGTACAGCGTGTCGAACGCCAGGGACGATTTGCCGGATCCGGACAAGCCGGTGATGACGATCAGTTTGTCCCGTGGCAGGGTCAGGTCGATGTTCTTCAGGTTGTGGGTTCGGGCCCCACGAATCAGGATCTTGTCCAAAGTGGCCTCGCTCGGCGGGCGTCGAAAACGTAGGAGTATACGGCCAAATACTGGATGGATGCACACTATCAAACGAGTGGTTTACTGTCGTACATGAAGAGTCTGTCAGCGGAACGCGTCAAAGCGTCGCGATATACCCTGTCAATCGATGGGACTGGTAGAATCGCGGCCGGTTCACATGAGGTTTTTCCATGCACGATCCCCACAGCGAACGCATGAGTGGCAGTGAGACCCGCGCAGCAAGCGGTCTGGCCCTCGTGTTCGCGTTCCGTATGCTTGGCATGTTCATGGTGTTGCCGGTACTGGCGACCTATGGGATGGATCTGGCAGGAGCGACCCCGGCCCTCATCGGGCTGGCGATTGGCGCTTACGGCCTGACCCAGGCGATATTTCAGATTCCGTTCGGCTTCATTTCCGACCGCATCGGGCGCCGCCCGGTGATTTACCTGGGGCTGATCGTGTTCGCCCTCGGCAGTGTGCTGGCGGCGAACGCCGATTCGATCTGGGGCGTTATCGCCGGACGAATCCTGCAAGGCGCCGGGGCGATTTCCGCAGCTGTGATGGCATTGCTGTCAGACCTGACCCGCGAACAGCATCGGACCAAAGCCATGGCCATGATCGGCATGACGATTGGTCTGTCGTTCGCGGTCGCCATGGTGGTAGGGCCTTTGCTGACTCGCGCCTTTGGGCTGTCCGGGTTGTTCCTCGCCACCGGTGGCATGGCGCTGGTGGGTATCGTGATCGTGATGTTCATGGTGCCGCGTTCCACCGGGCCGTTGCAGCACCGTGAGTCCGGCGTCGCGCGTCAGGCACTGATGCCGACGCTCAAGCACCCGGACCTGCTGCGCCTGGACCTGGGTATTTTTGTGTTGCACGCGATGTTGATGTCGAGCTTCGTTGCATTGCCGCTGGCCCTGGTCGAAAAAGCCGGGCTGCCCAAAGAGCAGCACTGGTGGGTCTACCTGACCGCGCTGCTGATTTCCTTCTTCGCCATGATCCCGTTCATTATCTACGGCGAGAAGAAACGCAAAATGAAACGAGTTTTATTGGGCGCAGTGCTGACGCTGATGCTCACTGAGCTATTCTTCTGGCAGTTCGGCGATAGCTTGCGGGCCTTGGTGATCGGGACGGTGGTGTTCTTTACCGCGTTCAACTTGCTGGAAGCTTCGTTGCCATCGCTGATCAGCAAGGTTTCACCGGCGGGTGGCAAGGGCACGGCGATGGGGGTTTATTCCACCAGTCAGTTCCTCGGATCGGCACTGGGCGGGATCCTCGGCGGCTGGATGTTCCAGCATGGCGGTCTGTCGGTTGTCTTCCTCGGATGCGCCGGCCTGGCTGCCCTCTGGCTGGCCTTTGCTGTTACCATGCGCGAACCACCTTATGTCACGAGCCTGCGCTTGCCGTTGTCGCCCGAGGCGATCCGCGAAGCGGGTCTGGTTGAGCGCCTGAAGGCCGTCGTAGGGGTAACAGATGCGGTAATCGTTGCTGATGAAGCAGCGATTTACATCAAATTGGACACAGAACTATTGGATCGCACTACCCTCGAGCGCCTGGTGAACAACCCGCCCGAGGCAGCGTGCGTAGCCTAGGAGAACGTTATGGCCCGTGGGGTTAACAAAGTCATATTGGTCGGCACTTGCGGCCAGGATCCCGAAGTTCGCTACTTGCCTAACGGTAACGCCGTGACCAACCTGAGTCTGGCGACCAGCGAACAGTGGACCGACAAGCAGACCGGTCAGAAGGTCGAGAAGACCGAATGGCACCGTGTGTCGATGTTCGGCAAAGTGGCGGAAATCGCCGGCGAATACCTGCGTAAAGGTTCGCAGGTCTACATCGAAGGCAAGCTGCAGACCCGCGAGTGGGAAAAAGACGGTATCAAGCGTTACACCACTGAAATCGTGGTCGACATGCAAGGCACCATGCAACTGCTGGGCGGCCGTCCACAGCAGGGCGACCAACAAGGCGGGGGCAACAACTATCAGCAGTCCGCTCCGGCTCCACGCCAGCAGCAGGCGCCGCGTCCGCAGCAGTCGGCACCGCAACAGTCGCGTCCGGCTCCACAGCAGGCCGCTCCTCAGCCGGCTCCGGATTTCGACAGCTTTGATGACGATATCCCGTTCTAGGATATGGCTTAGGCCTTTGTAAGGTTTAGCCTCGAAACCCCCGATCGGTCCTCTGGACTGGTCGGGGGTTTTCTTTTGCACGCTATTTGTAGGAGCCGGCTTGCTGGCGATTCAAGCACCGCGGTTAGCCAGGTAAACCGCGTAATCGTTCATCGCCAGCAAGCCGGCTCCTACAGATTTGTGGTTAACGGGATGATGTGGTTACGGCGGCCCGCGCCGTGTGCAGTTTTTTGTAGCTGTCGATCAGGCGCAGGTGCCTGTCGAGCCCCTCCAGTTTCATGCTGGTCGGCGTCAAGCCATGGAAGCGTACGGTCCCGTCCACCGAGCCGATTGCTGCGTCCGTCCGCTCGCTGCCAAACATCCGGCGGAAATTGGCCTCGTAGTCTTCCAGTTCCAGGTCTTCGTCCAGTTTCATCTCCAACACCACATTGACGGCCTGGTAGAACAAGCCGCGCTCAACCGTGTTGTCGTTGTACTGCAGGAACATTTCCACTGCTTCTTTCGCCTCTTCAAATTGTTGCAGGGCGAGATAAATCAGCAGCTTCAACTCCAGGATCGTCAACTGACCCCAAGCGGTATTGTCGTCAAATTCGATGCCGATCAAGCTGGTGATGTCGGTGTAGTCGTCCAGCTCACTTTCCACCAGGCGCTCGACCAGCGCTCGCAGTTCGTCTTCGTCCAGGCGATGCAGGTTCAGGATGTCTTCGCGGAAGAACAGCGCTTTGTTGGTGTTATCCCAGATCAGATCGTCTACCGGATAAATTTCCGAATAGTCCGGCACCAGAATGCGGCAGGCCGTCGCGCCGATATGCTCGTAGACCGCCATGTACACTTCCTTGCCCATGCCTTCGAGAATGCCGAACAAGGTCGCGGCTTCCTCGCTATTCGAGTTTTCACCCTGGCCGGAGAAGTCCCACTCCACGAATTCGTAATCCGACTTCGAACTGAAGAAGCGCCACGACACAATGCCGCTCGAGTCGATGAAGTGCTCGACGAAGTTGTTCGGCTCGGTCACCGCATGGCCTTCAAACGTCGGCTGGGGCAGGTCATTGAGGCCTTCGAAGCTGCGGCCTTGCAGCAATTCGGTGAGGCTGCGTTCCAATGCCACTTCAAGGCTTGGGTGCGCGCCGAACGAGGCGAACACACCGCCGGTACGCGGGTTCATCAACGTGACGCACATCACCGGGAATTCACCGCCCAGGGACGCATCCTTCACCAACACCGGGAAACCCTGTTCTTCCAGCGCCTGAATGCCGGCGAGGATCCCGGGGTACTTCGCCAGCACGTGGGCCGGCACATCCGGCAGTGCAAATTCACCTTCGATGATTTCGCGTTTTACCGCGCGCTCGAAGATCTCCGACAGGCACTGCACCTGCGCTTCGGCCAGCGTGTTGCCGGCACTCATGCCGTTGCTCAGGTACAGGTTTTCAATCAGGTTGGACGGGAAATACACCACCTCGCCGTCCGACTGGCGCACGTACGGCAGCGAGCAGATACCGCGCTCTTCATTGCCCGAGTTGGTGTCGATCAGATGGGAGCCGCGCAGCTCGCCGTCGCGGTTGTAAATCTTCAGGCAGTACTCGTCGAGAATCTCGGTCGGCAGCGCGTCTTTGCGGCCAGGCTTGAACCAGCGCTCGTCCGGATAATGCACAAATTCCGCGTTGGCGATGTCTTCGCCCCAGAACTGGTCGTTGTAGAAGAAGTTGCAGTTGAGTCGCTCGATAAACTCGCCCAACGCCGACGCCAGTGCGCTTTCCTTGGTCGCCCCCTTGCCGTTGGTGAAGCACATCGGCGAGTGCGCATCGCGGATATGCAGCGACCACACATTGGGCACGATATTGCGCCACGAGGCGATTTCAATCTTCATGCCCAGGTCCGCCAGGATGGCCGACATGTTGGCGATGGTTTGTTCCAGCGGCAGATCCTTGCCGGCAATGTAAGTGCTCGCCTCTGAACTGGAAGCCGGCATCAACAGCGCCTGGGCATCGGCGTCGAGGTTTTCCACTTCTTCGATCACAAACTCAGGCCCGGCCTGCACCACTTTTTTCACGGTGCAACGGTCGATGGAACGCAGGATGCCCTGGCGGTCCTTGTCGGAGATGTCCGCCGGCAACTCGACCTGGATCTTGAAAATCTGGTTGTAGCGGTTTTCCGGGTCAACAATGTTGTTCTGCGACAGGCGGATGTTATCCGTGGGGATATTGCGTGTGCTGCAGTACAACTTCACGAAATACGCCGCACACAGCGCCGACGAAGCCAGGAAGTAGTCGAACGGACCGGGTGCCGAGCCATCGCCCTTGTAGCGGATTGGTTGGTCGGCCACCACCGTGAAGTCGTCGAACTTGGCTTCAAGCCGAAGGTTGTCGAGAAAGTTGACCTTGATTTCCATGGGGGGGTACCAGAATAACGGGCTAGACGATTTGGCCGCCATTATCCGGCTTTTCAGCGGTAAGTCTTGTGGTTGTCGGGTTCCTGATCGGGTTTACACCTGTTTCACCCCGACGCCCGATGCATGGCAACGGGCTTTTTCACTGACGGTAAATGTTCAGTCGAGTATCAGGTGCGGCAAAAATCGGCTGGAATCCTTGGTAATCAGGCTGTTGTCCTCGCGCACACCGATCCCCGCGGCTTGATCGCCGATCACCCAGGAACCGATCAACGTGTAGCTATCGCCAAACTTCGGCAGCGGCGCGAACTCCTGAAGGATAAACGGCGCGTCCGTGTAGGGCCCATCCTCTTTCACGATCAGACCGTCCGCTGTTTGCAGCTCGATGTTGGCGCCTTCCCGCGAGAAGAATGGCTTGCGCACCCAACCCTTGGGCACCGCTTTGTTCGGGTCGGTATCCAGGTGGGCGGCGAGCAGGTTCGGATGGCCTTTGTTGAACTCCCACAGCAGCGGCAGGATGCCTTTGTTGGAGATGATGGATTTCCAGGCCGGTTCGAAGAACTGCGTATCACTCTGGGCAATCGCTGCACCAAAGGGCTCGTGGAAGATGAACTCCCAGGCGTGCAGTTTGAACAGGTGAGGAATCCAGCGATCTTCAAGATCGACGAAACGTCCGTCACTGGTGAGGCCAATGTCTTCGATGTCGATGTGGCGGGATTCGATGCCGACTTTTTCCGCAACCAGCCGCAGGTAATCGGTGGTGCCCTTGTCCTCGACCGAGTCTTTCATCGAGGCGAAATAGAAGGGCTGCGTGATCTGCAGTTGAGCAAAGGCCTGATGCAGCTTGGTGTCGATGCTGTTGAACTGGTCGGCGTTCTTGGGCAACAAACCGCGCTCAATGCATTGCTCCAGCCAGCCCCACTGGAACGCCGCCGCTTCGTAGAGGCTGGTCGGCGTGTCGTAGTTGAGCTCCAGCAGTTTGGCCGGGCCGCTGCCGTTGTAGGAAAAGTCCATGCGCCCGTACAGATGCGGATGACCTTCGAGCCATGACGTGCGAACCAGGTCGTAGAACGCTGCCGGAATGCTCAGGCGTTCCAGCAACTCCTCGCTCTGCACCACGCGAGCCACCAGGTCCATGCACATCTCATGGATCTCGGTGGTAGGGTCTTCGAGATCGTTCTCGATCTGCTTGAGCGTGAACTGGTAGTACGCGCTCTCGTCCCAATAGGGTTCGTCGTCGATGGTGTGGAACAGAAAGCCGAGGTTTTCGGCGGTCTGTTTCCAGTCATGACGCTCTGCGCAGAGGATTTTCTTCATGGCCCTGTTTCCTTAACTGCTCGACCCGCCGCCACCCCAGCCGCTGCGCGCACTGGCTTTGCTGCCGAAGCCGCCACGGGAAGTAGACGAGGCAACGGACACCGGTTTGCTGGCGGAACGAATCGAGTCGGCGTAGTTGCTGCTGCCGTATCGCGCCTGATTGGATTTGGTAAAGGTCGAACCTTTCGAAATCCGCTGGCCGAGTGTCGAAGACGAATAGCTGCCACGGTCATCGCGGTAGCGGTACACCGGCTCCGAATAGTAGCTGTTGCGGTTGTTGCTCAGCATGTTGCCGATCAGCAGGCCGGTCAGCAGGCTGGTGCCGGAGAATCCCGAACCGCCACTGTTCGCTTCCGAGGCAGGCAGTTGCGCTTTGGCGGCGTCCACCTGGGATTGCGTCACCTCGCCATTGGCGGTCAGCTCGAAGCCGCCGAGTTTGGGGATGAACTTGCCGGCGGAGTCCTGCTGGCACCAGTCGGCGACGAAGTCGGCTTCGCAATCGGCCTGGTTGTCGTACACCGGTGCAATGCGTCGATGTTCGGCCATGGCGGTCATGAAGGCGTCCGAGCAGACGTCCACCGGAAGTTTTTCATCGGCGCATTGCTGCACGGACTGGAAGTTGTACTTTTTCTGCACCGAGTAGGTTTTTTCCGTCGGCCCGCAGCCCGAAATCGCCATCGCGACCGAGGCTGCCAGCGACAGCTGAACGTACTTGCTTCGTTTCATCGGGAGCTCCGTGCGCGATCAGTTCGAGGAAGGGGTCATGCAGGCGGCGTTCAACATGCCGACGCTGATGGCCACGGCTGCCACGTAGATGCCGGCGGCGATTTCACCTTTCTTGATGCGCTCGGAGGTGCCCTTGAGCACCAGGCTGGTCATCAGGAACGCCAACAATTGCACGAACGCGGCGATGACTGCCCAGACCACGAAGTCGAGGAGGCTGACCGAGTAGGCGATCACGTTGCTGGCCGGAATCGCGAAACCGATGACCGCGCCGCCCAAGGCGATTGCAGCCGCGACGTTGCCCGAACGGATCAGCTCGAATTCTTTGTGCGGGGTGATGCGGGTGTAGATGAACTGGAACAGCGCGAACAGCACGGCGGCGCCGAGGATGTACGCAACAAACCCGAGCACGGCGGCTTTGTTCAGGGAGACGGAGAGCGCTTCTAGCATGGGGTTTCTTCCTTTTTAAAAAGTGTTCAAGTCGGTGGTGTACAGCGAAATGCCCAGCGAAGTGCTCAAGCTGATCGTACCTTCGGCGTCTTCTTCGACAGAAAACAGCAGGAATTCACGGCGGTCGGTCAGGCCGGTTTCGCGGGCGTACAGCATCGAACGGTGCTCGACGCTGTAGGACTCATCCGGGTTTTTCAGCTGTTCGCTCAACGCCACCAATTCAGTCTGGCCATTCTCGGTGCCCCATTCGCGGGTGTATTCGACGCCGTTGTGGGTGTAGGTCGGCAGGCCGATCAGGCTATTCGGGCCAGCCAGACGGCGCAGCTCCGCTTCGCTGCTGATGGTGATGTAGCTGAGGTAGTTGAACAGGATCACCGACTCGACCTGGCCGGCGATGTCGCCGGTGGTGTGCACTTGCAGCCAGTAGTCTTCGTCGTTCATGTAGTAGCGCGACAGCCAGGTCGACTGCCCGAGGTCAATGGTGCCGTTGCTCCAGACCTGCTGCGAGCCGGGGATGGCCACGGCAGTTTTTTCGTCGAGCAACAATTGCAGCGTGCTGTCGAACATCACGCCTTTGCCCAGTGCCAGACCCAGCGGGCCGGCGGCCGGTTGGGTTTCGCTGGCGGTCCATTTCGATTCTGAATTCGCGTTCGGGGCCTCAAGCCCCAACAACTGTTTAAACCATCCCATTGGAGATTTCCTTGAGGCGAGTGGAGGCGATGTAGAAGAGCTCGCGGCCCTCGACGCGTGTGGCGCCAGGCGGGTTGATCGATGGTTGTCGGGCGCCCTTGGCGCGGTAGCCGATGAGGGTGGCGTTGTGACGTTCTTTCATCTGCGTGTACAGATCGCCGAAGGTCGCGTTAAACGTATCGGGCAGTTTCATCAGGTATTGGGTCGCGCCCTGGCCCACGCACAGCAATTCGTTGATGACCACGGACGAGCCGGGGTCCTGAGACGCGCGCACAAGCATCTCGATGGCCATGCTTGATGTGCATTCCAGGCTGGGGGCGTAGGCGCTGGCGAGCGAGGCGATTTCACTGTCATTGAAGTGGGCGACCACATGCCCGACAGGCTTCAGTTGATTGACCGCCAGCACGGTGGCCAGGGTCAGGTCGTCTGAATGGGTTCTCACCAGAACGCGTTCGGCACCGGGAACGCCAGCGCGCAGTAGCAGCGCCACCGAGGACAGGCTTTCGCCCTTGATGAAGGACGCCTGGCCAGGCATGGGGTTTTCTTCAAGGGTGCAATCGCAAATGACGATCAGGTTGTCGTTGGAGGTTTCATCCTGAAGCAACAACTCAACGACCCGTTCGCTGGACGCACCTTCCCAGCCGATGAGCACCGTATGCCCGACATTGCCGGTGTAGTCACCTTTGCCCTTCATGCTTTTTCTCCATACATCGATAACGCTGCTGGTGGTTTTGCCGATGGCTGCCGTCAGCAGCGCAATGCCGCCGAGCATGACCCAGGTGGCCACGAAAATGCGCCCCGCCGATGTCTGTGGCGCGAGATCGCCATAGCCTACGGTAAGCGTGGTGGTGAGATAGAAGTAGGTAAACGTGGCGGGGGCGGTGAGGTGCTGTTCGCCCAGCAACACCAGGCCCAGATACGCCGTGGTCAGGTGCACGGCCAAGGCGATGACCAGTCCCGCCCAACCGAATCGGTGGAAGAGGGACGAGGCATACATGCGCAATAAAAGGAAAATCGACATTTCGTCCCTGACTCCGTGGGTACTCATTCCTGGCGACGTTATCGCCTCGGCGTCTGAATGCTCAAGTGCGGTTAACCGGCGGCATTAAACCTGCTGCGCGGCGCAGAGAAAAGTACCTTGGCTGCAATAAATCCGGCGAGCGCCCCAAACAGATGTCCTTCGAAGGACACACCCTGACGCGGAAGGAAGCCAAAGACCAGGCCGCCATAGAGCAGCGCCACGACGCTGGCCGTGATCAGGTTGCCCCAGCTGCGGTGAAACCAGGCGCGGGACAGGAGGTAGGCCCACAGCCCGAATACCCAGCCGCTGGCGCCAATGTGCACGCCGGAAAACCCGAACAGCCAGACCAGCGCGCCGCCCAGCAAAATGATGATCGCGCTGACGGCCAGGAACCGGTTGAGCCCATCGACAATGACCAGGGTGCCCAGAATCAGGAAGGGAATCAGGTTGGCGCTGAGGTGCGCAAAGGACGCGTGCAAAAAAGGCGAGGTGATGATGCCGACCAGTCCGTGGGCCGTTCTCGGCACCAGGCCGAATGCCACAAGGCTGTAGCCGGTCGCGACGTTGAGCAGTTGCAGCGCCACCATGAAAATGGCGAGGCTGGCGATTGTCTTGAAACCCTTCAGGGCATCCATCCTTGACCTCGATTCAACGAAAAACTGAAACGCATATCTATTGTGGGAGCGAGCCTGCTCGCGAAGAGGGAGTGTCAGTCAACATTAATGTCGCCTGACAAACCGTAATCGCTAGCAGGCTAGCTCCCACAGGTTATGCATCTGCGACTGAGTGGGTTACTCAGCCGATTTCTGCTTCAGGCGCTCCAGGATCGCGTTGGCGCTGCCCGCGTCCGGCGTGATGCCGGCTTCGCGCAGTTTGCGCTCCAGGTCGGTGCCGGTCGAGGCATCGGCCAGTTGGTCCTGAGCTTCCAGTTCAGCGGCGCGTTGCTGCTGCTTGGCTTGCAAGCGGTTCAGCGTGCCGACTGCGGTTTCCAGTTTGCCGTTGGCGCCGCCGCTGGCGATGGATGCGCTGACCTGGGCTTTCTGTACGCTTTCGCGGGCCTTGGCCATGTCCACTTGCTGACGCAGGCTCTTAATGCGGCTTTCAGCCTTGGTGATGTCTTTGCGCATGTTGTCCGCATAACCGCCGAATTCGGTGGCCTGCTTCTGCTCGACATCCAGCTCGTTGGTCAGGGTCGAAATGGCTTCGGCCACTTCCAGTGCCAGGTCTTCGCGGTTGGCCTGAATGGCGGCCAGCGCCTTGGATTCCAGGTCCTTGATCTTGGCGTTGTACTCGCTGACGCGATCAGCGGACAGTTTGTGCTTGGCCATGATGGTGACCAGCTCACGCTTGGCGTTGGCCAGCGCGCTGTCGGCATCGCGGATTTCCTGGTCGAGGATGCGCAGGGCCTGTTGGTCGACGATCGATTCGCCGACTTCATTGGCACCGCCACGCAGTGCGGTGAACAATTTGCTCCAGATGGACTGAGTCATTGGATTTTCCCTGATTCCCGAATAATTAATTGAAAAAACGTTCGAAGGCTTCGCTGGCGCGCTGCACGTTGTCGACGAGGGTTTTGACCTCGGTCACGACGTTGGTCAGGCTCGAGTCGGAGCTGAGCGCGCCAAACATGTTGTAAACGACCTGCCCGTTGGGCATGGACTCGATGCCGATCGACGACAGCGGGAACATTTCCCGGCTACGCAGCACGGCATCGTTGAAGGCCGGCACGTCCTTGATCGACTCGACGTCGACCAGCACGGTATCGACGATGATCTGGTCGCCCACTACCGCGATGTAAATCGGCAAGCCACCGAAGTCGTTCATTTCCAGCTTGATGCTGGATTCGGAGCCTTGGACGAGGGAGAGGGTGATGTCGTTCGAGACCACTTCGTCCAGGGCTTGAAGGGCGCTGTAGAGGCGATCGATGTTCCAGTTGTTACCTGCGCTCATGTAATTCTCCGACATGAATGAGCCAGCCAGGATCGGTTGGCGTAGCTGTTTCTCCATCTGCTTGAGCAGGCTTCGGTTTTCGGGAAGCACCCAAGTCTCGTGTTTTACATAACCGGCGGCACCCAGGCCCGCGCGCATCTGCTTCATGTAGAAGCTCGACGGTTTTTTCGCGGACGGTTTCGAGCGCTCTCCCTTGCGGCTTGCTGAATCGTTCACAGACCCGGAAGGCGGATCTGATGGAGAGCTGCTGTTCATGGTGCTGACCTCGTTGTGAAAAACTCACGCGTGAGAAACACTACAGGCAATTTTCGCTGTGCTCAATAGCTCACGCGTGAGATTTTTTTATGGGTGGTGGGGGCGGGGATTGGGGGTATATCCGTTTTTTGGGTGATGGCGGATATTGGTTTCGCCCTTACGGCGAGTCACTTGGAAGAGCCCCAAGTAACCAAGGGCTCTTGCCCCTTTCGTTCGGTGGCTCGCTAAGGCTCGCCATGCCCTCGCTCCGGTCCTGCTCCGTGGGCCCGCCGCCATCGGCCATCCCTGGCCGGGGGCGGCTAACCCGGCATCCATGCCGGGTTGCCCACTACGCAGAACCTGCGCTCGGCCTCTCGAGGGGG
>NZ_JACVBK010000017.1:0-45244 GCF_014852325.1 Pseudomonas sp. PDM01
GCTAACCCGGCATCCATGCCGGGTTGCCCACTGCGCAGAACCTGCGCTCGGCCTCTCGAGGGGGCGCTCAGATCAAAAGCGGAAGGCGAGCTAACGCTCGGCCTGATGAGTGGTGGAAATCAAAAGCATACGCCGATTCCTGTAGGAGCCGGCTTGCCGGCGAAAAGCGTCTGGGCAACGCGTTCATTCAGACAGCCCGCGTTATCGTTGACGTCCATCGCCAGCAAGCTGGCTCCTACAATTTTGAATTGTGCGAACCCAATCCCCGTGTAGGAGCCGGCTTGCTGCGGGCGGCGTTCCGACGATAGCGGTGGATCAGTCAACGTATGTATTGACTGGATGGACGCCATCGTCGGAACGCCGCCCGCAGCAAGCCGGCTCCTACAGGGGAGCGGTGTACATATCCGGAATGACTGAACGCAGCAAGGCGAGCTAACGCTCGGCCTGATGAGTGGTGGAAATCAAAAGCGTATGGGATTCCCTGTAGGAGCCGGCTTGCCGGCGAAAATCGTCTGGGCGACGCGTTCATTCAGACAGCCCGCGTTATCGTTGACGTCCATCGCCAGCAAGCTGGCTCCTACAATTTTGAAACGTGTGAACCCAATCCCTTGTAGGAGCCGGCTTGCTGCGGGCGGCGTTCCGACGATAGCGGTGGATCAGTCAACGTATGTATTGGCTGGAGGGACGCCATCGCCAGCAAGCCGGCTCCTACAGGGGATCGGTGTACATATCCGGAATGAGGGAACGCGTGCACCAAAGAGCCAGGTCGGCTTTCAGGCCGCCTCGGCGGCTGTGGCGGTGGTCGCCCCCTCGAGAGGCCGAGTGGAGGTTCTGCGCAGTGGGCAACCCGGCATGGATGCCGGGTTAGCCGCGCACGGCCATGGATGGCCGATCGCGGCGGGCCCACGGAGCAGGACCGGAGCGAGGGCATGCCGAGCCTTAGCGAGGCACCGAACGAAAGGGGCAAGAGCGCTTGGTTACTTGGCGCTTCTCCAAGTGACTCGCCGTAAGGGCGAAACCAATAGCCGCCATAACCGCAGCAACGGATATGCCCCCCAATCGCAACAGAACCCCGAGATCAACCCGGCAACCAAGCCTCAGCCCAATAATTCAGATTACTACCCTGCAACATATAGTCACGCAGCACTTCCTCGCGCAACGCATCACCCATGCGGTAACTCGCATCCGGGTCAGCCAGGTGCATACGAATTGCCTCAAGCCATTCCTCGGTACTGTTACTCACCACCTTGGTACACGGCAGATAACCGCGATAAGCCTCAGTGTCCGTACAGATCACCGGATAACCGCACGCGCCATATTCCAGCAGTCGCAAGTTGCTCTTGCAGTCGTTGAAGATATGAAACTCCAGCGGCGCCAAAGCCAGATCAAGGTTCAGGCTCGCCAGTTTGGCGGGGTAAGCCTGCAGGCCAACGGCGGGATGGAACTCATGCACGAAAGGCTTGAGCGCCGGCGGGCACATGCCGAAGAACACCCATTCCACTTCATCCGCCAGCAGGCGAACGACATCGGCAATGATCGCCAGATCCCCATCGTGACTGGTGCCTCCGCCCCAACCGACCCTCGGCTTGCGCGACGTACGTCGCTGGCTGCTCAGACCGGTCCACAGGTACGGAGCGAGCATGTTCGGCACCACGCGAATATCGTCATGCATGCCTTTGAGGGTATCGGCCAGCGGTTGGGTCGACACCACCACCCGGTCGCACAACCCGACTGCACGCCGCACGATTTGCTCAACGCCAACCATGGCCTTGCGCACGTGAGCGTTTTTCTTCGGAACGTCGATGACATAGTCATCGAGCTCGAAGATCCGGAAAGCCCTGGAGCTGTTTTTGACCCGCTCCACTTCATTCACCGCGCCCTCACTGTAGCGCCCTTGCAGAATGATGACGTCCGGCGACTGGCGCTCCAGCTCAATGTCCGAAGGCGTATGGTAAGAAAGATTACCGAGCACTTGACCCGCAGCTTCCAGTTCCAGAAACGGCTGGGTGACACGGTAATGGCCTACGGCGGTCTCGTTGATCGGGATCGCCAGCACCCGTGGCAGCATGTGACGGGCGAACGGATTCCAGTCGCTCTTGTAACCCGGTTCAAGACTGAAATTATTGGTGCTCAGACTCAGGTTGACGTTGTACGCCGGATCTCTTGCGATGATCGGCAGCCAGCGCTGATAAAACCGCTTCTGCTCAGCCAGCAGATCTGACACCACCGGCCCGCTCTCCGCCTCGGCAGCCACGTGGACCGATTCGGCATACGGCGTCCAGACCACCAGATAGCCCTTCTGCTTCACACGCAGACAGAAATCAGGGCCGCCGAGTCTTTGGGAAAAGGCCTGCTCGTCAAACCCCTGAAGCTCATCGAACACCTGCTTGCGGACCAGCAGGCACTCGGTTCTCACAGCACTCAAATTCTGCACCGCCTGCTGGCGCTGCATATACCCCGGAGCGGTCATCACCTCCCCGCGCCAAGGTACGCCGACAGGGCCGCGCATCCCCAGCACCAGGGCCGAACCTTCGATACGCCCCTGAGGGCTGACCATTCGGCCACCGACGACGCCCACCTCCGGACGCAAGCCGTGATTCAGCAGCTCCCCAAGCCAGTCACGATTGACGATCAGGCTGTCCGGGCTGAGTAACACCACATACTCGCCACGTGCCTGAGCAACGGCGAAGTTCTGCGCCGCTGCCGGGTTATCGGGGTAATCGCAATGCAGCACGCGCAGTTTTTCACCGCCCATTTGCGACATGGCGGCCAGCCAGTCACGCGCCTCGATCGAGGTGCTTGCGTTGTCGACGATCAACAATTCGTAGTGAGCATAGGCCGTGTGCTCCAGCACACTTTCGATACAACGCTCAAGCCGACCGAGCTGATCCTGGGCCACTACCACAATGGACACCAGCGGCTGAACGCCATGCTGGTAGTCAATTCGATTGATGAGTGGCACGTTGCCCGGCCGCACCTCGTGTGCCGCACCGATACGATCAAGGTGCGCAGTCAGTACGCGGGAGTTCTGCTCGATAACCTGCGGCAGAGCGAGCCATTGCGACAGGCCGAACGAGGATTCGACCAACACTTGAGCGACATGCTCCACGACATGCGGGCCGTGGTTTTCGACGAGGCGCCAGACCAGGTCATGAGGGCTGAGCTCAGCGAAGTCCGGGGTAAAACCACCTGCGGCTACAAAGCCTTGACGCTGGATGGCCAGTGTCCGCCCGACATAGGGATAACTGCGCAGCAGGTCCAGATTGAAATCGGGCTTGAGGATCGGCTCGACCGACACGTCATTGCGCAAGCCGCCTTCATCGGTATAGATACACAGCGCGTCGGCACTCTCGACCATCCGCTCGGCCAAAAGCAGCAAGGCCAGTTCATTCAGGCGATCACCGGCCCGCAGCAGATAGAACCAGTCCGCACTGTCGGCCTGCATCAGGCCATTGAGTTGCTCAAGCCCGTCGCCTTGCAAGGCCACACGAATCACGTTGCCCGCAAGGGCACTGGTGCGATTTTCACCCGAGAGCACCAACACCCTTTCGGCGCCATAGACCTGCCGTTCGATGCTCTCCAGTGTGACGCCCAGTGCCGCATCGTCAGCGTCGGCATCCATCACCACCGGCACAATTCGCGGCTGCCATGCCCACGAGGCAAGGCGCGCAGGCAACAGGCGCTGCTGGGCCGGGTTCAGGGTGCGACACGCCAGCCATTGCAGGTACACATCAGCAAAGCAGTCACAGTTTTCACCCACCCGCGAACGGAGCAACGTCGAGGTAAAGCCCAGGGAACGGCCCAGCGCCATTTCTTCCCAGTCATACGGCTCACCGAGGGCGGCGCTGGCCAGATCGATAAAGCGAACATGCCCCGGCGCAGGTGCCGGCTCGCCGCTGCGCACCGACAGCATTTGGGTCAGCCAACCGAGCTCGACCGCCACGGCCTGCTCGACCTCCAGTTGATTGCTCAGGCGCGCCGGGTGCAAGCGTTCAAAGCTGAGCACCTGTGCGATAACCGCCAGATTGCCACGACGCAACAGGCAGACAAACAAGGCGAAATCGAGACGGGCGACAAACCCTTCGCCGACCTGGGTCAACGCGGGCAGATACTCCAGCACCTGATGAGTGCGCATCAGCGCGCCACTCAAATTGCTGAGAAAGTTCAGGGCCGAGCTTTCCAGCACATCCAGCAGGTCTTCACCCTTGAACAGCGTATCCCCCGAGACAAAGCTGGAGTTCTCCAGGCGCTCGGGAAGCAGAAGGTAATCACCGTCGCAATACTGACGCAGGGCAATCACCAGATTCACATCGTCATGATCAATGAAACCCTGCACCTGACGGGCAATGCTCTCAGGCAGCAGTTGATCGTCATCACAGAGAAGCTTGAGGTACTCCCCGGTTGCCTGCTCGGCGCAGGCCATCAGATTCCCCTTGAACCCCAGGCGTTGTTCATTGCGCACATAACGCAATGTCACGGTTGGCGGCACTGTGCAGGCCTGGACCAGTTCATGGATTTCGTCGCTGTCGCTGTCGTCACACACGATCACTTCAAGCGACGCGTAGGTCTGGTTCAGCGCACTTTGCAGCGCTGCCTTAAAGTACAGCGGGTTGTAGGCGGGAATGGCGATGCTGACAAGAGGAGCTGGTTTCACGGCAGGGGAACTCGCGAGCGGTGGGCGCTCACTCTGGAACGAGTGGAGCAGCCCTGAACCGCTGAAAAATGACGGTTTGCACTCGGGTGTATTGAACCTTCGCGCCTATGGCGCGAAGGCCTTGACTCAGACTTTGTTGAACAACCCCAACTGAGCGATTTTGCTGAACGCCAGTTGCGAGGCTTGCAGCATGGTTTGCTGCAAGGTCAGGCGGGTCATCACCGTGGCCGGGTCCGAATCACGGATCGCGCCCTGGGTCTGCGTGTTGGCCAGCACCAGGCTCTGGTTGATATCGGTCTGAGTCGTCAGCGACGCACCGCGACCACCCACGGAGCTGAGGCCCGAGGTCAACTGGTCAATGCCGCTGGTCAGGTTACCGATACCGGAACCAATGGCCGCGTTGAGTGCTTGAATGGCCTGCGGATTGTTGTTGGTCGGCGTCGACAGCGCGGTTTTCAGCTGGGCGACCGTGTCCAGAACGTTCTGCGTCTGGTGAGTGTTGACCGTGACGGAGAACTGGTCACCAGCCTGCATCGAAGGTGCGCCGCTCAGCGTAAAGTCGACACCCGACGCGGTGGCGACGTTGCCCGCCAGAACACCGCTGGAAACCGGCTTGCTGCTCGCGGTCAGAGGCGCGGCATACAAGTCGAAAGCCGTGGCGCTGGTGAACTTGAGAACGGCCCCGCCTTCCGGAAAGCTGGCGTGGTAGGCGGCACTGTTGGAGATGCTCGTATTGGTGACGACATCGCTGGACAGGTTGCCTGGGGCACGGGTCGCATTGAAGCTGTCTGGCTTGGCCGCCAGGGTGAAGCTGTAGGCATTGGGGGCCGGAGGCGCCGGGAACACGGTCGCCGGAACGTCGCCAGTCTTCATGTTGATGTTCAACTTCAGGTCAACGCCACGGAAGTTGATTGTCTGTGTGGCGGCACCACCGGAGGAGCTGAACACGCCATTGCCAGAAGCTTCGGCCGTGACGTCATTACCCAGCGAGTCGCGGATTTCCAGCTGCGTAGGGCTGAGGAAATTCACGGTGTAGGGCTCGCCGCCACGGAATTTGGCGTTGTAGGTCACGTCCGAATTCACCTGACCATTGGACAGCACCACACGACCGCCATCGACGGCCGGCGTCGGCGTGGTCATGGTGGACTGTGTGCGACTGGTGTTGATGGCTTGCTGGAACACAGCCCAACCGGTGCTGTTGGTGGCCATCGACTGGGTATCGCCAATCGGCAGGTCCAGCGTGACCTGATCACCGTTATAGCTGTAGGTGCCGTCGGTATTACGCGAGAACGGAACGGTATCGCCCTTGGAGCCGGAGAAAATGTATTTGCCGTTTTCGTCCTTGGTGTTCATCAGGCTCAACAGCTGTTCTTCGATCTGACTGAGCTCCGAAGCGTTGGCCTGGCGATCGGAATCGGTATAACCTGCGTTGCCGGCACCCAGGGCCAGTTCCTTGGCGCGTTGCAGCACGTTGCCGATACTGGTCATGACGGCTTCAGTCTGGCCGAGCGTGGCTTTGATCGTCGTCATGTTGTTGTTGAACTGATCGAGCATCGAAGCCTGCTGGCCTAGTTGCAGCAGGCGCGAGGCGCCGACCGGATCATCGGCGGCGGTGTTGACGCGAACCAGGCTGCTCGCCTCTTCGCTGCTCTTGACCACGTTGGCGAAGTTCTTCGAATAGTTGGCAGCCGAGGACTCGTAAAACTGGGCGGTAGAAATGCGCATGGGCTACGACTCCTTAAAGACTGTTGATCAGTGTGCTGAAGATTTCCTGCGCAGCCTTGATGATCTGCGAAGACGCGGTGTAGTACTGCTGATATTTGACCAGGTTGCCGGTTTCCTCATCGAGGTCGACACCCGAGAGCGAGTCGCGCGCACCCTTGGCGTTCGCCAGGATGGCTTCGGTCGCCGCGCTGTCGAGCTTGCCCTGTGCAGCCTTGGAACCCACGCCCTCGACCAGTTTGCCGTAGGCGTCGTTCAGGGAAATGCCTTTGCTGGCCGAACCGGTGTCCACGGTCTTCGCGGTCTGCAAGCCAGCCAGTGCGGTGCCGTTACGGTTGTCCAGGCTGCCCGGCTGAGTGAGCGAGACGTTGATCGCCGCGCCGCTGCTTGGGGCTCCGGCGATGGTCATGCTGAAGGCCGCGGCGTACTGAGTCGCGGGCGGAGCCGGGATCGGTGCACCCGCGGCATCCGTGAGCGGAATGCTCAGGTTCAGGGTATTGGTCTCACCTGGCTTGATGGTACCGCCGCTGATCAGCGCGCCCTTGGCATCCAAGAACTGGTAGGTCTGGCTGGTGCCATCGGCGGACACCGCACCAAATACCACCTTGGTCGGCGTGGAGTTTTTCAGGCCGTTCTGCATCGCGGTGGTGGTCGCCGCGTCGTAGATGTCGAACTTGGTGGTCAGGGTCGGTTGACCGCTGGCCGGGATCGTCAGGGTGCCGCTGCCACTGCCGCTCGCTGCAATCGCCGCGCCCAGCGGTGCCGCGATGGCCAGACGCTTGGAGTCGGTCATCTCGGTCTTGATGTTCGCCGCAGCATCGCGGGTCGGGGTGATCCTGAAGGTGTCGCCCGCCGTGGCAGAAGCCGCGTTGAACTTCATCTCGACGCCGTCGATGACCGGTGCCGTTGCCGGCGCTACCGTGCTGAAGGAGCCCATCGGCGTGTTGTCCGGCAGGCGCTGAACGGTGTAATCGGTCGCGGTGGTGAACGTGACCTTGTAATCGTTGATGGTCAGCTTGCCGGTGTCCTTGATGCTCACATCAAAGTTACCGGTGCCCACGTTGTTCAGGCTGGCGACGCTGCGTTCAGAGACCAGCTTGGCCGAGTTGATGTTGTTGAACAGGTTCGAACCGAAGGCGCCGTTCTTGTCGATGCCCTGGGCCTGAAGGCTGTTCATCTGGTCGGCGACGACCAGGGCCACACGACCCAATTCGTTCATGGCCGGGTCCAGCACGGTGCTGCGATAACGCAACAACCCGCCGATTTCGCCGCCGGTCATGATCGCGGTGATATCAATGGTGCTCGAACCGCGATTGAGTTGCAGCGACAAGCGGCCCGGATCGTCTTTGCCCGGTACCACTTCAAGTTTGTTGACCGTGTTACCCATGACCAGCGGCTGACCGCTGCCCAGGTAAATGTCGAGATTGCCTTCACGCTCCACCACCTGCGCACCGGTGAAGGTCGCCAACTGGCGCACGGTTTCGTTACGGGCGTCGAGCAGTTCGTTCGGCATGCCGCCGGAACTGGAAACCTCGGAGATCTTCTGGTTCAACTGCGCCACGGTAGCGGCCAGCTTGTTGACCTGATCCGCCATGTTCGTCAGGTTGCCGTTGATATTGGCATTCTGCTGGGTCAACTGCGCGGAGACCGAGTTGAAACGGTTGCTCAAGGCCTGGGCATCGCTGAGCAGCAACTGGCGGGACGCGTCGTCACCGGGTTTGGCGTTGACGTTCTGCACCGAGGCAAAAAACTTGGTCAGTGCGCCGTTCAGGCCGGTGCTGGTGTCGGAGAGCAATTTGTCCAGCGGCGTGACCTGATTCAGGTAGGCGGCCGAATCGCTGTTGAGCGAGGTGGTGGTCTGCAACTGTGCATCGAGGTAGCTGTTGTACACGCGACGCACATCGGCCAAGGTCGTGCCGGTGCCGATGTAGACATTGCCGAACTGCTGCGAGGCCTTGGTGCCCTGCACTGTTTGCTGGCGCGAGTACCCGGCGGTGTCGACGTTGGCAATGTTGTTGCCGGTGGTCATCAACGAGGATTGGCCAGCGGCCAGACCCGACATCCCGATATTGAGCAAACTCATGGTTCGACCTTAATCCTTGTGCCTATAAAGGCGTGGTGGAAACGCCCGCCGCAGCGTAGTTCTGGTAACTCGTCATCTGCTTGGCTATCTGCGAAATCTTGCTCGCGTAGTCCGGGTCGGTTGCGTAACCGGCCTTTTGCAACTCGCGTACAAACTGTTCTGGGTTATCGGCCGACTTCACGACATCTTGATAGCGATTGTTGGTTTGCAACAAAGTCACAAGGTCATGGAAGCTGTCCTTGTAAGAGCCATAGGAACGGAACTCGGCCGTCTCCTTGACCATCGCGCCATTTCTGAATTCGCTGGTGATCGCCCGCGCCGAATCGCCCTTCCAGCTGCTGCTGGCCTTGATGCCGAACAGGTTGTGGCTGCTGCTGCCATCCTGTGCGCGCATGACCGATTTGCCCCAGCCGGTTTCCAGCGCCGCTTGAGCCACCAGGTAACGCGGATCGACGCCGATGCGCTCGGCGGCTTCCTTGGCCATCGGCAACATGGTGTTGACGAACTGGTCGGCAGAACTGAAGGCTTTTTTCGCCGGTGCCAACGGTATCTGAGCGATGGCACGACCATGAATCTGCAAGCCGCCATTCGCTGATGCTTGCGCAGTCGCCAGCCAGTCTCCGTTGAACAAAGGCCCCGAACCGGTCGGCGTGGTGCGCTCTGCCAATCGAGTGTTATTGAGCGGCGCGGCGGCCGTCGTCGCCGAAGGCACCAGGCCCGCCAGCAAGCGGTCAGCCAGTTTCGGTGGCAACGCCAGGCGCCGCTGATTGATCAGCGCCATGTCGTTGCGATGTGCGCCCTCGCCTGCCGCCTGTGGAGCGCTGATCGAGCGCGAAGCCCACAACGGACGCTGGCCATTGACTCGCGACAGCGGCCCGTTGGTCCCGACCGTGCCCGCCGCCACCGGCGTCTGCACCGCCGCTTTTGCCGCTTCCTGCTTGGCCGCCGACAGCGTTGCCGCTTCGCCCGGCGCCAATGGTTTGTTCTTCGACATCTGGCGCATCAGCACGTCCGCCAGACCAATACCACCGCCCTCGCGGGACATGGAAACGGCCAACTGCTGGTCGTACATTTCCTGATACTGCTTGGCCGCCGGCGTGTTGAGCGGATTGCCCTCGGCCAGCGTGTCGGTCGCCTTGCGCATGGACTTGAGCATTTCACCGAGGAACAGCGACTCGAATTCCTGCGCCACTTTGCGCAGGTTTTCGTCACTGTTCTTGTCGCCGACCTTGAGCTGATTCAGACGATTGAGGTCCGAATAGGACCCCGAATCGGCGCTGCTGACCAGACCACTCTTGTGCATATCCATGGTCGCCAGCCTCAGATCACGATCAGGTCGGCTTGCAACGCGCCGGCCTGTTTCAGTGCTTCAAGGATTGCCATCAAGTCGCCTGGCGCCGCGCCGACCTGGTTCACCGCACGCACGATCTCGTCGAGGGTGGTGCCCGGGCCGAACTTGAACATCGGCTTGGCTTCCTGCTGGGCGTTGACCCGCGAGCGCGGCACAACAGCGGTCTGACCATTGGACAGAGGGCCGGGCTGGCTGACGATCGGGTCTTCGGTAATGGTCACGGTCAGGCTGCCGTGAGTCACGGCGGCCGGGGACACCTTGACGTTCTGGCCGATCACGATGGTGCCGGTGCGGGAGTTGATGATGACTTTCGCCACTGCCTGACCCGGATCGACTTCAAGGTTCTCGATAATCGACAGATAGTCGACGCGCTGGCCCGGATCCAGTGGCGCACTGACGCGAATCGAACCGCCGTCGATGGCCTGGGCAACGCCAGGGCCGAGCATGTCATTGATCTTGTCGACGATGCGCTTGGCGGTGGTGAAGTCGGAACGGTTGAGGTTCAACGTCAGGCTGTTGCCCTGGTTGAAACCGCTCGGCACCGAACGCTCGACCGACGCACCACCTGGGATGCGACCGGCCGACGGAACGTTGACGGTGATCTTCGAACCGTCGCGACCTTCAGCATCAAAACCGCCGACGACCAGGTTGCCCTGGGCGACCGCGTAAACGTTGCCGTCGATACCCTTGAGCGGCGTCAGCAGCAAGGTGCCGCCGCGCAGGCTCTTGGAGTTACCGATGGAGGACACGGTAATGTCCACCTGCTGACCCGGTTTGGCGAAGGCCGGCAAGTCGGCACTGATCGATACCGCCGCGACGTTCTTCAACTGCACGTTGCCCGAACCGGGCGGCACCTTGATGCCGAACTGCGAGAGCATGTTGTTGAAGGTTTGCAGGGTGAACGGCGTCTGCGTCGTCTGGTCGCCGGTACCGTTGAGCCCGACCACCAGGCCGTAGCCGATCAATTGGTTGGAACGTACGCCGGAAATACTGGCGATATCCTTCAGCCGCTCGGCCTGAGCACCAAAGGCTGCGGACATCAGGAACGCAGCCACCATCAGGTGTTTGAAATTCAACGTGACCACCTAGAAAGGGAACAGCGGGCTGAGGAAGAAACGGTCGAACCAGCCTGGCTGACTCGCATCGGCAAACGAACCGGTGCCCGAATAGGTGATGCGTGCATCGGCGATGCGCGTTGACGAAACCGTGTTGTCGGTCGCGATGTCATCGGCCCGGACCAGGCCGGCGATCCGTACCAGTTCATCACCGGTATTGAGGGTCATCCACTTCTCGCCGCGCACGGCAATGATGCCGTTGGGCAAGACGTCGGCGACGGTCACGGTGATCGAACCGGTCAGGCTGTTGCCCTGCCCGGCCTTGCTGTCGCCCTTGGTCGCGCGGTCGCCGCTGTAACTCGCATTCAGTGTCAGATCATTCTCATTGAATGGGTTGTTAGTGTTGGGCACCACACCGAACAACGACGTCAGGCCAATGCCGGCCTTGCTGTTCTTGGCCACTTGCGAGTTGGCGTTTTTACTGGCCTGGGTTTTTTCGTTCAGGGTGATGGTAATGATGTCACCGACCCGGAACGCCTTGCGGTCGCTGTACAGGTTCTGTTCGAAGCCAGCCTGGTAGATCGAGCCGTTGTTCGCGGCAGCCGGCAATGGCGTACGCGGCAACACCGGGGCGTAGTAAGGGTCATTGGGCTTGGGCGTCGGACCGACGCAACCCGCCAGCGCGACGACGCCACTCAGTGCCAGGACAGATACAAAGCGATTCATGACCCTACCTCACGGTGTTGCAGGCGGCCTCATGACCGCCTCATAGACTTGATTACAGATTCTGCGTTACGAACGAGAGCATCTGGTCGGCGGTGGAGATCACCTTGGAGTTCATCTCGTAGGCGCGCTGAGTGGTGATCATGTTGACCATCTCTTCAACGGTGCTGACGTTGGAAGTTTCCAGGGTGTTCTGCAGCGTAGTACCGAAACCGGCCAGGCCTGGCGTGCCGACTTGCGGCGCGCCGCTGGCGGCGGTTTCCAGGAACAGGTTGTTACCCACCGCTTGCAGGCCGGCCGGGTTGATGAAGTCGGCGGTTTGCAGGTTGCCGATCACCTGGGATGCCGGGTTGCCGGCAATGGTGATGGACACGGTGCCGTCGCGACCGACCGTGAAGGTCTGCGCGTCGTTCGGAATGACAATGGCCGGCTCGAGGGCGAAGCCGTTGGCGTTCACGATCTGGCCGTTGGAGTCGAGGTGGAACGTACCATCACGGGTGTAGGACGTGGTGCCGTCCGGTTGCAGGATCTGGAAGAAACCGCGACCGTCGATGGCCATGTCCAACGGCTGCTCGGTGGTTTGCAGGCTACCGGCGTTGAAGTTTTTCTGGGTGCCGACAATGCGCACACCGGTACCCAATTGCAGACCCGACGGCAGTTCGCTGTCCTGGGTCGACTGGGCGCCTGGCTGGCGTTTGATCTGGTACAGCAGGTCCTGGAACTCGGCGCGATCACGTTTGAAACCCGTGGTCGACACGTTCGCCAGGTTGTTGGAAATGGTGGTCAGGTTAGTGTCCTGGGCGGACAGACCTGTTTTGGCAACCCATAGAGCCGGAAGCATTCGATTCTCCTCGTGCGCCTGTTTTACGGCGCGACGTTCTGATAATTAGCTGATCTGCAAGACCCGAGCCATGGCCTGGTCATCGTCTTTGGCGGTGTTCATCATCTTGATGTGCAGTTCGAACTGCTTGGCCAGCGCCAGTACCGAAGTCATCTCTTCCACGGCATTGACGTTGCTCGACTCCAGGAACCCGGACACCAGTTTGACGTTGGCATCGGCTTGCGCCGGCTTGCCATCCTTGGTGTGGATCGAACCGTCCAGGCCTTTGGTCATGTTCTTGAAGTCCGGGTTGACCAGCTTGATGCGGTCGACTTCAGCCATCACTCGAGGGCCTTCGCCCATCGCACGAATACTGACGGTGCCGTCTTCACCCACTTCGATTTGCTGCTCGGGCGGCACGGAAATCGGCCCGCCATTGCCCATCACCGGCATGCCGTTGCCGGCCCGCAACACGCCCAGAGCGTCAACGTTCAGACTGCCGGTGCGCACGTAGCTTTCACCGCCGTCGGGGTTCTGCACCGCGATCCAGCCGTTGCCCTGCACCGCGACGTCGAGGTCACGACCGGTTTGTACCAGAGAGCCCGCGGAGAAGTCGGTGGCCGGGCGTTCGGACATCGCAAACGCACGCGCCGGAAAGCTGTCACCGAATACCGGCATCGAACGCGCCTGCTCCAGGTCTTTCTGGAAGCCGTTGGTGGAGATGTTCGCCAGGTTGTTCGCATGAGCCTTCTGCGCCAGTGCATTCTGGCTGGCGCCGGTCATTGCCACATAAAGGTACTTGTCCACACTCTTTCCTCTGCATGCCGGACGTTTGCCGCCCACCGCTGTACTGCTGAGCGATAAGCAATTTGCAGACCAACTTTTTTCTGGCGGCGCGGAGCCCGGCAAACAAAGGACTTGGGGCGTTCAGGGGGAAATGGGGGAATGTGTCAAAGACGAAAAACCGGCGGTGTTATGCCGGTAAGTGGCAAGGCTTGACCTTGAGGCTGAACAGGATACCGCTATCGCGAGCAGGGCTCGCTCCTACATTTGGAATGCAATCCCCTGTAGGAGCGAGCCCTGCTCGCGATGGGGCCAAAACAAACACAGCAAACGCCAGCTAGGACTCAGTCTTGCCAACCTCATACTCACGCAACTTGTTGGCAATGGTGGTATGCGAAACCCCTAACCGCTTGCCCAGTTGCCGACTGCTCGGATGCTCCGAATACAAACGCTCCAGCACCGCTTTCTCGAACCGCCCGACAATCTCATCCAGCCCGCCTTCAAGCGAAAAATCGCCAAGCGGCTGACGCACGCCATAATCCGGCAGGCGAATATGTTCAGCCTTGACCGTCCCGCCCTCACATAACGAAACCGCCTGGAACAACACGTTTTCCAACTGCCGGACGTTGCCCGGCCAATGGTAGTGACTGAGCCGCTCCATGGCCGCCGGCGCCAGTTTCGGCAGCGCACAACCGATCTGCCGACTGGCCTGATCAAGGAAGTGCTCCACCAACGGCGTCAAACCATCCAGGCATTCGCGCAGCGGCGGGATATGCAGCGAAAGCACGTTCAAACGGTGATACAAATCCTGGCGAAACTCGCCACGAGCGCACAATTCCGACAGGTCGACCTGCGTGGCACAGATCACTCGCACATCGAGGTAAACCTCTTCATCACTGCCTACACGACGGAAGCATCCGTCCTGCAGGAATCTGAGTAATTTCACCTGCAGGCGCGGGCTCATTTCACCCACGCCATCGAGAAACAGCGTACCGCCCGCCGTCAGCTCCAACAGCCCGAGCTTGCCTTCGGCACGGGCGCCTTCGAACGCGCCGGGGCCGTAGCCGAACAGCTCAGTCTCGGCCATGGACTCCGGCAGGCCGGCGCAATTGAGCGCCATCAGCGGCGACTGACCGCGCGGGCTCGCCAGGTGGCAGGCGCGTGCCAGCAATTCCTTGCCGGTGCCGGTTTCGCCTTCTATCAATAGCGGCGCATCCAGCGGTGCCATGCGCCGGGCTTCACGCACCACCGCCGCCATCACTTTCGAGCTTTGGAAGATGCTGTCGAACCCGCGCAGCTCCTGTTTGCGCACGTTGTAAATGCGCTCCCCTACCCGGTCGGCACGGTGCAGCGTCAGCACCGCACCGGCCATGGCCTCGCTGTCGTCATGCTCCGATTGCAGCGGCGCGATGTCGGCCAGAAACACGTCACCCTTGACCTTGACCCGCAGCCCGTTGATCCGCGACTTGTTGGCGCGCACCAGTTCCGGCAAATCGAAATCCTCGGCGTAACGCGACAAGGGAATCCCCGGCACCTCATCGACACGCACACCGAGCAACTGCGCCGCCGCGCGGTTAGCCGCAACAATCGAGCCGCCCATGTCGATCGACAACACCGGAAATTCCAGAGCACCGAGCAAAGCATTGAGTTCCATGTGCCGACGCTCGCTCGGCATCAGGCCTACACGCTTGATGCCAAAGACCCCGGCAATCGACTCGAATTTCGGACGCAATGCCTGGAACTGAATATTGATCAGGTTCGGGCAATGCAGGTAGATCGCGTTGCCATGCTCGCCACCCACTTCACCTCGAGCGACGTTGATCCCGTACTCGACCAGCAAATTGAGAATGTCGCGCAGGATGCCGATGCGGTTCTGGCAGTGGACTTTGATACGCATATAAGGCCCGAAGATAAATTAAGGCGATGGATCGCTCCCTGTAGGAGCTGGCTTGCCGGCGATGGCGTCCTTGAGAACGCTATCGCCGGCAAGCCGGCTCCTACCTACAGCGGCTTACCAATCAATCGAGGCCCACAAGGGAAATATTTCTCTGGGTGCGCTCAGATAGTCGTCAAGATTATGTGACACCTGTGAGCCATTTCAAACCCGAAAAACTCATGCGCAGCGCCACAGTCGCCAATCCGTAACGAAAAGTTTACGAAAACCAACGAATTTTCCTACCTGCGACGGCTTACACGTGCTGCAACATCGCAATTCCTGAGGTATTTCTAAGTCCATAGCAGGACATAACAAGAACGAAATCCCCTAGCAGGAGAGCAGCATGAAGCAGACGCAGTACGTGGCTCGCGAGCCCGATGCGCAAGGTTTTATCGACTACCCCGCCGAAGAACACGCGGTGTGGAACACGCTGATCACTCGCCAACTGAAAGTGATCGAAGGGCGTGCGTGCCAGGAATACCTGGACGGTATCGAAAAACTCGGTCTGCCCCACGACCGCATTCCGCAACTCGGTGAAATCAACAAAGTCCTCGGTGAAACCACCGGCTGGCAGGTTGCCCGAGTACCCGCACTGATTCCTTTCCAGACCTTCTTTGAATTACTGGCCAACAAGCAGTTTCCGGTGGCGACGTTTATTCGTACCCGCGAAGAGCTGGATTACCTGCAAGAGCCGGACATTTTCCACGAGATCTTTGGCCACTGCCCGCTGCTGACCAACCCTTGGTTCGCCGAATTCACCCACACCTACGGCAAACTCGGCCTGAAGGCTTCCAAGGAAGAACGCGTGTACCTGGCGCGCTTGTACTGGATGACCATCGAGTTCGGCCTGGTCGATACCCCGCAAGGCCAGCGCATTTACGGCGGCGGCATTCTCTCCTCGCCGAAAGAAACCGTTTACAGCCTGTCGGACGAACCTGAGCATCAGGCCTTCGACCCGTTGGAATGCATGCGCACGCCTTACCGCATCGACATCCTGCAACCGCTGTATTTCGTCCTGCCGAACCTCAAGCGTCTGTTCGACCTCGCCCACGAAGACATCATGGGCATGGTCAAGCAAGGCATGCAGCTGGGCTTGCACGCACCGAAATTTCCGCCGAAAGCCGCGTGATCCGCAGCTTTTAGAATCAAGTGAGCCTGTCAGGAATCAACGCTTTGGTTTAGCGTGGTTGCACTGACGGCCGATTTCCAATCATTCGAATTCAGGAACACATCATGTCCACATTGAACCAAGCCCATTGCGAAGCCTGCCGCGCCGACGCCCCTCAGGTCAGCGACGAAGAGCTGCCGGTACTGATCAAGCAAATCCCGGACTGGAACATCGAAGTCCGCGACAGCGTCATGCAGCTGGAAAAGGTTTTCCTGTTCAAGAACTTCAAGCACGCGCTGGCGTTCACCAACGCCGTCGGTGAAATCTCCGAGGCTGAAGGTCACCACCCGGGCCTGCTGACCGAATGGGGCAAAGTCACCGTGACCTGGTGGAGCCACTCCATCAAAGGCCTGCACCGCAACGATTTCATCATGGCCGCGCGCACTGACGAAGTGGCCAAGGACGCCGAGGGCCGCAAATAATGCATTTCGACGCCATAGGTCGAGTACCCGGCGACCCGATTCTCGGCCTGATGGAGGCCTATGCGCAGGACCCCAACCCGCGCAAATTCGACCTTGGCGTGGGCGTCTATAAAGACGCCTTTGGCCTGACGCCGATTCCCCAGGCCGTGAAGCTTGCGGAGCAGCGCCTGGTGGATCGTCAGACCACCAAGACCTACATCGGCGGTCACGGCGAACCGGCGTTCGGCAAAGCCATCAACGAGTTGGTGCTCGGCGCCGATTCTGCGCTGATCGCCGAACAACGGGCCGGCGCCACCCAGACGCCGGGCGGCACCGGTGCGCTGCGCTTGAGCGCGGACTTCATCGCCCAGTGCCTGCCGGGTCGTGGCGTGTGGTTGAGCAACCCGACCTGGCCGATTCACGAAACCATTTTCGCCACGGCCGGGGTCAAGGTTAATCACTACCCTTATGTCGGCAGCGACAACCGCCTCGATGTTGAAGCAATGCTGGCAGCACTCAACGAAGCCCCTGAGGGCGATGTGGTTTTGCTGCACGCTTGCTGCCACAACCCGACCGGTTTCGATCTGTCCCATGACGACTGGCGCCGGGTACTGGAAGTGGTGCGCAGTCGTAATCTGGTGCCGCTGATCGACTTCGCCTATCAGGGTTTCGGCGACGGACTGGAGCAGGATGCGTGGTCGACCCGGTTGTTCGCTGCTGAACTGCCGGAAGTGTTGATCACCAGCTCCTGCTCGAAGAACTTCGGCCTGTACCGCGACCGTACGGGTGCGCTGATTGTCTGCGCGAAGACGGCTGACAAACTGGTGGATATCCGCAGCCAACTGGCCAATATCGCCCGTAACTTGTGGTCGACGCCACCGGATCACGGCGCCGCCGTCGTGGCAACGATCCTCGGCGATCCGGAGCTGAAAAGCCTCTGGGCCGACGAAGTGGAAGCCATGCGCTTGCGTATCGCCCAACTGCGCAGCGGTCTGGTCGAGGCGCTGGAGCCTCATGGTTTGCGCGAGCGCTTTGCGCACATTGGTGTGCAACGCGGCATGTTTTCCTACACCGGATTGACGCCTGACCAGGTTAAACAGTTGCGTGATCATCACAGCGTTTACATGGTCGGTACCGGCCGGGCGAACGTCGCGGGGATCGATGCGACGCGTCTTGATCTGCTGGCCGAAGCCATCGCCAAAGTCTGCAAGTAATCTCAAGAACTCTGTAGTTCCCTTGTGGGAGCGAGCCTGCTCGCGATAGCGGTGTATCAGTCGACATAGACGTTGACTGACACTCCGCTATCGCGAGCAGGCTCGCTCCCACATTTGTTTTGCGGTGTGCCCTCTTCCACACCTGTCTAGACAAGCCCATCCGTCGTAACAATTGGATATAAAAGTCTGATTGTCATTTCTCCTGCTGTATCCTGCCCAGGCTTTGTAAAAGCGCGGATCTACCAGATCTATCAACAGACTTTGCGAGGAGCGCGAAACATGCACGAGATCCCTAATCTCCCCTTCCCAAGCCTGCACGAAACTGAGCAGACACCCACGCAGCAAGCCGGCGCCCAACAGCCCGAGCCGAAAGAAGCCACTGAACGCCGCCAGGCCGACAGCGAAGACTGAAACACCCGCAATGCCAGACCGTGTGGAAAGCGCTAACATGCGCTTTCCACACCGCCTGAACCCTTGAGTTGCACACCATGACCGATGACTTTAGCGAGACCCAGGCCAGCGTTCTGATCGGCACCGCCGAGAAGATGATCGAGATCTGGAATCGCCTCTCCCCCGAGAAACAAGCGGCATTGCTCGCCCGTTTCGGCAGCGAAGAAAATGCCCTGGCCGCCCTGGTCACGACACAACTGGTCGCCCCCGCCAAACCCTGATTCACCCCCCACCCGGCAAATAGTTTTACTTTTCCACGCCCGCGGCCTCTCACGCCGCTATCATAAGCAGCCTATCTATCCTGCTTTCCCGTGGACCTTTACCCATGTCTGAAAACCAGCGCCCCCTGGCGGTCACGCTGCAAGTCGTTTCCATCGTCCTGTTCACTTTTATCGGCTACCTCAACATCGGCATTCCCCTGGCCGTATTGCCCGGCTACGTCCACAGCGATCTGGGTTTCGGTGCCGTAGTCGCCGGCCTGGTGATCAGCGTGCAATACCTAGCCACCCTGCTCAGCCGTCCATACGCCGGGAAAATCATTGATAACAAGGGCAGCAAACTGGCGGTCATGTATGGCCTCGCCGGTTGCGGTCTGAGCGGCGTATTCATGCTGATTTCGGCCTGGACCCAAAGCCTGCCGATGCTGAGCCTGATCAGCCTGTTGATCGGCCGCCTGGTGCTTGGCAGCGCGGAAAGCCTGGTGGGCTCGGGCTCGATCGGCTGGGGCATCGGCCGGGTCGGCGCGGCGAACACCGCCAAAGTGATCTCGTGGAACGGCATCGCCAGTTATGGCGCACTCGCAGTCGGCGCACCGCTTGGCGTGTTGCTGGTCAGTCAGTTGGGCTTGTGGAGCATGGGCGTGAGCATCGTGTTGCTGGCCGTGCTGGGCCTGGCGCTGGCCTGGCCGAAAACCGCCGCGCCCATCGTGGCCGGGGAACGATTGCCGTTCATGCATGTGCTGGGTCGAGTGCTGCCGCACGGTTGCGGCCTGGCGCTGGGTTCGATCGGCTTCGGCACCATCGCCACCTTCATCACCCTGTATTACGCCACGCAACACTGGGACAACGCGGTGTTGTGCCTGAGCCTGTTTGGCGCGAGCTTCATCGGCGCGCGGCTGTTGTTCGGCAACCTGATCAACCGTCTCGGTGGTTTTCGCGTGGCGATTGCCTGTCTGTCGGTGGAAACCCTCGGGCTGTTGCTGCTGTGGCTGGCACCGGATGCTCATTGGGCCTTGGCCGGCGCGGCGCTGAGCGGTTTCGGTTTTTCCCTGGTGTTCCCGGCGCTGGGCGTGGAAGCGGTCAATCTGGTGCCAGCGTCCAGCCGTGGCGCTGCGGTCGGCGCGTATTCGCTGTTCATCGATTTGTCGCTGGGGATTACCGGACCGTTGGCGGGCGCGATTGCCGCCGGATTTGGTTTTGCTTCGATCTTCCTGTTCGCTGCAATCGCCGCTTTGAGCGGTTTGGTACTGAGCGTTTACCTGTACAGGCAAGCACCCAAGTATCGTGAAGAGCGAGATGCCCGCTAGAAATCGACCTTGCCGCGCCCGGCCTTGATGCTGCCGCGCTTGGTCTTGGATTCGAGCCGACGCTTCTTCGAGCCGAGGGTCGGTTTGGTCGGACGGCGTTTCTTTTCGACCTTGGTGGCGCTGAGGATCAACTCGGTCAGCCGCTCCAGCGCATCGGCGCGATTGGCCTCCTGCGTGCGGTATTGCTGGGCCTTGATGATCAACACGCCGTCGCTGGTGATGCGACTGTCACGCAACGCCAGCAGCCGCTCCTTGTAGAACTCGGGCAAGGACGAGGCCGGAATGTCGAAGCGCAAGTGCACGGCGCTGGAGACCTTGTTGACGTTCTGCCCACCGGCGCCCTGGGCGCGGATGGCCGTCAATTCGATCTCGGCATCCGGCAGATGCACGTTGTTGGAAATCACCAGCATGGAAAAGCGTCCGTATTCAGAGTGCGCAGGATACCTTGATTAGCACCGTCCCTGTGGGAGCCAGCCTGCTGGCGATGAGGCCGTGTCAGTCGACATCATCATTGCCTGACCTGCCGCTATCGCGAGCAGGCTCGCTCCCACAGGTGTTTTGTGTGTACCCCAGAAACAAAAAACCCGGCACATGGCCGGGTTTGTTGTGTCTGCGCGCTGCGTTATTTCACAGCGGCTTGCAACGTTTGTTGAGCACTGCGCTTGTTCTTGATGCCGTAGCAAATCCACATGAACACGACCCACACCGGAATCGCGTACACCGAAACCTGAATGCCCGGGATCAACAGCATCACGCCGAGGATGAACACCACGAACGCCAGGCAGATGTAGTTTCCGTACGGATACCACAGGGCCTTGAACAGCGGCGTCTGCTTGGTCTTGTTCATGTGCTGGCGGAACTTGAAGTGCGAATAGCTGATCATCGCCCAGTTGATCACCAACGTGGCCACCACCAGCGACATCAACAGTTCCAGCGCGTTTTGCGGGATCAGGTAGTTCAACAGCACCGCAATCAGCGTCACTGCCGCCGAAGCGAGGATCGAACGCACCGGCACGCCGCGCTTGTCGATCTTCGCCAGGGCTTTCGGCGCATCGCCCTGCTCGGCCATGCCCAGCAGCATGCGGCTGTTGCAGTAGGTGCCGCTGTTGTACACCGACAACGCCGCGGTCAGCACCACGAAGTTGAGGATGTGCGCGGCGGTGTTGCTGCCGAGCATCGAGAACACTTGCACGAACGGGCTGCCGCTGTAGGAATCACCGGAGGCGTTCAGGGTCGCCAGCAGGCTGTCCCATGGCGTCAACGACAGCAGGATGACCAGTGCGCCGATGTAGAAAATCAGGATCCGGTAGATCACCTGGTTGATCGCTTTCGGGATCACGGTTTTCGGTTTGTCCGCTTCTGCTGCGGTGAAGCCGAGCATTTCCAGGCCGCCGAAGCTGAACATGATGATCGCCATGGCCATCACCAGACCACTGACGCCATTCGGGAAGAAACCACCGTGGGACCACAGGTTGGTCACCGACGCTTCCGGTCCGCCGTGCCCGCTGACCAGCAAGTAGCTGCCCAGGGCAATCATGCCGACGATCGCTACAACCTTGATGATCGCGAACCAGAACTCCGCCTCACCAAAGACTTTGACGTTGGCCAGGTTAATGAGGTTGATCAGCACGAAGAACCCGGCTGCCGAGACCCAGGTCGGGATGTCCGGTGCCCAGTAGTGGATGTATTTGCCGACGGCGGTCAGCTCCGACATGCCCACCAGAATGTACAGGATCCAGCAGTTCCAGCCCGACAGGAAACCGGCGAAACCGCCCCAGTATTTGTGCGCGAAGTGGCTGAAGGAACCGGCCACCGGTTCTTCGACGATCATTTCGCCGAGCTGGCGCATGATCATGAAGGCAATGAAGCCGCAGATGGCGTAGCCGAGGATCATCGACGGGCCAGCGGATTTCAGTACACCGGCCGAGCCGAGGAACAGGCCGGTACCAATCGCGCCACCGAGGGCGATCAGTTGAATATGACGATTCTTCAGGCCGCGTTTCAGCTCGCCTGAATGCGAGTTTTGTCCACTCATGAAAAGGGTCTCACGCAAGGTTTGATGATGTTCAATAGACGTTGCTGCTCGGTTGCGACTTTAAGCAGCGCCGATCAAACCCCAGCGCAGGCACCAGGAGTTCAGCGTATTTACAACGGTCATGCGTCACCTGTTTGTTTTTATCTGTGACGAAATCGAACCCGACACGCTCGTGACGCGGCGGAGTGAACAAGGCGGATAGCCTTGAGGTTTGCGCAGGTGCGCAGGAGGTCACAGGTAAAACGCGGCGCATTGTACACCGCTAACCCCCTGCTGCCAGACACCGCTGGATCAGCGCGTCGGTTGCCGGGATTGCCTGTGTCCGCCCCGAGGGTTTCGGGCGGCTGCAAAAAGAGAGTCAGACCTTTGCGGGTCGTCGGCGTGAGCGATAGGAAAACCGCCCCACGGGGAGAGGTGGAGATGAGTCACGGCGTACATTGCGCCTCCTTTTTGTTATGCACCTGCACGACAGGCATGGGGCGCATGACACCCTTCTGGAGCCGCTGAAACAAGCGGGCCAGAGAGCTGAAAAAGGTCTAAAGGCTCATAGAGCGGAAGAAATTTCTTACGGTTATCGCCGGAGGGTGGTTTCGCGAGGCCAATCGGCAGAAATCGTCAGGTTTTCTTTACGAGGCGTAACACCTATTTTCCACCCTGACTTTGGCAGTGCTCCCACTGACGCCTTCGCGGGCAAGCCTCGCTCCTACAGGTATCGCGGCTCGCGGAAACGGCACCGAACCTGTAGGAGCGAGGCTTGCCCGCGAAGAGGCCCTCAAGAACAATGCAGATCCGAAACCAGGGCAAAAAAAAAACGCCAACCCGAAGGTTGGCGTTTTTCATCTGCCGCTTAACCCTTACTCAGGCTTGCGACGACCGAAGCCCGGACGCTGGCCCGAACCGGCTGGAGCGCCGCGGCGCTTGCCCGATGGTTTGTCACCCTCGACCAGCTTGATCCCCGGACGTTTTGGCGCTGGCTTGGCCGGGCGCTTGGTGTCCGAAGGACGATCCGCCACTGGCGTACCGCGACCAGACTCTCCACGACCCGCAGGGGCACCGCGGCCTTCGCCACGCTCAGTGCGACCGTTGGCCGGACGCGGTGTGCGTGGACCACGCTCGCCGTCGGCGCGTGGCGCTGCTGGCTTGCGGGCTGGACGCTCGCCTTCGATATGCGGTTCACGGCTATCGCGCGGTGTAGCAGCGGACTGGTTACCGATGGCAGGACGCAACGAACGCACGCGCTCGGTCTTGCCCATCGGACGCGACGATTTACGCTGCATACGGTCGAGCTTGTCTTTGCTCTTGGCGTTCATCTGCGGCATGGCCACAGGCGTCAGACCCACTTCCGCACTCAGAATGTCGACTTCGTACTGGCTCATTTCGCGCCAGCGACCCATCGGCAGGTCGGAGTTGAGGAACACCGGACCGAAACGCACGCGCTTCAGACGGCTGACCACCAGGCCCTGGGATTCCCACAGACGACGAACTTCGCGGTTGCGACCTTCCATCACCACGCAGTGGTACCAGTGGTTGAAACCTTCGCCACCTGGCGCTTGCTTGATGTCGGTGAACTTGGCCGGGCCGTCTTCAAGGACGACGCCTGCCTTCAGACGCTCGATCATCTCGTCATCGACTTCGCCACGCACACGTACCGCGTATTCACGGTCCATTTCGTAGGAAGGGTGCATCAGGCGGTTGGCCAGTTCACCGTCGGTGGTGAACATCAGCAGGCCGGTGGTGTTGATGTCCAGACGGCCGATGTTGATCCAGCGACCTTCTTTGGGCCGTGGCATCTTGTCGAAAACGGTTGGGCGGCCTTCCGGGTCAAGGCGGGTGCAGATTTCACCGTCGGGCTTGTTGTACATGATCACGCGGCGTACCGACTCGGCGGCTTCTTCGCGCTTGATCACCTTGCCATCGATGGTGATGGCGTCGTGCATGTCGACGCGCTGCCCGAGGGTGGCGTCTTTGCCGTTGACCTTGATGCGGCCGTGGCTGATCCAGGCTTCTACGTCACGGCGCGAGCCGACGCCGATACGGGCGAGGACTTTCTGCAGTTTCTCGCCTGCTGGGCCGATTTCCTGGTCGTCTTTCTGGTCGTTGATACTCATCTGGGCACCTCCCGGTGTGGTCTGTTCAGGCGGCTCTGAATTGAGCGTCCTGAAGAGTTGAAAGCTTGTACTCGGGCGAAGGGATCGCCGAAGGGTCGCGAATCATACGCTCATGTCGGCGTTTGCGCATCAGAGACTAGCTGATGAATGGCCAGTTACCTGGATTTCCGCCGACCGGTGGTATCGAGCTTGATCAGACGCTGATCTTGGGTTGAACTCATCAAACCCTCCAGCCAACACAAACCCTGTAGGAGCCGGCTTGCCGGCGATGGCGTCCTGTCAGGCACTAAATGTGTCGACTGACCCACCGCTATCGCCGGCAAGCCGGCTCCTACAGGGATTTCATCGTCTGTGAGGTCGGAGGTCAGTCTTCGAACTCGCGGCGTTCGGCTTCGATGGCTTCGGCGAGGGCCCGGGCTTCGGCTTCCTCATCGGACAACTCGGGTTCGGGCTCGGGTTTCGTCTGTTCGAGCGCGGCGACGGCGGCCAGGAGCTTTTCGCGCGCCTCAGCCACACCGAGCACATCATCTTCCCGTTCTTCTTCGACGGTGGCTTCTGGTTCGACTTGAAGTTCAGCCTCAATGACCGCTTCCGGCTGCGCCAAAACCTCTTCGGTCACGCTCATCTCGCCATCACGCAAAATGTCATCGAAGTCGGTCTTGAGCCCCTCCTCCATGGTGTCCAGCTCCAGCAACAACGTATGGAAGCTGGTTTCTTCCTTCGGCTCTTCCGGCTCGGCGCTGGCGTCCGCCAGTTCCTGCAAACCGGCTGGCACGGGCGCATCGTCGAAGTCGAGCACCGGGTCAGGCTCCAGCTCGCGCAGTTCCGCGAGCGGCGGCAGATCGTCAAGATTCTTCAGGTTGAAATGATCGAGAAACGCCTTCGTCGTCGCAAACATCGCCGGTTTACCGGGCACGTCGCGATAACCGACGATGCGAATCCACTCCCGTTCCAGCAACGTCTTGACGATGTGACTGTTGACCGCCACGCCCCGCACGTCTTCGATCTCGCCCCGGGTGATCGGCTGGCGATAGGCAATCAGGGCCATGGTTTCGAGCATGGCGCGGGAATACCGCTGCGGGCGCTCTTCCCACAAACGCCCGACCCATGGCGAGAATTTTTCGCGGATCTGCAGGCGATAGCCGGAGGCGACTTCCTTCAGCTCGAACGCTCGGCCATCGCAGGACTTGGCCAGAATCGCCAAGGCTTTCTTGAAGACCGGCGGTTCCGGCCGCTCGCCCTCCTCAAAGAGTTCGAACAGGCGTTCAAGCGATTGCGGTTTTCCCGAGGCCAACAGAAAGGCTTCAAGCAGTGGCGCCAGCTCGCGGGGTTCAGTCAGGTTCATGATTCAACTCGTTATTCGGCTCGGGCTCGCACGTGGATCGCCGCGAACGGCTCATTCTGCACCAGCTCGACCAAGGATTCCTTGACCAGTTCGAGGATCGCCATAAAGGTCACCACCACCCCCAGGCGCCCTTCTTCAGCGGTGAACAGCTCGACAAAGGGCACGAAACCGCCACCCTTGAGCCGCTCCAGCACGTCGCTCATGCGCTCGCGCGTGGACAGCGCCTCGCGGCTGACCTGGTGGCTTTCGAACATGTCGCCACGGCGCAGCACCTCGGCCATGGACATCAACAACTCGGACAGACTCACATCCGGCAACAGCTTGCGCGCCCGTGCTTCCGGGGCATCCAGCTTGGGCACCACCACATCACGACCGACGCGGCTCAGGCCATCGATGCCTTCGGCGGCTGCCTTGAAGCGTTCGTATTCCTGCAAGCGACGGATCAGTTCGGCGCGCGGGTCGTCTTCTTCGTCTTCGATGGTTTCGGCGCGCGGCAACAGCATCCGCGATTTGATTTCGGCCAGCATCGCGGCCATCACCAGGTACTCGGCGGCCAGCTCCAGGCGCACCGACTGCATCAACTCGACGTAACCCATGTACTGACGGGTGATTTCCGCCACCGGGATGTCGAGGATGTTGATGTTCTGTTTGCGGATCAGGTACAGCAGCAGGTCGAGGGGGCCTTCGAAGGCTTCGAGAAAAACCTCGAGCGCATCCGGCGGAATGTACAGGTCCAGCGGCATTTCCAGCACCGCCTGGCCATAGACCATGGCGAAAGGCAGTTCTTGCTGGGCGCCGGCCTGACTGTCGATAACGGGTTCTACTGCAGACATTTACGCCTCGGCCATGAACGGCGTCGGGTCGCCGCAACCGACGCGGATCACTTCCGGCTCGCCATCGGCGAGGTTGATCACCGTGGATGCCTTGATCCCGCCGAAACCGCCGTCGATGATCAGGTCCACTTGATGCTCGAGCAATTGGCGCATTTCGTAAGGATCGCTCAGCGGGTCGGTGTCGCCCGGCATGATCAGCGTCACGCTCATCAGCGGTTCGCCGAGTTCTTCCAGCAGCGCCAGGGCAATCGGATGGCTTGGCACACGCAGGCCGATGGTGCGCTTTTTCGGGTGCAACAACAGCCGCGGGACTTCACGGGTGGCGTTGAGAATGAAGGTGTAAGGCCCCGGCAGGTGCGCCTTTAGCACGCGGAAGGTGCCGGTGTCGATCTTGGCGAACAGCCCGAGTTGCGACAGGTCGCAGCAAATCAGCGCGAAGTTGTGCTTCTCGTCCAGTTGACGCAACCGGCGCACGCGCTCCACGGCATTCTTGTCGCCGATCTGGCAACCAATGGCGTAGGAAGAGTCTGTGGGATAAATCACCACCCCGCCGTTGCGGATGATCTCGACAGCCTGTTTGATCAGGCGCGCTTGCGGGTTTTCCGGATGTATCTGGAAAAATTGACTCACATTCTCTACCTGTTCAGACGGCGGCAATAATTGGGTCATGTTTGAATCGACACCACAGTGGTGGCAGATCCTCCGGGAGCGGGCGGTATTCACCGATCTCGGACCAGCCTCCAGGGCCATGAAAATCACTGCCAGCGCTGACCAGCAGACCGAACTCGCGGGCGAGAATCGCCAGGCTGCCCACTTGCTCGGCGGGCTGATGGCCATTGACCACTTCGATAGCGTGGCCCCCAGCTTGAATATAGTCAGAAATCAGGCGGCGACGCTTGCTGCGAGTGAAATCGTAGTGCCAGGGATGCGCCAGGCTCACCCAGGCTTTGGCGGCGCGCAGGGTTTCGACGGTTTCTTCCAGGGTCGGCCAGTGTTGCTTGACGTCCCCCAGCTTGCCGGCGCCCAGCCATTTGCGGAACGCTTCGGCGCGATCCTTGACGAAACCTTCACGCACCATCCAGTCAGCGAAGTGTGGGCGGGCCGGCGCGTTGCCGCTGTCGCCCAGTTCCTGTTGAATCGCCCGGGCGCCTTCCAGCGCACCCGGCATGCCCTTCAACGCCAGTTTGCGGCTTATTTCTTCGGAACGTAGCCAACGGCCATCGTGCAACTTGGCGATGGCATCGACCAACGGCGCGGCATTGACATCAAATCCGTAGCCCAGCACATGAATGGTCGCGCCGCCCCAGGTGCAGGACAACTCGACGCCGTTGACCAGTTGCATCCCCAGCGCCGTTGCGGCGCTACGGGCCTCATCGAGGCCTTCAAGGGTGTCGTGATCGGTCAAGGCCAGGACTCGCACGCCTTTCTCGAACGCACGCGCAACCAGAACCGCAGGCGCCAGGGCGCCATCGGAGGCCGTGCTATGGCAGTGCAAATCAACATTCACAGGGATGTGTAACCTCAAATCAGCCGGCGCTATCGCGCGCCCATATGTTTGTTATTATGCCGCCACATCCTGCTTCTGGCTGCCACTGTGAAACAATTCATCGATTTCATCCCGCTCCTGCTGTTTTTCATCGTATTCAAAATCGATCCACGGGTCGTCGACATCGCCGGTCATCCAGTGACTGTAGGCGGTATTTACAGCGCCACGGCAATGCTGATCATCAGCTCCCTGGTGGTGTATGGCACGCTCTTCATCAAGCAGCGCAAGCTGGAAAAAAGCCAATGGCTGACGCTCATCGCGTGCCTGGTCTTCGGTAGCCTGACACTGGCGTTCCACAGCGAGACCTTCCTGAAATGGAAAGCCCCGGTGGTCAACTGGCTGTTTGCCCTGGCATTCATCGGCAGCCACTTCATCGGTGACCAGCTGCTGATCAAGCGCATCATGGGCCACGCACTGACCCTGCCGGACCAGGTCTGGACTCGCCTGAACATCGCCTGGATCGCATTTTTCCTGTTCTGCGGTGCCGCCAACCTGTTTGTCGCGTTCACGTTTCAGGAATACTGGGTCGACTTCAAAGTCTTCGGCAGCCTGGGCATGACGCTGTTGTTCCTGGTCGCCCAGGGTATTTACCTGTCCCGCCACTTGCACGACGCCGATACCACCACGCCAAAAACCGAGGACTGACATGCTTTACGCAATCATTGCCACAGACGTCGCCAATTCCCTGGAAGCCCGCCTGGCCGCACGGCCTGCACACCTTGAGCGCCTGCAAGTGCTCAAAGGTGAAGGTCGTATCGTATTGGCCGGCCCACACCCGGCAGTCGACAGCAATGACCCGGGCGCTGCGGGTTTCACCGGCAGCCTGATCGTCGCCGAATTCGATTCCCTGAGCGCCGCCCAGGCCTGGGCCGACGCCGACCCGTACATCGCTGCAGGCGTCTACGCCAACGTTTTGGTCAAGCCGTTCAAGCAAGTCCTCCCGTAAAATCCCCCCGTGCGATGAACCTTCCCGGTTCATCGCGCTCTCAATCGCTCATTATTCTCGCTTGCCTGCCGACAACCTGCCCAATAATCGATTGGATTCAGGAGCTCCGATGCGCAAAGGTCCGTTGTGTCTGATGTTGGTCACGTTGTCGATCGTGGCGCCCGCCCACGGTGAAGAAAGTGCCGCCGGTGGTAGTTCGACGCCTCTGTCCTTGAGCGCCGGGAGCCAGATCAGCGAGTTGCAGCAACGCTTGAAGGTGAGCGAACAGCAACGAGAAGAACTGAGCAAACAACTGCAAAGTGCAGATGCCGAACGCGAAAGCCCTCAGCTGAGCCGGTTGCGCCAGGAGAATCAGCGTCTGAAGCTGCAACTCAAGGAAGCCCAGGCCAGCAGTCCGCTGCCGCGCTTTTTGACAGACCAGCAGCAATGGTTCGTGATCGGCGCAGGAGTTGCGCTATTGGCCCTGCTCTGCGGTATCTTCGCCAGTGGTGCAAGTCGAAAACGTCGACAATGGCTAAATTGAGTGAGTCATGAGCGAGCTGTTATTAATTGATGACGATCAGGAGCTGTGTGAGCTTCTGGTCAGTTGGCTGAGCCAGGAAGGCTTTCATGTCCGGGCTTGCCACGACGGCCAGAGTGCTCGTCGCGCGCTGGCTGAAACGTCCCCGGCGGCGGTGGTGCTGGATGTGATGCTGCCGGACGGCAGCGGCCTGGAACTGCTCAAGCAATTGCGCAGCGACCATCCGGAATTGCCGGTGCTGATGCTCTCGGCCCGCGGCGAACCTCTGGACCGCATCCTGGGCCTGGAACTCGGCGCTGACGATTACCTGGCCAAACCGTGCGACCCACGGGAACTGACCGCCCGCCTGCGCGCCGTCTTGCGCCGCAGTCATCCGGCGGCGGTGTCCAGCCAGCTTGAACTGGGCGATCTGTGTTTCAGCCCGGTGCGCGGCGTGGTCAGCATCGATGAACAGGAATTCACCCTCACCGTCTCCGAAAGCCGCTTGCTCGAAGCCTTGCTCAAGCAGCCGGGCGAGCCGCTGGACAAACAGGAACTGGCGCAGATCGCCCTCGGTCGCAAGCTCACCCTGTACGACCGCAGCCTGGACATGCACGTCAGCAACCTGCGCAAAAAGATCGGTCCCCACCCCGACGGCCGCCCGCGCATCGTCGCCCTGCGCAGCCGTGGCTATTACTACAGCCTCTGATCCCCAGCGATGACCGCGTCGTCTGCATCGCCGGCAAGCCGGCTCCTACAGGTTCGGTGTTGTGTCAGGTAAATACAGCCCCCTGTAGGAGCCGGCTTGCTGCGGGCGGCGTTCCGACGATGGCGGAGTGTCAGTCAGCAGAGTCTCCGCCTGATCCACCGCCATCGCCAGCAAGCCGGCTCCTACAAGGTCGGTGTGGTGTCAGGTCAATACGGCGCCGGGGTTTGTCAGGTGGATGCCAAACCGTCTTTACCCAAGCTTTACGCTCCGCTGACCGCCGCTGACCTTGATCTGCGTAATCTGTACTCATCCGGAACGTACCGGGAACGAGACAAGGAGATTCACCATGCGCAAGACTCTTATCGCTCTGATGTTCGCTGCCGCCCTGCCAACCGTTGCCATGGCCATGCCTGAAGGCGCCGGCCCGATGGGCGGTTCGATGGACGGCTCGCGCCACGGCGGTCAGATGCACGGCATGCACGGCAAAGGCCCGTACAGCCAACTGGACCTGAGCCGCGAACAGCGCGAGCAGATCCGCAAGATCATGGGCGAGCAGATGCACGAGCGTAAGCAAGTGGTCGACAAGTACCTGGAAAAACTCTCGCCGGCGGACCAGAAAGCCATGAAAGATGAAATGGCCGCCAACCACAAGAAAGCCGAGGCCGATGTGCGCGCCCTGCTGAAACCGGATCAACAGAAGCAATTCGACGAGATCCAGAAAAAACAGGCTGAGCGCCGCGCCGAATGGGCCGAGTTCAAGGCCTGGAAAGCGCAACAACCGCAAAAAGCGCAATAATGCGCTGACCCCGGACCCAACGGCTGAACACCGTTGGGTCTGATACCACCCTGTTCAATGTGGGAGCGAGCCTGCTCGCGATGGCGGTGTATCAGACCAAGTTACTTTGACTGACACACCGCCATCGCGAGCAGGCTCGCTCCCACATGGAATTCAGTCAGCTTGAGGATTTTCTGTGCGCTCATTGTTCTGGCGTATCCTGGCCAGCTTCTGGCTGGCCATCGCTCTGGTGGCTGGGTTGTCCATTCTGCTCGGGCACATGCTCAACCAGGACGCGTGGATTCTCAGTCGCCACCCGGGCCTCAATACCCTGCCCGAAGAATGGACGCAAACCTACGAAGCCCAGGGCGAAGAAGCCGCCCAGGACATTCTCGAACAGCGCAAACGCCAGTATCACATCGACGTTCAGGTGCTCAACGAAAGCGGTGACCCGCTCGTTCGCGGTACCTTTCCGCGCCGCGCCGCCGCCTTCGAAGCACGGCAGAACAACGATGACCGACGCCTGCCGTGGCGGCGTCTGACCGCCGAGTACACCAGTGAAAAAACCGGCGACACCTACCTGCTGATTTATCGTATTCCGCACCCGGAGCTGGACTCATGGCACCGCGAAAGCCTGCTCTGGCCACTGAGTGCGCTGGGCATCGCGCTCGTGGTGCTGACCCTGTTCAGCCTGTTCGTGACCCTGTCCATCACCCGCCCGCTAAGCCGCTTGCGCGGCGCGGTACATGATCTGGGGCAAACCACCTATCAGCAGAACAGCCTGGTGAAACTGGCCAACCGTCGCGATGAGTTCGGCGTGCTCGCCAACGATTTCAACCGCATGGGCTCACGGCTGCAAAGCCTGATCGGCAGTCAGCGCCAATTGCTGCGCGATGTGTCCCACGAATTGCGCTCACCGCTTGCCCGGTTGCGCATAGCGCTGGCACTGGCCGAACGGGCCAACCCAGAAGAACGGGAAAAACTCTGGCCGCGCCTGACCCGCGAGTGCGACCGCCTCGAAGCGCTGATCAGCGAGATCCTGGTACTGGCGCGGGTCGATGCCGACAACGCCAGCGCAGAAGACGTTGATCTGAATGCGCTGCTCAACTCGCTGCAAAAGGATGCGCAACTGGGTTCGCCGGAGCAAAACGTTCGCCTCGACGCGGAACCGCAACTGAATCTCAAAGGCTGGCCGACGATGATCGAGCGCGCCGTGGACAACCTGCTGCGCAACGCCCAGCGCTTCAACCCGGTGGGGCAATCGATTGAAATGCAGGCAGTGCGTCAGGGTGAGCGGATTGTGGTGAGCGTGCGTGACCATGGGCCGGGGGTCGACGCCGAGCATCTGAGCCAGTTGGGTGAGCCGTTTTATCGGGCGCCGGGGCAGACGGCAGCGGGGCATGGTTTGGGATTGGCCATTGCACGCCGGGCGGCGGAGCGGCATGGCGGGAGTCTGGTGTTGGCCAATCATCCGGATGGCGGGTTCATTGCCAGTCTGGAATTACCGTTAGTACCCGGAGCCCTGGTCCAACCGTAACCCCCTGTAGGAGCGAGCCTGCTCGCGATAGCGGTGTGTCAGTTAACAAATGTGTTTCTGACACACCGCTATCGCGAGCAGGCTCGCTCCCACATTTGATTGGTGGTGTCAGGCTTTGCCGGGCCAGGCGCTGACGAATTCAGCCAGATCGACTTTCTCCGCCACGCGCGGTTCTTTCAGCGGCGTGCCCAGGTACAGGAAAGCAATCACCTCTTCCCCTTCAGCCAACCCCAACCCTTTGGCCACATGCGCCGAATATGCTAGCTCACCGGTGCGCCAGACCGCGCCGATCCCTTGCGCATAGGCTGCCAGCAGAACCCCGTGCGCCGCACAGCCGGCCGCCAGCAACTGCTCGGACTTCGGATACTTGACGTGATCCTGCAACCGCGCGATCACCACGACCACCAACGGTGCGCGCAGCGGACCATTGCGGGCCTTGTCCAGCACCGCTTCGGACGCTTCGCTGTCCTGCAGTTTCGCGGCTTCGGCCAGCAACTCGCCCATCTGCTCGCGCGCTGCCCCTTCGACTGTCAGGAAGCGCCAAGGCTGCAAGTGGCCGTGATCCGGCGCACGCATCGCGGCGTTAAACAGCACTTCGCGCTGCTCGGCGGTAGGGGCCGGGTCGATCAGTCGTGGAACGGAAACACGGTTGAGCAAAGCGTCGAGAGCCTGCATCGGCCACCTCCTGAAAAAAATGTCCGGCTATTCTAGCTGCAAGTGCCACGGGGATGCCGGTTTACATGCCCTGCCCCACGGGTAGAATGGCGCCCTTCCTACTTTCAGCCCGAGCGGACTTCATGGCGTTGCCGACCTTACGTCTCATTGGTTTCATCATCGGCCTCTTCCTGATCACGCTGGCGATCGCCATGGTCGTGCCCATGGCCACCCTGTTGATTTTCGATCGCACCGGCGATCTGCCGTCGTTCCTCTGGGCCAGCATGATTACCTTTGTCGCCGGCCTGGCGCTGGTGATCCCCGGCCGCCCCGAGCACGTGCACTTGCGCCCGCGGGACATGTACCTGCTGACCGTCAGCAGCTGGCTGGTGGTGTGCATCTTTGCGGCGCTGCCATTCCTGTTGACCCAGCACATCAGCTATACCGACTCATTCTTCGAAAGCATGTCCGGGATTACGGCCACCGGTTCAACGGTGCTCAATCACCTCGATGACATGTCCCCCGGCATCCTGATGTGGCGCTCGTTGCTGCACTGGATCGGTGGCATCGGCTTTATCGGCATGGCCGTCGCGATTCTGCCGTTGCTGCGTATCGGTGGCATGCGGCTGTTTCAGACCGAGTCGTCGGACCGTTCCGAAAAAGTCATGCCCCGTTCGCACATGGTGGCGCGTTTGATCGTAGCAGCCTACGTCGGCATCACCATTTTCGGCAGCCTGGCGTTCTGGTGGGCCGGGATGAGCCCGTTCGATGCGATCAACCACGCGATGTCGGCGATTTCCACCGGCGGTTTCTCCACGTCCGACCAGTCACTGGCCAAATGGACGCAACCGGCGGTGCACTGGGTGGCGATTGTCATCATGATTCTCGGCAGCCTGCCGTTCACCCTGTACGTGGCAACGTTGCGTGGCAACCGCAAGGCGCTGATCAAGGATGAACAGGTTCAAGGTTTGCTCGGCATGTTGCTGGTGACGTGGCTGGTGCTCACCACCTGGTACTGGTGGACCACTCAGTTGCATTGGCTGGACGCGCTACGGCATGTGGCGCTGAACGTGACGTCGGTGGTGACCACCACGGGTTTCGCACTCGGGGACTACAGCCTGTGGGGCAATTTCTCGCTGATGCTGTTCTTTTATCTGGGCTTTGTCGGCGGTTGTTCGGGATCGACTGCAGGCGGGATCAAGATTTTCCGTTTCCAGGTCGCCTACATACTGCTCAAGGCCAACCTTAACCAGTTGATTCACCCGCGCGCGGTGATCAAACAGAAGTACAACGGCCATCGCCTCGATGAAGAGATCGTGCGTTCGATCCTGACCTTTTCGTTCTTCTTCACCATTACCATCTGTGTGATCGCCCTGCTGCTGTCGCTGCTCGGCGTCGACTGGATGACCGCGCTGACTGGCGCCGCCAGCACCGTTTCCGGGGTAGGCCCGGGACTGGGCGAAACCATTGGCCCGGCGGGCAACTTCGCCACCCTTCCGGATGCCGCCAAGTGGATTCTGTCGTTCGGCATGCTGCTCGGCCGACTGGAGATCATTACGGTATTTGTTCTGTGTATTCCGGCGTTCTGGCGTCACTGACCTGGTTCGGCGCATCCATCAGCCGCACCCGGTACTCGCCGGGGGTGGCATCGAACCAGCGTCGGAAGGCGCGGAAGAAATTGCTCGGATCGGCGAACCCCAACAGGTAGGCAATTTCCAGCAGGGTCATGCTCGGTTGCGCCAGATACTGCTCGGCCAGTTCACGCCGGGTGTCATCGAGCAGCGTCTGAAAACTCGTGCCCTCTTCCTGCAAGCGTCGCTGCAACGTGCGTTGCGACAAGTGCAGCGTCTGCGCCACGGTATCGCGCTTGGGCTCGCCCTGGGGCAGTAAACGGCACAACACCTGACGCGCCTTGTGGGTCACGCGGCTTTCGGAAAAGCGCGCCAGGTATTCCCCGGCAAAGCGGTCATGCAGCAGCGCCATGGCCTCATTGGCGGTTGGCAGCGGTGCTTCCATGTCGGCGCGCTCGAAAATCAGCGCGTCATAAGGCGCGTTGAACACCAGCGGCGCATGGAAGGCTTGTTTATACGGTTCGAGATCGACGGGCTGTTCGCCCTGCACCAACACCTTGCGCGGTTGCAGGGTGCGCCCGGTCAGCCAGCCGCACAGCGCCAGCGCGCAGGCCAGCGAGGCTTCGGCACTTTGTCGGGTCGGCGGCAGATGGTCGCCGTGGACCGTCAGAATCAGGGCATACCCCTCATCCAGCAGACGGAAACTCAGGTCGGCACTTTCGGCGATGATCCGCTGATAACGCACCAGGCGCTGAAAGCCTTCGGCCAGAGTCTGACTGGACATCAAGGCGTACCCAGCCACGTGGAATGACGCCGGTCGCACGACCTTGCCCATGTTCAGGCCAATCGCCGGGTTACCGGACAGCTCGACCGCGCGCTGCCACAGACGTGTCATGGAATCTTGCGGGAAGCGCGCATCCGGATCGTCCAGTGACGCGTAGTCGAGCCCCAGCTGCTTGAACAGAACCCGGCAATCCAGGCCGTCCATCTCCAGTGCTTTGACAATCCCCATCGCCCAGCTTGCAGAAGTCGTTCGTTCGCTCATGGCGTTTACTTACATGATGAGCCGCATGCTACGGCCAATTTCCGAAGGATACTAAAGTGGCGCCCATTGTCACTGGCTGATGCCAATGATCACTCTAGACTCAAATAAGCTACCCGCAGAACAACTTGCAGTCAGAACAATAACCACAGAGATCGCAGTCGTGGAAAACATCAGACGTTTCAACAGCTTCGCTGAGTTTTACCCGTATTACCTCCGCGAACACAGCAACAGTACCTGCCGACGATTGCACTTTATTGGCACGACGCTGGTTATTTGCATTCTGGCGCTGACCATCGGCAAAGGTGCCTGGTCGATGCTGCTGGCCGTTCCGCTGGCGGGCTACAGCTTCGCCTGGGTCGGGCATTTCTTCTTTGAAAAGAATCGTCCTGCAACCTTTCAACATCCGTTTTACAGCCTGCTCGGCGATTTTGTGATGTTTCGCGACATGATTCTGGGCCGCGTACCGTTCTAGGCGCAGCCGCTATAGAAAAGCAAAGAGAGACTAGCCGATGAATGCCAATGCCCGCTTCACCCACATGCAGGACGGCACGCAGGAAGACTGGGCGATCATCGCCGCCGACTTCAGTGCCTACGCGAGGCAATTACCACAACGGATCATGGCGCACCTGAAACTGCTGGAGGGTGATTTTGGCGGGTTCCCGGTGGATCGCCTGACCCACTCCCTGCAAACCGCCAGCCGCGCCTGGCGCGATGGCCGCGACGAAGAGTACGTGGTGTGCGCCCTGCTTCACGACATCGGTGACACGTTGGGCTCCTACAACCACCCGGACATCGCGGCGGCGATCCTCAAGCCATTTGTCAGCGCCGAGAATGTGTGGATGGTGGAGAAACACGGGATTTTCCAGGGGTACTACTTTTTCCATCACTTGGGGATGGACCGGCATTTACGCGAGCAATTCAGCGGGCATCCGCAGTATCAGGCGACCATCGAGTTTTGCGCAAAGTATGATGCGGCGGCGTTTGATCCCGAGTATGAAACGTTACCGCTGAGCTTCTTCGAGCCGATGATGGAGCGGTTGTTTGCTCATCCGAAGAACTCGATTTACAGGGCGGCGATGCAAGAACACGCGCCGGCCTGACAGATCGGCGGTGTCAGGCCTGGCCCCTTCGCGGGCAAGCCTCGCTCCTACAGGCTTGCGCTGGCCCTGTAGGAGCGAGGCTTGCCCGCGAAGGCGTCTGACCTGCCTACGCGGGTTCGGCGATTTTGATGGCCTTCAACTCCGCCTCCCGCGCCTGGGCATCCGCCAACCGGTACAACTCGATCGAGCCATCCCAATGCTCGATCAGCGCCGTACACGACTCCACCCAATCCCCGCAATTGAGGTAATCCACCTCGCCCACCTTGCGAATCTCGGCATGGTGAATGTGCCCGCACACCACGCCGTGCAATTCGCGTTTGACGCATTCGTGGGCGATGGCTTCTTCGAAGTCGCTGATGAAGCTGACCGCGGTTTTCACTTTGTGCTTGAGGTACGCCGACAGCGACCAGTAGCCGTAGCCATACCGGGCACGCCAATGGTTGAGCCAGCGGTTGAGGGTCAGGGTGAATTCGTAGGCCGAGTCGCCGAGGAACGCCAGCCAGCGGTGATAGCGGGTAATCACGTCAAACTGGTCGCCGTGAATCACCAGCAAATGACGGCCGTCGGCGGTCACGTGCACGGCTTCATCCACCAACTGGATGTTGCCCAGAATCAGCTTCGAGTAACGGCGCAGGAATTCGTCGTGGTTGCCGGTGACATAAATCACCTCAGTGCCGCGCTTGCTCATGGTCAACAAACGACGGATCACGTTGGTGTGCGCCTGAGGCCAGTACATGCCGCCGCGCAGCTTCCAGCCATCGATGATGTCGCCGACCAGGTAGATCTTGTCCGCGTGGTAGCCCTTGAGAAACTGCGACAAGTGCTCGGCCTGGCAATCCCGGGTGCCCAGATGCACATCGGAAATCCACAAGGTCCGCACACGTTGCTTACGACTGGGTTTGGCGAGCTCGGCGCTGGTCATGGGCAACCCTCTGCGATTGTTTGCGCAAGCTTGCGCCGGTCGGGTTAATTGCCCATGACAGGGACAAGTCAGTCCTGTGACAACGCACATGAACGCCCTCGGTGTAGACTGACGGCCTTAATCGGGAGACCTGCGATGAGACCGATCCTCACGCTGCGCCAATACACTCACGACCTGATCGTCCACAGCCACGACCACGCGCAACTGGTGTTCGGGTTGTCGGGTGCGCTGGATTTCGAGGTCGACGGGCATGGCAGCCAGGTGGTTCAGCAGAGTTTCGTGGTCGTCCCGTCCGGCTTCCATCATGCGTGCGGCAGCGCCAATGGCAGCCGCTGCCTGGTGCTGGATGTGCCGAGCGATCAATGGGTGGTTCAGTCCCTTGGCGAGCACGCCGATGCCAGCCGCCGCTTGCTCGACAACGCCGGGCGCCTGCCGCTGGATGCCGGGCAAAGCCAATTGGTCAGTTGGCTGGCGGGCAGTCAGGTCAGCGACCCGCTGATCGCGCAACAAGGCGCGGTACTGTTGCTGGCCAGCCTCAACAACGCCAAAAGCGAAGGGGTGGGCGGTCGGCGTCTGCCGTACGCCGCATTGAATGCGCACATCGATCAATACGCGGCCTATCCGTTGCAAGTGGCCGATCTGGCGCGCATTGCCGGGCTGTCCAGTGCTCGGCTGCATGCGCGATTTGTCGCTGAATGCGGGCAGACGCCGATGGACTACATCCGCAGCCGTCGCTTGCACATGGCCGTGAGTATGTTGCGCGATTCAGCATTGCCCGTTGGCGAGATTGCGAGTCGGGTCGGCTACAGCTCTCAAAGTGCATTTTCAGCGGCGGTGCTGCGGGAGTTTGGTGTCTCACCCGGCAAATTGCGGCGCGAGGCTGGCGACAAATGATGCGAGCCTGACGACAGACAGGCATACCGACAGCCCTCTAGACTGCACCTCTGTTGGTTATGTTTATCAAGGATCGCAATGACTCCCCGTACCGCCCTGGGCGCACTGCATATCGGCGCATTGATGTTTGGCCTGACCGGTGTGTTCGGCAAACTCGCCGCCGCCTCCCCCGCCGTTATTGTCTTCGGTCGCGCGGCCTTTGCCGTACTCGCCCTGGCCCTTTTCGCACGGTTCGCCAGCCACACCCGCTGGCAAAAACTCGACGCCGTGGACTGGCGCCGATTGCTGCTCAGCGGTTTGTTGCTGGCCGGACACTGGGTGAGTTTCTTCATTGCGGTAAAGGTGGCGGGCGTGGCGATCGCGACCCTCGGTTTCGCCAGTTTCCCGGCGTTCACCGTGATCCTGGAAGGGTTGATCTTCCGCGAGCGGATTCGCGCCAACGAGATCCTGCTGGTGGTACTGGTGAGTGTCGGGCTGGTGTTGGTCACGCCAGACTTCGATCTGGCCAGCGGCGCCACCACCGGCCTGTTGTGGGCGGTAGGTTCAGGCCTGCTGTTCGCGTTGCTGTCGCTGACCAACCGCGCCAGTTCCGGGAGAATTCCGCCGGTACAGGCTGCGCTGTGCCAGAACGTAGTGGTCGCGTTGTGTTTGCTGCCGGTGGCGGCACCGCAACTGAGCGAAGTACGCACCATTGACTGGCTGTGGATCGGCCTGCTGGGAATATTCTGTACCGGCGTTGCTCACAGTCTGTTCGTCGCCAGCCTCGCGGTGATCAAGGCACGAACCGCCGCCGTGGTATTTGCGCTGGAGCCGGTGTACGGCATCACCATGGCGTGGTTGCTGTTCAATGAAAATCCGACGCTGCGCATGCTGATCGGCGGCGCGTTGATCATCGTCGCGATTGTCGTGTCCAGCAGGCTCTCCGGCGGTTCAAGCAAGAAAGCGGTCGCTGCCGAAGCCGCGTCTCACTGAGTGCGGTCGTTGTGGCCCAGGTCGCGGTCCGGATCAATCTGATCGCGGACCCGCTGCTTGAGTACCTTGGCCTCAGGGAAACCGCCGTCAGCCTTGCGCTCCCAGATCTGCACATCGTTACAGAAAATGTGAAACACGCCACCGGTGCCAGGCACCAGCGACACCTTGCCCAAATCGTCGCCAAAGGTACTGAGCAGTTCTTGCGCCAACCACGCCGCACGCAACAGCCATTGGCATTGCGTGCAGTAAGTGATGACGATTTCCGGTTTATGCGCGGTCATGACAGGCGAAACTCCTGAGCCAAGGGGCACCGCCATGATAGAGCGTCAGCGGATGCCGGCCAACAACGTCCGCGCAGTCTGTTTGAGTGGCTCATCACCGTCCTTGAGCAACTCGTTCAGCAGCTCGATGGCGCTGTCCAGATCGCCGTCATCGATGCAGGTCTGAGCCTGTTCCAGTTTGCCTGCGTTGCTCGGTTCCACCGGTTCCGGTCTCAGCGGTACAAGCTCAAGCGACTGACCTGCATCGGCGAATTCGTTGAGAAAATCGTCGTCCAGAGACTGTGAGTCCGGCTCGGCGATCCATTCCAGCTCGGGCTCGCCCAGGGTCGGCTCTTCGGGTTTGGGCGGTTCGTCCGAGGGTTTAGGGTTTTCGAATGGACTGACCAGGTCCCAACTCGAATCCATCGACAGGTCCTCCAGGTTCAACTGGAACTCATCGCCCGGCGCTGCTTCGGATTTTACCGGTGTCGTGATAACGCTGGTCGCAGCCTCGGGCACCGCGCTGTTCAGTTTCGGGTAGCGGGCACGGATTTCCTGAAGTTGCCGGGAATCGAACCCCGCGTCTCGCAAGCTGCTCTCCTGCGCATCATAGGCTGGCACATCCCCTTGTTTACCGAGGACTTCCAGCAGTTGCACCGCCAGATCCGTGCGCTGTGGTTCCTTGACCAGGGCTTCTCGCAACAATGCCGCCGCTTCGGAAAAACGCCCATACGTCAGATAGATGCCCACACCCTCCAGCACATCGCCAGATGGCGTCTCTTCGTGATGGACAGGGGCGGCCCTCACAGTTGGCGCTACGGTTCGATCAAGCACCGGTTCATGCCGCGACGGTAAAACCGGGAGATCTTCGGGCAATGCCTGAATCTGCTGTCGTTGCCGACGAACAATCAACCCCATCAACAGCAACAGCAACGCCAGCAACCCGATAATCAGCGGCCAGTTGAACGCCTCGGGCTCTTGTGCCACGACCGGGGCCGGCACCACTGCTTGCGGCGTGGCCGGCGGAGCTTGCTGGACCTCCGCCAGGCGGGTTTGCAATTCGGTGATCTGTTTTTTTTGGCCGGCGATCTGTTCGTCTTGAGCCTGCAGCTTCGCATTCAACTCATCGACGGTTTTTTGCAGTTGCTGATTTTGCTGCACGCTGGCAGCCAGCTGTTCTGCGACAGGATCAATCATCGGTACAGCGGCAGGTGGCTCAACCTTCGCCTGGGCGGTTTTCTTCGCTACGGGTGGAGGCGCAACGGCAGGTGTAACGCTCGGGAATGGAGAGTTCGGTGAACTGGCGGCGGGTTCGTCAGTGACCGGAGTAATGCCCGGCGTTCCCGGAGGATCGATCAGCACGGTGTACTCGCGCAGCACACGGCCGTTCGGCTGGTTCAGTTGCACAAGAAAATTCAGGAAGGGTTCGTTGACCGCTTTGTTAGAGCTCACCCGGATCAGGCTGCGATTGCCCCGCAGGATCGGTGTGAACTTCAGGTCATTGAGAAAGAAAAGCCGTTCGACACCGGCACGGCTGAACTCGTCTGCCGTCGCCAGGCTGACCGACAGCTCGCCCTCCTCCAGACCGGCGGCATCCACCAGGGCGATGTCGGCACGCAACGGTTGATTGAGCGCCGAATGCAGGGTGATCTCACCCAGGCCCAGTGCAGGCGCCAATGCCGAGTAGCTGACAAACCCACCGGCCAGCAGCAGCCTGGCGCAACACCGCAATACAACGTGCCAACTCTCAAGCATGAGCATCCCTTAGATAACCAGAACCAACCAGTGCGTGTTCGCACATCCGTTACGAACACGATATTGCCTGGTAGTTCTTTATAGTCTGCCCAACGGGGTATCTCAAAAAGCCGACGCTTGCTTATGCCTCAAGATTTTTCCAGGTTGGCCAGTATGTGCCCGTGGACTCGCATGCAGACCTTCAAATCCGCCTCATCGACGCCGTCGAACAGCTCGTGGCGCAGTTGAGTGGCAATGGTTTCAATTTGTTCGATCAGGGGAAGGGCCGGTGCACAGAGGACGATTTTTTTCGCCCGGCGATCTTCCAGTACTGCCTGGCGCTGAACCAGGCCCTGGCTTTCCAGGCTGTCGAGCAGTCGTGCCAGGGTGGGCCCTTCGACGCCGACGCTTTGCGCCAATTCACGTTGGGTCGGGGCGTCGTCAAAACGCGCGAGGTGCAGCAGCACCAGCCAGCGCGCCTGAGACAAACCCAGGCCGGCCAGACGGCGGTCCAGTTCGGCACGCCAGCCGCGCGACATCTGGGCCAGTTGCATGCCAAAGCGGTGTTGATCGGTTAACGGCATAAAACACTCATGGTTAGACTGAAATAGAGAAAAACTAATTATTAGTCAGCTAAGCATGACCCTTGGCTTGAGGCAAGGTTTGCTCTGTACTGAATCGTTACATCAATACAACCGTTTCAGGATTTGAGCGTCAGATCTCGAATTCCGATTGCAGTGCGGCACGTACGCAGTACAAAACACCTTCCGGCACACGACCGGCGAACAGCGCAGCAATCTCCGCCACCGGCGGCAACTCACCCTCGCCGTCGAGGAACGCGTCCTGCACTTCCCCCATCAAGTCTTCGGGCAGATCCAGCGCCTGTTCCAGCGACAACTGCTGCTTGCCAATGGCCTCGGCGAGCATGGTGTAGACATTCTTTTCCGAACATTGCAGCTGACCGGCGATTTGCAGCGGCGTCATGCCGGCCCGCGCGAGCGTTATCAATTCGTGGCGTACGTCGGCCACCACTTTTGGTGCCTCGACCTGACCGCCGAGGACTTCGAGGAAGGCCTCGCCGTAACGCTCCAGTTTGCGCGCACCGACACCGCTGACCGTGGCCATTTCCGATAGAGAGGTCGGCTGGCTGCGGAGCATTTCCAGCAAGGTCGAGTCGGGGAAGATGACGTACGGCGGCACCCCATGCTCCTCGGCGAGCTTGCGGCGCAAGGCGCGCAAGGCTTCCCACTGTTCGCGTTCTTCGCCGCGAACCAGCTGGCTTGCCTGGCTCTTGCTGCTTTTCGCCGTGGTTTGCGGCTTGAGGTCGCGACGCAGTTCCAGGGTCACTTCGCCCTTGAGCAGCGGTCGGCAGGTGTCACTCAGGCGCAGGCCGCCATAGCCTTCGAGATCGATGTCGGCCAGACCGCGAGCCACCAATTGGCGAAACAGTGAGCGCCACTCACTCTCGCCCATCGCCTTGCCGACACCGTATACCGACAGGTGTTGATGGCCAAAGCTGCGGACCTTTTCGTTGTCCTTGCCCAGCAACACATCCACCAGATGCCCAACGCCGTAACGCTGGCCGGTGCGATAAATCGCCGAGAGCGCCTGGCGGGCCGGTTCGGTAGCGTCCCAGGTCTGCACGCCGTCAACGCAGTTGTCGCAGTGACCGCAGGGCTCGGGCATGTCTTCGTCGAAGTAGGCCAGCAAGGTTTGACGACGGCAGCGAGTTTCTTCGCAGAGCGAGAGCATGGCATCAAGCTTGTGATGCTCCAGACGCTTGTGGCGCTCGTCACCTTCGGAGTTCTGCAACATCTGCTTGAGCATCACCACGTCTTGCAGGCCGTAAGCCATCCAGGCATCCGCCGGCAGACCGTCACGGCCGCCGCGACCGGTTTCCTGATAGTAAGCCTCAAGGGATTTCGGCAAATCGAGGTGAGCAACAAAACGTACGTTGGGTTTGTCGATGCCCATGCCGAACGCCACGGTGGCAACCATGATCAGGCCTTCCTCGTTGAGGAAGCGCTTCTGGTGCAGCGCTCGTGTTTCGTTGGGCAGGCCGGCGTGGTACGGCAGCGCCGGGAAACCCTGCTCGCTGAGGAACACCGCCACTTCATCGACTTTCTTGCGCGACAGGCAGTAGACAATGCCAGCATCGCTGCGCCGCTCCGCGAGGAACGCCAACAACTGTTTGCGCGGCTGCTCCTTGGGCACGATGCGGTAAAAAATGTTCGGGCGGTCGAAACTGGAAAGAAAGCGCTCGGCATCCTGCAGGTGCAAACGATCGACGATTTCTTCGCGAGTACGCTTGTCCGCCGTCGCGGTCAGGGCGATGCGTGGAACATTGGGAAACAGCTCCGCCAACTGGCCCAGTTGCAGATACTCGCGGCGGAAGTCGTGGCCCCATTGGGACACGCAGTGGGCTTCGTCGATGGCGAACAGGGCAATTTCAAGGCTTTGCAGGAAGGCCAGCATGCGTGGCTGGACCAGACGTTCCGGCGCGAGGTAGAGCATCTTCACTTCACCGCGCTTGATCCGCGCAGCGAGATCGCGCTGCTGCTCGGCGCTTAGCGTGGAGTTCAACGCAGCGGCAGCGACGCCCAATTCTTCGAGGGTCGCGACCTGGTCGTCCATCAGCGCGATCAGCGGCGACACCACCACCGCCAGCCCTTCGCGCAGCAGCGCCGGCACCTGGAAGCACAGGGATTTACCGCCACCGGTAGGCATCAGCACCAGGGCGTCGCCGCCACTGGCCACGCGCTCAATGATTGCACCCTGACGGCCACGGAAACTGTCGTAGCCGAAGATGTCCTTGAGGACGCGTTGAGCCTGTTCGAGCATAAAAACTCCAAAAATCACCGAAACATCCCTGCAAGGCTGGTTCAGAACCACGCAGGCTGCACTGACAAATCGTAAGTGCGCATTGCATGACGCTTCACATTTCAGCCGTGACGCCAGCAGGGCATCACAAAGCGCGGGAGTATACCCGAGGGTTTCCTTGCAAAGGGCGCCGCTTAGAAGAGGATGATGTGTACATATCCGTTTCTGCGGTAACGGCTGCTATTGGTTTCGCCCTTACGGCGAGTTACTTGGAAAAGCCCCAAGTAACCAAGCGCTCTTGCCCCTTTCGTTCGGCCCTTCGCCAAGGCTCAGGGTCCCCTCGCTCCGGTCCTGCTCCGTGGGCCCGCCGCCATCGGCCATCCATGGCCGGGGGCGGCTAACCCGGCATCCATGCCGGGTTGCCCACTGCGCAGAACCTGCGCTCGGCCTCTCGAGGGGGCGACTACCGCCACAGCCGCCGAGGCGGCCTGAAAGCCGACCTGGCTCTTTGGATGTCCGCGTTGTCCTTCTCTGCTGCGTTCACTCATTCCGGATATGTACACCGCCCCCTGTAGGAGCCGGCTTGCTGGCGATGGCGTCCGTCCAGCCAATACAAACGTCGACTGACCCACCGCTATCGCCAGCAAGCCGGCTCCTACAATGGATTGGGTTCACACGATTCAAAATTGTAGGAGCTGGCTTGCCAGCGATGGAGGTCAACGATAACGCGGGCTGTCTGAATGAACGCGTTGCCCCGACGCTTTTCGCCGGCAAGCCGGCTCCTACAATGGATTGGGTTCACACGATTCAAAATTGTAGGAGCCAGCTTGCTGGCGATGGACGTCAACGATAATGCGGACTGTCGGAATGAACGCGTTGTCCGGTCGTTTTTCGCGGGCAAGCCTCGCTCCTACAGGGAATCGTGTGTGCTTTTGATTTCCACCACTCATCAGGCCGAGCGTTAGCTCGCCTTCCGCTTTTGATCTGAGCGCCCCCTCGAGAGGCCGAGCGCAGGTTCTGCGCAGTGGGCAACCCGGCATGGATGCCGGGTTAG
>NZ_JACVBK010000018.1:0-14410 GCF_014852325.1 Pseudomonas sp. PDM01
GACCCGACTTGCCGGCGAATTGGACACTGCGGTGTATCTGTAATACCGCGTAATCGCTCTTCGCCGGCAAGTCGGGTCGCCGCATCGCTGGCTCCTACAGTACAAATGTCAGGCCTATAACAAGGAACTCCCATGTCCAAGACCCAGTTGTTCGACCTCGACGGCAAGATCGCTTTCGTCTCCGGCGCCAGCCGCGGTATCGGTGAAGCCATCGCCAAACTCCTGGCCCAGCAAGGCGCCCACGTCATCGTCTCGAGCCGTAAACTCGAAGGCTGCCAGCACGTCGCCGACGCCATCATCGCTGCCGGCGGCAAAGCCACCGCCGTCGCGTGCCACATCGGCGAAATGGAACAAATCAGCCAGGTCTTCGCCGGCATCCGCGAACAGTTCGGCCGCCTGGACATCCTGGTCAACAACGCCGCGACCAACCCACAGTTCTGCAACGTGCTGGACACCGACCTCAGCGCCTTCCAGAAAACCGTCGACGTCAACATCCGCGGCTACTTCTTCATGTCCGTGGAAGCCGGCAAACTGATGCGCGACAACGGTGGTGGCAGCATCATCAACGTGGCATCGATCAACGGCATCTCGCCAGGGATTTTCCAGGGCATCTACTCGGTGACCAAGGCAGCCGTGATCAACATGACCAAGGTGTTCGCCAAGGAATGTGCGCAGTTCGGGATTCGCTGCAACGCCCTGCTACCGGGCCTGACCGACACCAAGTTTGCGTCGGCGCTGGTGAAGAATGATGCGATTTTGAAGACTGCGTTGGCGCAGATCCCGCTGAAGCGCGTGGCGGATCCGAGTGAAATGGCGGGGGCGGTGTTGTATCTGGCGAGTGATGCGTCGAGTTACACCACGGGAGTTTCGCTGAATGTGGATGGCGGTTTTCTTTCCTGAGAAAGTCCGTCAATTGTAGGAGCCCGGCTTGCCGGCGATGGCAATCTCGAGAACGCCATCGCGGTAAGCCTTGCATACCCAAATGTAAAATTACGTCTTTTCAGCCGGGATAATTTTCACCCACAACTCAGGTACAGGGAGCTATTGAGTCACGCACCGAGTCAAAGTGGTCTCCCTTGTCACCTGCCCTTCAGCCCTTGCGTCACCCAACACATCGGTTTTTTCAGACGTGTCACACGTGCGTTGAGGTATCGGAGGTGGGGCGGCAGGAGGTGGCGGCGGTGGACTGGAGCAACCGCTGAGTATCGTTATGCAAAAGGCAAGCGACAAAGGCGCAAACGTGCATTTCCCAAGAATGTTCATAGGTAGGCCCGCGGCAACTGATTGTCAGATATCTGTGAAACAAACGGATTTCCGCCTATTCACGGTCCGGTCACAGAGTTTTACCCACTTATTGCTTATAGCCCACTCGACCGCTTCTGCCACCCCGCATCGATGTTTCTTGCCCAATCCGCCAATGCAAATGCCTACGACCATTAGATAGGTCACGCCATGCAGTAATCCTGGAATGCCGACTCAATCGTTGTTCCAGTCTCTGCGTGTATTAACCCCCTTGATACCGATGCGCAGCCCTACTCTTCAGAAGAAGCTATTCCTACTTTGTACCCGGAGGGTACGAAGGTGATTCCGGTCCACGATGGAACATCAGGGGAAAAAATCCTTGCCGTTACGAACGCAGGCGTTGTGAAGACAACACGCCAGGTAATACCGTCTTTTACCATCACCTGAGGTTCCGTCGGCGTCACAACAGGTGGAAGCCATGAATCCAACGTTTTCATCTCCACCTGTTTGCCAAGCAAACTATCCCCTGCCGGCTTCAACGTAATTTTAAAACTACTGCCAGCCTTTACACCGGGTACAAGCCCTGCGTGTGGTACGAATCCGCTCCAAGACGATGACTCCACGTAAATTGAAGAAACCGAATACCAAGGATGAGGAGGAGGCGTGACAATACATGGAAACGTCAAAACCTCAGTAAAGTCCATCGCGAACAATATCAACGTGGCTTTTCCGATAATGGATTGTGGAGTGATTGTAAACTCTGCGATGCCGCCGCTCACTGTCACCCAACCCTTCGGGGCTATATCGATATTGGCCAGTTCGACGTCGACCACCTCCAGCCTGATTTGTTTACCGTCCAACAAGTTCGAAACGATCTTCAAAACATGTGAATCAGGCGCCTTCAGCGCAATCGGCGAACCCGGCAGATGCTCGACCCCATCTACAAATATCTTTGAGCCCTCCCACGAGTCAGGCTCTGAAAACTTTCGGCTCGTTTCGATTTCCATTATGAAACCCCTCTGATAACGCCGTGTTAAAAAGACACGGCCCACTATCAGAAAGATCGGGCAAGAGAGCTACTGTCAAACATGACAGTTCAACTAGAACAAAATGCTATAGCCCCCTTCACTTTTGATAATCCCCTACAGGATCGCATTCGGTCGACCCAGACTATTGCTTTCAAGCTCATAACGCAGTTCTTCGATCAGCGCCTGCACAGCGTCCGGCGCTCCGAGCGTTGTCAAGCTCAACCCACTGACCACCAGATCCACCTGCCCGGAAACCGGATGATAGAGCTTCACTGTGAGCGAATGATCCCCCGTAAGCGTGCACTCACAGGACAGCGGCGAAAAACTGCGTTCCAGTTGCAGACGTAATTGCGCCAGGGAAATCATTGCGATTCACCTTGGCGACGGCGCATAAACCTGTGCGCTCTGAACGTGACCATGTGACGGTTCCTTTTCCTGTATCGAGGGGGACGCGAAGACTCGTATCTCACCCTTACAGCCTAAAAACCGCCGAGCCCGATCAGAACATCCATTTGCACTGCCTCAACTAGTGCATTTGCACCTTACCGCTGCCCTTTGGATCGCCACTCACCGGAAAACAATCCCCGCTCGCGTGCCCAGACAATCGCCTCGCTGCGACTGTGCACATCGAGTTTGGAGTAAACCGTCGATACGTGATTGCGCACCGTATTGGGGGCCAGTTTCAGGCGCGCGGCGATTTCCTTGTCGGCCAGGCCTTCGCAGATCAGGCCAAGCACATCGCGCTCCCGGGCCGTCAGGTCGGTAAACGACACACTGGGCAATTTCGGCGAATTGGCGCTCTTCACATTGGCGAGTTTTTCGATCAGCGTACGGCTGAACCAGGACGCGTCTTGCATCACTTCTTCGATGGCCGCCACCAACTCCAACTCGGTACGTTTGCGCTCGGTAATGTCCATCAACACCAGCAGATAACAAGGGTTGTCCTGAATGTTCACGGTGTCGGCGCAAATCGCGCAATCGATCAGTTGAGCGTCTTTTTTTCGGATACGCACATCGATGCGATCAAGGCGGCCGGTTTTCTCCAGCGCCGCAAACAGCCGAGTGCGGTCGCCTTGATCGTGGATGAAATCGATCTCCGCGAGGGTCTTGCCCAATACGTCTTCGATGGGGTACGCGAGCGTATCAAGGAAGGCTTCGTTGACGTCGATCACCACCTGATCGCCAGCACCGCACACGAGGGTGGGCACCGGGGTCAATCGAAAGGCCTTGGCGAAACGTTCCTCGCTCTGGCGCAGGGCAACTTCAGCCTTGTGCCGTGGCTCCATGTCGACGAAAGAAAACAGCATGCAGTCTTCGTCGTTCAGCTCCAGCGGCTGGCCTGCGACGATGACCTGTTTGCTGCTGCCATCGGCCAACTTCAGCTCGGCCTGCATTTGGGGAATGGTGGTGTTTTCGCGCAAACGCTCGATCGCCAGGTCTTTCTTTTCGGCGCCTTCAAGGACGTCCAGTTCATAGGTCGAAACACCGATGACTTGATCGCGGGCATACCCGGTCATGTCCAGAAAACCCGAATTGACCTTGATGTAGCGCAAATCGCTGAGGCGGCAGATCACCGCCGGGGCCGGGTTGGCATTGAAGGTCTTTTCAAAACGCTGCTCGGCGCTGGCCCACTCGGTGACATCGTCCATGATCAACACCAGCGACTCCGGCGCCCCGGCACTGTCGGCCAGGACCATGCTGCGCACGTTGTGGACCCAGGTGCGCTCCTCGTCGGCGGTCGGCGTCACCTCCACCAACACATCGCTGAAGGTCTCGCCCCGGGCAACCCGGTTGATCGGGTAATTGTCGGTCGCCACCGGGTGGTTATTGCGATAGCGCAACGCGAAACGCCGGGCATATTCCCTGGCGTTCGCGCCCAACTCGCTGATCCGGCTGACGCCGTGCATGGCCAGCGCAGCATCATTGGCCCACACAATGGTCTGGTCGAGCTCCAGCAGAATCACCCCGTCGGACAAACCGGCGATGATCTGCTGCAACTGGCGGCGATTGGTTTCGGTGGTCAGGACGTCCTGGCTCATTGGATCTCCACAATGGCGGCCGCGCCAACGTGTGGCGCTCTGTGAAGATTACGACCGCGAGGGGTAGGGATCGTGCGGCAAACATCCGAATCCGTAGGAGCGAAGCGTGCTCGCGAAGGGGCCATCGACTTCACTATCACTGTCGATTGAACGGGCGCCTTCGCGAGCAAGCTTCGCTCCTACATGGGCTTACGCGAATTTCTGACGTTTATGCCGCGAGCTGCCCCCCGGCAATCGCCGCCGAAGCCGCCAGCATCGCCCGCAACAACACCGCACACCCCGCCGCCAGGTCATCCGGCGCGGCGTTTTCGATTTCGTTGTGGCTGATGCCGCCTTCGCACGGGACGAAGATCATCCCGGCCGGGCCGAGCTCCGCGAGGAAGATTGCGTCGTGCCCTGCTCCGCTGACGATGTCCATGTGCGACAAGCCGAGCCCTTGCGCCGCACCGCGTACCGCTTCGACGCAGCCCTTGTCGAAGTACAGCGGCGGGAAGTCGGCGGTGGGGGTCAGTTCGTAGGTCAGGCCGTGTTCTTCACAGGTGGTTTCGATCACCTCGCGGACTTCAGCGATCATCGAGTCCAGCCTCGCCGGTTCCAGGTGACGGAAGTCCAGGGTCATGCGCACTTCACCGGGGATGACGTTGCGTGAGCCGGGATAGGCTTGCAGGCAACCGACGGTGCCACACGCGTGGGGTTGATGGCCGAGGGCGGCGCGGTTGACCGCACCGACGATCACGGCGGCGCCGACCAGTGCATCCTTGCGCAGGTGCATCGGGGTCGGGCCGGCGTGGGCTTCGACGCCGCGCAGTTTCAGGTCGAACCATTTCTGCCCGAGGGCGCCCATCACCACACCGATGGTTTTGTGTTCGTCCTCAAGGATCGGGCCTTGCTCGATGTGAGCTTCGAAATACGCGCCGACCGCGTGACCGCTGACTTTTCGTGGCCCGGCATAGCCGATGGCGTTCAGCGCTTCACCGACGGTAATGCCTTCGGCGTCGACCTTGGCGAGGGTTTCTTCGAGGGTGAATTTTTCCGCAAACACGCCAGAGCCCATCATGCACGGGGCAAAACGCGAGCCTTCTTCGTTGGTCCAGACCACCACTTCCAACGGCGCTTCGGTTTCCACGCCCAGGTCGTTGAGGGTGCGCAGCACTTCGACCCCGGCCAGTACGCCGAAGCAGCCGTCGAACTTGCCGCCGGTGGGTTGGGTGTCGATGTGGCTGCCGGTCATCACCGGCGGCAGGTTCGGGTTGCGGCCGGGGCGACGGGCGAAGATATTGCCGACGGCGTCGATGCTGACGGTGCACCCAGCCTCCTCGCACCACCTGACGAAAATGTCCCGGGCCTGGCGATCGAGGTCGGTCAGGGCCAGGCGACACACTCCGCCCTTGACCGTGGCGCCAAGCCGGGCCAGGTCCATGAGCGACTGCCACAGGCGGTCGCGGTTGATGTGCTGATGGGTGGATTGCAGAACGTCTACGGCCGCGTTCATGGTGATCTCCTCAGGCAGTTGTTATAGGTTTTTCAGGCAATTCTTTGGTGTATTTGAGGCCGCCATCGCCGGCAAGCCGGCTCCTACAGGGGGACGCATTTCAACTGTAGGAGCCGGCTTGCCGGCGATAGGGCCATCCCTCACACCGGAGATTTCGCGATAGACGGGCTTGGCCGCACCGAGCACAACCCGTAATAAATCAACCCGCCCAGCGCCGAGCCAGTGAACCAGCCATAACTGTAAAACCAGCTGAACGCATCGCTGCCCAACGACAGCAACGTCAGCACCACCGGCACGCCGAACGCGATAAATCCATACCAGTTCCACGCCGGGTACACGTCATCGCGATACAACCCGGCCAGGTCCAGTTGCTGTTTCTTGATCAGGAAATAGTCCACCACCATGATCCCGGCGATGGGCCCGAGCAGGCTCGAATAACCCAGCAGCCAGTTCGAATAGACCGTTTCCAGGCTCAGGTCCGAGACAATCAGCCCAAGCTTCTTCAGCAATTCATGGCCCATCAGCAACAACCCCACCAGCCCGGTCAGCAACACCGCTTTGGTGCGGTTGATCACCTTCGGCGCGATGTTCTGGAAGTCGTTGGTCGGCGACACGATGTTGGCCGCGGTGTTGGTGGACAGCGTGGCAATGATGATCAACGCCATGGCCAGCGCCACCCAGACCGGGCTCTGGATATGGCCGATCAACGTCACGGGATCGGAGACAGTCACGCCCACCAGTTTCACCGACGCGGCAGTCATCACCACGCCCAGCGAAGCGAACAGGAACATGGTCAGCGGCAAGCCGATGATCTGCCCGACAATCTGGTCTTTCTGGCTCTTCGCATAGCGGCTGAAGTCGGGAATATTCAGCGACAACGTCGCCCAGAATCCGACCATCGCGGTCAGCCCGGCGGCGAAATAGCTGACCACACTGGCGCCTTCCGGACGCTTGGCCGGGATCGCCAGCAACTCGGTCATCGACACGTTCGGCATCGCCCACACCAGCAGACCGACACCCACCAGCACCAGCAGCGGCGCGGACAGCGTTTCAAGCCATTTGATCGAGTCGGCGCCGCGAATCACCACCCACAGGTTCAGCGCCCAGAAGACCATGAAACCGATGACTTCACCGGTGCCACCGAGGGACTTCCAGCCCTCAAACACCGAGCCCAGAAACAGGTGAATCGCCAACCCGCCGAACATCGTCTGGATGCCGAACCAGCCACACGCCACCAGCGCACGGATCAGGCAGGGAATATTGGAACCGAGGATGCCGAAGGACGAACGCAGCAATACCGGGAACGGAATGCCGTATTTAGTGCCGGGAAACGCATTCAGGGTCAGCGGGATCAACACGATGATGTTGGCGAGCAGAATTGCCACCAGCGCCTCGCCCACCGTCAGGCCGAAATAGGCGGTCAGCACACCGCCGAGGGTGTAGGTCGGCACGCAGATCGCCATGCCGACCCACAGCGCGGTGATGTGCCATTTGTTCCAGGTTCGTTCGCGCACCTTGGTCGGTGCCATGTCGTGGTTGTATCGGGGACTGTCGAGGACATCGCTGCCGGCTTCGAGCTCGAACAAGCCGTCGCGTTCGGTCACTTGCGATCTGATCTGTTGCATGGCCGCTCCACTGTTCTTTGAATTATTTTTTGCTCATCGGGGGCTGGCGGCATCAATAAACGTGCCGGGCACTCCGAATGCGCATCGGGCAGTTCCATAAAAACTTTGCAACTAACTGATGTTGATCAGTTTTATATCTATCTCCAGTGAGTACTCGGCGACGTGTCTGTTCTCTCAGGCTAAAGGCCAGGCAAGTTGTCCGAACCGTCAGGACTCAATCTGGTGCGTCGATCTTTTTTTCAAAGTTGCGCATCAACCATAGACCATTCTCAAGCGGCTGATTTCACATAAGAAATCTCGTCTATTTTTGGAACCTGTCAAGTGCGTCAAAATGGTGAGAGGCCTCACCATTTTGGTGATTAATCGATTTAGTTATTATTTATCAAAAACTTAAAACGGTTATATGCTTATAAAAAATATTCTTGCTCAATCCTTGAACTCATACTAGCTTCTAATCCTGACAGCGTTGACAGGAATACGACCGTTGACGCCAGCTGCCTATAAAACAGTTAGAACTGACACCAGTCAGTCATTGCCTGCGAGGAACTCGGAATGTCTCTGTTGATCCGTGGCGCCACCGTTATTACCCATGATGAAAGTTATCGCGCCGACGTCTATTGCGCCGACGGCGTGATCAAAGCCATCGGTGACAATCTTGATGTTCCGGCGGGTGCCGAAGTGCTCGACGGCAGCGGCCAATACCTGATGCCCGGCGGCATCGACCCACACACGCACATGCAACTGCCCTTCATGGGCACCGTGGCCAGTGAAGACTTTTTCAGTGGCACGGCGGCGGGACTTGCCGGTGGCACCACGTCGATCATCGACTTCGTGATTCCCAACCCGCAACAGTCGTTGATGGAAGCGTTTCATCAGTGGCGCGGCTGGGCGGAAAAATCAGCGTCGGACTATGGCTTCCACGTGGCGATCACCTGGTGGAGCGAGCAGGTCCGTGAGGAAATGGCCGAGCTGGTCAGCCATCACGGGGTCAACAGTTTCAAGCATTTCATGGCCTACAAGAACGCGATCATGGCGGCCGATGACACCCTCGTAGCGAGTTTCGAGCGCTGCCTGGAATTGGGCGCCGTGCCGACCGTGCATGCGGAAAACGGCGAACTGGTTTATCACCTGCAACGCAAGTTGATGGCCCAAGGCATTACCGGCCCTGAAGCGCATCCGCTGTCGCGCCCTTCGCAAGTCGAAGGTGAAGCGGCGAGCCGGGCGATTCGTATCGCCGAAACCCTGGGCACGCCGCTGTACCTGGTTCACGTGTCGACCAAGGAGGCCCTCGACGAAATCACCTACGCCCGCAGCAAGGGCCAGCAAGTCTACGGTGAAGTGCTGGCCGGGCATTTGCTGCTGGATGACAGCGTCTACCAGCATCCGGACTGGCAGACCGCCGCCGGTTATGTGATGAGCCCGCCCTTCCGTCCTCGCGGCCATCAGGAAGCGCTTTGGCATGGCTTGCAGTCCGGCAACCTGCACACCACCGCCACCGACCACTGCTGTTTCTGCGCCGAGCAAAAAGCCGCAGGCCGTGACGACTTCAGCAAGATCCCGAATGGCACCGCCGGTATCGAAGACCGCATGGCCGTGTTGTGGGATGAAGGAGTGAACACCGGGCGTTTTTCGATGCAGCACTTTGTGGCGCTCACCTCCACCAACACCGCGAAGATCTTCAACCTCTACCCGCGTAAAGGTGCGATTCGCGTGGGTGCCGATGCGGATCTGGTGCTGTGGGATCCCGAGGGCACGCGCACGATTTCGGCGAAGACTCATCACCAGCAGGTCGACTTCAACATCTTCGAAGGCAAGACCGTGCGCGGTGTGCCGAGCCACACGATCAGCCAGGGCCGGGTGGTCTGGGCGGACGGTGATTTGCGCGCCGAGCGTGGAGCCGGGCGCTATGTCGAACGGCCGGCGTATCCGGCGGTGTTTGATTTGCTGAGCAAGCGGGCGGAGTTGAATCAGCCGGTTGCTGTGAAACGCTGAGATCGAGGCCTTCGGCCTTCGCGGGCAAGCCTCGCTCCTACAGTTTGAAATGCGATCCACCGTAGGAGCGAGGCTTGCCCGCGAAGAGGCCCGCCCAGACAACAAAAAAAACCAATGCCCATCAGAGGCAGTTACCTCAAATAACCGTGAGGCCAACACCGTGATCAAGACCCTGACCCACCTCCCGCATCCCGTTGAGAATGCGGCCGCCCTCGCCGGCCACTTCACTGATCTGGCGCCGCCACTCAACGATCGCCAGGCGCACCTGGAAGCCTCGCGCTGCCTGTATTGCTACGACGCGCCGTGCGTGAATGCCTGTCCGAGCGACATCGACATTCCCTCGTTCATCCGCAATATCCATCAGGACAACGTGCAAGGCGCGGCGCAGAAAATCCTCTCGGCGAACATCCTCGGCGGCAGTTGCGCCCGGGTCTGTCCGACCGAAATCCTCTGCCAGCAAGCGTGTGTGCGCAACAACGACCATGAATGCGCGCCCGTCTTGATCGGCCTCTTGCAACGTTACGCCGTGGACAACGCGAACTTTAGCGAACACCCCTTCCCGCGCGCCGCCGCAACCGGCAAACGCATCGCGGTAGTAGGGGCCGGTCCGGCCGGTTTGTCCTGCGCTCATCGCAGCGCCATGCACGGGCATGACGTGGTGATTTTCGAAGCACGGGAAAAGGCTGGCGGCCTCAACGAGTACGGAATCGCCAAGTACAAATTGGTGGACGATTACGCACAGAAGGAGCTGGATTTCCTGTTGCAGATCGGTGGCATCGAAATCCGTCACGGGCAAAAGCTCGGTGAAAACCTGACCTTGAGCGACCTGCATCAACAATTCGACGCGGTATTCCTCGGCCTCGGTCTCAATGCCAGCAAACAGCTTGGACTGAATCACGAGGACGCACCCGGCCTGCTCGCCGCCACCGAGTACATCCGCGAGTTACGCCAGGCCGATGACCTGACACAACTGCCTTTGGCCGATCACTGCATCGTCCTCGGCGCCGGCAACACCGCCATCGACATGGCCGTGCAAATGGCCCGCCTCGGCGCGCATGACGTGAATCTGGTGTACCGCCGCGGTGTCGAGGACATGGGCGCCACCCACCACGAACAAGACATCGCCAAAGCCAATCAGGTGCGCTTGCTGACGTGGGCGCAACCCGAAGAAGTGTTGCTCGATGCTCAAGGCCACGTGCGCGGCATGCGCTTCGCCCGCACACAGTTGGTAGAAGGTCGCCTGCAAACCACTGGCGAAACCTTCGAACTGGTCGCCGATGCGATCTTCAAAGCCATCGGCCAGGCCTTTGACTCAAGCGCCCTCAGCGACCCGCTGGCCCGTGAACTCAAGCGTCAGGGCGATCGGATTGCCGTCGATGAACAGCTGCGCACCAGCATCCCCGGCGTGTATGCCGGCGGCGACTGCACCAGCCTCGATCAGGACCTCACCGTGCAAGCCGTGCAGCACGGCAAGCTGGCTGCCGAGGCGATCAACGCTCAATTGATGCTTAACGTGGAGGCTGCGTAAATGGCCGATCTTTCGATTGTCTTCGCCGGCATCAAATCCCCCAACCCATTCTGGCTGGCCTCTGCGCCGCCGACTGACAAGGCCTACAACGTGGTCCGCGCCTTTGAGGCCGGCTGGGGTGGCGTGGTCTGGAAAACCCTGGGTGAAGACCCGGCGGCGGTCAACGTGTCGTCGCGCTACTCGGCGCATTTCGGCGCCAACCGTGAAGTGCTGGGCTTCAATAACATCGAGCTGATCACCGACCGCTCGCTGGAGATCAACCTGCGGGAAATCACCCAGGTGAAAAAGGATTGGCCGGACCGCGCCTTGATCGTGTCGCTGATGGTGCCCTGCGTCGAAGAATCCTGGAAACACATCCTGCCGCTGGTGGAAGCCACCGGCGCCGACGGCATCGAGCTGAACTTCGGCTGCCCTCACGGCATGCCGGAACGGGGCATGGGCGCGGCCGTCGGTCAGGTGCCGGAGTATGTCGAGCAGGTCACCCGCTGGTGCAAGACGTATTGCTCGCTGCCGGTAATCGTCAAGCTCACGCCGAACATCACCGACATCCGCGTCGCCGCCCGCGCGGCCCATCGCGGTGGCGCCGATGCGGTGTCGCTGATCAACACGATCAACTCGATCACCAGCGTTAACCTGGAACGCATGGTCGCCAACCCCATCGTCGGCAGCCAAAGCACTCACGGCGGTTATTGCGGCTCGGCGGTGAAGCCGATTGCGTTGAACATGGTCGCCGAAATTGCACGCGACCCGCAGACTCAAGGCTTGCCGATCTCCGGTATTGGCGGCATCGGCAACTGGCGCGACGCGGCGGAATTCATCGCGCTGGGCAGCGGCTCGGTACAGGTGTGCACGGCGGCGATGCTGCATGGTTTCCGGATTGTCGAGGACATGAAGGACGGTTTGTCACGCTGGATGGACAGTCAGGGCTATGCCAGCGTGTCGGAATTTTCCGGGCGCGCGGTGGGCAATACCACGGACTGGAAGTACCTGGACATCAACTATCAGGTGATCGCGAAAATTGACCAGGAGGCGTGTATCGGTTGCGGTCGCTGCCATATCGCTTGCGAAGACACCTCGCACCAGGCGGTGGCCAGCCTCAGGCAGGCGGATGGGACGCACAAATATGAAGTGATCGATGAGGAGTGTGTGGGCTGCAATTTGTGCCAGATCACTTGCCCGGTGCAGGACTGCATCGAGATGGTGCCGATGGAGAACGGCAAGCCGTTTCTGGATTGGAATCATGATCCGAGGAATCCGTACCATGTCGCCGTTTAAATGATGCGCTGTCTGGTCTGACGCCTTCGCGGGCAAGCCTCGCTCCTACAGGTACAGCGCGGTACCTGTAGGAGCGAGGCTTGCCCGCGAAGAGGCCATCAGCAACACCCGAGATATCAGGGCTCCAACCCGATCCCCCGCAATATCACGCTCGTCACCGTCTGCACCGCCCGCTCGAACTGCATGTCCGACAGCGGCTGGTGATCGTTCAGAATATTCACCTGATGATCAAAGTCGGCGTAATGCTGAGTCGACGCCCAGATCATGTACAGCAGGCTGGAAGGCTCCACCGGCAGGATGCGTTTGTCGTCCACCCACTGGCGAATTTTCGCTTCTTTCATCTTGGCCCAGTCGTACAGGCTGGCGTCGAGTTTCTCACCCAGCGTCGGCGCGCCGTGGATGATTTCGTTGGCCCAGACTTTCGAGCCGTAAGGCCGGCTGCGTGAGTGGTTCATCTTGGCGCGGATGTAACTGCTGAGCACCACGCGTGGGTCATCGAACATCTCGAAGCACAGCGCATCCTGCTTCCACACTTCAAGTAAATCGAACAGCACGGCGCTGTAGAGCTCGGTCTTGGTGCTGAAGTAGTAATGCAGATTGGAGCGCGGCAGTTGCACTTCGGCGGCGATGTCGGCCATGGCGGTGCCGCCGAAACCTTTTTCGGCGAAGACCTTTTCGGCCCCGAGCAGAATTTTTTCGACGTTACTGCGGCGAATCTCGATCTTGTGATTGCCCATGAGGGCTCCCTGACAACAGCGTTGCTCAAGACTAGCATCCGCCCTACATCGCGGCGACAGCGGAAAACGAAACTTCGTACACCCGCCCGCTCGCGCTCGCAGTTAAACTGTCGCCCTTCTTCGAACCTGCCTCTGAGGTATCCACGATGCTTTTCAAGAAAACCCTGACCGCTGCCGCCCTGCTCGGCTCGCTGCTCGCCGCTTCGTCGGTGTTTGCCCATGCTCATCTGAAAAGCCAGACGCCGGCTGCCGACAGCACCGTCAGTGCACCGTCGGAATTGCGCCTGGTGTTCTCCGAAGGTGTCGAAGCGGCATTCACCAAAGTCACGATCAGCAAGGACGGCGCCAACGTTGAGGTGAAAAGCCTGGCCACCGAAGGCAGCGATAAAAAGACCCTGGTCGTGACCCCGGCTGCGCCACTGGCGGCGGGCGCCTACAAAGTCGAATGGCATGCGGTGTCGGTCGATACCCACAAAAGCGAAGGCGCCTACAGCTTCAAGGTTGGCCAGTAATTCATGACGAGCGCGATGGTGCTGTGCCGCTTCCTGCATTTCACCGTGGTGCTGATGCTGTTCGGGGTCTGGGTATTCAGGCCGCTGCTGTTGGGTCATGAGGCGTTGCTGGACAAAACGCTGGCGCGAGTCAGCCGCTGGCTCGCCTCGGTCGCATTGGTCAGCGGCATCGCCTGGCTGCTGCTGATCACCGTCAGCATGGCCGGCGCGTGGGAGGCAGCGTTCGATCCGTCGACCTTGCGCCTGGTGCTGGGCAATACGTTTTTCGGCCAGGTCTGGCGCTGGCATCTGCTGCTCAATGGCTTGCTGATGGTTGTGCTGCTGACACCGCTTCACACCAGCCTGCCCTTGCGCCTGGTCCTCGGCGGCCTGCTGCTGGCGACGTTGGCGCCGGTCGGTCACGGCGCGATGCTCGATGGCCTCAGCGGCCAGTTGCTGATCCTCAATCAAATCATTCACCTGACCTGCGTCGGGGCCTGGCTCGGTGGGTTGTTGCTGCTGGTGATGATCCTGCGGCAACCGGCTGGCCATGCTGTCCGCGAAATACTGCAACGCTTCAGCGGCGTCGGTTATGCGCTGGTGGCAGGACTGGTGATCACCGGGCTGATCAATGTGCGGGTGTTGACCGGGCAGTTCTGGCCGACCCCGTTGCTGTCCGGGTTTGCCTTGATTCTGCTGATCAAGGTGCTGCTGGTGAGTGCGATGCTGGGGTTGGCGCTGTTCAATCGGCAGCGGATCAAGGATTGCGAGCAGCGCATGGCGACGCTCAAAACCAGCGTGATTATGGAGTGGCTGCTGGGCATTGGCGCTGTGGCGGCAGTCTCCCTCCTGGGCACCATGCCCCCGATGATTACCGGATAAACACCGTTTTTGTAGGAGCCGGCTTGCTGGCGATCCAGGCGACGCGGTCTTCCTGATACACCGCGGTGCCTGGATCGCC
>NZ_JACVBK010000019.1:0-3077 GCF_014852325.1 Pseudomonas sp. PDM01
TCTCGAACTTTCGGTTCATTGCGTCTTCACACACCGCAATCTGATGCTCTTTCGAGTAGTCAAATTGCTTGGGTGTTATATGGTCAAGCCTCACGGGCAATTAGTATTGGTTAGCTCAACGCCTCACAGCGCTTACACACCCAACCTATCAACGTCGTAGTCTTCGACGGCCCTTCAGGGGACTCAAGGTCCCAGTGAGATCTCATCTTGAGGCTAGTTTCCCGCTTAGATGCTTTCAGCGGTTATCTATTCCGAACATAGCTACCCGGCAATGCCACTGGCGTGACAACCGGAACACCAGAGGTTCGTCCACTCCGGTCCTCTCGTACTAGGAGCAGCCCCTCTCAAATCTCAAACGTCCACGGCAGATAGGGACCGAACTGTCTCACGACGTTCTAAACCCAGCTCGCGTACCACTTTAAATGGCGAACAGCCATACCCTTGGGACCGGCTTCAGCCCCAGGATGTGATGAGCCGACATCGAGGTGCCAAACACCGCCGTCGATATGAACTCTTGGGCGGTATCAGCCTGTTATCCCCGGAGTACCTTTTATCCGTTGAGCGATGGCCCTTCCATACAGAACCACCGGATCACTAAGACCTACTTTCGTACCTGCTCGACGTGTCTGTCTCGCAGTCAAGCGCGCTTTTGCCTTTATACTCTACGACCGATTTCCGACCGGTCTGAGCGCACCTTCGTACTCCTCCGTTACTCTTTAGGAGGAGACCGCCCCAGTCAAACTACCCACCATACACTGTCCTCGATCCGGATAACGGACCTGAGTTAGAACCTCAAAGTTGCCAGGGTGGTATTTCAAGGATGGCTCCACGCGAACTGGCGTCCACGCTTCAAAGCCTCCCACCTATCCTACACAAGCAAATTCAAAGTCCAGTGCAAAGCTATAGTAAAGGTTCACGGGGTCTTTCCGTCTAGCCGCGGATACACTGCATCTTCACAGCGATTTCAATTTCACTGAGTCTCGGGTGGAGACAGCGCCGCCATCGTTACGCCATTCGTGCAGGTCGGAACTTACCCGACAAGGAATTTCGCTACCTTAGGACCGTTATAGTTACGGCCGCCGTTTACCGGGGCTTCGATCAAGAGCTTCGCGTTAGCTAACCCCATCAATTAACCTTCCGGCACCGGGCAGGCGTCACACCCTATACGTCCACTTTCGTGTTTGCAGAGTGCTGTGTTTTTAATAAACAGTCGCAGCGGCCTGGTATCTTCGACCGGCATGAGCTTACGGAGCAAGTCCTTCACCCTCACCGGCGCACCTTCTCCCGAAGTTACGGTGCCATTTTGCCTAGTTCCTTCACCCGAGTTCTCTCAAGCGCCTTGGTATTCTCTACCCAACCACCTGTGTCGGTTTGGGGTACGGTTCCTGGTTACCTGAAGCTTAGAAGCTTTTCTTGGAAGCATGGCATCAACCACTTCGTGTTCTAAAAGAACACTCGTCATCAGCTCTCGGCCTTAGAATCCCGGATTTACCTAAGATTCCAGCCTACCACCTTAAACTTGGACAACCAACGCCAAGCTGGCCTAGCCTTCTCCGTCCCTCCATCGCAATAACCAGAAGTACAGGAATATTAACCTGTTTTCCATCGACTACGCTTTTCAGCCTCGCCTTAGGGACCGACTAACCCTGCGTCGATTAACGTTGCGCAGGAAACCTTGGTCTTTCGGCGTGGGTGTTTTTCACACCCATTGTCGTTACTCATGTCAGCATTCGCACTTCTGATACCTCCAGCAAGCTTCTCAACTCACCTTCACAGGCTTACAGAACGCTCCTCTACCGCATCACCTAAGTGATACCCGTAGCTTCGGTGTATGGTTTGAGCCCCGTTACATCTTCCGCGCAGGCCGACTCGACTAGTGAGCTATTACGCTTTCTTTAAAGGGTGGCTGCTTCTAAGCCAACCTCCTAGCTGTCTAAGCCTTCCCACATCGTTTCCCACTTAACCATAACTTTGGGACCTTAGCTGACGGTCTGGGTTGTTTCCCTTTTCACGACGGACGTTAGCACCCGCCGTGTGTCTCCCATGCTCGGCACTTGTAGGTATTCGGAGTTTGCATCGGTTTGGTAAGTCGGGATGACCCCCTAGCCGAAACAGTGCTCTACCCCCTACAGTGATACATGAGGCGCTACCTAAATAGCTTTCGAGGAGAACCAGCTATCTCCGAGCTTGATTAGCCTTTCACTCCGATCCACAGGTCATCCGCTAACTTTTCAACGGTAGTCGGTTCGGTCCTCCAGTTAGTGTTACCCAACCTTCAACCTGCCCATGGATAGATCGCCCGGTTTCGGGTCTATTCCCAGCGACTAGACGCCCTATTAAGACTCGCTTTCGCTACGCCTCCCCTATTCGGTTAAGCTCGCCACTGAAAATAAGTCGCTGACCCATTATACAAAAGGTACGCAGTCACCCAACAAAGTGGGCTCCCACTGCTTGTACGCATACGGTTTCAGGATCTATTTCACTCCCCTCTCCGGGGTTCTTTTCGCCTTTCCCTCACGGTACTAGTTCACTATCGGTCAGTCAGTAGTATTTAGCCTTGGAGGATGGTCCCCCCATATTCAGACAAAGTTTCTCGTGCTCCGTCCTACTCGATTTCATGACTAAGAGATTTTCGCGTACAGGGCTATCACCCACTATGGCCGCACTTTCCAGAGCGTTCCGCTAATCTCAAAGCCACTTAAGGGCTAGTCCCCGTTCGCTCGCCACTACTAAGGGAATCTCGGTTGATTTCTTTTCCTCAGGGTACTTAGATGTTTCAGTTCCCCTGGTTCGCTTCTTAAGCCTATGTATTCAGCTTAAGATACCTAACTTATGTTAGGTGGGTTCCCCCATTCAGACATCTCCGGATCAAAGTCTGTTTGCCGACTCCCCGAAGCTTTTCGCAGGCTACCACGTCTTTCATCGCCTCTGACTGCCAAGGCATCCACCGTATGCGCTTCTTCACTTGACCATATAACCCCAAGCAATCTGGTTATACTGTGAAGACGACATTCGCCGAAAATTCGCGATTAAACTCACAAATTTTACCTTAGCCTGAATAAACACCAGTGAAAGTG